>JAUCGF010000102.1 GCA_030378005.1 Desulfococcaceae bacterium HSG9 | reverse complement strand
TCAGATAATTAATGTTAGGGATTTCACAAAAAATAATATACCCCAAATGTAGGGTGGGTGTAGAGAAACGAAACCCACCATTAATCAGCATTCGGTGGGTTTCGTTTCTCTACACCCACCCTACACCACAGCTAAAATAGGTAGTTTATTTATTGGGAATTTCCTTACGCTGAATTTTTGCAATCTTCAAATGCAATAATCGTGCCGATAACATAATATTTTTTGCCGTATCGGCCTGTTTTGATGGTGATACCGTATCCTAAGAAGATGGCGGCTGCAACGGAATTTCCCACTTTTTCATATATTTCCATATCGCCGTGCGGCTCAAACCTACCCGGCGGGCGACTTCGGCTTTGTTCCATTCACAAGCATCTAAAAGCGTCAACAGTTGTGTCTTGACCAGCTTTTTCCGACTTCGTGTCGGTACAGCCGGCGTTTTTTCAGCTTGTAACGGTTCGTAATGCATCTGACGGATTTCCAACGGCAAATCAAACGCATCAATCTGATTATCGCTGCATAGAACAAACGCATGTTCAATCGCATTTTCCAGTTCGCGTACATTGCCGGGCCAGGCATAATCCAAAATGATACGCATCGCCGCTTGTGAGACGCTGCCGATTGTTTTGCCTGTCATTTTATTTTGCCCCTTGATGAAATGATTTATTAAAAGCGGGATATCCTCTTTGTGTTCACGCAGAGGCGGAATTTTGATGGGGAAAACTTTCAGGCGGTAATACAAATCTTCGCGGAAATGCCCCTTTCGAACAAGATCATGCAAATCACGGTGCGTGGCGGCGACTACGCGAATATTGATTTTCCGTTTACGCGACTCGCCCACCCGTTCAACTTCTCGTTCCTGTAAGACTCGCAGCAGTTTGACCTGAATAAACGGGCTGATTTCACCGATTTCATCCAAAAAAACAGTTCCGCCGTGGGCTTCTTCGAAGCGTCCCTTGCGATTGCGCATCGCTCCGGTAAACGCCCCTTTGACATGGCCGAACAGTTCGCTTTCCAGCAGGGACTCGGAAAGGGCGCTGCAATTCACGGTTACCAGCGGATTCTCTTTTAAGGCGCTGTTAAAATGGATTGCTCCGGCCACCAACTCTTTACCGGTTCCGCTTTGGCCTTCAATCAATATGTTGGCATGACTGGCCGCCGCCGCTTGAATCGCCGTGAAAACCTGACGCATAGCCGCGCTTTTGCCGATGATATTGCCGAAATGGTGCTTTTCCTCCAACCGCCATGCGGCTTCTTCGGCTTTACGACGGGCTTTTTTTAATTCCGTCAAATCGGTGAGGGTTTCCACAACCCCGATAATGACTCCGTTTTCATCACGCACCGCCCTGGCATTTTTAATTACCGAAACGTCGCGCCCGTCCTTGTGGCAGAGCATACATTCATCATTCTTGGCTTGGCCATGTTTAAATATACCGCATTCACTTAAATTGCCTGGGCATTCCAGTCCGAAACAGCGGTTAAATTGTAAAAGGCGACAGGTTTGTCCCAGCGCCTCAGTAGAAGAATATCCGCTGATTCGCTCCATTGAGGCATTCCAGGAAGATATCCGTCCCTTGGCGTCCAGCGTGAAAACGCCGTCCGCCATTGAATCGATAATCAGGTTTAAAAAACGGTTGTTCCAGATTTCATGGGTTTTAAAGGCCATAATTCAGCAACTCCGAACATGTCAGCATGATTGTAACGTTACTTTACGTTTCGTTTCTTTATAGGTAACGCTTTAAATAATGTCAACCCCAATGAGGCATCCGTTTTGAACAATCTGATTTTATCTCAAATATTTTTTTATTTCATAAGGTTACGTAATTCTCTTTATAATCAAAGTCAATTGGCATAAAAATTGCTAATATTAATTGCATTGATGGTAACCGTTGCTTTCCCCTACACGACCTCGTTCCCATGCTTCGCGTGGGAACGCTCTATGTTGGTTGCGTCCAACAGTAGTCGGCACCATAAAGGGTTCCCACGCAAAGCATGGGAACCAGGGGGTGTGAACGGTTACCATTGATGCATAAATTTTTATCAATTCATCTGAAGATTATGGCAGCAGAAATATCAGAAAAAGCGGAATCTTTTGATCTCATCATTCGCAACGGAATCACACTGGCAGAATTTGACATCCTTTGGTGTGCGCCGTGCCGGCTTCAAAGGGCGATTACGGAACAACTAGCCGAAAGATATAAAGGCCGGGTGTCGGTGACCGGTTTTAATGTGGATGATTGCAGACAATTGGCCATGCGTCTCAACATTACCAGTGTGCCGACTCTGATACTGTTTAAAAATGGCAAGGAGGTACGGCGCTTTATCGGTCTTCAGTCTGACAAAACCCTTTCTTCGGCGCTTGCTGAGGAGTTGGTTAAAAACTCTGGTAATGCCGATTGAAGGGGCTGAAAGCTTATCAACAATGCAATAACACGGTTCCAGAAATATTTTGGCATCAAAATTGCATAAAATAATATTGAGATGCAAAACTTGGCTTGCCTACATAGAAGGCTACATCTCATATCAGGTAAATCGGTTTCCTCCAGGCCGGTTTGCCTGATTTTTTGATCGGAAGCAACAAAGCAGAGAAAACCAGTGGATTGTTAAAATTTAAGTATAGACTTTCAGATAATTAATATCACAAGGAGGTGCTTCGTGCACGCAACAATTCAAAAACCTGTTGAGGAAATTGTAAAGCATATCAAACCCGGCGAGAAAGTGTTTGTCGTCGGCTGTAACAATTGCGCCTGGAAATGCCACTCCGGTGGTGAAGATGAAACTAAAGCCATGTCTGAACGCCTTGAAAAAAGAGGCATTGAGATTTCCGGTTATACTGTACCGGGACCACAGGGTATGTCCCTTTGCAAGTTGGACCACACAACCAAAGTGTTGAAGACAGAATATGATGAGCAACTTAAAAATACCGATTCATTTCTGGTATTGGGCTGCGGACAGGGAGTGCATACGGTGATTGATGCTACCGATGGCGGTATGGTCCATCCGGGCTGCGATACTATTTTTGGAGGAGAGACCGTTTCCGAAAGTGAAATCAACGAATATTGTTCCCTATGCGGCGAATGCATTATTGAATTTACCGGAGGGTTGTGTCCGTTGACCCTTTGTGCCAAAAGCCTGCTAAATGGGCCCTGTGGCGGTGCTGAAAACGGTAAATGTGAAGTAGATGCTGATCGGAATTGCGGCTGGATTATGATCTATGACCGGCTTATGAAGCTGGGTCGTTTGGATTTGATAGAATCCTATCAGAAGCCAAAAAATCATGCCAAATGGAGCCGCCCCCGCAGCCTGAAAGTCAGTCATCATAAGGCCTCATTTTCTTCAATGGCCGGCACTGTAACCGTCAGCAATATAGATTGATCTACGATCAGGAAAAAAATAGTTGTTATAAGGGAGAATATGAATGAAATTAAGTGAGTTGTTTGATAAAAGCGAATTTGTAGTTACAGGAGAAGTCGGTCCGGTCAAAGGCGCCATTCCCAGAGATAAAGATTATGTGCCGCCGTGCATGGCGGAAGCGCTGCATTTAGAAAAAAAAGTTCATGCGATAAATGTCACCGACAACCAGAGTGCGGTTATGAAACTGGGTTCCATGGCGGCCAGCGTCAAGCTAAAGCAAAACGGATTTGAGCCGATTTACCAGATTACCTGCCGGGATCGAAACCGCATTGCCCTACAGTCAGAGATACTTACCGCGTTTTCACTGGGGGTTGACAACATGCTTCTGTTAACCGGCGATCATACAAATCTCGGAGATCACATAGAAGCCAAACCGGTGTTTGATTTGGATTCGGTGCAGTTGGTAAAAATCGCCGCCGATTTACAGAAAGGCAAGGATATGGTCGGCAACGATCTTCTGAACGCACCGGATTTCTTTATCGGTGCGGTGGTTAACCCCAATTTCCAGCCGCTGGACCTACAGTTGATTAAAATGAAAAAAAAGATTGAAGCCGGTGCGCAATTTTTCCAAACCCAGGCTGTGTATGAAGACAGTGTGATTGATCAATTCGTTGCAAAAACAGAGCTGTTCGACTGCCCTGTTCAACTGGGAGTGGTTGTACTAAAAAACCCAGCAATGGGAAAATATATGAACAATTATATTTCGGGTATTTCTGTCCCACAGAAATGGATCAACGAAATCGGCTCGGTGGATAAAGCGGACCGCAAGAAAAAATCTGCCGAGATGATGGGACGGTTTATCAGGAAACACAAAGATAAATTCCAAGGTGTCCACATCATGCCTCTCGGTTGGACAGATATCGTGCCAGATATTCTTGAGTACGCCGAAATCAACGTCAATGGTGGTATAAAATAAGAAATGCAAATTTAATAACTTACTGGATTCAGTCAGCTTTGCCCGTTATGCAAACTGAAGTCAGCACTCCTCTTTTTTAACATGTGTAAGTTATTTAATTTCTAATCTTAAAAGGAGATAACAATGGAAAACACTCAGCAAGGAATCAGTATTGCGGACAAACCGCCGAAACCGGATCCCGATGTCGAAGCAAAAAACGCTTTGGTAAAAATAGGGAAGAAATTTGTTGTTATGAGCGGCAAAGGCGGGGTAGGCAAAACAAGCGTATCCGTCAATCTTTCAATTGCGCTTGCTAATATGGGGTTTAAAGTCGGCCTTATGGATGTTGATGTTCACGGTCCCGATATACCGCGTATGCTCGGGCTTAAAGGCATGCTCACCGCGAATGAAAATAAAAAGATCCGACCCATGCGGTATTCTGATAATCTGAGCGCGGTTTCCACCGAGTCGCTGATGACGGACAAGGATAACGCCGTTATCTGGCGCGGCCCTCTCAAACATGCCGCCATTCGTCAATTCATCGGTGATGTTGATTGGGGTAATTTGGATTTCATGGTTATTGACAGTCCTCCCGGAACCGGTGATGAGCCTTTGACAGTCGCCCAACTGATTAATGATGCCAGTGCTATTATTGTCACCACACCCCAGGAAGTCGCGCTTGCCGATGTCCGCAAATCAATCAATTTTTGCCGTACTTTGAAAATGGGAATTTTGGGCCTGATCGAAAATATGAGCGGTTTGGCCTGTCCGCACTGTGGCGAAGCCATTGAAATTTTCGGTTCCGGAGGAGGGCAGGCAACCGCAAAAGCCGCCGACATTCCATTTTTAGGGAAAATTCCCTTTGATCCGCAAATGGTGGCCTGCGGAGACGCCGGCGAATCTTATCAAGATAAAAACAGGGACACGGTCGTCACCAAGACGTTTACCGAAATAGCTGCAAGAATGGCCCGGCAATAGCCGCTGCGCCAATATGGGGCTATACAAAAAAGGAGCCGGCAAAAGCGGCTCCTCGCCATACGTTTGATTTCGGTAAAAAAACGGTATAATAGAGCGAAGCTATGCTTTAAATAAAAACGTCCTCCCAATTGCTGCCGCCAGCCTCGGATTTGAATACGATTAAAAAACAGCACCTGCCAGATGCCATCCGGCAAATTGATTGCAATCAATCAGAAACCGCCCCGTATTTTGGGAATTTTGCGCACCAACTTGTGAAACCAGATCAAGCCGTTTAAAATCAACTTGAAATAATCATAAGATATCTATAAACAGTCACATATCAAATCACACTGCGTTATCGGTCGTCGGCGTATTACAATACAGCCTCCTCCCTCCAGCCTTGTGAAATTTAATATGTAACTGTCTATATAAAGATTAGCGATAAGCAAGGATTTGGAAAAATAATGCCGGATTGAGGATGAAGCCCTGCCGGCTATTTTAACTTATGGCCATGGTGATACTGTACCAAAACCAGCATGCGCCTGATGAACATGTTACAGGCAAAATAATGCGGGAAAGCCTGCGCCTTGCGTTTTGTTGATAAAGCTCTTTTGAATTCAGAACGGATTATTTCTTGACAAACCGCACCGTTTATCCTTATAGTCATTCCATTTTAGGCGTGTGTACAATAATTGAATGCTAATCACTAACTGAATGAAGGGAAATTAGATTATGAAAAAACAATTGGGAATCGCTTTTATGCTTTTGCTGGCAGTCGGATTGGTTGCCAGTGTTCCGGCTACGGCCAAAGTTTATAAAATTGGCGTAACGGTCATTGTTTCGCATCCGGCTTTAGAAGCTGATCAAAAAGGATTTGAAAAGGCTCTAAAAGAAGCGGGGATTGAGGCCGAATACGACTATCAGAATGCCCAAGGGGAAATGTCCAACGCTCAGGCTATCGCCCAGAAGTTTGCCGATGACAAAGTTGATCTTGTTCATGCCATTGCTACACCCACAGCCCAAGCGGCCTGCAAGGTCATTAAAAATATTCCGGTGGTTTATTCTTCCGTAACCGACCCGGTGGATGCCGGTCTGGTGAAAACCATGGATGCTGCCGGCGGCAATGTTACCGGTGTATCGGATGCGTGGCCAATTGAGCGTCAGATCGAATTATATCATGAAATGCTTCCCAAGGCTAAAAAATGGGGTACGATCTATAATGCCGGCGATGCCAATTCCGTAAAAAGTATCGGCTGGACCCGTGAAGCGATGAAAAAACGAGGTCTTGAGCTGATTGAAGTGACCATTGCCAACTCCAGCGAAGTTTATACAGCGGCGCAATCCCTTGTTGGCCGGGTGGACGCTTTGTATATCACTTCAGACAATATGGTGGCATCGGCTTTAGGCTCGGTGACCAAAGTCTGCAATGCTGATAAGATTCCGTTTTTTGTCGGCAACACCGATCAGGTTGCTCTGGGCGCAATAACCGCGCTTGGGTTTAATTATTTTAAAGTTGGGTATTCTGCTGGTAAAATAGCAGCCCAAATTTTAAAAGATGGCAAAAAACCCGGTATGCTTCCATCCGTACTGGCGAAGAAACTGGATGCACTTGCACTACATATAAGTTTAAAAAATGCCAAAAAACAGGGTGTTGAAATTTTGCAGAAATTTATTGATAAGGCCGACAGGGTTGAAAAATAGTTTGGCCTGTTGCAAGGATCTGCTACAGATTAGTGGCAAAGCCTCACACAAATCAATGATGTTTCAAACTTCATCCTTTCTAAAGGCACTTTAAAACGGATGCTAATACTCAATATTTTACCAATAAGTTTACAGCAGGGCTTGGCTTACGCTTTGGTGGCGTTGGGAATCACACTGGCATTTCGTGTCCTGGCTTTTCCTGACCTCACCGTTGACGGCAGTTTCCCTCTCGGCGGTGCTGTGGCCGCCCGTCTGATTTTTGAAGGGGTCGAGCCGACATTATCAGTGGCGGTTGCCACTCTGGCAGGCTTTGCAGCCGGCAGTATGACCGGCTTGCTTAACACACGCCTGAAAATCAATAGCCTCCTGGCGGGAATTCTGATGATGACCATTCTTTATTCGGTCAATTTAAGAATAATGGGACGTGCCAATATCCAGCTTTTGGACAGACCCACCATGTTCACTTTCATGGAAAACATGGATATCAGCCGTTATATTCCGGTTATTATCTTCTTTCTTTTGGTCACAGTTGCTATAAAGGCGCTGCTTGATATTTTTCTTCATACCGAATACGGCCTGGCATTGCGTGCCACCGGCAATAATGAAGATATGATTCGTTCGCTCGGTGTAAACACGGATAATGCCACCGTTTTCGGGTTAGGGCTGTCCAATGCCTTAGTCGCTCTTTCAGGTGCGCTTATCGCTCAAGATCAGGGCTTTGCCGATGTCGGTATGGGAATCGGTATGATTGTCGCCGGCCTGGCATCCATTATTATCGGTGAGGCCATGATCAAACCCAAAACGGTGTTTCGCCTGACGCTGGCGGCTGTAGTCGGCTCATTTCTTTATCGTTTTATTATTTCTTTAGGGTTGCGACTGGGTTTGGCACCCACCGATCTGAAGATGGCTACCGGATTTATGGTGATTCTGGCACTTGGCATCCCGGCATTTAAGAAAAGCCGTGAAGGTAAAATTCATTTGCGAGGAATTTGATATTGTCAGATAATATATTAGCTTTGGAAGGCGTTACCAAAATATTTAATGCCGGCACTTTAGATGAAAAACGCGCTTTGGATCATATTGATCTAAAAGTCGTTCCGGGGGATTTTATTACGATTATCGGCTCCAACGGTGCCGGCAAATCGACGCTTCTGAACGTTATCGCCGGAACTTACCTGCCGGATGACGGTCGGATTATGATCGCTCACCAGGATGTCACCCGCGCGCCGGAACACCGAAGGGCGCGTTACATTGCGCGTGTTTTTCAAAATCCGACAATGGGTACGGCCGCGGATATGACCATTGAGGAAAATCTCAGTATCGCGGAACTACGTGGAAAGCGTCGGAGATTGAAATGGGGCGTTACCGAAGCCCGGCGTAAGCGTTACAGTGAAATCCTGAAAGTATTGGATTTAGGTTTGGAAGATCGTTTGAAACAACCGGTCGGTCTTCTGTCCGGCGGCCAGCGCCAATCAATGACCCTTCTTATGACCACCTTAACCCTGCCCCAACTGTTGCTTTTAGATGAACACACGGCTGCCCTTGATCCACGCACAGCCGCCAAAGTCATTGAACTGACAGAAACAATGGTCACTCAACATAAACTCACCACCTTAATGATCACTCATAACATGAACCAGGCGTTGCGTTATGGCAATCGTATGATTATGCTCCACCAAGGACGTATTCAAATCGACGTTCAAGGCGATGAAAAGCAGCAACTCACCGTGCGCGAAGTGATTGACAAATTCGGAACGACACTCAAGGATGAAACCTTGCTTGCTTGCGGGCCGACGCCATCCTAAAAACAGAAAAATAGCAGGTAATAACCATGAATATAATAACGATAGTAGTAGCCATATTGACACTTTGGTTGGTCATGGGCTTGTCGTTTTTCACATCCTACACAGACGCTCGTAGAAAAGGAATTTCATTTACGGAATCATTAAAATCATTAACCGGCATTCTGTTTATTTGCAGCGTTGTCGGTTCACTTATTTTTCTTGCCGCAAGCCTATTCCGGTAACCTCTGCAAAACAGCACAGGTTCCCCAACCATCCGTGAAACGTGAATTCACGCATCACGTTTCAAAAATCACAAATGTTGATGATGCATAAATTAGTTTGTCAATACATAGGCTCTAAATTTTTGAACAACGGATTTGGCCCACTGCCTTATTTTTTTTAAACGAATGGTAAAAAAATATGCTTGACTTTATGCGAACAGTATGTTCAAAAGCTGAACATATCGGCGTTAAAAAAGCTGATTATTTGCTTTTTGCAAATAAAACTGTAATTAATTTAAATAGTTATGAGTTAAACAGCGATGTAACTCACCAAGCGGAGCTGTGCACTTTTCTAAATGCGGTCTGGTTTGGCCTCTAAGAAATGCACTCCTGCACAATTTTTCCCCAAAAATTTGACCTGTTCCGGTCAGCCTCAAAAAAATCAAAATATTATCAGTAGATCGAAAAGTTTTTGAAAGGTGACGAACGGCATGTCTGCTTTCAGCTCCGTAGGAGCGGCATATTTGTAGAATCCGAATACCCTGTGTCCGCTGAGTCCCGTAGGGACGGCATATTCCGATGCGGACATGCCGTCCCTACGGGACTCCAGGGGTACGGGGCTGACATCTGCTACAAACATGCCGTTCCTACGGAACTTTTAAGGAACTTTTCGATCTACTGATTATATTTAACTGTTTAGGATCAAGGATGAAATAACTTCCCCATTTCTTAATCGTACTCTTAATCTGAATGATTAAGATCAAGAATTCAAAATCAAAGTACAAAAAATACAAATAGTAAAAATGGACGTACAAGATATTCGGACTCTCAAGTTGCTTGAGGAAATTGATAAAGACATTGTTTACAGCCAACGTGATCTGGCTCATAAGATGAATGTTTCCCTAGGCTTGGTCAATTCTTTCATTAAGCGTCTGGCTCATAAAGGCTATTTTAAAATAAAAACGATTCCTCGCAAGCGGATTAAATACATTCTAACACCCAAAGGCGTTGCGGAAAAATCACGCCTGACTTATGAATATATTCAGCATTCTTTTTATTTTTATAAAGATGCGCGTCAAAAACTGTATCGTCTATTTGCAGAACTTGAACATCATGGGGTTCGTCGTATCGTATTCTACGGAGCCACACCTTTAGCCGAAATCGCTTTCATTTCGGTTCAGGACGTAACTCTTAAGGTTGTTTGCGTTGTTGATGACCTAAAAGCCGACCAGATTTTTCTACGTATGAAAATTCGTAAAGTTGAAACCCTGAAATCTTTGTCTTTTGATCGAATTCTTATCACTACCATGGATTCGATAGATGATGTATATGCAAAGCTGTCAAAAGCAGGTATCCACCAAAACCGCATTGTTATAATGTGATTCAAAATTACTGATTATAGCCTTGCCAAATAGAATTCAAAACAATCAGGAACAATAAAAAATGGAATTTAAAAAAAATATTCTTTGTATCGGTGCAGGGTATGTAGGCGGCCCGACAATGGCGATGATCGCTTATAAATGCCCGCAACACAAAATTACGGTGGTAGATATTAATCCTGACAGGATTGCCCAGTGGAATTCGGACAATTTGCCGATATTCGAACCGGGTTTGGATGAAATCGTGCGAGCGGTGCGAGGAAAAAATCTATTTTTCAGCACTGAAGTTGAAAAAAATATAAACACGGCGGATATTATCTTTGTCAGTGTCAACACGCCGACAAAAACATTTGGCGTAGGTGCCGGCATGGCTGCTGATCTTCAATATTGGGAAAAAACGGCTCGACAGATTGTCAAATGTTCGGATTCACCCAAAATAATTGTTGAAAAAAGCACGCTTCCGGTAAAAACAGCGTTAGCCATGGAGCGAATTCTCACATCCAATAAGAGTGATTTTCATTTTGACGTGTTATCAAATCCGGAGTTTCTGGCTGAAGGAACAGCTATCAATGATTTGAAAAATCCGGACCGCGTCCTGATCGGATCACGTCTCACTGAAAGCGGTTTGAAAGCACGCAACGAGTTGGTCGAGATTTACGCCAACTGGGTGCCCCAAAAACAGATTATCACCTCAGATATCTGGAGCAGCGAACTGTCTAAATTGGTTGCCAATGCCTTTTTAGCCCAAAGAATATCATCAATTAATGCTATATCCGCTCTTTGTGAACAAACTGATGCCGATATAGCCAATGTGGCGCGTGCTGTGGGCGTTGATAGTCGTATCGGGAATAAATTTATGAGCGCAAGCGTCGGTTTTGGCGGTTCCTGTTTTAAAAAGGATATCCTGAATCTGGTATATATTTGCCGTCATTACGGGTTGAACGAAGTGGCTGATTATTGGGAAAGTGTGATTAAAATCAATGATTACCAAAAGAAACGGTTTGTATCGAATATGCTCGGCGCGATGTTTAATTCATTGGCGGGCAAAAAAGTTGCGCTTCTCGGTTTCGCATTTAAGGCTGATACCGGTGACACGCGTGAAAGCCCGGCCATATACATTGCCGAAAGATTGGTTGAAGAAAGAGCGGAATTAATTATTTCAGACCCTAAAGCAATCGACAATGCCAAGACAGACCTCAAACATCTGAACAATAAGATAAAATATATCGAAGACCCATATCTGGCGACTGAAGGATGCCATGCGATTGCGATTATGACTGAATGGGATGAATATAGGAGATTGGATTATCAAAAAATTTATAATTCTATGATTAAGCCGTGTTTCATTTTTGACGGTCGCAATATTGTTGACCATGAAAGTTTGTATCAAATCGGATTCAATGTTTACCCAATCGGGAAACCGGCGTTGACCCATTTTGAACATTCTTAGGCAGTTGGCAGTCTTCAGTTGGCAGTCTTCAGTTGGCAGTCTTCAGTTGGCAGTCTTCAGTTGGCAGTCTTCAGTAAGCAGCCGGCAGTAGATGAAATGCAATTAATTTTAATTTGAACGAGCTGATTTAGTTTTTATTGATAATAGATAAATTGCTATGAAAAAAGCGTTAATTACAGGTGCGACCGGACAAGATGGCGCCTATTTGGCCGAATTTTTACTTGGCAAAGGTTATGAAGTGCATGGAATCAAGCGTCGTGCATCTTCGTTTAACACCGCGCGTGTCGATCATCTTTATAAAGACCCCCATGAAAAAAATGTGCGTTTTGCGCTTCATTATGGTGATTTGACCGATGCGACCAATTTGATACGTATCGTTGAGGAAGTAAGACCCGATGAAGTTTATAATCTGGCGGCACAAAGTCATGTGCAGGTGTCTTTTGAAACGCCCGAATATACCGCCAATGTGGATGCTTTAGGCACTTTACGATTGTTGGAAGCGATTCGGCTATTGGGTCTTGAAGGCAAAACACGTTTTTATCAGGCTTCCACTTCGGAGCTTTATGGTAAAGTATTAGAAATTCCACAAACAGAAAAGACGCCCTTTTATCCCCGTTCACCTTATGCATGCGCAAAGCTCTATGCTTATTGGTGTACGGTGAACTATAGAGAAGCATATAATATGTTTGCCTGCAATGGTATCTTGTTTAACCATGAATCGCCGATACGCGGGGAAACGTTTGTCACCCGCAAAATTACGCGTGCAGTGGCGCGTATTGCGCTCGGATTGCAAGACAAACTATTTCTGGGCAATTTGAATTCATTAAGAGATTGGGGGCATGCCAAAGATTATGTGCGGGCGCAATGGATGATTTTACAGCAAGAAATACCGGATGATTTTGTTATTGCAACCGGAGAGCAGCATTCTGTCAAAGAATTTTGTGAGCACGCTTTTGGTGAAATTGGCATTGAATTGGAATGGGAAGGAAGCGAAGTTGATGAAAAAGGCGTCATCACAGGTATTCGCCCATCATCGTTGATGGCCAAATATGAATGCCATATCAAACCTCGAATATTCACTAAAGGTGAGGTTGTCGTTTCCGTTGACCCGCGTTATTTTCGTCCTACCGAAGTTGAAACTTTGCTGGGAGACCCGGGCAAAGCGAATCGTGAACTCGGTTGGAAGCCTGAAATTTCATTTGAAACCATGGTGCATGATATGGTGGTGAATGATCTCAATGAAAGCGTGCGTGAGGCGATTTTGGATAGCAACGATTTGGCGGTGCCTGATAGTTGTGAAGCGGATATGTGAGATATAAAGATCGAAAATAAAACAACTTATCTTATCAATTTCTTAATCTTAATCTTAATCTTAATCGTAATCTCACCATCAATTCTCACCCAAAAATCATTATAATGCCCAAAACATTTGATCATGAAAAATTAATCGTATATCAGAAATCTATTGAGTTTATTGTATGGCTTCAAAATATCTTGGAACGGATTCCAAAAAAGTATGCTGGTTACGATCAAATAGAAAGAGCTTCCACTTCAGTTCCGTTAAACATTGCAGAAGGCAATGGTAAATTTACACAGCGTGATCGATGTAGATATTTTGATATTGCACGCGGTTCTGCTCTGGAGTGTGCGGCCGTTTTGGATGTGTTTGTAGCTAAAGCGTTATTAGAAAAACATGAAATATTACAGGGTAAAGAAATATTGTTAAATATTGTATCTATGCTTGTTGGGTTAATTAGAAGCAATTCGACAAATCGAGTTTTTGAGCCAAAAGTACAGTATGGATTGGATCAAGATTAAGATTAGGATTAAGATTTTAAAAAGAAATGGATGAAAAAGCGATCATTTATGCGGATATGTGAAATATGAAGCTCTAAAATAAAACAACGTATCAATTTCTTAATCTTAATCTTAATCATAATCGTAATCTCACCATCAATTCTAACCAAAAAGTCATTATAATGCCCAAAACATTTGATCATGAAAAATTAATCGTATATCAGAAATCTATTGAGTTTATTGTATGGCTTCAAAATATCCTGGAACGGATTCCAAAAAAGTATGCTGGTTACGATCAAATAGAAAGAGCTTCCACTTCAGTTCCGTTAAACATTGCAGAAGGCAATGGTAAATTTACATAGCGTGATCGATACAAATATTTTGATATTGCATGCGGTTCTGCTCTTGCAGTGTGCTGCCGTTTTGGATTCGATTAAGATTAAGATTAGGATTAGGATTTTAAAAAGAAATGGATAAAAAAGCGACCATTTATATCGCCGGCCACAAAGGACTCGTCGGCTCGGCTTTATACCGCAATTTAGAATCACACGGTTATTTAAACATCGTTGTCCGCACTCATGCCGAGTTGAATCTTGAAGAACCGGAAGCGGTAAATTCCTTTTTTGAAACTGAAAAGCCGCAATTCGTTTTTCTTGCAGCCGCCAAAGTGGGGGGCATAAGAGCTAATGCAACCTATCCGAAGGATTTCCTGTTAACCAACCTTAAAATACAAAATAATGTCATTGAAGCCTCTTATAAATATGGTGTTCGACGCCTGCTTTTTTTAGGGAGTTCCTGTATTTATCCCAAGCTTGCACCGCAGCCGCTTAAAGAAAAATATCTGTTAACCGGACTTCTGGAACCATCCAATGAACCTTATGCGATTGCCAAAATTGCGGGTGTCAAACTTTGCGAAGCGTTTAATCGCCAACATGGTACATGTTTTCTAAGTGTCATGCCAACGAATCTATACGGGCCGAATGACAATTACGACTTGAAAAACTCCCATGTTCTTCCGGCGCTCATACGTAAATTTCATCTGGCAAAATTGGCTTCCAAGGGCGACTGGGAAATGATTTTGAGAGAGCAGGCACTTTACGGTGTTATTCCTGAAGAACAACTGGCCGATTTGATTGCGATAACCACGGCATCCGGTTTTAAACCGCCTGCGGATATTCGTTGCAATTCCCAATCATTGCAAAAAGCAGTTCCCGGAGTTCGTCTTTGGGGAACCGGTACTCCTTATCGTGAATTTTTGCATGCGGATGATTTGGCGCAAGCGTGTATATTTTTAATGAATCTTGAAGATGCCGAATTTGACGAATTAGTTGTGCCGCCCCGTTTGCCGCTGGTCAACATCGGTTGCGGGAACGATCAGACATTGAAAGCAACGGCTGAAATTGTTGCAAATATTGTCGATTACAAAGGCGAAATAATTTGGGATCAGACCAGACCGGACGGAACGCCTCGAAAAATATTGGATGTATCAATTATCAATGCACTCGGTTGGCAGGCAAAAATAAGTTTGAAAACCGGTCTGAGAAGGACGTATAACCAATATTGTGCCAAAATAAACCAGAATACATCCAAATAGACCAAGTTATAAAAAAATGTTCTTGCTAAAACTAAGTTTTGTTAATTTTATCAGATTGATATATATGCAAAGAAATCTGATTTTCTCCATGGCCAAACGGGAAGTTGCCACACAATATGTAGGGTCGTTTTTGGGAATTTTCTGGACATTTATCAACCCTATTGTGATGATTTCTGTTTATTGGTTTGTATTCAGTGTGGGTTTCAGAATGCAACCTACCAACGGCATCCCCTTTGTCGTATGGCTGGCCGCCGGAATGTCGATCTGGTTTGTTTTTGCCGATATAGTTAATGGTTCTGCGGGTGTGATTATCGGCAACAGCAATTTGATCAAAAAAACTATTTTCCCATCGCAAATATTGCCGATTATAAAAATTGTATCCTATCTCATTACCCATTCAGTCTTTTTATGCGTCCTGATTGGTTTGTTGCTGTTTCAAAGCATGCCATTCAGTTTTTATTATCTCCAGTTTTTTTACTATTTGATCTGTATGTGTGTTTTGGCACTGGGAATCGGATGGATTGTTTCAGCCTTAAATGTCTTTATTCGTGACACCGGACAGATTGTAACTGTGATTTTGCAAGTCGGTTTTTGGGCAACGCCGATTTTCTGGGATATAAATATGTTCCCCGTCGGAATCCATAAATTTATCAAACTCAATCCGATGTTTTATATTGTCCAGGGATACCGCGAATCGTTTATTTATTTTCAGTTTTTTTGGCATCATCCGTATCAAACTCTTTATTTCTGGTGTTTTGCAGGCACAACTTTTATCATTGGGGCATTAATATTTCAGAAACTCAAGCCGCAATTTGCAGATGTGTTGTAGTTTGACGCCGGATGGCTTTAATGATTTTACAAAGTGAAATTATGAAAAAACGTAAAAATTCAGCCACTAAGACTCGAAGACACAAAAAAGTATGAAGTATAAACTTTTGTCCAAAAAAGAAGAATTGATTGGCATCTTTCATTTGTCGGTTTACACTTTGTCCCGTTAGGGACATAATATCTATAGAAGAAAAGCCTGCTAAAGCGCCAAGTCCCGTAGAGACGATATATAAAGTGTAAACTACTTTCAGCACAATATGAAGGATGCCAATTTATTGCTCAAAAAATTGCTTATGCGGCATCAATAGAATAGTATTTTAACTTTTGTGGCTTAGTGCCTTAGTGGCTGAACTATTATGAAAAAACAATACAAAAAAAGTGAAATTATGAAAAAACAATACAAAACTCCCAATAATTGGTATAATTCCAATTACACTTTTTATTCGTTAATTGTTGAAATATTTTTTCCCTTTGTGTTTTTTGCACTGAATATATGAATCAGCGCAACATGGCATACAAATTGCATAACAATTATGTAAAGCTTAATTTTTCATTACCTAAACTGTAAATTACAGCATTTTTTAATAACTGATAATTTAAACCGGCAATTTTTTTAAATAACCCTAAAGTATTTTATGACTAAAACCGTAAAAAACTGAACAATTGCAATGCAAACCACTAAACACATACTAAGCGCACTCCTCATTGTTACCATGCTGTCAACCGGACTGCCAGTATTCAACCCGGAGGATACAAATCTATCGAACAGGGCGATGCTTGAACATGCCATTTTAAGTGCGCAGGCTTTAGCTCACTCGGCCCAAAATGCCGGCAGTTTTAAGGCTGAAATGAAAAAAACGCTTTCAAGCTTGTATGTAGCCGCGGGTTTGCAAACTGCAATTACAACAGATAATGAAGATAAATCCGCTTTTACTTTTTCTTCGTCAGATTCACCATTTATTATTTCGTCATACTACTTGTTGTCTTCTTCGTATTACAACGAATCAATATACAATCTGAATATATCTTATCAATCATTTGTCTGTAATCTGACTCCCCCGCCTCCTAATACTGCCTAGATGGATTATCAGTAGATCGAAAAGTTTTTGAAAGGTGACGAAATAACTTAAAACTTCACACTTAAAACTTTACACTTAAAGTTTAATAGGAGGAACTATGAAATCAAAAATATCTATAATATTATTATCTGTTTTTACAGCGATGCTGATCGCAGCATCCAGTACGTTTGCATTTCACGAAATAACGGTCGGCTCCGTCGCGGGTGATAACGGTGATACTGTCGTAATACCCATTACGGTAACCAATCCGGGCGATATTGCCGCAGCTGCATTTACTATCACATTTGATAGCGATTTTAAATTTGAACTTGTAAAAATTGAAAGTGCATTTTTTCAAACTTTCACCACTCAATGGGCCAGAGTTACGATTGACGGGGACGAAAAGCCGTTTAGTGGTGTCCCAAGTGTTTACGTTCCTACAGGCTCTTCCGATCCTGAAGACGAGTACAAACAACCCATTTTATCCAATCTGGTAGATTTTAAACTTAGAATTGCCGGTGCCCAGGTTCAAACTCATGACCAGACCGAGACTGCGGATGACGATGCAATTACAACTCTTTTTAAGCTCCATATTAAAATAGGCACAGACACAGAAGATAACGATCCCGATGTATATGATCTTATCATTCAGCCAACTTATATTGATAACGCTGATGCTGGTTATACAACCGGTGAGGATTTACCCTATCTTGTCGGATCATCGGGGCCGACTGAAACCGATCTTACCCTGGCATATCCGACATTAGTTGTTACCAATGCAAACGACGGCACGATAGAAGTAGCTGATTTGGATGCCGATGATGACGGTATGTCTGATCCATACGAATTAGAGCATTTCGGACATATTACCGATAATGCAGATGAGAATTCCGATCATGACAATGACGGTTATTCTGATTTGATAGAGTATCAAAAACTAGGCACTCAGGATAAGTATGGCAATGATTATCATCCGTGGGTACCCAATGCACCTGAAGAAGGCGGATACATTCCTGCAAATGACTATTGGACCAGAATCGATACGGTTGCACCAGAACAAATGATCAAATATAATAACGTTCTAGCATGCGACAATGGCACAAGTGGCGTGCGGACTTATGATGGAACTGACTGGAACGAGTTGACACACTCAGATGCAGGAGGTGCCTTCCTAGATGCTAACTATCTCATGGTTACCGACAGGGACAATGATGGTGATGATGATTTGGTAGCTGGTTTTCCTGCTGACCCTGCTGGCAGTGTTTATATTCATAAGAGTGATAAGTTGTGGGACACAATCATAGATGCGGCAAATAATGCGCCAGATGCGATGGTACCTTATTATAACAGCAGTGGCAGTATTCTGGCTGCTGATTTCGGTTCCACCGACGGCGGCGTAAAAAGCTATGATGACGACAATGGATGGACAGACTTAAAGGATGATGATCCGATTTTATTAATGACGGTCGATATTGAAAGCAATGGCGATGATGACTTGGTGGGTAGTTTCGATGATGGTGTTTTTGTCCATGTAAGCGGTACGGATTGGGATAAAATTCATGACGACACACCGGAAAGCATGGTTCCTCATGGCGATAGCTTGGTTGCTGATTTTGGTTCAAGCGGCGTACAAAGATATGATGCCGGCAGCAATACATGGGAAGTTTTAAGGGCGATAGATCCCATAGTTTTGACCGAAGTCGATCTCGACGGAGATGGAATCACAGAGCTGGTGGGAAGCTTCAGCGATGGTATTTTTGTTCATGTAAGCGGTACAACATGGAATCCGATCGGAACTGACTCTGCGGAAAATCTCATACCCTACAATGGCGGGTTGGCGGTTGATTTTGGAACCGAGGGTTTGTACACCTATATACCGAATAGAACTCCCGAAGAATGGGTGCGTTTGACAAGCATGAATCCTGATGAAATGGTGGCAGTTGACATAGATTATGACGAGATGGATGAATTGGCTGTGTATTTTCCAGATGAGGCGTTGTTGTATATTTTTGATGACACGCCAATCATAAGGCCAATTGAGGTGCTTGCACAAGACTGGGGTAACTATGGCCTTTGGACCTATGATCTGGATGAAGGATATATCCAAATTACCGGTTCGGATACCATTGAAATGATTACGGTTGATTTTGATGGTGATGGAAAAGACGAACTGGTTGGAAGTTTTGTTGGCATCGGTATGTGGTATTATGATAATAATGTGTGGACCAATTTTCATGATTCAGCCCCTGAAGCGATGATACGCTTTGGCGACAAGCTGGCCGCTGATAGGGGGACTGGAGGTCTTTATTTATATGATCCGACTGATGAATGGGTCCAAATAACTGGTTCTGAACCTATTGAAATCGTAACAGTAGATTTTGATGGAGACGGAGAAGACGAACTGGTCGGTAGTTTTGTTGGCATCGGTATGTGGTTTTATGATAATAATGTTTGGACCAATTTTCATGATTATTCTCCTAAAGCGATGATACGCTTTGGTAACAAGTTGGCAGCGGATTGGGGAACTGGAGGTCTTTCTTTATACGATCCGACTAATAAATGGGTACCTCTAACTGGTTCTGAACCCATTGAAATGATTACGGTTGATTTTGATGGAGACGGAGAAGACGAACTGGTCGGTAGTTTTGTTGGTATCGGTATATGGTTTTATGATAATAATGTGTGGACCAATTTTCATGGTGGTTCACCTGAAGCGATGATACGCTTTGGAAACAAGCTTGCCGGAGATTGGGGAGCTTACGGTCTTTGGACTTATGATCCGGCCGCCAACTGGGTTAGACTAACCAACGCCGATCCAATTGAATTAGTGGAAGTTAATTTTGATGGAGATGAGCAGGCTGAACTGGTGGGTAGTTTTAATTTTATAGGTGTGTGGTTTTATGCAGATGGTTGGACTCAGATTCATGGAAGTAATCCACAAAAAACGATAACTTACATTAAATAGGTATCTACCATAGGCGTATGTAGTGGGCATTGATCGTTAATGCCCACTATGGAACTACTGTCCTAAGAGTTAGAAAAAACCTTCCTTGAGAAAATTGATTTTCTCTGGAAGGTTTTTTATTTATACTCTTTATTTATTTTATATTAATGAAACTGCTTACACACTTTTCAAATTTGAAGTAAAATTAAGATGAACTCAGACATTGTAATAAGCGCTAAAAATTTAAACAAAATTTACAATCTTTACGATAAAAAAATTGACAGAATTAAAGAAACTTTCCATCCTGCCAGAAAAAAATATCATCATGCTTTCCACGCCCTTAAAGATATTTCCTTCGAGATTAAAAAAGGTGAAGCACTTGGCATTATCGGCCGCAACGGAAGCGGCAAATCAACTCTTCTGCAAATACTATGCGGCGTTTTGCAACCGACTTCGGGAAGCATTGAAACCAATGGAAGAATCGCCGCCCTTTTAGAGTTAGGTGCCGGATTTAATCCAGATTTTAGGTCGGGAAAATATGTACCTGTCTAAGAGAGGAATCATCCTGATTTATCAATCCCCACAAAGGAATTCTGGTATTAGATGATTCCACTCCAGATAAACCGTATGCTCTGAAAATCGGGCTGGTAACAAAGCATCAGTCTGGAAAACATCGCAGTGTTGTCAAAGGAATCAATCCAGTCACCCTTTTATGGAGTGATGGAGATGCTCACATTCCATGTGATTACCGGGTTTATAACAAATCCGCAGACGGCTGAACTGAAAATGATCATTTCCGAGACATGCTTTTAAAAGCTGAAATACGTGGATTTGAGCCTGAGTGCATTCTTTCAGACAGTTGGTATGCGGGTTTGGATAACCTTAAAACCATCCGGAATTGCGGGTGGATATGGATGACCCGTTTAAAACCGAACAGACTGATAAATCCTGATGGAAAGGGTGATATCCCTTTGTCATCTGCTGAAATTTCCGAAAATGGAACCGTTGTTCATCTCAAAGGTTACGGATTTGTGAAAATATTCGGAATAGTTACCAAAAACGATAATACCGAATATCAGGCTGCCAATGATCTGACTATGAATGAACTTCGACGCATTCAGTTTTCAGACTTTTCATGGACAATTGAGGAATATCATCGCGGACTGAAACAGTTTTGTGGTGTGGAACGCTGCTGATGCAGGACGGAAAAAGCTCAAAGAAATCATATCGGACTCGCTATAAGAACTTTTCTGAGATTTGAAATTTTCAGCCTGAAAAGCGGCTATAGCCGGTTTGAAGCTGAAATTCAAATCATACGGGATGCTGTCAGAGCTTATCTGGCAGTTCCGGTGTATGCATTTTGATCAACTGCGTAACTCCTAAAAGTTTACAGTAATGACCATTTTATAATTTATAAAATACATGATGCTTGAAAACGGGCACAGACAAAGCAGGATAATTTTTTATTTATCAAACGGATCGCAACCAAGCTTTATGACGTTTTAAAAATAAATGGCTGCATGGAAAATGGAAACATAAATAAATCAGAAATTAATGTTACGCAATTAGGTGCCGGTTATTAGGGACCCAGTTTGATCCGTAATTTTGCTCTGAAACCAATTGACTTTATCAAACTGATAGACCAAACTGAAAAGCCATGAATAGGACATGGTATATGATTCAACATAATGTATTTATTTAAAATAAACCCATAAACGAAATTAGTTAGAATTCGAAGCCGAAGCTGGTACTCGGCTTAATTTCACCAATGAGATGAAGCGGACGGTGGAGCGGGACTGTGCAGAGCTAATGCGTCAGTCCGGTCTTCCCGCCGCCGCTTATCTCAGTATTCTGCTGCAAAGGAGAAAGCAATATGAAACTCGCCCATTCTTTATCGACCGTCTGTATGCCAATAGCTGGTCAGGGAAAGCGTTTAGGTGAAACAGGACTGCATATTCCGAAGTGCCTTCTCATGTTCCAAGGAGAAACACTTCTTGATTATGCGATTTCTCTAATGAAGCGAGCCGGAATAGCCAATTTCGTCTTCATAGTAGGGAACCTCAAAGAGCAGCTACTTTCTCACATTGAAAGTAATCATACCTCTCTCAATGCTGTAATCGTTGAACAAGCAAAACGGAAGGGTATCGTCCACGCCGTTTGCTGTGCAAGAAAACAGCTAGAGGGGAAACCGTTTGTTATCTATTGTCCAGACAACTATTTTGCAGATTACTACGATTTACGCCGCTGTATCAACTTCTGGACTCCATCAATCGGTTCCGCAGTACTTACGAATCACACCGATATGCCTAGACGAAATCGAGGTCTACTCTACGCGCCTTTTGCCCGTCATCCAGGTGAAGCATTAGGGGTTGAACGGATTGAGCCATCCAATTCTACAGGCTGGATGTCCACAGGATTCAGTGTCGAAGGTTTCGATTTCTTCCAACATGCAGACAAGATTACTCCGCGGGATGGAGAGAAACGCTTGTTTGACCTTTGGCACTCCGAACTGCAAAGCGGAAAAACGGTTGTAGCAGTTCCTCTGGAGGGCAAGGTCTTCGATATCAGCAATCAACTAGATGTTGATACGTTGCATGACGCACTCATGTCGCCTGCTGAAGGCGTAGCAGTGATTCTGCGGACTCCAGACAATAAATTCCTGCTAATGAAGAGAGATAAAAAGGCTGGCATACGTTACCCAGGGTACTGGGCTCTTTTTGGGGGTAGTGTTGATCTTGGAGAAACTACTCAAGACGCAGCCTGCAGAGAAATAGAAGAAGAACTTGAGCTTCGCATCAGCCCGGGAGACGTCCGCAAGGTAACACAGTATTTTTCAAATATGAAGAGGGAATATGTATATGCAGCAACGTTAACCAGACCCATAGAGTCCTTGACACTTCGCGAAGGGCAAAGTATGCAGCTGTTCGATATATCACGGTTAGCCGAACTTGATATTCGAGATGATGACAGACAAGCGCTTTTCACTTACCTTCAGCAGGAACATTTGCAATGAACATATGCGTGGAACGTATTCTTTTCATAGGTAGAAACACAAGATACGCAATAACTACAAATGCGTTTTTGAGGCTCGTTGAGAGCATCCGAAACACAACTCACAGAATCGTTGGGGTCGTTCATACACACGAGGACGACTATCACGATCCAAACAGTCTTCGACGCCTAGCCCAGAAACATGGCATTAAGACTATTTCTTTCACCAAAAACGATATCAATGCCCCGGCAAGTCTCAGTACGTTGAGTAGTTTTCAGGCTACGTGTTTTTTGGTCGTTCAATATCCAAGAATATTCGACAGTTCAGTCATTTCTATCCCTAGTAATGCCTGCTTGAATATACACAGGGGTTGGCCGCTTCGTGGCGGCTCAATTGATCAACGAGCAATTTACTATAAACAAACAAAGTACTTTGTTATACTCCATAAGATTGATTGTGGTATTGATACTGGTGATATTCTTGCCAAGGAAAGTGTACCAATTGAATGGAGAACCGAAACCGGATACTCGCTTGACACAAAAGTGACCGATGCTGGAGGGAGGCTAATCAGGAAAGGTTTTTTTCCAAGGCTTGAGACCGGCGATTTCACAGGCACAGTACAGAACGTGTTTCAGACGCAGTACGAGAACAAATGGAAACCGGACCGTAAGATTATCTCTCCTAAAGATATTAATTATGACGACGCCGAACGACTGGCCCGAGCGCTACATCACCCCAGAGAGACAGGCCTTGTTGTCAAGATGGGTAGCGATCTTTACCGCTGGGACTCTTCTTTTATACCATTTGCGAAAATTAAACTCCCAAATTCTTGCTCTTAATCTTGCTCTTACTCGAATTACAGGAGCAAGAGCAAGATTAAGAGCAAGAGTACAAATTGTACCCAAAATTTGAATAGAATACGATTTTTTAGATTGGGCGATCATTTAACGCAAATAGTATTACTTTCCTCCCGGTCTCATAAATCTTATCAATAATCCGAACTGTAATTTTATCAAACGGGCTGCAATCAAGTTTTACTGTTTGTCCCCATTCAGAATACTCGGATATTAAAATACCGAAAATCATTAATTTTATTAACATGACACTTTAAAAATAAACGGCTGTATGGAAACATGAATAAACTGGAAATTAATATTGCACAATTTGGTGCTGGCTACTGGGGTCCAAATTTGATCCGTAATTTTATCCAATCAGATGGTGTAAATGAATTCACTGTGTGCGATTTAAATCCGGATCGATTGAATAAAATGAAGCAAATCTATCCGGATATAAAAGTAACTCAATCACCTGACCATATCCTGAACAATCCGCAAGTTGACGCCGTTATTGTCGCAATTCCTGCGGCACTCCATTATGATATTGCTAAAAAAGCTTTACTTGCCAAAAAACATGTGCTGGTGGAAAAGCCGCTGGCCATGACTGCTCCGCAGGCAAAAGAGTTGGCCGATCTGTCTGAAAAAACTGGCAAAGTCCTTATGGTCGGACATACATTTCTATATAATGATGCGGTGCGCAAGGCTAAGGATTACATTAAAAATGGTGAATTAGGTGAGATTTATTACATTCATTCACAACGCTTGAATCTGGGACGCGTACGTGAGGACATCAACGTCATGTGGAATTTGGCTCCTCATGATATTTCAATTATCCTGTATTGGATGGAAGAAACGCCTTCATCAGTCTGCGCTAAGGGGCTCACTTTTTTGCAAGATGATATTGAGGATGTGGTTTTCCTTGATCTGAAATTTCCCTCGGGTTGTGCTGCGCATATTCATGTGAGTTGGCTCGCCCCCAGAAAGACAAGAGAAATTATAGTCGTGGGCAGCAAAAAAATGCTGATTTATGATGATGTATCCTCTGAATCGAAAATTATGATTTATGACAAAGGCATTGATAAAAAGCGGATTATAAGACATCTGCCCGATATTGATAGCTTCGGTCAATTTCAAATGATGCGCAGGAGTGGAGATATCTTCATCCCTAAAATTAATTTCAGGGAGCCATTGCGTATGGAATGTCAACATTTTATCGATTGCATCAGAAACGGAACAACGCCAATGACTGACGGCCGCAACGGTCTTGATGTAGTAAGCATTCTGGATAGCGCCCAACAACATCTTGATAAATTGGAAAAATAGCTTTTATAGTCTTGGGCCGTGATCAATCTAATCGCACAGCAGGCACACACGGACTCTATTTACAAGCAATATTATAATATGAATAAAGACATCGTTATAAAGGTTCAGAATTTAAGCAAGTCATATAAACTCTATGATAAAAATTCCGATAGAGTGAAAGAGACTTTCCATCCTTTCAGAAAAAAATACCATCGCACGTTTGATGCCTTGAAAGATGTGTCCTTTGAGGTAAAAAAAGGAGAGGCGCTGGGTATTATCGGACGCAACGGCAGCGGTAAATCAACCTTATTGCAATTAATATGCGGTGTATCAACCCCGACAGCAGGCGGTATCGAGGTGAAAGGCCGTATCGGCGCCCTTCTTGAGCTTGGAGCAGGATTTGATCCGGATTTCACAGGAAGAGAAAATGTGTACTTGAATGGCGCTATTTTAGGGTTTAGCAACGAAGAAATTAATTCGCTTTTTGATGAGATTGAAGCTTTTGCCGAAATTGGCGAATTTATCGATCAACCTGTGAAACTTTATTCAAGCGGGATGTATGTCCGACTCGCCTTTGCAGTACAAGCCTGCCTCAATCCTGATATTTTAATTGTGGATGAAGCGTTGAGTGTTGGCGATATTTTTTTTTCGCAGAAATGTCATGCCCGTATGGAAGCATTATTGGAAAAGGGCACGAGTTTGCTTTTTGTAACACACGGTATGGGTGATATTGAAAAATATTGCTCCCAGGCTTTGTTGCTGATTAATGGCGCACCTCGCTTTTATGGCGACCCTGCTGAAGCGATTGCCTTATATTACAATTCTATTGATGAAAGAACGATTCATATAGCATCGCCGAGTTTGAATGAAGACGATGGCGTTAAAACAAGTGCTATTGCAGAATTTGAAGAAATTAAAAAAAGATATGGCAGTGAATATCAACCCAATCTTTCCAAGTCGGCTGTAATAGGCAATCAGGATATGGCACGTTGTACTTTTTTTAAACTATGCGATTATGACGGCCAACCGTGTAAAATATTTGAAAGCGGAGAAATAATAAATATTTATTATGAATATGAGATATTGACAGAATTTGCTTTCCCGTTTGCCTCTGTTACGATCTGGACTGATAAAAATATACCGATTTACTGTAAAACCACACTAAAGTTAGCCGATTCGCCATCTATTGTTCAAAAAGGGGCTTTGCTTCAGTTCAGACACAGCATAAAATTGGATTTGAACATAGGGCAATATACTGCCGCCATTGGCTTGAACGGAATGAAACCCGATTGTTATGATAAAATCGGAGCTGTTCCCTATACAGATGTAGAACAAAACTTTTTCAGAGTTTTATCAATAAAACCGGATACAGGAAGCTTTGATATCTTACCCAAACACAAAGGGCTCGCAATACCGGTTATCGGATATGTCGATTTAGATACAGAATGCAGCATAGGTATCGCTTCAGCTTGTTAAACCTTTATTTTGGAGATTATAATGCAAGTTCCTTTTTCAGACCTCAAGACACAGTACAATTTAATCGCTTCTGAAATTAAAGAGGCTATTGAGAGTGTTGTAAAAGAGTGTGCGTTTATAAATGGAAAATATGTGCAAGAATTTGAGGCCCGATTCGCCAAATTTTGCGGGGCCAAACACTGCATTGGCGTTGGCAATGGCACCGATGCGCTGTTTATCGCCTTAAAGGCCCTTAATATAGGTGTTGGTGATGAAGTCATTGTTCCAGCCAATTCTTTTGTAGCCACTAGCGAAGCGGTCACCCTGACCGGGGCCAAAGTCGTTTTTGCAGATTGCGACCCACAAACATATAATATTGATGTGCATAAAATAGCTTCTCTTATGACCCAAAGAAGTAAGGCAATCATTCCGGTGCATCTTTACGGCCAACCTGCGGATATGAACGCCTTGCAGCAAATTGCACATCAACATGAATTGAAAATTATTCAGGATTGTGCTCAAGCGCATGGGGCGGAGATTGACAGCAAACCGCTTGCCAGCTTTGGCGATGTTCTTTGTTTTAGTTTTTATCCAGGGAAAAATCTGGGCGCGTATGGAGATGCAGGTGCGATTGTAACGAATAATGATGAAATCGCTCATCAGGTTCGTATGATGGCGAATCACGGCCGGGAAGCAAAATACGACCATGTGTTTGAAGGAGTCAATTCAAGAATGGACGGCATCCAGGGTGCGATTCTCAGCGTTAAGCTTAAATACCTGAACCAATGGACGCATACACGAAGAAAAAATGCCGCATATTACGATCAATTATTAAAAGATGCAAAAGGTGTAGTCACGCCGTATGTGGCCTCCAATGTAAAACATGTTTACCACCTTTACGTTATCAGAACCAAAAAGCGTGAAGAACTTCAACAGCATCTCAAAACAAATGGGATCGCAACAGGCATCCATTATCCCATTGCTCTTCCAAATTTAACAGCATACCGCTATTTAAAATACAAACAGGATGATTTTCCCGTCGCAAGCATGTATCAACACGAGGTGTTATCATTACCTATCTATCCTGAGCAGACCTATTCGATGATCGAATTCGTTTGTGAAGTTTTGCGTAGATATATGCGTAAATGAAAAGTCTGCCCCTATTTATATCTTTCGGTCTCAATGTCAATAATTGAAAAAATAGTATCTTATTCAAATTCAATGGTAATTATGGAGTGCGAAAGTTAAGAGAAGCGGAGGAACGGAGCGGAACGGTCTTTCGCAATTGATTGTTGCAAAAGACCGCTTTGCTTAACTTTTACACTCCGGATTTGCTCCAACCATAACCTTTGAATAGGATACAAAAAAATGCTTAAATTTGGAAGATTATGAAAAGAATAACTTTGTTCATTCGCAAGTTAACGTTAAAATCAGTGCTTGTACTGCTATCATTAACGTTTCTGTGGGTCATTCAATTTTTAGTATTTGCGCCGTTTTTCTTGTTCACTTTATTTAAAGGTATAAAAAGTGAAAAAGAGAAGCAAGATAATAATGCAGGTCTTAGAAACGATACATTAATATTTAATCGCATAGGGGATGTATCCAAAATTTACGGATGCAATACCAGGGGAGTTAAATACAGATGGGATATATTTGATAATGCTATACGGTTTCTTAAAAAACGAGTACCATCAAATCAGGTATTGACAGCGTTAGATTATGGTTCCGGTTCTCTCGTGGATACTTACGAATTGGCGCAACTTGGCTTTGATATTGACAGCATTGATTTAAATTCTGAAGCGCTTAGAACCTATAAGGAGATGTATGATTGGAATGAAGTTCCGATTATTCCAAATATTCAGAGTATCGCCCTGTTTGAATTAGAAAAGAACAAACATTACGATTTAATCACAGCCTTTGATATTCTGGAACACCTTTATAACTTGGAGGAGCATTTAGCAGAGCTTTATCATCGTCTTGCTCCGGAAGGTTTTTTTATTGTCACCGTTCCAAACAAACGTTCGCTTTTTGAAAAACATTTTTGCCACCATTATCAGTTAAATATCAAAAATAATCTTCCTTTGGACACATCGGGCGTTCCCCATGTGCAATTTAAAACACCGAAAGAGTGGCGCGAGTTTTTTTTACAAGCAGGATTTAAAGTTGTTACGCACGACATGAGCATTGGCTTTCTGGTTAATGATTGTTGGCATGGGTTCTATGGTCTGGCGGCAAGAAAATATTTGGAAACTCCGCTTATTGAGATCGCATCCATCTTCAAGTGGGATTATGTGCCATATAGCTTTGAGAGAAAGCTTTGCTACCCTGCCTGGCTGATGGAAAGGGTGCATGTCATTGATTTGATCTTGAAGCCGCTATTGAAACACCGGTGGGGTTGGAACTTGTTTGTGTTATCAAAAAATCAATGTGATGTGCAAAAGGAGTTAATCTGATTTATCACCAGTGATTATGTTAAATTTCAACTATAAAATGAGTTGCTAATATGAACTATCGTTTTCAAAAATTCACTACGATCTATCCTGAATTTGTTTCACAATTTCTGGAGCAAACTCCGAATTACGAATGCCTCTCATATCAGGACCTATATGATAGATTTGTGGGCACGCATTATGGATGGTCAAATTATTTTGCCAAACACATAGAATCGTTTGGTAATATCGCCGAGGATTTGTTTGCCTCTTTTGAACCTTTACAGAAAATGTGGGCTTATGAAAATAATGTAAAATATTCAGATGAAAATTGGTTAAAAGAGATTGTTTGCGCGCAAATCAGAAAATTTCAACCAGACATTCTCTTTTTGCAGGATCTCTATTTATTTGATCAAAGTTTCCGAGATCAAGTACGGGAGATTTGCAAGAAATCCGTCATTTTGGTAGGTTGGAGAGCAGCACCCACCTCAGATTTTTCAAGTTTTAAAGATTTGGATCTGATTTTATCATGTATTCCTTTATTTGTTAAAAAGATGCGGGCCTGTGGATGTAATGCTGCGTATATTCCCATGGGTTTTGAGCATACGGTTCTTGATAGCATTAAGCTGACACAGAATAGAACTTTTGATTTCACTTTTGCAGGGTCTTTGGGGGACAAGCATGGAGCGCATTCGCAACGCTACGCACTCATAGAGAAGATGATGGATAACACACCTTTGCAAGTGTGGAGCAATGATGGAGCTAAACTAAAAGAAGCAATAAGCAGTCAGTTTAAGAATCGATTTCATGGCCCCGTATTCGGATTGCCTTTTTATGAACTCTTAGCGCAGTCTAAAATCATTTTTAACAGCCATATTGATTGCGTTGAAAATTATGCCGCTAACATGCGTCTTTATGAAGCCACAGGTATGGGCGTATGCTTGTTGACTGATTGGAAAGACAATTTATCCAAGATTTTTGAGCCTGAAGAGGAAGTCATAACTTATCGCAGTGGTGAAGAAGCGATTGAAAAAGTACATTACTTACTAGAACACGATACCGAACGGCAAGCAATCGCGGTTGCCGGACAACAGCGCACATTAAAAGATCATGCACTGGTTGACAGAGTAGCAACTGTAAATAATTTAATTATGAAAATGTTAGCAAAATTTAGTTAAATGTAAATTGGGAAATCAGGAATGATAATAAACAACATGGACTTTGATGGTTTTTATGAGACGATTGTCAACTATACTCTGCTTGATGCTGAACGAATTCATTCGCTGATGAATTTAACGCAAGACGTTAACCATCGAAAGATTGAAGGAGATATTGTTGAATGCGGCAGTTGCAAAGGCGGGTCGAGCGCTGCCTTGAGAGTTTGTATGGGCGATTATAGAAAATTGTGGATATATGATAGCTTTGAAGGCTTGCCCGAAACAAATAAAAAGGATGGACAGGAAGCTAAAAAATGGATAGGAGATTGTAAATCGACAGTGCAAAATGTTCTTGAGGTTATGGCGCTGACAAATGCAAAAGACGAAGAGTTTGTTATAAGGAAAGGTCTGTTTTCTGATACATTCAGGCAAACTTTACCTAAAAAAGTTGCCTTACTACACTGTGATGCGGATTGGTATGAATCTGTCATGCTTGTTTTAGAAACATTTTATCCGTTGATTCCTGATGGAGGGGTGGTTATATTAGATGATTTTGGTCATTGGGAAGGATGTCGAGTGGCTTTTTATGACTTTTGCAAAAAATTTGATGAACAGCCTTTACTTGAAAGAGTCGATTATACACAAGCATATTGGATCAAAGGTAAAAAGCATAAAAGAAACGGCTAAAATGAAGAAGTGTTAAACCTCTATTCAGCCTTTTTATCAATCTTTAGCGCAATGCATACGGCATATTTTTTTAATTATGAAACTGCTTAATCTCGGTTGCGGCCGTTCCTATCACCATGAGTGGATAAATGTTAATTTTCAGTCAACCGGACAAGGCGTCATCCCTTGCAATCTTAATTGTGGCCTTCCTTTTTCTGATAGCACTTTTCATGTTGTCTATCATTCCCACCTTTTAGAACATTTCCCCAAGCACTATGCACCAAAATTTTTAAAAGAATGTTTTCGTATCCTCAGAACTGGAGGAATTATCCGCGTTGTCATTCCCGATTTGGAGCGGATTGTTCGTCTTTACCTGAATCTGTTGGAAAAGGCTAAAAACGGAGATAAAAAAGCGCGGCAGCAGTATGAATGGATTGTGATTGAAATGCTAGACCAAATGGTCCGCGATCAATCCGGAGGAGAAATGCTGAATTATTGGAAACAAAATCCAATGCCTGAAGAAGAATTCGTGATTGAACGGTGCGGGTCTGAGGTTTTAAATGCGTTAGCCATCTTGCGTAACCCGGCCAATACAGGCATTATTTCTGAATCTGAACAATTAAACTGTCAAACACCTGTCAGAGACGCTGAAAGCATAGGACAATTTCGCCTTTCTGGTGAAGTTCATCAATGGATGTATGACCGTTATTCATTGTCATTACTTCTTGAGAACGCAGGTTTTAAAGATATTCATCCTTGCAGTGCTGACGAATCTGATATCCCGAACTTCAATTCATATTTACTTGATATTGAATCCGACGGTGCGGTTAGAAAACCGGATTCATTATTTATGGAAGCTAAAAAATGACGATGAAAACTGTTCTATTCAGCACCTATGATATTCGAGGCGGTGCGGCCCGAGCGGCTTATCGCTTACATAAAGGATTGCGGCAATGTGGAACAAAATGTCGCATGTTGGTGAAATATAAAGACACGTCAGACGAGGCTGTTGATTGTGTCGTTGCTGACAAAAAAATACCAGAGGCGGAGCTTTTTCTCAATCATGCAATTCAAAAGCATTATATCGATTTGAATCGCACCGCTATCAGCAACACCCTTTTTTCACTCCCTTATTACGGTTATGATCTCTCGACACATCCTTCAGTTCAGGATGCCGATATCATTAATCTGCATTGGATTGCCCATTTCCAATCCCCTCTGACACTTCATAAGCTATTGCAACTTGGAAAACCCATTGTGTGGACGCTGCATGATCAATGGGCCTTTACCGGCGGTTGTCATTATTCTTCAGGATGTCTGAAATATCGCGAGGATTGCGTGGAATGTCCGCAATTGGCCGAAGATCCGTTCAGATTGTCAGAAGCTATTTTTAAAGACAGGCTTGAACTGATTAATAGTGATAATCTGACAATCGTAACGCCTGGTAACTGGCTTGCGGATTGCGCCCGACAAAGCCGATTATTCAAAAAAGTGCGTATCAAAGTCATTCCCTATTCTCTTGAAACAGATATCTTTAAGCCGATACCCAAAAAGGAAGCGAAAAACAGATTAAAAATTAATGAAGACACGCTAACTTTACTTTTTTGCGCTGATGTTATTGATGAAAAAAGAAAAGGATTCCACAAACTCATTTCCGCTCTTCAGCATTGCCTAAATGATAATGAATTTAAAAATCTGGTCAAGAAGAACAAAATCAGGCTGCTGTGTTTAGGAACAATGGAAAATGATCTAAACGCGGTCGATATTCCGGTTTATCCGGTCGGACATCTGAATACAGATGAAGAGATTAGCATGGTTTACAGTGCCGCAGATATTTTCTTACTTCCTTCGTTAGAAGACAATCTCCCCAATACTGTTTTGGAAGCGATGAGTTGCGGCGTTCCGGTTGTTGCTTTTGATGTCGGCGGCGTTCCGGATATGATTGAAGACGGAGTTACAGGGCGCCTTGCTCCGGCAGGAGATGAACGCTGTTTGAGTGAGATGATTTTATCTCTTATATTCAATGCCGAATTGCGTGAAACTATGAGTCGGGCTTGCCGTAAAGTTGCGGTGAACCGCTATGCGTTGGATACTCAGGCTAAAAATTATCTTAACCTTTTCAATGAATTAAAGATAAAAAATTCTGCTGATTTATCCAGAAAAAGCATTGAGACCATTAAAATTAGCGAACTGTCATCTGTGCACCCCCCCTGCGATTCTCTTGACTTCAGAAAATCCCCGAATTTTAATTTGATTTATGATCAAATTTTACTTAAAGCACTCACAAAATTTACACCCTTGTTGCAAGAGAAATATCAAAAATGCGAAGCGGACAGAGCAGCAAGATTGGAAGCGCTTGATATATGCGAAGCGGACAGAACAGCAAGATTGGAAGCGCTTGAAAAATGTGAAAAGGATTATCAGCGGCGTCTTGACGCATGTGAAGCGGATAGAACGGCGAGATTGGAAGCGCTTAAAAAATGCGAAAAGGATTATCAGCAGCGTCTTGACCTATGCGAAGCGGATAGAGCGGCGAGATCGGAAGCAATCAAAGCAACGTATGAAAAATATCAAGGGCTTCTTGATATATGCGAAGAAGATCGAGCTGCCAGATTGGAAGCGATCCATTCCTGCTACGAAAAGCTTGAAAAGCATTTGGCAAAAAATGCGGAACAACAGGAAGAGATAAACGCACTGAAACAACAACTTAGCCAAAGCAAAGTCAAAGTTGATGAAAATGAGAATACTATCCTGGCGCTAAAGGAGAATATAAATAAAATTGAAGCCGATAAAAACAAAGAGATAGAAGAAATTGAGGAACAGATAAGAAATGTCTATGATAGCTCCAATTACAAAATCGGCAAATCTATACTAAAACCGCTATCAATGATTAAAAAGTTGACAAACAAATATAGGGGCTAATCTTAGTGAAAAAAATCGCTTTTATTGATCATTCATTTCATACAAAATCAAGAGCAACCCAATTTTTGTTAGAGATTTTAAAAAAAAAGTATGAAATTGAAACATTTTGGGATAAGTCATGGATTGGCGGTCCGCGTATTGATATTACTCTGATAGCAAGCAAGCAATTTGATGTGATAATTCTTTTTCAACTGATTGACAGTTATTCTGTTAATGAGCTTGATTCACTTAATTGTAATAATATTATATTAATTCCTATGTTTGATAATAGTGGGTGGCAACCTGACGAATATTGGCTTCGATTTAAAAAATTGAAATTTATTAATTTTTCAAAATCATTGCATTTAAAACTGATACGACTTGGCATTGCATCCCAATATTTTCAGTTTTTTTTATCGCCGGATAAAACAAAGGAACAAAATAGAGAATTTTCAAAATTGAATGGTTTTTTTTGGCAAAGAACGAATATAATTACATGGGATCAAATAAAAATCCTTGTGAGCGCAACAGATTTTAATAAAATCCATATACATGGTGCCGTGGATCCACCCGGTTATCCTTTAGTGCTTCCTTGTGAACAAGAAAAAGATAAATATAATATCACAATATCGGAATGGTTTTCTACAAAAGATGATTATTTAAAGCTAATTTCTGATACGCATGTTTTTTTTGCTCCGAGAATGTTTGAAGGCATCGGCATGGCATTCATCGAAGCGATGGCAATGGGTAAATGTGTTGTCGCTCCTAATAACCCGACGATGAATGAATATATCGTACACGGTGTCAACGGATTATTATATGATCCGGATAATCCTGAAGCTTTGGATTTCTCGGATGTTGAAAGATTATCTGATAATTCAAAAAGATTTATGTACAAGGGTTATCTAAGGTGGGTGAAGTCTGAAAAAAAATTGATAAAGTTTATTCAAAGCCCCCGAGATTCTTTTTGGATTAGATTAAATTTATTGCTCAAGAAAGGCTATATTAAATCGAAAATTTATTTTTCAGTTCAATATCCCAATATATTTAAAGCAATTAAAAAAATTCTGCCTACATAAAGAAATACAGACAATAGAGGCTTCACGCCAAATTTTCATTTGCTACGGAGAAATACCAGATGTTGATAACAGATTATGTTAATAAACTCAAAAGCGATAATGAATTTTTTAAATTTCAAATTGAAAATAAAACAAAGGATGTAATTCATAATTTATATAAATATTACAAACTGTTACCCAAAGAATATGTAAAAAAATATATATATCATATTAAAGAAGATCATAAAGAAAATCCATTAGCGACATTATACATTGAATCCGAATTAGGCGCGCCTTTAAGACAGATAGAATTGATAAAACAACTTGAAAATAATGGTTACACGCTCAAAAACAAAAGCGTTCTGGATATTGGTTGTTCTAATGGCGCATTATTGCTTGCTTGCCACGATGCTGGAGCCAATAAGATAGTCGGTGTAGATATTGATGAAAACCGTATAAATAGTGCTAAAATGCTTATTGGGGATAAAAAAATTGATTTGTTAACATTGGATATTGTGCAACATGATTTACCAGAAGAATACATCTCTTTTGATATAATTTTAGCCACTGATGTATTAGAGCATGTCTCAGATGTAAAACAATTTTTTTGTAAGATTAAACGGCACTTATCTCAGCATAATGATGATAGTTTCGCTTATGTTTCCGTATTCAATAAGTTTTGTTTTCATAATATAATATCCGAACCTCATTATAACGTTCCGGGAATGATCCTACTTGATTATGCTGATGCAAAAAATTTATGGTATCATGTCAGAAGTAAATTAAATAGCACATTAGAATATGAAGTGTTCCATTGGCATACATTTGAAGAGTATGCCGAATTTTGTGATAATTGGGGCCTGGAGTTATTGCCGTTGGGAGACTATTCAAATATCGAGCATTCTGATATTTTTACAGAAGACTTTAAAAATAAAATTGATCAATTTAATTCAGAGCTAAAAGAACGAATTGATAATCTGCTCGCCGCAAATGAATTTAAAATTAAATTAAAAGACCGATTAACTTTATATTGTGATGAGTTTTCTGAAGATCATCATAATTATAATGGGTCTCATGATAATGCCTTATATTTATATTTAAAATACTACATGCAACCCATGCTTATGATTATTAAAAATAAGCGTGGCCATAACGGCATAACACAAGTCTGAAGTTATGAACAAATCACCTAAATTCAGTATTGTCACCCCTTCCTATAATCAGGCAACGTTCATTTCCGAAACAATCGAAAGCGTCATTTCTCAAGAGGGAAAATTTGAAATTGAATATTTTGTAATGGATGGCGGATCGACAGATGATTCTGTTCAGATTATTAAAAACTATACTGACAGGCTAGAAAAGGGGGATTGGCAAGTTAAATGTGACGGCATAAAAATGTCTTGGGTTAGTGAAAAAGATAGGGGACAAGTTGATGCACTTAAAAAAGGTTTCAAACAAGCTAAAGGTGATATTTATTGCTGGTTAAATTCCGATGATATTTTTGTAGATGAGAATGTTTTCCAAAAAGTCGTTAATTATTTTGAAGCTGACCCTGATCTTGGTCTATTGACGGCTGATGGACCTTTTATTACGAAAGACGGTTTAGAAACCGGTATTCATCATGTGGATCAAATCAATTTCAAAGAACTTCTTTTTTTAGACTACCATATCTTACAGCCATCAACGTTCTTTCGTCAAAATATTTACAAAAATCAGTATTTAAATGAAAGATATATATGTGCATTTGACTCTGATTTTTTTATTCACATTATTTCAGATGGTGTTAAATATAAGAAAACAGATGATCGGTTCGGTGCTTTCAGGTTTTATCCGGAAAATAAAACAGCATCTTTAAATAAAAGGCGCTATCTTGAGGCTATTCAAATTTCACTGACCTATTCAAAAAATATTTATTTTATTTTAATAGGAATCGTTTATCGTTTTTTTGAAGTTATATTAAAACCACGCTATTTTGGAAAAGTTATGATTTTCAATCAAATTTTCACAATAATCCAGCGTATCAGTTATAAACTCATTACAGGTAAACCGGAGAGATAGCCAAAAATGAGGAAAAATATTTTAGTAGTTTTTCCACATAATTTTTTTAAACACACTAGCGGAATACGTGCACGTTTTTATGAATTGATGAAGTATTTTAAAGATAGAAATTTTAAAATTGATCTGTTTGCATTGAAAAATTTTGAAAGCAATTGGGAAAATCAGAATCTTCATCAGGAAAATTTGTTAAATAAAACTTTCTTTTACGATTTCAGAAAAGGCCAACAAGAGCGAGAAAAACGAAATGGAATAGATAAAAAAAGGCTTGATGAACTCCCGGATTTTGCTTTTAAAAGCATGCAGGATCAATTTAAAGAAATTCTAAATGAAACTCATTATGATTATATTTTAATAAGTTATGTATATTGGGCAAGTTTAATTGAATCATCAATTATCCATGATAGCATTACTATTTTGGACTTATCAGATTTCATCACTTTGAATCTGTTTGATGTTTCAGAAGGAAAGGTGAATATCGGTAAATTGATAGAAGAAGAAATAAGACGTGTTAACCTTTTTGATAAGGTCTTGTGTATTTCTGAAGAGGAAAGGTATTTTTTTTCTCAATTTGCGTTACATCCGGATTTTTACTACGCACCATTTTTTATGGAAAAAAAAGATATCATGAGTAATTTTCGGCAAAGGTCTCTTTTTTATCAATTTGCAGCACATATTAAATATTTTCTCATCTCATTTTTAGAAAATAAAAAAAAAGAATTTCTATCTAATTCAGTACCTAAATATGATATTTTATTCATAGGGCATGATAATCCACATAATATAAAAGGGATTAAATGGTTTTTTGAGCATGTGTATCCTTTGCTTGATGATTCCATTAGCATGTTAATTGTCGGGAAAGTTTCAGAACATGTCGATCAATTCGATAATGTCACGCTCTTATCTTATGCTGAAAGTTTAGATGAAATTTATCAAGAGTCAAAAATTTCGATTTGTCCTCTTCTCGGAGGAACAGGAATGAAAATTAAAGTGGTTGAAGCATTAGCTTATGGATTGCCTGTTGTTTCAACAAGCAAAGGGGTTATCGGTCTTCCTGCTAAGGTCAACAATGGGTGTCTTGTGGCCGATACACCGCAAAAATTTGCCAAATTAATTAACAAACTTGTTTCTGAGCGTAATTATTATAACGAAATATCAGCCATTGGGAAGCAATTTTTTTTACAATATTTTGAGGAATCACGGGTTTACAAACTGCTGGATGAAATTTTTTATACGGAATCGTTGTGAATTCAATTATTAAATATCAAAAGTTTTCCGTAAGGTATATTTATGTTTGATGTTGTTTATGCGATATTGATTAATTTTTTTGTCTTAACAGCTATTGGTATCGGGCCTACATTAATTCTGCTCACCGATGACCAACGCCTTTCTAAGGCAATAGTAATTGCGCCAACATTAGGTTTTGTTTTTACGACCATTGCTGGAATCTATCTGATAAAACTCGATATTCCGGTTATAAAGTGGGCTTACCCCTGGTTAATAATAAGTGTTGGCGTCAGTCTGGTGTTAAGTATAACAGCTTTCCGATTAGAGAAGATAAGGTTGGATTTAATAGAGAAACGTTGGCTGCTGATTTATATGTTAGGATTGATTGGCGCGATCTTAATGATTGTTCTTCCAATGATAAAAGGAGGGGCTGCCTACTCTGTCTCTGTACTCAGAACGAATATATGGGATAGTATTGACTACGTTGCCTTAGCAGGATACCTAGATCATGAGCCTTATACCTGGGGCTTGCGTGCAAGCGATAAGGCATTACTTGATAAACATCCTCTATATATTATGGCACGAGATTTGATGTCGAATCGCTGGTCTATTTCAGCCACCATGGGTTGGTCTGCGAGGATTGCTAATATACCGCTTATTCGTTTTGATTGGGGCTTTACCCTGTTATTTTTTATCATAGCCTTCGGCCCGGCATTTCTTTTGGCATCAGACATGCGCATCAGCCCCGTCTTAGCTATATTCATTGCTCTTATAATAACCACGGGTTTCTGGGGTACAATTATTTTGGATATGCGCGCCATGTCGCAAATTAGCAGTATCCCCCTGATAATGTTGATAGGATGGCTGATTACGACAACCGCAAAAAACAAACCATTCATGGTAAAAGGAAACATATTGTTGCTTTCTGTCACGCTGGCTGCGCTGTTTATTAGCTATGCGGAGATTATACCAATGGCGGCCATGGGAATAGGAGTGTTTTGCGGAGTATTGTACTTGCGAAATTATCTGACTGTATCCGGGATAATAGGGTATCTGTTAGCGGTAGTTTTAGGTATTATATTTCTATTGCCAGACTTTTACCATTTAAAAGACTTTCTTTTTGCACAAGTTAATTCTGCAAATTCGCAAAATCTTAAGGATTGGGAAACCGATTGGTTTCCATTTTTATTCAACAAAGATGCATGGGTTGGTGCTTGGGGGATGTCTTTTCTGATGTCAACTAAAAGTATCCTTTCTCACTATTTAATCAAGGCTTTGAGTATTTTACTTACATTTATAATGCTCTACTCAATAAGTTTTTCTTTTACTAAAAAACAAGCGCCTATCACTAATCTCAGCATATCATCCTTTGCTTTTGCGGCATTGGCACAATTTGTGTATCTGCTTTCTATTGGGGGGCGGTGGCAAGCTGCTAAAGGACTGTCTTATGGCTATCCTTTTCTGATACTAACTGTTGTTTCCATTTGGCCTTACTTAGCAGATGTGACAAAACACAAATGGTATAGAGAGCGGTTGCTTATCAGTATCATTAAATTTGGTGTATTGATCTGGATAGCTATTCAATGTCTTTTTGGTGTATATCATATCTTTGAAGCTCCGTCTGGAAAAATCTATTTTAATCCGGATGAGCCATATAAGAAGTTGCAACGCTCACCTCAGTCAGACTATTCGAAGTTAGAGATGGCATCTTTCTCAAGTGTTTTAAGCCAAACACATCATAAAACAATGTGGCTGGCTGTACCGGATATTTGGGTTGCAGAATATTTGGCATTATTCTTTGGATGGGATTTGAAGTTGATTAACTTATATGGCATGAGTCATTTTGATTTACAAAGCCGTGCAATATTCTCAAATCTATCCAACCCTCCGCTTCCGGATTATATGATTGTAGATAAGCAGTCCTGGTGGAATTATCAGAAAACAGCTATTTCCGTAATTGCTGAGAATGCTGCCGGGTTGTTGCTTCTGAAACCTGAACCTATCTTTTGGCAAAAACCTGTTTTGCTAAGAATTAACAGAACGGATAAGATTGAGCACGATACTCAGAGGGTGCCAAGGTTGAGGCTTGGAAAATATCAGACTTTGATGTCGCTATATTCTCCAAGGAATGGTGAGCTAATATTTCATGTGGATTTTTTTGAGAATCCGATCATGCCTCGTAAATTGCTTATTACTCGCAATTCTAAAAAAATGAGTGATATATATGAACGCTATTTTCTTGTTGAGACTAACACAACAAAAGTGTCAATCGGTGTAAAAAAAGGCTTAAATCAGATTGAGCTGAAGGTTTTGGGAAATGAAAAAAGTCCGCTGGTTCTTGGTTTGAAAGAGTTAGAGGTTTCCGAAAAAACTGAGTCATTCGCAAAATTGATAATGGTGTATAAAATCCAAAATCACAACGGACTCGAAACAGTGGAAGGTGAACCTTTTTTTTGGATCGGCAAAGGTGATACAGAAATACGTTTACTATCGTCCATTCATGGCACGGCAGAAATAAGTGCTGAGTTTTTTGGGGGGCCTAGCTTGCCGGAAAAACCGTACCGTCGCCTTTTAGTATTGACCGATAGAGATTATGAATCGGAGATTGTCATATTAAAAAATGGGCATCTAGCGATACCTTTTCCTGTTAGAAAAGGAGAAAATAGAATTATTTTACGCCCGCTTGACAAGCCGACTGTTGATGTGCATCCTAACGGCGATACACGTCCGTTGTTAGTTGGCGTTAAGGGGATGGTGGTTAAATTGAACAATTCAATGAATGATAACAATTCCAATTAATGGTTAAAATTTTTATATATAACAAAAACAATTGGTTATGTCTGGTTAGATCATAATATTTTTAAAAAGGCCTTATAATCCTTAATCAACTTTGCCATTAAAAAAATGATCCGATTTGTTGTTTTTCTGACTAATCCGCAATGAACCGAACGGACTTTGAAAAAGGTACTTATCATTTATGCTTGATATTGTTTATGGGATATTAGTTGTTTTTTTTGTATTATCAGCTATCGGAATTGGACCGGCATTAATTTTGCTTTCCAATGAGCAACGCTTTTCCACTGCTGTAGCTATTTCACCAACACTAGGTTTTGCTTTTACCACTATTGTCGGTGTTTACCTGATAAAACTTGATATTCCGGTTGTGCGCTGGGCTTTTCCTTGGTTATTGATAAGTGTAGGTATTAGCTTCGTGTTGGGTTTATCCGCGACCCAGTTCAGGAAGATAAGGTTAAATAATGAAGATAAACGTTTGATGCTGATTTTTATCTCGGGTTTAATTATCACAATCTCAATACTTGTTCTGCCAATGATAGTCGGCGGCAAATCTTACACTGTACTCAGAGGTAATAATTGGGATAATATCAGTTACGTTGCATTAGCTGAGTGCTTGGATCAAGAGCCGTATTCTTGGTGTTTGTCAGCTGATGACAAGGCTTTACTTGATAAACACCCTGCATACAACTTAGCACAGACGTTGATGGGAAATCGTTGGGCTACTGCTGTGTCCTTGGGTTGGGCAGCAAGAATTGCCAGTATACCGATTATCCATTTTGATTGGGGTTTTACTGTTCTATTTTTTATCATAACCTTTGGACCTGCGTTTCTATTAGCATCTGACACTCGCTTGCCTACTTATATTTGCATGTTAGTTGCCATTGCAATCAGTACAGGTTTTTGGGCTGTGATAATTTTAGATACGCGCGCAATGTCACAAATTAGCAGCATACCTCTGATAATGTTAATAGGATGGTTTATCACTATTACGGTAAAAAGTGACCCACTATCTACAAAAGGCAATTTTTTTTTGCTTTCTGTCATACTAGCCGCTTTGTTTTTTAGTTATCAAGAGGTTGTACCGATGACGGTTTTAGGAGCAGGCATTTTCATCGGAGTGTTATACTTCCGCCGTTCTCTATCTCTTTCCACAATGCTCGGCTATCTGATAGCGGTGCTTGTAGGTGTCAGTTTGACTATCCCAGATATTTATCATCTTAGTAACTTTTTATTTCGTCAAATTGATTTTGCAATTTCACAAAATCATGGGTGGGAAAAGCACGTTTTTGGCTTTATATTTGACAACAATGGATGGGTTGGTGCTTGGGGGATGTCTTTTCTTTCTCTGTTTAAAATCGTATCTCTTTATCCTCAAATAAAAACATTTTCATTTGCTTTGAGTATTTTACTTTCTTTAGTAATGCTCTATTCAATCAGTTTCTCTCTTACTACAAAGAAAACGTCTTTCGCACTTCTAAGTGTAACTTCCTTTGCATCTGCGGCTTTAATACAATTTGTGTATCTTATGTCTATTGGAGGGCGGTGGCAAGCTGTCAAAGGATTATCTATGGGATATCCTTTTCTTATGATCACAGTTGTCGCTATTTTGCCTTGCTTATCGAAGGTCGCAACACCAACATGGTCGGCAAATACATTATTAATCCGCCTCGTTAAGTATGGAGTATTAACATGGTTATTTACCCAGTGCTTTTTTGGCGTTTATCATATATGGGAATCTCCAACTGGGAAAACTTATTTGCTTCCAGAAAATCCGCAACATGCAACCAGTCAATGGCCCGTGTCCGACCCAAATATTGATCTTGCATCCTTTTCCAGTATTTTAAGCCAGAATCAGGCTAAAACAGTATGGGTTGCAATTCCGGACATTTGGGTTGCAACATATCTCGCATTCATCTATGGGAGGGATATAAAGCTGATTAACCTGTATGGGATGGATATTTATGACCGTCACAGTTTGGCGGAAATATCAAATTTATCAGATACTCCACTTCCTAGTTACTTGATTGTGGAAAAAGAGTCTTGGTGGAATTATCAAGAGGCGAATTATTCGATACTTTCCGAAAATCCCGCCGGCCTTTTACTTTTAAAACCTAAACCGACTTTTGGACAAAATCCTTTTTTACTCAGAGTCAGCAGCAAAAATAAGGTTGAGAAAAATGAACAAGGGTTGCCGGTGCTAAAGTTTAGTAAAAATAAAACTGTTTTGTGGCTTTTTTCACCAAAGGATGGCGTTTTAATCTTTCAAGGAGATTTTTCTAATGATTCAGCTATGCCTTCCTTATTGAAAATTATACGCCATTCTAAGGAGGTGACTGATGTTGACAAACGCTTATTTACTGTTCCAGCTAATAAAATGGCTATCGCAATAAAAAAAGGGCTCAATATGGTTTCTCTACAGATTTTTGGCCAAGAAGAATCGTCATTTTATTTCAATTTAAACGAGTTAGATGTGATGCAATTGACTCATGAAATATACATTAGTGACATTCAAAGTCCCAATGGTCTTGGAATATTAAATGGCAAACTTTATTTTTGGGCTGGCGATGTTGATACAGAAATTCATTTAAAATCAACAGTTAAGGGTATGGCAGCTATTCAGGCTGATTTTTTCATATATGCCAATAGATATGAGAAATCAAAGGGTCTATTGTTGATAATGGCTGACAGCGGATTTAAGTCAGAAGTGTCCATCTTAAAAGAAGAACCTCAAACTATATCCTTTCCCGTAGAAAGGGGGATAAATCGAATCATTATGCGAGCTTTTGATAAATCGACCGTTAATGTGCAGCCTAATGGTGATACTTATCCTTTACTTATCGGAGTAAGGGGGATTGAAGTTAGATTTTCAGAGTCAAACGAGTAAAAATTCAAACTTGATTAACAATCATTGAAACAAGCATAGATATAAAATTGAGAAGAACATGCAAAATAAAAGTAATGAAAAAATAGATATATCAATTATCGTGCCGGTTTACAAAGAAGAAAACAACATCCGCCCATTTCTTGAAAGAATGGAAAAAACCCTTCGATCTATAACGGATCCCTACGAAATTATTTTTTGTCTTGATCCTTCTCCTGATTGTACAAAAGAAGTCATTATCGATGAAATTAATCGTAACTCAAACATCAAGTTAATTGTGTTTTCCAGACGTTTCGGCCAGCCTGCCGCCACCATGGCCGGAATATTGATGTGCCAAGGAAACAATTGTGTTGTGATTGACGTTGATTTACAGGATCCTCCAGAACTCATCAAAGATATGTATGCAAAACTATTAGAAGGATACGAAGTCGTTTATGCCAAACGCCGCTCCCGCAATGGGGAAACGCTATTTAAAAGGATTATAGCGGCAGTTGGGTATTATGCCATTAATAAACTTGCAGATGTCCAGATACCCCGTAACACCGGTGACTTTCGGATTATGAGCCGGAAAGTTGTTGAAGAATTGCGCCGGTTGAGTGAAACACACGGCTTTCTCCGGGGAATGGTGGCTTATGTGGGTTTTCGGCAGACCTTTGTTGAGTACGACCGGGACGAAAGGGCATTCGGCTGGGGAAAATATAACAGATTTACCGGATCGTTGAAAATCGGATTTAACGGCTTAGTTGGTTTTAGCAGCAGGCCGTTGCAATTGATGTCGCTTGCAGGAGCTATGGCAGCCGGATTCAGCTTTTTTTTAGGGGCATGGTATGTATTTCAAAAAGTAATAGGGATGAATCTGACACCGGGGCTATCAACTACCGTGCTTGTGGTTACCTTTTTTGCAGGTGTACAACTTTTATCTCTTGGATTAATAGGTGAATATATTGGTCGAATTTACGATGAGGTTAAACATCGACCTATGTATATTATAGAAAAGAAGGTGAATTTTTGAAACACGCTTACGATTTTCCTCCTTTAAAAGGTGGTGGTTCATCACCTATATGGATGGGGGATGGTTTTCTTGTAAATGGGAGGCCGGTAACTGTACTGAAATATAATGCCAATTCTAAAGGATGGGATGGTAATCTGACAATTTTTCATGAAGCCGATGACAGGGGTAATCATCCTATCAACATGGCTTCACGTTCAATTACAATTGAACAATTAGAGGAAAATCTGGAAGGGCAATCTCCGGTAATATTAGAGATTGGCTGTTCATCAGGAATTATGTTGCGTTCTCTAAGAGAACGTTTTCAAAATTCATTTATTATTGGTTCTGATTGTATCGGCGATTATCTGGAAAATTTAGCTAACGATTTAATTGAAACTCCAATTATACAGTTTGATCTGCTTAATTGCCCTTTGCCTGATCAAAGTACGGATGCCGTAGTGATGTTGAATGTACTCGAGCATATAGAAAATGATGCTGAAGCTCTTCTTCAAGTTCGAAGAATTTTAAAACCCGGTGGCATATTAATATTGGAAGTCCCTTCAGGCCCATCGCTGTATAGCCTTTATGATCAATATCTGTTGCACTATAGAAGATATAGTAATAAAGGATTAAAACAACTTGCAATTGGTGCTGGCTTTAACATAATTCGTCAATCGCACCTTGGGTTTTTATTGTATCCCATATTTGTTTTGGTTAAAAAACGCGATCAACTCTTTATGAGAAAAAGTGCTATTGAGCAAAAAAAGATTATCGAAAAAAATATTCGCCAAACTCAGAACAATTTTTTATTCCGAACTATCATCAATATTGAGCTTCAGCTAGGAAAACATATTGCTTACCCATTTGGCGTTCGGTGCCTGATGACATGCCGTAAACCTTATTAACCCTTAACATTTGTGAGAGAATTTATGCGGTATTTTTTAACTGGAGGAGCTGGTTTTATAGGTAGCAACTTAGTTGATCGTCTTTTAAACAATGGAGATAAAGTTGTTATATATGATAATTTTTCTACCGGATTAGAGTATTTTTTAAGTAACGCCAAGACATCTGCTAATTTAACTTTGGTGCAAAACGATATAGGCAACCTTGGTGAATTGACCGACGCAATGGCCGGGTGTGATTTCGTGTTCCATTTGGCAGCGAATGCTGATGTTCGATTTGGCACAGAACATCCTCGTAAAGATTTGGAACAAAACACGATTGCAACCTTCAATGTTCTTGAGGCGATGAGGAAAAACAACATAAAAAAGATAGCCTTCTCATCAACAGGTTCTGTTTATGGCGAACCGGAAATTTTCCCTACACCTGAAAATGCCCCTTTCCCTGTCCAGACTTCACTTTATGGCGCTTCAAAGTTGGCTTGTGAAGGATTGATCGAAGCCTATTGCGAGGGCTTCGCCTTCCAGAGTTGGATTTTCCGATTTGTCTCAATACTGGGTGAACGCTATACCCACGGCCATGTATTCGATTTTTACAAAAAATTACTTCAGAATCCTGATAAATTATATGTGCTGGGTAATGGTCATCAGAAAAAATCATATTTGTACGTTCAGGATTGTATTGATGCCATGCTCTTGGCAATTGATCAGGCTCAGGATAAAGTTAATCGGTTTAATTTGGGGACAGATGAATATTGTGAAGTAAACGATTCCATTGCTTGGATTACCGAATATTTAGGGTTAAAACCAACCCTTACTTATGCTGGTGGAGAGCGGGGATGGATTGGCGACAGCCCCTTTATTTTTCTGGATTGCTCGAAAATTCGAGGGATTGGTTGGGTACCTAAAAAAACAATTAGAAAAGGGATTATCCGTACGTTGGAATACTTGCAAAAACACAGAGAATTATTATCAATAATATGAATAAGAAGCATTTGTGCAAAATATGTAGTTCAGATAGGATAGAATTTGTCGGAGCAAAGAAGGGACGGCAGATAAAAAAGGCATATAAAGTATTCCATTGTTTGAATTGCGATTATCGTTTTATAATAAATCCAAGCATTAATTATGATGCCATTTATAATGAAAATTACTATAATGGCAAAGGCGCTGACCCCAAAGTTGCTTTTTTTTATGAATGTAATCACCCTGAAAAAACAATTCGTCGGTATGAATGGCAAGGAATTGTTGATATAATTGCGTTACAACTGCCATTAAACAAAACAACTAGATGGCTTGATTTTGGTTGTGGGTTGGGGGGATTAGTAAAATGGGTGCAAAACACGACAAGATGTGATGTCCGTGGGTATGAAGAAGGATTGGCGGCACAATTTGCCCGTCACTACAATGTTCCAGTTTTGCACAAAACGGATATTAAAAATTGCAAAGAGAAATTTGATGTTGTGACCGCCATAGAAGTATTGGAACATGTTGTCGAACCTTTAGAGGTTTTGAAACTTATCAGAGCGTGTATGAAACCGGGAGGAGTGTTTTTTTTTACAACGGGCAATGCCGCAAAATTCAAAAAAAATATTCTTAATTGGGGCTATTTAATTCCTGAAATACATGTAAGTTTTTTTGAGCCTAAAACGATAGAATATGCTTTCAAAAGAAGTGGCTTTGAACCGATATTTACGAAACATGCCCTTGGTTTTGAAAAAATTATCACTTACAAAATTTTAAAAAATTTAGGCATAAAAAATATTGGGTTATGGCAGAAACTATTGCCATGGAAAAATTTAACATTGTTAGCTGATAAAAAATACGGAGTAACTGCTTTTCCCTTTGGAAAAGCAGTTTAAATCTTAATATGAAATTATTAAAACGTCATGCAATCATAACCGGGGCGAATCAGGGATTAGGTCTTGCTATCGCCGAAGAATTCGTTAAAGAAGGCGCTTCAGTCGTAATTTGTGCAAGAAATGCCTTAAAATTAAACAATGTCGCGCAAAAATTAAACCGATTCATTAATAACGATGAACAACAAGTGATTGCCGTCCCAGCCGATGTTTCTAATGAAAATGATGTCAAACATCTAACTAAGGTAAGTATAAGAGAATTGAATCGCGTTGATATTCTTGTAAATAACGCTGGTGTACAAGGCCCTCTGGGACTGGTAGAAAATAATAAGAGTCAGGATTGGATAAAGACGGTGGAAATAAATTTGTTCGGGGTGTTTTTTACGAGCAAAAGTATTATTCCCCACATGAAAGCAAATCGCTATGGCAAAATAATTAATCTGTCAGGCGGTGGTGCAACCTCTCCACGCCCACGAGTATCTGCGTATGCAGCCGCAAAAGCGGCAGTTGTCCGCTTGACCGAAACACTTGCGGAAGAATATCGTGAGTTCAATATAGATATTAATGCAATTGCTCCGGGTGCTTTGAATACACGTATGCTAGAAGACGTTTTAGAAGCTGGTGCTGAAGTCATCGGAGAAAATATTTTTGAAAGCGCATTGCAGCAAAAAAATGACGGTGGAATTCCATTAGAACAAGGGGCTTCCTTATGCGCGTATTTGGCATCTTCAGTGAGTGATGGCATTTCCGGAAAATTAATTAGCGCGGTCTGGGATCCTTGGGAGAATTTACATAATTATGTAAAACCTTTACAACGAACCGATATTTTTACTTTGCGAAGGATCATACCGGAAGATCGTGAACAAACATGGAAAAGTGAGTGACTATGAAAATTGCAATCATCGGGTACGGCCTGATCGGAGAAAAGCGATCAAAGGCTTTAGGAAATAATGAGTTGGTTATTGTTGCCGACAAGGATAACGACCGAACTCGTCGTATTAGCGAGATAAATCCAAGTACAAAGGTAACTGCGGCCTGGCAAGAGGCTGTGGAACATCCGACTGTAGATATCGTGATTGTGTCAACTACAAACGACTGGTTGGCGCCTATCAGTTTGCATGCGCTGAATCACGGTAAACATGTCATCGTGGAAAAACCGGCAGCGCGAACCCCTGAGGAACTTGAGCCGCTTGTAAATAAGATATTATCTTCTGAATACAAAGTTAAAGTTGGCTTTAACCTAAGATATCACCCCGCTATAAAAAAGGCCAAAGAGATTTCAGACTCCGGAGTTCTTGGAAACTTAATGTTTATACGCGGTCGTTATGGCCATGGCGGCCGTATCGGTTATGAGCAAGAATGGCGGGCGGATTCGAAAATTTCGGGGGGAGGGGAATTGATGGATCAGGGGATTCATCTGATTGACCTGTCCAGGTGGTTTCTGGGGGAGTTTAAAACTGTCAAAGGAACTGTTGAGACCTATTATTGGGACATGCCTGTTGAGGACAATGCCTTTCTTGCTTTACGCACAGAGAAAGGCCAAACAGCTTGGCTCCATGCGAGCTGTTCGGAATGGAAAAATTTATTTTGCCTTGAGATATATGGGCAATACGGAAAGCTTCAAATTGATGGTCTAGGTGGAAGCTACGGAATTGAAAGACTGACATATTACAAAATGCTTCCTGAAATGGGGCCTCCTGAAACAACCATCTGGGAGTATCCCGGTGCGGACACATCATGGGAAAGCGAATTCGGTGCTTTTGTAAATTCCATTAAGGATAGAGCCCCCCTTTGCGGTGATTTGAATGACGCTTATCAAGCATTGCAAATAATTAAGAAGATATATGGAGGTAAATACGAATGATAATTACGCGTAGCCCTTTAAGAATATCGCTTGGCGGTGGAGGAACAGATTTGCCGTCGTATTATCATCAATACGGTGGTTTCCTGATTGCCGCCGCCATTGATAAGTATGTTTACATCACATTACACAAAACATTTATGCCCGAGTTAATTATCAAATATTCTCAAATGGAAAAAGTGAATTCAGTGAATGAGGTTGCGCATCCGATTATTCGAGAATGCTTAAAAATGCTTGAATTTGAAGGAAGTTCACTGGAAATCACCAGCATGGCGGATATTCCCGCGGGCACCGGATTGGGATCATCAGGGAGCTTTACAACCGGATTGCTCAAAGCGTTGCACGCATATAACAAAAATTTAATTCATCCTCAGGAGTTAGCTGAACAGGCTTGTGATATTGAAATTAACCGTTTAGGTGAACCGATTGGTAAACAAGACCAATATATTGCGGCTTACGGCGGGATCACCTGTTTTCGTTTTCACACCAATGACCAGGTGGAAGCGCACCCCTTGAAGCTTAGTACGGAGACCTTGTACAATTTGGAAGATAATTTTCTTCTTTTTTTCACCGGTTATTCCAGGTCAGCGTCTTCTATTCTGAAAGAGCAGGATAGCAAAAGCAAAACGCATGATAAAGAGATGATAGAAAATCTTCATTTCGTAAAAGAGTTGGGCTTTCAGAGCCGGCTGGCATTTGAGCAAGGTGATTTGACAAAATTCGGAGAGTTGATGAATACACATTGGGAACATAAAAAAAGGCGTTCTTCCTCAATGTCCAATGAGCAGATCAATGAATGGTATAATCTGGCATTAAAAAATGGCGCTATCGGAGGGAAGCTTGTGGGAGCGGGCGGAGGAGGTTTCCTGATGTTTTATGCTGATGACCCTGCGAAGTTGAGACATGCGATGATAAAAGCCGGTCTGAAAGAGGTTCGTTTCCGATTCGATTTTGAGGGAACCAGAATGGTGGCGCAGTAATGATGCCATCATGCGCCATTCTTGCAGGCGGTCTTGCAACGAGATTGCATCCTATAACTCAAACTGTTCCTAAGGCTCTTCTGGAAATAGCAGGTAAGCCATTCATTGCTCATCAGTTGGAGTTATTAAGAAAAAACGGTGTAACGAAAGTGATACTGTGCGCTGGTTATTTAGGAGAACGTATTCAGAATGTTGTTAAGGACGGTAGAGATTTTGATTTAACTGTGCAATATTCTTTTGATGGCGAACAATTGCTGGGCACAGGTGGTTCCATTAAAAAAGCGCTACCTTTACTGGATGACCCCTTTTTTGTGATGTACGGCGATTCGTATCTAGACATAGAATTTAAACCTATCATTGATTACTACCGTATGTATCAGAAAAAAGGCTTGATGACTGTTTTTAAAAATGAAGGGAAGTGGGATACAAGCAATATTGTTTACGAAGATAACAAGATTGTCACTTATGATAAAATTAAAAAGAATCCAGATATGAAATATATAGACTATGGTCTTTCGATTTTACAAAAAGATTGTTTTGCTGATTTTCGTGAGGGTCAACCGTTTGACCTTGCGGTTGTACTTAACGAGTTAGTGCGTAATAGGCAAATGTCAGGATACAAAGTACGCAAAAGATTTTATGAAATCGGGTCATTTCAAGGGTTGGAAGAAACGCGGGCGTATCTTACTGATCCTGCCAAAATTAATACTTATATTGAGGTTGAATAATGAATATTGAAGAATATGTAAATACTTATATGTCAGAAGTTGCCGATATTGCAAAACAAATTGACCAAAATGCGGTTGCTGACATGGTCCGAATTTTGCTTAAAACAAGGGAAAAAGAGGGGCGCTTATTCATTATTGGCGTTGGCGGAGGTGCCGGGAATGCCACTCATGCTGTAAATGATTTTAGAAAAATAGCTGGAATAGAATCATATACGCCCACAGATAACGTTTCTGAACTGACTGCACGCGTAAACGATGATGGATGGGATACGGTTTTTGTCAATTGGTTGAAGGGGAGTAGGTTGAATGACAAAGATGGAGTGTTGGTTTTCTCGGTTGGCGGAGGGAACATTGAGAAAAATATCAGTGTGAATCTGGTTAAGGCACTTAAATATGCGCAAGAAGTCGAAGCATATATTGTCGGTGTTGTCGGCCGGGATGGTGGCTATACAGCGCAGGTAGCGGATGCATGTGTTGTTGTTCCTACCGTAAATCCGGAAACAGTAACCCCTCACACCGAATCGTATCAAGCGATTATATGGCATCTCATCGTTTCTCATCCAATGTTGAAAACCTATGAGATGAAATGGGAATCTGTGAAATGAATAAAGCTGTTTTATTTGATCGGGATGGCGTTATTAACCGCTTAGTATTCAATCCCCAAACACAAGCCTATGAATCACCCCATTTTGTAAAAGATTTTGAACTATTTCCCTGGACTTTAGATTCTTTGCTAGAATTGGATAAAAGCGATTACCTCTTATTTGTCGTATCCAATCAGCCAAGTTATGCGAAAGGGAAGACGACTTTAGAAAATATCAAAGCAATTCACGATAAATTTCATACAATTTTAACCAGAACGGGTGTTACGTTCACCGAATATTACTATTGCTTTCATCATCCAGATGGGATTATTCCCAAATTTTCCGGCAAATGCCATTGTCGTAAGCCTGAACCCTACTTTCCTCTCAAGGCGAAAAAAGATTATCAGCTTGATGTGTCAGCTTCATGGTTTATTGGTGATCGTGACTCAGACATTTATTGCGGTCAGAGTGCTGGTATGCGGACGATAATGATTGATGAACCCCATTCAGCCGGAGAAAGAGGGCAAAGTGTTCCGGAATTTTGGGCGCAAGATATAAAAGAAGCTGAAAAGATTATACACAACAATCAATGATAAAATTAATTACAACTTAATTTAGGAGGAAATAATTTGAAATCAATTGAAGAGCTACGGATTAAAATATTTGCTGATGGAGCGGATATTGCATCTATGAAACAAGCTCATAAAGAGGGAATTGTAAAAGGATTTACAACCAACCCGACTCTTATGAAAAAAGCAGGCGTTACTGATTATGAGGCATTTGGCAAGGCTGTTTTGGATGAGATTACCGATTTTTCCGTGTCTTTTGAAGTATTATCGGATGACTTTGCGGACATGGAGCGCGAGGCTCGCAAAATTTCAAGTTGGGGACCCAATGTTTGCGTCAAAATTCCAATAACCAATACAAAAGGAGAATCTTCCATACCACTGGTAAAAAAACTTTCATCCGATGGATTATCACTTAATATTACAGCGATCTTAACCATTAAACAGGTGCGGGACGTCTCTGATGTATTGTCTCATGAAGCGAAAAGCATCGTTTCAATTTTTGCAGGAAGAATCGCTGACACCGGCAGAGACCCCATTCCATATATGCAGGAAGCGGTTTCCATTCTGAAAACCAATCCCAATGCCGAAATTTTGTGGGCAAGTCCTCGTGAATTTCTAAATATTCTTCAAGCAGAAGAATGTGGCTGTCATATTATCACTGTTACAAATGACCATTTTAAAAAATTTAATCTGATAGGGAAAGACCTCAATGAATTTTCGCTTGACACGGTAAAAATGTTTTATAGGGATGCACAATCGGCAGGTTTGGCAATCATTTGATTTCATGAATTCACTGTACAGGACAAAAAGTCTAAACTGCTATATATGGTATATTAGCATGATATGTAAGGTCATGTATAGTAGTGTTTTGTTCAATATTTTGTAGCGTTTTAGTTTTTGTCCTGTACAGTGCATAAGCAAACTGTGTAAAGCCTAAGCAGCTTTTTATCCAAAAAGAAGTATGCCAGCTCATCATTTTTGAATTATGAAAAGACAGTGTGCATTAATCACCGGAATCACCGGCCAGGACGGATCATACCTAGCTGAATTGTTATTAAGCAAAGGCTATGACGTGCATGGCATTGTCCGCCGTGTGGCCTTTGAAGACCCCGAACACAGATTGTGGCGAATCAAGCACATTCTTGATAAAATCACGTTGCATGCGGCCTCGTTGGAAAGTTACGCCAGTTTGTATAATGTGGTTGAAAAGGTAAAACCGGATGAATGCTATCACTTGGCATCCCAGAGTTTTGTCAGTTACTCTTTTGAGGACGCCTTTTCCACTTTAAACACCAATATCAACGGAACGCTTTATATTTTGTCGGCGATCAAAGAGAGAGCGCCTGAATGCAAATTTTATTTTGCGGCTTCCAGCGAAATGTTCGGCAAGGTCAAAGAAACGCCTCAAAATGAAGATACCTCTTTTTATCCGCGTTCGCCGTATGGCATTTCCAAGGTGGCCGGATTTGATTTAACGCGCAATTATCGTGAATCTTACGAGATGTTTGCATGCAGCGGTATTTTGTTTAACCACGAGTCTCCCAGGCGGGGGTTTGAATTTGTTACAAGAAAAATCACCAGCACAGCAGCGAAAATCAAGGCCGGTCGTGCTGATAAACTGCGCTTGGGAAATCTTGAAGCCAAAAGAGATTGGGGCTTTGCCGGGGATTATGTTCGTGCGATGTGGCTGATGCTTCAGCAGGATAAACCGGATGATTATGTGATTGCAACTGACGAAACCCATTCGGTGCAGGAATTTGTCGAGCAGGCTTTTAAGTGCGCCGGGTTGAACTGGGAAGATCATGTTGTGATTGACCAAACCTTTTATCGTCCTGCGGAAGTCAAATTGCTTCAAGGTGATTATGCCAAAGGCAAAATGAAATTGGATTGGGAGCCTGAAGTCAAATTTAATGACCTTGTCAGGATGATGGTGGTATCTGATATGCAAAAGGAAGCGATGCTGAATCTATAAGCATTGATGCAAGTTCCCGGAAAAAAGTTTTTGCACTACAGACTTCCGAGGTTCTGGAAATTTTGGATATCTTTGGTAGCCAATTGAGGTGCAGGTTGAATTAAATTTTTAGTCAGTACTACTTTGTTAGATTACCGGCTGACATTAAACCTTATTTTAGAATTTTAAACCTTAGTAGCTGAAATACTGTTTTATCCTTTACCTTATTACCTTATTTTATGCAAAATATCCTGTTTTATAACGAAACAGCGGTATCTGATAAGGTAATAAGGTTTCAGTCTGTTCGATTTTCATATTCTACTAAGGTTTTAAAAACTGAAATAAGGTTATTCTTCTTCTTTATCTGATTGACGATAACAGCATGTATTTATTTCATTTTAAAGAATTTAAACGAATCAGGCCGTCTGATTGCTTCAATCAGTTATATTTAATCTGACAAAGTAGTATTAAACCACTTGAAATTAAATCTAATATTAATTTTATTAAATCAATTTACAAAAAATCAACCGGCTGACATCTGACCTTATTTTAAAATTTTAAACCTTAGTAGCTGAAATACTGTTCTATCCTTTACCTTATTACCTTATTTTATGCAAAATATCCTGTTTTATAACGAAACAGCGGTATCTGATAAGGTAATAAGGTTTCAGTCTGTTCGATTTTCAT
>JAUCGF010000101.1 GCA_030378005.1 Desulfococcaceae bacterium HSG9 | reverse complement strand
CGCAGAGGCAATGTTATTACTCCGCTCATTCTATAAAGCAGGCCGTTGGGATATGCTTAAAAAATTAGCATGTTCAACGCCACTGGATATGGCTGCATGATACCAAGAAAAATGGAATGCTCCCGTTGCGAGGTATTTGCCGTCCGGACTGAACGACACACTGTTTACAGAACCGGAATGCCCGCGGAATTCGGTCACGGACTCACCCGCGGTCAAATCCCACAACCGCGCGGTATTGTCATCAGAGCCGGTTGCCAGGTATTTGCCGCCCGGACTGAACGATACACTGTTTACAGGACCGGAATGCCCGTGGAATTCGGCCACGGGTTCACCCGTGGCCAAATCCCACAGCAGCGCGGTATTGTCATCGGTATTGTCACCAAATAAAATTTCACCGGCACCGGTTGCGAGGTATTTGCCGTCCAGACTGAACGACACACTGTTTACAGGACCGGTATGCCCACGGAATTCGGTCACGGATTCACCCGTGGCCAAATCCCACAGCCGCGCGGTATTGTCATCAGAGCCGGTTGCCAGGTATTTGCCGTCCGGACTGAACGATACACTGTTTACAGAACCGGAATGCCCGCGGAATTTGGTCACGGGTTCACCCGTGGCCAAATCCCACAGCAACGCGGTATTGTCATCGGTATTGTCACCAAATAAAATTTCACCGGCACCGGTTGCCAGATATTTGCCGTCCGGACTGAACGATACACTATATACAAAACCGAAATGCCCGCGGAATTCGGTCACGGATTCACCCGTGGCAAAATCCCACAGCCGCGCGGTATTGCCACCAGAAATATAAGAACCGGCGCCGGTTGCCAGGTATTTGCCGTCCGGACTGAATGATACACTGTTTACAGGACCGGAATGCCCGCGGAATTCTGTCACGGATTCACCCGTGGCCAAATCCCACAGCCGCGCGGTATGGTTACCAGATTTATCCGAACCGGAGCCGGTTGCCAGGTATTTGCCGTCCGGACTGAACGATACACTATTTACGTTATCGGAATGCCCGCGGAATTCGGTCACGGATTCACCCGTGGCCAAATCCCACAGCCGCGCGGTATCGTCATCAGAGCCGGTTGCCAGGTATTTGCCGTCCGGACTGAACGATACACTGGTTACAGGACCGGAATGCCCGTGAAATTCGGTCACGGATTTACCGGTGGCCGTATCCCACAGCCGCGCGGTATTGTCACCCCAAGAACTATAATCGGTGACGGTTGCCAGGTCATCCGTTGCCATGTCATCCGTTGCCATGTCATCCCAAGAACTATAACCGGCGCCGGTTGCCAGGTATTTGCCGTCTGGACTGAACGATACATTCAATACATCACCGGAATGCCCGCGGAATTCGGTCACGGATTTACCCGTGGCCAAATTCCACAGCCGCGCGGTATGGTCATCAGAGCCGGTTGCGAGGTATTTGCCGTCCGGACTGAACGATACACTGTTTACCCAACCGGAATGCCCGCGGAATTCGGTCACGGATTCACTCGTGGCCGCATCCCACAGCCGCGCGGTATTGTCTCTTGATCCGGTTGCCAGGTATTTGCCGTCCGGACTGAACGATACACTCCATACATAACCGGAATGCCCCTTAAAGGTGGTCACAGATTCACCCGTGGCCAAATCCCACAGCCGCGCGGTATTGTCTCTTGAGCCGGTTGCCAGGTATTTGCCATCCGGACTGAACGATACACTGTTTACAGAACCGGAATGACCGCGGAATTCGGTCACGGATTCACCCGTGGCCAAATCCCACAGCCACGCGGTATTGCCACCAGAAATATAAGAACCGGCGCCGGTTGCCAGGTATTTGCCGTCCGGACTGAACGATACACTGTTTACATAACCGGAATGCCCGCGGAATTCGGCCACGGATTCACCCGTGGCCAAATCCCACAGCCGCGCGGTATCGTCACCAGAATCAATAGAACCGGCACCGGTTGCCAGGTATTTGCCGTCCGGACTGAACGATACACTGTTTACAGGACCGGAATGCCCGCGGAATTCGGTCACGGATTCACCCGTGGCCAAATCCCACAGCCGCGCGGTATCGTCATCAGATCCGGTTGCCAGGTATTTGCCGTCCGGACTGAACGATACACTATATACTAAACCTGAATGCCCGCGGAATTTGGTCACGGACTTGCCGGTAGCCGCATCCCACAGCCGCGCAGTCCAGTCACCAGAGCCGGTTGCGAGGTATTTTCCGTCCGGACTGAACGATACACTGGTTACATCACCGGAATGCCCGCGGAATTCGGTCACGGATTCACCCGTGGCCAAATCCCACAGCCGCGCGGTATTGTCAGATGAGCCGGTTGCGAGGTATTTGCCGTCCAGACTGAACGATACACTCCTGACAGAACCGGAATGACTCGCCATATCACGCGAGGACCAGCACCAGGGAGCGATGCCTTGACGCAGTTTTGGATTCAGCAAGCGCCCCAGGGAAACCGGCAGTATATGATTGCCGATTTTCTGCTTTAGCGCTTCCAGCGTGAAAAGCCAGGCTTTTTGAAAATCATCGGGATGTTTGGCGTTTTTTAAAAGAAGTTCCGCTTTTTCCTCAAATGCCAGCGCCAGATTGAAATTGGCCTTTTGCAAGTTTTCTTTTGCAAGTTTTCCATTTTTTTCTGCAATCACTCGCTGTTGATTGATTAAATAAAAAGTATTGGCAAGGACGAACCGTTCCATTTTTAAAGATCGTTTTGAAGCCTGATAAAATCGCATCTGTTTGTCAGTGAAATCGTTTTTGCGCCGCTGATAAAACTGACGCAACCGATCCAAATCCGGTCTGCGCCAGAGCAAACCGGAAGGGTATTTTTGGTGGCCCCAATGAGTTGCGGCTGCTTCCAACCGTCGTTGAAAACGTAAATCATCACGGTTTTCATCTAACCAAATTTTCAAAAGCTGCCAGTGTTCCAACAAAGCTTCATGGGTCAATTCGACGCCAGGGGAATCTTTGGCACCGTTTTCCGCTGTAAATGTGATTAACCGGGCGGCAGGATCAGAAAACCGCTCCAGCACCTGTTTGACGTGTTTTTCATCTTCACTTAGAGCGACGACATTTTTCAGTTCAACGCGGCGGCGCGTGTCTTTAACGCCTTCGCCTAGTGTTACCATGCTTGTAAAAGCGCGGCGGGCGATTTCCTTTTCGTGTTCCGCCAATTGATCATAAATGTCTTGGGCCTCGCCGGCCAAAGCGCCGCCCACACCGCCGATCTGTTTGAGAGTTTCGGCCGGATTCACTCCGTTACCGATATTTTCCCAAATACGGGCCAAAGCGAATTGTAAAAGCGGCAGGGCGCCTTCCCGCTCGCGGGTTTGGTCAATAAGCCTGTCTGTGAGAGATTTGTTTAAAGGATAGCCGGCATTTTGCGCCGGTTTTGTAATCGCACGCCGCAATTCCGCATCGTTCATTGCCGGTGTGATGACACCTTGGCGAGAAATAACGCTGTTTAAGGTCAGATGCGCTTGCGTTTCTGCGAGGAAATCACTGCGCATGGTCAGAATCACCGCAACATGGCCAGAGGGATGTGAAGCCGCAGCCAACAGGCAGTTTATAAAAGTGTCCCGTTCTTTTTTATCGTTGTAAGGGGCATAGACTTCTTCAAACTGATCTGCCAGGATAATCAGAGGCGTTTGGTCAATATCCGGCCAACGCGCAACAATTTTACGCAAACCGTATGATGCTTCATTAAATTTAGAGATTTGTAATTTTTCGTTAATTCGATGATTTCGGGAAACCGTTGAATCGAATTTGACTGCAATTCGCGCCAATGCACGGGCCAACGCTTTCAGCGGTTTCGCGCCAGGCGTCAACACCGCTATGCGCGCATTCTTGCGTCCGGGCAGCGGTTTGCGCATCAGAGCGGGAATCAAGCCTGCCCGCACCAAGGAAGATTTGCCCGAACCCGAAGGTCCCAGAATCGGCAACAACCGCATCTTTTTTTGGGAACCGGGGTCATCACAAAGGGCGCATAATTTACGATAAAGCTGCCGCGTCAATTGCTCGCGTCCGAAAAAGCGGTCCGCATCTTCGGTGTGAAAAGCGTCCAGACCTTTATAGGGATTGGGGCCATGCTCAAAGATGATATTGATCAAAACAGCCAATTCATGCGGATGCACCGCCAGGATCGTTTTGGGAGAGGTGTTTTCCCAGAACGTGAATTTACTGAACGTTCCGAGCGTGGCAATCAACGCCTTTTTATTGCGGCATCGCTCTTTATGCGGACGGATATTGGCTTCCGGCACAATAAACAGTTTATCCTTGCAGGCATCAGACAAAAAAGCATCCAATTTAATCTCAAATTCCGGATGAGCCACCTCCAGCAGGGACGGATGCTTGGCGTCCGGAATTTCAATGCTGCCGGTACACCAGATATCTGAATCCCAATCATGACGCAGTGCGCGCATGCGGTTAATCAGGGCCAGAAGATAGGCCAGATGCATGGACTCACCGGCATATTTTTTTTCGGGCAGATCTTTGCGTTCATAGACCTCTTTGACGGTTGCGGGTCGCTTTAACGCCCATAACGCCGCCGCCTGCTCAACTCTGGCCCGGTTGATAATTGTTGATGAAGGCCGATACCAACCGTCTGATGAGTCGCTCGGTAAAGCCGTATAACGTCCGCACCCGATAAAGCGTTGTTTTAGAAGAACCGCATTGGGAAAAGCGAAACAGGTCATCATTCTTTTTCCGCAGTAACAATTGATAAAGCCCATTTTTCGCTCTGGGGGTTAAAACCGATCTCCTCTTCAGTGAACGTCTGATCACCTTTGTATATCCGGCCGGGTCGAATTTCATAACGGGTCGCGCGGGTGTCCGGATTGATCAGGCGAATTTGAAATTCACTTTCTTCGGCGATATGCGCATCCCAGGCCATCCAGATAAACGCCGGTTCGGTGTCGGTTTTACCGCCCCAGGCACAGGTGACATTGATAACACCGGCTTCGGTTTCAAACTGATGATCCTGGGTTACGGATGAAGGCGCGGCGGCTAATCGCATACCGGCTCCCACCGGCTCCCAGAACAGCTCGATCACGTTGCTTAAATTCGGTTTCTCAGGGGCAGTCGGTTCAGGGTGAAGCAGATTCACCACACGGTTATGAAATCCTTCCACATCAGCACCCAAAGCGCGCAATTCGGTGCGCACATCTTCAATGGGCATGGCCTCAATCACATCCGGATCAGAATCCAGATTACGGGAAAAGCGTGTAAGCCAGTCTGCGGCCTTCTTATTGGTTTTAGTTTGAGAATCTGTCATTATTCACTCCTTAGTTTGTATCAATCTGAAATTTTTTGACCTGTGCGATTCATTCAGAGTCCTGTCAGGACGGTATATTTGTAGAATCATTGCGTTTATATTTTATCATAGTCCCATCGGGACGGCATATTTGTAGAATCATTGCGTTTATATTTCGTCATAGTCCCATCGGGACGGCATATTTGTAGAATCATTGCATTTATATTTTATCAGAGTCCCATCGGGACGGCATATTTGTAGAATCATTGCATTTATATTTTATCAGAGTCCCATCGGGACGGCATATTTGTAGAATCATTGCGTTTATATTTCGTCAGAGTCCCATCAGGACGGCATATTTGTAGAATCATTGCGTTTATATTTCGTCAGAGTCCCATCGGGACGGTATATTCGTAATGCAATAGTGCATATTCCGTTATGTTGCTACAAATATGCCGTCCCGATGGGACTCTGACGGATTTGGCGCCGATTGTGCTACAAATATGCCGCTTCCACAGAAGCTTATTGAGGTACAAAAATCGGGTTTCTATATATAATACTACTTTGTCAGATTACCGGCTGACATCTGATGACCTTATTTTAGAATTTTACACCTTAGTAGCTGAAACACTGTCCTATCCTTTACCTTATTACCTTATTTTTGTGTAAAATACCCTGTTTCATAACAAAATAACGGCATCTGATAAGGTAATAAGGTTAGTGACCCGATTTTCAGGCTACATCAATTTGAATTTTTCCAATCTTGCTTTTAAACGTCGATTGGCATTGTATATTTCATCGACCGCAACATTTAACTTTGCTGCAAGCACTTTAGCTTTCAATTGTTTTCCCGGATTCGACATGGCATCTAATTGAAGACGAACAATCTTAACCAGCAAAGCGTCATCGGCGACTAAATCTAAAATTTTTTTCCGCAAGGATGGCTCTTTAACCGGCGATAACCGGTCTGCAACGCTGTTTTGGGATTCGGCAAAGCTGATAAAATCAATTTTCGCGCCAATAATATCTGTATTTTGTTCTGTTCCCGGATTGTGCGGTTCTTTTATGGCTCTTGCCTGCGCCCGTTTCCATCTTTTCTGAATATTATCAACTTTGCTATGCACAATCTTAAACAAACAGGTCGTCAGCTTAACATCTTCATCGGGATATTTTCTGCGACCGCTCAACAAATCTTCAATCGCTTCGTGTAAAAGATCATCAGGATCGGACGCTTCCGGTATTTTGCGCAATTGCTCCCCAAACCGTCGCCACAGCCACAGGCGTATATAATCTAATGTATCTGTATCTAATTCTTCAAACATATTGATTCCTTTCACTATTATATACTCCATTTTTGCCGGTTTTGGCGGTGAAAAATAAAAAAATGTTGTTTTCAATTTTGGCAGCCGGTTATCAAAAAAAAATTATCCCTGCTAACATTCTATTTATACAGCATATCTTTAATCAAGGTCATAAGTAAAGCAAAAAAAATATTAATGTCCACCGCTAAAAACAGATCATTCGGAGTATTAATAAATAGAAGATGGAAGCAAAAATACAAATCATTACTTTTTAATGTAACGAAAGGAGGTGGTTCATTTTACACTTTGTCCCGTTAGGGACATAATATCTATAGAAAAATGCCTGCCGTTATTAAAAGTCCCGTATGGACGAAATAGAAAAGTGTACACTACATTCCGGCGATTATTATGGATGCCAAAAAAATTTATTTTTTTTTGTTACCTTTTCCCGGTTTGGATTGGTTATGTTTATAAAGACATCAGCGTAATTGTAAATCTAAAAAATTACAAGGAGAAATCTGACATGAAAATAAGCGTTCAAGAAATTGGCGATGTTTCCATCATCGCATTAAACAACGATTTTTATAAAACAAAACTTATGAATCCGTCTGTTTCATCTGTTTTGCAAAGAAGTGATAAATTGGTGTTTGATATGCACCATGTCAAATTTTTCGACAGTTCCGGTTGCGGCGTTTTGCTGACCTATCTCAAAACACTCACCAATTCCGGCGGAGACCTCAAATTATGCCGGGTTCGTAAATCAGTGCTGACTTTGTTTGAACTGTTACGCATTCATCGGATTGTCGAAATCTTCAATACACAGGAAGAAGCGGTGCGGTCGTTTGCAGATTGACGGCATTCGTTGAATCATAAAGGAGTACAATGAAAAACCCCGATACAGACCTGCTGACAGTAACCGAATTAAAACAATTTATCAAAGAAACACTTTTGGAAAACCGAACGTTGAAAACGGAGAATGACGAGTTGATGCGGAAAAACCAGGAATTGCTGACCTTGTTGCCAACTTTGTCAGCGTTAAACGGTTTTATATCGATATGTTCTGATTGCAAATGTATCCGTGATTCGGATGAAAAACAGCCGCCGGTTTGGATAGCTCTGGAATCCTTTTTTGCAAAATATACCGGTGTACGTTTTACTCATGGTATATGCCCGCGATGCGCCCGAACACTCTACCCGGACTTCAATGTCAGTAAGACAATCTGAATGTAAATGACAAAAACATGAACTGAAAAACTGAGGAGGTGATGTATATGATTGTGTGAAAAAGAATTCAAAAATGGCAAGTGAAATTGGGCGGGCGGTTCAGTGCAACAGGAAGATACAGCCAATATCAAAACCTTATGCACGAACTGCCCACCCGGACAAGAACTCGTTCGTAACACACCCGATTTCTACTGTCAAATGTCAATCGTCAGTTTATTCTGTATTTTATTGAGGATAAAATTATAAAATGGCGTCTAAGGCACTCTTGGCAGATGATTAATATTTGTCCGGAGGTGGTTAATCACATTACATTCAACGAAATTGAACTTAAAGGTAATCATTATCACAAATGAAGTTTAAAAAAAAAAGGAGAAAATTATGAAACATATTATCAACAGCATTATAGTATCTGTTTTTTTCTTAGTTTTTGGGGCAGTAGGTGTTCATGCGTATAATCATGCGGCATGGGGAACAGACTATGGCGATGCAACTGGATATGGCCAAGCAAGTAATGACAAAGGGATTTGGCAAAGATTAGGCGATGTTAACGGCATTGATGATGGCGTCTTATGGTCTGTAAATGATTCTGATTTTGGAACAACAGCAGACCTCATAATAGGTGAAGAAGTAACATTCCAATTTAATTTATGGCAGGGTAATAATGGCGATCATTGGTATGATCAACTTTATGCGGTTGTTGATTGGAATCAGGATTTTTATTGGGATAATTCAGAAGTGATTCTTTATGAAAAAAATGATACACTTGCTCATCATGGATCGGGCAATTTTGATCTCGCAAGATATATCAAATACGAAACCAGTTTTCTGGTGCCGGAAACGATGAATGTAGGTTCAACTTGGTTACGAGCACGTGTGCAATGCCACGACAGCCATGAATATGGTTATATGACACCATACGGTCATCTTCTTCAGGGGGAAACAGAAGATTATCAGCTTTCTATTGTAAAAGCACCAGACCCCGAAGCACCAGTCCCTGAACCTTCCACCATAATTCTTTTAAGTGCTGGTTTACTCGGCCTCGTATGTATTAATAGAAAGAAGATGCTGAAAAAATCATAATAATAAACGGCATTCTTCATTAATCAGAAGCTGTTTTAAATATTTCGAAGCTTCGGTATCCGACAATTCGGGGCATGATTTTGTCGAGCTTCAACGAAAATCGCCAAATTCAGCCCTGCCTCCGTCTTGAAAACGGGGTTTGAATATTTTTAAAACAGCTTCTCAGTCGTAGGGTGGGCAACCGCATGATTCAACCGGTATTTATTGCTGAACAAGACGGCAAAGCATAAATGCTGTCAGGTGCATCAGAAATCGGATTTTTTGGAAAAATCCGATTTTTTAAATTGCTTGAAAACAATGGCTTGTGTTTGAAATAGTGGGCAAAATGCCGACGAAAGTTTGTACTGATGCGGGCGTTGCAGTCGGCATTTTACCCACCCTACCGTATGATAACCATGATGTGATGATGATTGGCAGAAGCTATATCTACATGGATTTTTTATAAGAAGAGGATGATAAGAAGGGGATAAATCCTATTCTTATATGAAATCCGTGTAGATAAAGAAGGAATTTTAGCAAGGAAAGTGGGCGCAATTTACAAAATAGCTTTACAATTGAAAACGTATAAACTATTTTGACCCTATATGAAGGATGCCGTTTTTTCATAAACCTCTTACCAGATTTTTAATAACTTCAATAAACAGAAGGGTAAAAAAATGAAAAATTTCATCAAAGTATTGTTCGTCATCGTTTTCGGAGGGGTCCTCCTCATGTATTGCGGCCCCAGAATGATGAATAAGCATGAAAGCACTCAAGAAACGAATCGAAAGATGAGTAAGATTGAAAGCGCCAACGAAACGGGTCAAATGTTGCTGGTTGCAAAGCAAGCCTATTCACCCTCACCATCAATGCGTATGGTCGAACATAACACCGAACAGTATGATTTTATCGAAGAATCAGGATTCAAAACCGTTACCGACAACCCGTTGTCAACCTTTTCCATTGATGTTGACACTGCGAGCTATGCCAATGTACGGCGCTTTTTGAATCGCAATAAAATGCCGCCTAAGGATGCCGTGCGCATTGAGGAACTGATCAATTATTTCAGCTATGACTATCCTGAGCCGCAGGAAGATGCGCCGTTTGCGGTTATCACGGAGCTGTCTGTCTGCCCGTGGAATAAAGATCATCACCTGGTTCATATCGGTCTGCAAGGCCGCAAGATTGAAACCGCGAACATGCCGCCTTCCAACCTGGTTTTCTTGCTTGATGTTTCCGGTTCCATGAATTCGCATGACAAACTGGGGTTGCTGAAAAAAGGCTTTAAGCTGCTCACAGAACAACTGCGAGATAAAGACCGCGTGGCTGTGGCAGTGTATGCAGGCGCGGCCGGATTGGTGCTGCCTTCCACTTCGGGCGATGCGAAACACACCATTTTAAAGGCGATTGACAACCTGCGAGCCGGAGGTTCCACCGCAGGCGCCCAGGGAATCAAACTGGCATATAAAACAGCATTGGAAAATTTTATTGAAAACGGCAACAACCGGGTGATTCTGGCCACGGACGGTGATTTCAATGTGGGTGTCTCTTCGGATGGCGAACTGGTGCGATTGATTGAATCCCAACGCGAAAAACAGATTTTTCTCACCGTTCTCGGATTCGGGACCGGCAACCTGAAAGATTCCAAAATGGAGAAATTGGCCGACAAAGGCAACGGTAATTACGCTTATATCGATAATCTGTTAGAAGCCAAAAAGGTGCTGGTCAAAGAGATGGGCGGCACGCTTCACACCATTGCCAAGGATGTCAAGCTGCAAGTGGAATTCAACCCGGCGCATGTTAAGGCTTATCGTCTGATCGGCTATGAAAACCGGCGGTTGAACAAAGAAGATTTCAATGATGATAAAAAAGACGCCGGCGAATTGGGCGCGGGCCATACCGTGACAGCCCTTTATGAGATTGTGCCGGCCGGTGCGCATGAATCATCCGCAAAGGTCGATCCGCTCAAATATCAGGAGAATAAAATCAAACCGGCGGCCTTGGAGTCTCAGGAATTGATGACTGTCAAACTGCGCTATAAAAAACCTGATGAAAATCAAAGTGCATTAATCACCCATCCGGTACTCGCGAAACATTCGGACAAGGCGTCAGACAGCTTCAATTTTTCCGCCGCGGTCGCCTCTTTCGGTATGCTACTGCGTGATTCCGAGTTCAAGGGTACCGGCACCTATCAGGACGTGCTGACATTGGCAAAATCTTCAAAAGGCAAGGATTCTGAAGGACATCGGGCGGAGTTTATCCGATTGGTTGAAATGGCGGAGATGTTGGATAAATCGGATTGAAAGTTAAAATGGTGGGCAAAATGCCGACGAAGATTTGAGTGAATGCGGACGTTGAGAACGGCATTTTACCCATCCTGCTACTGCGTTTTGGAAGTTCGTACCCCTCTGACTTAGCCAGCCATACCGATGAATCCCGTCTCTTGATAGTATGAAGCGGGTACGGACTTCCAATTTGCAGAACTACCGATTTCAGGCTCTTATAAAGGATGCCCAATTACTGTTATTTTTTTAACTCTTAATTCCTGATCTGCCAGTTTGTACTTTTTTTTATGTTCAAAAAGTGTTAAACTTGTTGAATGTAAAATACAATTTAAAAAATCAGTCTGAGTTGAACAGTTTGAAGGGAGATTTACATGCGAATTCTATCCATCTTATTGAGTTGTGTGCTTATTTTGGTTTTAGGCGCCAATCTGGTTATGGCATCAACGATCGTAATTTATGACGATACACAAAATCAATTGCCCGCATCCCAACCCTGGCTCATTTATGCGGGCGTTGGTGAAATAACACAAACAATCGATTCCCAAGGCGTTAATCTGGTCACCGATGATGCGGCTTCAGCCGGTTATAGCAACTATATACCCTTTGTCTATCAATTAAAAAATCCAGCGTTTACAACCCTCGACCGACAAATTGGTTTTCAACTTCGTTTCGAACTCAAATTAAACCGCGAATCCCACCAAAATAACAATCGCGCCGGTTTCAGCGTCATTTTGTTGTCTGATGACGCCATTGGAATCGAATTAGGATTTTGGGAAAATAGAATCTGGGCTCAAACCGACACGCCTTTGTTCACTCATGGTGAAGAGGCTGATTTTGACACTACTACAGCGGAGGTTTTATATGCACTCACCATTTTGGGAAATACATACACACTGACGGCCGATGATGTTTTTGTGCTTGGCGGCGCATTAAGAGATTACTCGGCCTTTGATGTTCCCTATAACCTGCCGAATTATCTGTTTTTAGGCGATGACACCACCAGCGCCCAAGCGGAGATAACTATGGGATATATCACAATCACGCCGGAAGTCGAATGGGCCGATCTGAACGGAGATTGCGTGACCGACTTGACAGATGCGATTATAGCCTTGCAAACGCTGACCGGTCAAAATCCGCCACAACTGCGCACGGATTACGTCGTTTCCGGCGTGGATGTAAACAGCAACGACCGGGTTGGAATAGAGGAATTGATTTATATTTTGCAGAAGGAGGCGGAGTTGAGGTAACGGAAGCTTATTAAGCAATATAGACTTTCAGGCAAAATGCCGACAAACGTTGCAGACGGCATTTTACCCACCCTGCCGGTAATGATTATAATGCAAATTGGAAAGCTATCTACAAGGATTTGTTGTGGAAAGGGATTTTAGTAAGACAATGTGAATACTGTAAAACATCTACACCTTGCCAACAATTTACTTGAGGATAGCACCTTGCAGCAGCACTTTCAATCCTTTTAAAGTAGCGTCATCCCCTGCCATTATGGCGACGATCACATCCTTTTCCACGCTGACTTCAAGCACAATTTCCTCTTTATAAACACTAAAAATTTTTTCATCTAAATTTCCCAAACTTATCATTTAGGCATGCCTGATTTGATGTTGGATGTTCAATTTTCAAATCACATATCTTCGGCAATCGTAACCGTTCGGTCGCCTAACATGTTCACGTAGCTGCCCATTTCATTGTCATACCAGCCGTAAATGACTGTTTGAGTGACAGGAACACGAATAACTGTATTTTCCAACGCGCTGATAATTTTTTGTTCCAAGCCTGGCACCGTACGCAGGTCAAGACGTATTTCGGCGGTTCGGGTGTGGGTTTCGTGGCCTTCAATGGTGGCGGCCGCACGGGGCAGGCCGATAATGTCGCCGGATACGTTTTGTTCATCCGTATAATTAAGGTAGCCTTTGGGGTCATCAGCGGCCGCTTCTCGATAAATGCCATTGATATATTCACGGCGAATCGGCTCTCCGGCAATCTCTTCCTGAATGTTCAGCACCAGAATCACCAGAGAACCTGTGCTGGTGGGAATGCGCACCGATTCGGCGATAAATCCGATCTGCTCCATTTCAGGGATAACCAAGCGCAACGCTTTGGCAGCACCGGTAGATGTGAGAATGATGTTATTTAATATACTACGATTTTTGCGAAGGTCGGTGGCACCGGTTTTGGGTAATCTGTCCAATACCTGTTGCGAACCGGTGGCCGCATGGATAGTTGCCATTGATGCTGACAAAATTTTTTGCGGCCCCAAGATATTGAGCAGCGGTTTGACCATGTGCGCCAAGCAGGTGGTGGTGCAGGAGGCATTGGAAATAATGCGGTGACGTCGGGGATCATAGACATCGTCATTCACACCCATAACCGTTGTAACCGCATCATCCGGCATACCATCAGCCAATTCTTTAGATTTGTCTTTAAATTTGAACGGTGCCGAAGCAATCACTTTCTCAGCGCCGGCATTCAGATGGCCACGTATGGAACCTTTGGGAAGGTCGCCGGGCTGGGCGGGGTCCAGAAATTGCCCGGTTGTATCCACCACTATCGGAACATCCTGATTGCGCCAGCCAATTTCAGCCGGGTTGCGGGCGGTTCTCAGAAAACGGACAGGCATCCCGTCAACAGTCATGCATCCCTGTTTTTCATCAAGGTCTCCGATCACCGGCTTGGCATTGCAACCATACAGATAGCCTGAAAGCAGGCCGTAGTTAGAGTCCCTTTCGATATAATGGGCGATATCTTCAATTGAAACACCGGCCTGGCGTCCGATATTAATTACCAATTCACCGAAATATTTGCGGTTGATATGATGCCATACTGTGAGTTTACCAATCCGGCCAAATCCGTTGATACCCAGTTTCATTGTGTTGTTTGTTGTTCCCATAGTTTCCTCCTTTTTAAAATTTAAAATTTAAAGTTTAAAGTTTGAAGTTACAAGTTTGAGTTTTTTGACATCGCCTTGGCAGTTTCATTGCAATCCATTTGACGGTTTCCGACTACACAGGTTTTATCAAAACCATGCAGTCACCAATGGAGGCGTGCGAGGTCATCCCGCCACGGGCGGTGAGCAGGCCGTCAGTGGCGTGAATTTTACAAGTTTGAGAGTTTTTAACTTAAAACTTGTAACTTAAAACTTATCACTTCATTATCGCCATCGCTCCATGAAAAACAGCGCCTTCATGTCCATCAATGCTGATATAATCGCCGGATTTAAATGTTATATCACCAAAATGGCACTTTTTGGCGATTTCATTGCAGTCCATTTGACGGTTTCCAACGACACAGGTTTTATCAAGACGATACGCCACAATGGAGGCATGAGAAGTCATTCCGCCGCGAGCGGTCAGCAGACCGTCGGCGGCGTGAATTTCACGAATATCGTCAGGAACCGTATCATTTCGAGTCAGTATCAATTTTGTCTGCGGCTCCGAATCGCGCCAGCGCTGAATTTCGTCTAATGTGAACACGATGCGTCCGCTCATGGCACCGCCACTGACGCCGATGCCATATCCCAATAAGCGGTCATCTGTTTTAGTCTTGGGGTCGAAAACCGACCGATTCGTTCGTTCACGGATACCCAAATCACGCGATTGTAAAATATAGAGTCCGTCAATCGTTGCGTTTTCAAAAGTAAATTCGATTTCCTGGGGACTCCAATCACGTTTTTCGACCAATTCATTGGCCCATTCAAGCAGACCGCTGTAAATTTCCGGAAAATGGCTTTCCAGCGTAATATCGGTATTGCGCATTTCGCGGTCCTGTTGGGCAATTGAAATCGGAAGGGTGTTCACCAGACCGGACACAACATCTTCCCCTTGATTGCCAATCGTGAAGTCGCCCCACAAGCTGATTTGATCTCCGGGCGAACGCGGATCATGGGTCAAGAAAACACCGGTGCCGGATTTTTGGGAGCGATTGCCATACACCATCTGCTGAATGGTGACAGCGGTGCCCCAATCGTCGGATATTCCCATAATCTGGCGGTAGGCTTTGGCTTTGGTCGATTCCCATGAATCCAGAACGATCTTGATTGCCAGAGTCAGTTGGTCTATCGGTTTTAAATAAATTTTAACGCCGCGTTCTTCGATCAGACGTCTGTACCCCAATGCCACAGTTTGCATTTGCGCACCGCTGAACTCTTTCTTGTAAGGGATTTCCCATTTTTTTTTATAACGCCGGATAACCGCATCAAAGGAATCTCTGGTCATATCGTAGGCCATACCGTAGCATTGTAGAAAGCGGCGATAAATATCCCATGCCAGCCAGGGATTGCCTGTACGTTTAGCGATACCTGCGGCGATTTCTTCATTAATGCCGACATTGATAAATGTGTCCATCATGCCGGGCTGAGAAATGACCGAACCGGAGCGTACCGAAACAAGCAACGGATTGGCCGGGTCACCAAAGACTCTCCCTGTTTCCCCTTCCAATTTATTAAGTTTACACCTTATTTGTTCCATAAAATTGCGCAATGCGGGAGAATATTTTTCAATTAATTTACGATAGCGAAACGTTTCCGTTGTAATGATAAACCCCGGTGGCACCGGAAAATCGTGGGCTTTAAGGGTTACCAAATTATATCCTTTGTTGCCCAGGTCTAACGCGCCCAAAATCCATGATCTGGCGGGCGACAAAGGTGTTATGATACGATCCGCGTCATATATAAGCAGCATACGGAGTTGTTCTTTGGGTAAATGGCGCTCCTGTTCAACCAGGATGTTCCATATTTTGCTTAGGAAATTGTCCAATTGCTGAAGCCCCAATGCAAAAGCCATTCTGTCCCTGAAAAAAATTTCCGATACCCAGTGTTTAAACTGTTCCGGATCAGATTCATTTTCATCAGAGCGGAATTTTTCAAGCAACTGACTTATTAGAAGGCGTTCCAAGAGATTGTCCAGGTTTTCCTGATGAATGGTGTGAAAGTAGTCATGTATTATATTTTGCACCGCTTTGGTAAAGCCTTTGAAAATATCAAGATATTGCGTAAATGTGAATCCTCTGACAGCCAGCGAATGGGTCAGTAAATCCATCTGGCGTTCATACGCTGTGGAAGATATGCCATCAAGTTTAAGCGCCTGGTAAAAGAGTCGCAGACGATTGTGTATTTTATGAAAAGTTGCTTTGGTGATCAAGGTCAGGTCGATTTCTTCGCGTAACGCTTCAAATAGCGGGTTAATTAAAGATTCGATTCGGAAAGTCAAACCCAGGGCATCAAATTTGAGTTCATGATAACTGCCGAACATGGAAGGGATATCCGTGGTGAAGTGTCTTTTCTTATAAATATCCTCTTTGATTTCATAAGTTTCGTCAGATTGAAGGACATCTTTGAGTAAAGCCAGGTAATTGAGCAATTTTTGAAGTTTGGTTTTAGTGGAGGCATCAGGCCGCGTTTGTTCGGCTAACGCTTCATTAAGCTCTTCCAGATGAGGAAACACTTCGGTTTTCAGTTGCGCCAGATAATGGGTCGTTTCAGTAAAAGCCAGGTCATATTTCTGATAGAGCAATTTATAAAGAGCGATAAACATGGCCACTTTTTCACGTTCAACCGTGGTGGCGGCAGACTCCGGCGTTTTATCGATAATACGTCTGAGTTTGGTGTCAGAAACGGTTAAAAGGTCACCTGGGAGCGATACGTTCTCAGCCTTAATAAAATTGATGATTGCGCTGACGCCGTCAATATAAGGCCCGTCTGTTTCGATTTGTTCATAAAAACCGGGTGGAATATAAGGCTGCAACGGCTCTTTATCTCCGGTTTCCCAGAAATGAAGAACCGCTTCAGTCAGTTCAATCACCCGATTGCTGCTTTCAACATGGATACGTTTACGAAAAAAGTGGATCAGAATATCTTTGCGACTACAGATTTCATCAATGCGTGTGGATATATCACGCAAATCACCTTCCGCGCCGATGTCGTTGTAATAGACCGGAAAAAGACGTGTCAGTTGTTTAATCGTGTTGTAAACCGGCTCAATCGGGCTGTTTAACAAGCGGGTGATATTACGAGGGAAAAGGTCGGTGTCTTTAATGAAAACCCCGGTAAGGGCGAGATAGATGATCAGATTGGAAATTAAATTGCGAGACTGCTTGGGATTCAACTCAATCAAAGCCATCCAGACCCGAATGTTTTGAATATGGGCGTTATTCACTTTAATTTGCCAGTCATCACCAACGCCTTCAATCATAGGCGTTTGAAAGCCGGAATCAATCACGCAATTGATAAAATAATTCACCAAATCACTGTCAGCGGTTTTATATACGCCTTTTCCCATATTGAGAATGCAATTGAGCGTGGTTTCCGGAAACTGATCGGCGCGAAGTTTAATAATACCGAACGTTTCTTTTATCAGCTTCTGTATATAGGGATGATTTTCCTTACCGATCAGCCAACTGAGCGTATTGTTAATATCGCGCAGCGTTTCTTCATAAATCATGGACAGGCCAGGAATATTCATAATGTTAAAAAGAAACAACAATTTCCATTGATTGCCCTGCCGACTGTTTTTGCCCGCTTCAAGCAACTTTTGAGGAACCTGTTTATAAATACGCACAAATTGGTCATGTACGGGAAGGTGAATCAGATTTGCCGCAGTTTCGGCTGACCTGATATTTTCATTTTCCCAAATCTGATTGAGACGCTCGTTTTTCCTGTGCAGGCGAGCGTGTGAAAGCGGTTTCAATATCGTATTGACTTCATCCGGTAAAACAACCGTCTCTTCTGACTCTTCCGCCTCTTCATTTAACCACGCCAGAGGATCGGCTTCATTCAGCCAGTAAGTATAAGTGGTCTGATAATAGCGCCAAAGTAACGTGTTAATCACTTTAAAGCCTGTATCTCCCTGGTCAGGCGTGTTTCCACGGCGAGACAACAACGCATCCACAATCCGATTCAGGCGATAGTAACTTTTAATAAACAGAAAGAAGCGCTCATCATCGTAATTATATATACGGTTGAATGAATGATTGATAATTGGCATAACAGCTTCGACTGAGGTGCCGGATTCTTTGATAAATCTTAATAAAAACAAAAGCAGGTAATCTACCGCTTCGATTTTGATTTCCGGTTCAACGTCAGCTTCTATGGCACTGTGGAAAATATCGATAAATTGTGTCGCAGCCCGGGGACCGTGCGGCAGTTTCTTAAAAAGACGTAAATGATTAAGGCTGTATTTACGGGCTTCGGTGATGATAAATTCCCAATTACGTAAAGGATTGGAAAGCTCTTTCAGAAAAATGGTCAACCCTTCCTTGAGCCCGAAATAAGCGTCAAAAAGCGCCAAAATGACTTCATGTTTTTCATCTACTTTGGCATCGAATTGAGTTTCATCCAGATTGCGGGTCAGCCCTTTCGGCGGTGTTTTCAAAGTATAGCCTCCTATTTGGTTAAAGTTGCTTTACAATTGCGTGATTTTCTATTAATGGAATTTTTGTTACGCAATGTGCATATTTGAATAAACATATAGATAATAGCAGATAATAGCGATAATTTAAATATCTTTTAATTTTTCGATTGATTTTGGTTTTTCAAATGGAGAATTGTGAACTTTAGCTTGATGAATTAATGGATTATTGAAATACACAGTAGATCGAAAAGGAGTGCTGAACTTACAGTTTAGCATTGTTTTTCTTATGATTTCATGTTTCGGCCATGTGCCAAACTGTAAGTTCGGCACTCCTTTGGCGGCATTTCATAAAACTTTTCGATCTACTGATACAGGATGATCTCATAATGAAGTATGAATATACAGATAATCAGTAGATGGAAAATGCCTTAAAATACGGTATGGAGCGCAAAAATTTAGCGCTCCTGAACTTTCCATCTACTGATAATCCCAAAAATTCTAATTCTGACAATGGTATAAAAGGAACAACTAAAATGAAAAAAGGCAAACAAAGAGTTCAATTAAGCGCTTATAATCTAATTTGGGTATTTGGCATCATCGTTATTATTTCAGGCGCGTTTATAGCGTGTTCTTCGCATTCAGGGCCTTATGGCAAAATAATTGATGACAGTGAAAAAGCCATCGCCAAAAACCCTAAAGACACTCAAGCGTATATGCAATTGGGAAAGAGCTATATGCAATTGGGAAAATATCACAAAGCTTTGGAAACTTTTTTAACACGAAGCCAAATTCCTCCTGATGATATTAACACCGAATATTATATCGGTGTTTGCTATGAAGAACTAGGTTTTTTCAGTAAGGCGCTGTCCCAATATCAAAAAATTGCGCTGACAGATAAAAAGCTGGCTGACAAATTGCTTAATCTGATTACCCGGTAAAATTTTCGAAATTCGGAACTTGGAGCTTAAAATTTGAAACTTGAAACTATTCAGGATATTTTACCGCTGATTGAAAGACCCAGTCATTATATCGGCGGTGAAATCAACAGTGTTTATAAAAAATCCGAACAGGTGAAATTAAGAATCGCTCTGGCGTTTCCCGATCTGTATGAAATCGGAACATCTCATTTTGGACTTCAGATTCTTTATCATATTTTGAATCAGCATCCCGAAATATCAGCTGAACGCGTTTACACACCCGCAGAAGATATGTGCGCGTATCTTAAATCAGCCGGATTGTCCCTGATGAGTCTGGAAACGCATACCGCTTTAAACCGTTTTGATATAATCGGTTTCAGTCTGTTGTATGAATTGAATTACACCAATATTTTAACGATGCTGGATTTGGCTGAAATTCCATTTTATGCTGAAGAAAGAGACATGACCCATCCGCTGATCATTGCCGGCGGCCCTTGCGCTTGCAATCCCGAACCGGTGGCTGATTTTTTTGACGCGATTGTGATTGGCGATGGTGAAGAAGTGCTGCCGGAGATGACGCGCATCTATTTAGAATGGAAACAGGGGCCGCACCGGAATGATAAAACGTATCTTTTGCATCAATGGGCTGCAACAGAGGGCGTCTATATTCCCTCTTTTTTTACGGATGGCCAGCAGGTAAACGATGGTTGGAAACCTGAAATCACAGCACTGAAACCTCGTTATGACGCCTATTCCAAGATTAAGCGAACGATCATTGCAGACCTTGACAAAGCATCGTTTCCCACAGCGGCCGTGATTCCTTTTGGTAAACCGGTGCATGACCGTTTACGTTTGGAAATCAGTCGCGGATGCACCCGCGGATGCCGTTTTTGCCAAGCCGGTATGATTTACCGCCCTGTCAGAGAGCGAAACACAGAAACCCTTATTGATCTTGCTGAAAAATCACTGTCCCAGACCGGTTATACGGATTTGTCGCTTCTATCTTTGAGTACCGGTGATTATAGTGCCATCCAGCCTCTGATGCAACAATTAATGGGCCGATGCGCATCGGAGCATATCGCTATTTCCCTGCCATCGCTGCGCGCCGGCACATTAACGCCGGAAATGGCCAGACTTGTCAAAACAGTGCGTAAAACCGGTTTCACTATCGCCCCCGAAGCCGGCAGTCAGAGACTTCGCAATGTGATCAACAAGAATATCACGCATACGGAAATTATAGATACAGTCAGCACGGTTTTCAGCTTAGGTTGGTCTCTCATCAAGCTTTATTTTATGATCGGGCTTCCCACCGAAACTGATGAAGACTTGCAGGCGATTGTCGATTTGGTTTTGGAAATACGCAAAGCCGCCCAGACCGCAGGCAAGCGTAACCGACGAAGAGGCAAAATAACCGTCAGCGTGGGAACATTTATTCCCAAACCGCATACCCCTTTTCAATGGCATCCGCAGATTACCCTCGAAGAAGCGAAACGCAAAATTCAATGGCTGAAAAACGAACTCAAGCGACCGGGCATTCAATTCAAATGGCAAAATCCTGAAATCAGTGAGATCGAAGGCCTTTTTGCCAGAGGTGACCGCCGCCTGAGCCGCTTGTTGATTCATGCTTACAAGCGCGGATGCCATTTAGATGGGTGGAGTGATCGTTTCCGGTATGATCTATGGCTGGATGCGCTGAGTGAGACCGGGATAGACATCGGTTTTTATACAACCCGTGCCATAACGATGAATGAAAAACTGCCCTGGAATCATATCGACATACGGATTGACGACAATTTTTTGTCAGAGGAATGGCGTCGGGCGCAGTCTGAAACCTTCACCGCGGATTGTCGTGATAATGCGTGTGGGAATTGCGGCGCATGTGCCACATCAGACAAATCAGGTAAGCAAATTCTGCCACGCCTCTGTTCTTCCGCAAAAACGGCGGCTCAATTACTGAATTCAGGGGAGCAACTGACGAATAAAAGCGATTCGGGAAGTGATTATCAAAAAATTAAAATTTACTACCAAAAATACGATTCTGCCCGATATTTTGGCCATCTTGAAATGGTCAATATATTCATTCGTGCAATCATGCGCAGTGGTCTGAAAGTGAAATATAGCAAAGGATTTCATCCCAAGCCCAAGATTGCGTTTAATGATACGTTGCCTATCGGTATTGAAAGCCGAAATGAAAGCTTTCAGATATTTCTGCTCGGAACCGTTGACGCCAAAACCGTTATTGCACGTTTAAACGCTTTTCTTCCAAAGGGGCTAAACGTGTTTAAATGCCGATTCAATATCGTAAAAACAACCCCGCTTACTGAAACAACAGTGAGATACAGCGTCACACTCCGGCAGGATGATTTTGATGCGGAAGCTTTAACGCACTTTTTAAAAACTCCAACTTATGTTATCCATCGGACTAATCGGAAAGGCAAAACGCGGCATTTTGATTTGAAAAAAATCGTTACCGGAATCGAATTGACTTCGTCGGATCATTTAAACCTGGAGTTCCAATTGAAACAGGGACAGGTTGTTCGACCATATACAGTTATTGACGCCATCTTCAAATTATCTGAAGTGCAGATTAAACAAGCCCGGATTGTTAAAATGTAGGGTGAACGCAATGCAGCGAAACCTGCGTTTATCAGTATTTCTTAATCTCAATCGCTTTCCAATTCAGCTATGAATAAAAAACTGATTATAAACGTTACGAATCATGAAACCAGGGTCGCGCTCCTGGAAGATGACACCATTGTCGAACTGTTCATTCAGCGTAAAGACGATGACAACATCACTGGCAACATATACAAAGGCGTGGTGCGGCGCGTTCTGCCCGGAATGCAGGCCGCTTTTATCGATATTGGTCTGAAACAGGCCGGCTTCATTCATGTCAGTAATATTATCCATAATCAAGATGAAGCGGCGACGAACAGGAAAACCAAACTGTCTATCGAAGAACTGATTACCGAGGGGCAAACGCTCCTGGTGCATGTTATCCGATCACCATCAGAATCCAAAGGCGCTCGCGTAACTTCGCATATTTCCCTTCCGGGGCGTTTTTTGGTGCTGATGCCTCATAGTGATTTTATCGGAATCTCCAAACGTATCATAAATAAACCTGAACGACAGCGACTTAAAAAAACTATCTGTGAGAACAAGCCTGATGATCGGGGTTATATTGTCAGAACTGCGGCGGAAGGTGTTAGAGAAGGAAAAATAATCCGTGAGATGGCGTTTTTAAACAACTTGTGGGATCGAATTCTGACCCAATCTGAAACCGCACCCCTGCCGTCTCCGGTTTATCAGGAATTGGATATCAGTCTCCAGGCTGTCAGAGATTTTCTGATGTTGGAAGCGGACAGCCTTATTGTGGATTCTCGTAAAGACTACGAGGCGATTGTAAAATTTTTAGACCGGTATATGCCGATATTGAAAAAATCGGTGACTTTTTATCAGGATGATGAACCGATTTTTGACGCCTATAATTTGGAAGGCGACATCTCACGCGCCATTCAACGAAAAGTGTGGCTGAAATCCGGCGGGTGCATTGTGATTGACCAAACCGAAGCACTGGTGGCGATTGATGTGAATACCGGTCGTTATGTGGGTAAACATAATCTGGAAGAAACCGTATTGAAGACCAATTTGGAAGCGTTGAAAGAAATTGCTTTTCAAATCCGTCTGCGGGATATCGGTGGCATCATTATTATAGATTTCATTGATATGGAAAAAAAGATTAACCGGGAAAAGGTGTTTAACGCTTTGGTTGAAGCGCTCAAAAAAGATCGCCGCAAAACGTATGTTCTACCTATGTCTGAAATCGGTATCATCCAAATGACACGTCAAAAGACGAAAAGCGATTTAGCTCAAACATTGTGTGAACCCTGCCACTATTGTAAAGGTGAGGGCTATCATTTATCGCTCAGATCGATATGTTATAAAGTGTATCGGGAAATATTGCGCCTGTCGTACGATATGACCGGCGTCAACTTCACACTGGCAGTGCACCCCCAGGTCGCCGAATTACTTCATGTGGAGGAAAATCAGATCATTTCCGAACTTGAAAATCTTATCGGCAAACCGATTATTGTATATCCCAAAAGGAATCTTCATATAGAGGAATTTGATATTGTAGAGGTGTTGTAAACATAGTCAACCGCTATTTGATTCACTATTTATGCTTGAATTTAGATGATTTTTTGATTATGAATATAAATTTTAGATTTGTATGCGGGAATGTCTTTGGAAAAATTGATATAATGCGGGAGTAAATCATATTGGAATTTTTTTTATGTGTTATCGGAATGGTTATGATTGTGGAGGGGTTGCCCTATTTTGCTTTTCCTGAAAAAATGAAAACCTGGATTAAACAGATCATTGAGATACAGGACGGTGCGTTACGCAGGTTTGGTCTGATGCTGATGCTGATTGGGCTTGGGCTGATTTACATTGGGAAACAATAACCATGTTTGCAGTCAGTGATTACGATTATCACCTTCCTGAAAAGTGCATCGCCCAAGAACCGTCAACGCCGCGCGAGCGTTCCCGTCTTCTTTATATGAAGCGTTACACGGGATTTTTAGCGCACCATACATTTGCAGATATTATCAATTGGCTTAATCCTGGCGACGTGTTAGTAGTCAATGACACGCGTGTCGTGCCGGCTCGGCTGTTCGGCAGAAAAGAGACCGGCGGAAAAATTGAACTTTTGATTTTAAATTACGCTCAATGCCTTGAAAACTACCATACAGGCAGTGATATTGTATGCCAATGCCTGCTTAAAGCATCAAAACGACCGCGTGAAGGCACTGTTCTGATTCTTGAACAGGGATTGCGGGCTGAGGTATTACAGTTTCGTGATGGTATTTTTACGGTTCGCTTCAGATACGCTGAAAATTTTGAAACATTAATATTTCGTATTGGCAAAACACCGTTGCCGCCGTATATCAAACGCAATGGCAATATTCCCTCCGATGATAAAAATGACTACCAAACCGTATATGCCAAACAAAATGGCGCAGTGGCGGCACCTACGGCCGGATTGCATTTTTCAACGGAACTGCTTGATCAGATAGGGGATAGGGGAGTTCTGATTGCCGCGATTACGCTTCATGTCGGGCATGGCACGTTTGCTTCGGTCAGAACCGATGATATTCGGGAACACCAAATTCATTCGGAATGGTTTACAATTACGGAAGAAACCGCTTCCGTTTTAAACAAAGCAGAGCGCATTATCGCAGTCGGCACTACTTGTGTACGCACGCTTGAGTTCGCTTCAGACAAAGATGGCCGAATTCATCCCGGCAGCGGGCAATGCGATCTTTTTATATATCCGGGGTATAAATTTAAAGTGATTGATGCGCTGATCACCAATTTTCATCTTCCCCAATCAACACTTTTGATGTTAGTATCCGCCTTTGCAGATCGACAAAACATATTAAATGCGTACAAAACGGCGATTTCAGAAGGCTATCGGTTTTATAGCTATGGGGATGCAATGTTGATTGTTTAGAGTGGGAGATGATGCAAGCAAAGAACTTTTTTTCAAATGTTTAATTTTAAAATAACAGCGCAATCGCAAGAAACTGACGCCCGTGCGGGACGTTTACACACCAATCACGGTGTGATTAAAACACCGGTGTTTATGCCGGTAGGCACGCTTGGAACGGTAAAATCACTGTCACCGGAGGAACTTATCACAGCCGGCGCGCAGATAATTTTGGGAAATACTTACCATTTATATCTCAGGCCCGGATGTGAAGTGATTAACCTGTTTGCCGGTTTACATCGTTTTATGAATTGGAACAGACCTATTTTGACTGACAGTGGCGGTTTCCAGGTTTTTTCATTAGCGAAACTTTCTAAAATCACTCAGGAAGGATATGCGTTTCAGTCGCATATTGACGGATCCCGGCATCTTCTGACACCGGAAAAAGCCGTTGAAATTCAAATCAGCCTGAATTCGGATATTATGATGTGTTTAGACCAATGTATTCAATATCCGGCGGAAAAAGATGAAGCCTTAGCCGCGCTTCAACTGACCAGTCAATGGGCGCAGCGTTGTAAACAGACTTGGAACCTGAAAAATACCGAAGGCAATGCGTTGTTTGGCATTGTTCAAGGAGGAATGTTTCACGATTTGCGCACTCAATCGGCTGATGAACTATCCACAATCGGTTTTCCCGGTTATGCGGTGGGCGGATTGAGTGTGGGCGAACCCAAAGCGATGATGTTAGAAATGGCCGCCCATACGATCCCTTTGCTTCCAACAGAAACACCTAAATATATCATGGGTGTCGGTACGCCGGAAGATTTGGTGGAGCTTGTCGCTCTGGGTGCTGATATGTTCGACTGTGTCATGCCCACGCGCAATGCCCGCAACGGACAATTGTTCACCCGAAGCGGAACGTTCAATATTTCCAATGCCCGTTTTAAAACAGATACCGGACCGGCCGATCCCGAATGTAAATGTTATACCTGCCGCCATTATTCCCTTGCATATTTACATCATTTGTATAAAAGTAAAGAATTGCTTGCATATCGTTTAAATTCGATTCATAATATCTGTTATTATACCGACTTGATGGAAGCGATGCGCACAGCTATCAGTAATAATGTTTTTGAAACATTTAAAAAGGCGTTTTACCAACAGAGAAAGGCTTGATATGTGACGACGCAAACTGAAGTTTGCAATCCTTTGCATTGAATACGGAGTGCAAGCTTCAGCTTGCGTTTGAAATCCTTTGCATTGAATACGGAGTGCAAGCTTCAGCTTGCGTTTGAAATCCTTTGCATCGAATACGGAGTGCAAGCTTCAGCTTGCGTTTGAAATCAAGAAAACTTAAATTGGAATACAATAAAGGAGACCAAAATTATGAAAGCTGAAATTCAGGAAGCATTAAATGAAATCAGGCCGATGTTACAGCAAGACGGCGGCGATGTGAAATTTGTTGATTTTGAAGACGGAATCGTCAAAGTGCAGCTACAGGGTGCTTGCGCCGGATGTCCTATGTCACAAATGACGCTTAAAAGTGGAATCGAAAGAGCGTTGAAAGCGAAATTTCCGGAAATCAAATCGGTCGAATCAGCCACTTAATCGCACATCACAATTCAACCTTTACAAAGAGTGAAACTATGAGTATCGCAAAAAATATCGAAATAATTATATCCAAAACATCCTGGATTCGTAAAATGTTTGAGGAGGGCGCGCGCCTTAAAGCCGAACATGGTGCTGAAAATGTGTTTGATTTCAGTCTGGGCAACCCCAATATTGAGCCGCCTGAAGTGTTTAAAAAAACGTTGCAGGAGATTGTCAATACGTCTGTTGACGGAATGCACGGCTATATGCCCAATGCGGGCTATCCGCCTGTGCGCGCCAAAGTGGCTGAATATCTATCGGAGGAACAGCACACGTTTCTGACGGCTAATGAAATTATTATGACCTGTGGCGCGGCCGGTGCGTTGAATACGATTTTAAAAGCCATTCTCGATTCTGGAGACGAGGTGATCGCACCGACACCCTGTTTTGTTGAATACGGCGCGTATTGCGCAAATCATGGCGGTGTGTTCAAAACCGTACCGACCAAACCGGATTTCACCCTGGACATTGATGCCATTTCAGAGGCGATCACGGACAAAACAAAAGCGGTTCTGATAAATTTCCCCAATAATCCAACTGGCCAGATATATACGGAAGACAACCTTAAAGCTTTGGGAACGCTTTTGAAAGATGCCGGTCAAAAACTGAAGCGCACAATTTATCTGTTGTCCGATGAACCTTACCGCAAGATTATTTATGATGGAATAAAAGCGCCCAGTATCTTTTCCTGCTATCCGGATAGCATTCTGGCAACTTCTTATTCCAAAGACCTTTCAATTCCCGGAGAACGTATCGGCTTTCTGGCGGTGAATCCACAGGCTGAATTTAAAGATGACCTGATCAATGCGATGACGCTGACAAACCGTATTCTCGGCTATGTCAACGCACCGGCCTTGATGCAGCGAGTGATCGCTTCCTTGCAGGGAAAAAGCGTGGATATGTCATTATATGCCCGTAAAAGAGACCTGCTATGTGATGGCTTATCTGACTGCGGTTATACTTTTACAAAACCGGCCGGCGCTTTTTATCTTTTTCCCCAAACACCGATTCCTGATGATGTCAAATTTGTTCAAGCCCTTCAGGAAGAGTTGATTTTAGGCGTTCCAGGCAGCGGGTTCTACGGCCCAGGCCATTTTCGACTGGCTTTTTGTGTGCCAGATGAAACCATTATAAACGCTATGCCGGCGTTTAAGCGTGTGATGGATAGATTTAAATAACAGGTACCGGTGTTCAGATTTCAGGCTATGCAGAAACTGAACACTGAAACCTGATAGTTGAGGATTCAGGGAAGGCTCCAAAGTATCATGGAAATAGCTGAAATAGAAACTAAAGTTATGCAAGAAATCAAGCTCGTTCCAAAAGACAGGTTGCAAGAACTTTATGATTTCATACATTTTTTCAGACTGGGACTGGAAACAGTCGTGGACGATACAGAAGAAATCATGCGGTTCGCAGGATGCTGGCAAGATATGACACGTAAAGAATTCGAAAATTTTTCAGAGGAAATTGCGGAGCGTCGTAAACAGGCATTTTTAGGAAGGACAGCTCGTGAAACCGTCATTGCTTGATACAGACATACTGTCCTTATTTTTCAGAAATCATCCTGAAGTCACTTCCCATTTCGCCTCCTACCTCACTTTATACAAAAAGATGAATATCAGCATCATAACGTACTACGAAATTATAAGTGGCTTGAAACATCGAGATGCCCACAAAAAGATGGCTTCCTTTCTTGACTTCGTTTCTAAAAACAAAGTGTTGCATCTTACTGAACAGTCAGTTACAATTTCTGCTGAGGTATATGCCGAATTGCGGAAAGAAGGAAAGCCTCTGGATGATATTGATATTTTGATTGCAGGTATAGCCGTTGCTAACGATTTGGTGCTTGTGACACATAACCGGAACCATTTTGAAAGAATCAGAAAATTGAAAATTAAAGATTGGAGCGAAACATAAAAAGGAATAATCCATTAACTTGATTGATAACTTGTAACTTTATGCAAAGGAGCAAATATGAAAATATTAAAGATTGACCATCTTGGAATTGCGGTGAACAGTATTGACGAAGGTAAAACTTTCTGGTCTGATATTCTGGGTCTTGATTTTGCAGGCTCCGAGACGGTCACGGAACAGAAAGTTACTACCGGGTTTTTTCCGGTGGGCGCAAGCGAAGTTGAGCTTTTAGAATCTGCGGCGCCGGACGGCCCCATCGCCAAATATTTGGAAAAAAAAGGACCCGGCATCCAGCATGTGGCGTTTCGGGTGGAAAATATTGAAGATGCTTTGGCGGAACTAAAAGACAAAGGTGTGAAGCTGATCGATCAAAAACCACGTATTGGAGCGGGTGGCGCTAAAATCGCCTTTCTCCATCCTAAAGCGACTGGTGGTGTTTTGGTTGAATTATGTGAACGTTCGTGAAACGGTAGCCCTGAATTAAACGCGAGGTGTGATCCTTCTATGATTCCGGTCAAATATTGTAGCGAAAAAATTCGGCAGATACTGGTTTATTTTTTATTTACCATCTTAATTATTTTCCCCTGTACCAATGCGACAGCGGGCAAAGATGATGCGCGTTATTTTAATTGGCTTGAAACCAAACTTATAGAGGATGGTTTTGATGCTGATATGATAAAAAACCTGTTTAAAAATCCCAAGCTTTCTTTTAATGTGAAAGATGTCTCATTATTTTTTGTTCATAGCGAATCCCGCTTGAATTATAACCAATATTTACACTCACCCGTAATTCTTCTATCTAAAAAATATATACAAGCGCATTTAACCGAGCTTGAAACGGCTGAGAAACGTTACGGCGTGGATAAAGAGATTATCACGGCCATCATTTTAGTTGAAACGAATTTGGGAACCCTGCTTGGCAAAAGTCATGTGTTTAGCACATTGGCCACGATGGCGTCCCTGTCAGAACCGCAATTGAAAGAAAAACTGTGGCGTCGCATACCTGCCAAAAGGCGGCTTGCCCGAAAGCGGTATGATAAAAAAGTCAGTCAAAAAGCTGAATGGGCTTACAATGAAGTAAAAGCGTTTATAACTTACACGTCACACGAAAAGATTGATCCATACACTATTTACGGGTCTTATGCGGGCGCTATGGGCATTGCGCAATTTATGCCCAGCAATATTATGCCGCTTGGCCGCGATGGTGACAATGACGGGCGTGTTGACCTTTTTAATCATGCGGATGCTATCGCCAGTATTGCCAATTATCTGAAACACTATGGTTGGCGTTCCGGCATAAATGCTAAAGATGCCTACAAAGTGATTTTTAAATATAACCACAGCAAACCGTATGTGAAGACTATTTTGGCAATTGCCAAAAGCTTGAAGGGATAGCACAATTGCAGACAACACTGATTATTCTCCTTCTGACAGTGCCATTTTTACTGCTCACGATATGGGCGCTTGTCGATGTCGCTCAAAAAAAATTTGACACTATGGGCAAAAAAGTGCTATGGGGGCTTATTGCTTCGGTGCCTTTTATCGGTGGAATGGTCTATTTTATTTTTGGATTTAGAAAAGGGCGGAAACCTGAAGCGGATTCTTCTTAATTAAATGGAGCTTTGACACAGAGAAAGCTCGTTCAGAATTTATCTGACGGGGAATACCTTTAAACTTTGCAATTTCGAGAAGGAGATTAGAATGGGTATTTTATCTTGGTTGGTAATGGGGCTGATTGCCGGGGCGCTGGCAAAATTTATTCTGCCGGGCAAAGACCCTGGGGGGATCATCGTAACGATTCTTATCGGTATAGCAGGGGCTTTTGTCGGAGGATTTATAAGCAGTAAATTTCTTGGTTACGGGACTGTCAGCGGCTTGAATCTTTACAGTCTGCTTATTGCGATTGGCGGTGCGTTGGTGTTGCTTGTCTTGTATCGTGTGATTAAAAAGTGACTAAATGAAAAAATTAACGAATTTGAAAGTCAGCTAATGAGAACCCTATATCTTGTCAGACATGCGAAATCCAGTTGGAAAAATCCGGGATTGGATGACTTTGAAAGACCTCTGAATAAACGCGGCTATCGGGATGCGCCTTTTATGGGCAAAATTCTTAAAAAGATGAACGTGTCCCCATCCCTGATCATATCCAGTTCGGCAACCCGAGCCGGAGTGACCGCCAGAACGATTGCAGAAAAAATCAATTATCCACTTGAAAAGATCCAATACTCCGAAGATATATATCTTGCTGGTGAAGGGGAACTCCTCAGGCTGATTGAAAGACTTGACGATAATAAAAAAAAGGTGATGTTGGTCGGACATAATCCGGGCTTCACCTCTTTGGCCAATTATTTTACAAGTCAATACGTGAACAATGTTCCCACTTGTGGTATTTTTTGTGTCAATTTTAATATTGCTTCATGGGCATTGATTGAAGCTGATTGCGGTGAATTTAAGTTTTTCGAGTATCCCAAGAAGTATGCGTCTAAGTAAACGCCCGGTGGAGCGGATCTCGGAGTTTTACATCTGACACTTAACCGCCGGTTATATTTGTCAACCCGAAGTATTTTACTAAAAACATTAAAAATCAACAGGAGGTAACCATGTCAAAAGACAAGTGTAAGAAAAAAGAAAAATGTAAGAAGAAAAAAAAGAAAGACAAGAAGAAAAAGAAAAAAAAGAAGTAAATGCCTGTGCAGTGTGATTGAAATGTAATCTTGAATAATTGCCGGTTTCTGCTTACGTTTTCTGAAAACGGCACGTTCAAATACATGGAATCTCACTGCCCAAGAACTCGTGATCAAAAAAAGGGGATTAAAGGGAATAATAGTTTATATCGCAATTTCCTTTGATCCCCTTTTGATGTTTCTATAGGATTTTGTGCCATCCTTTTATTTTCAAGAAAAATTATGGCACAAAAATCATAAATAATCCGATTGACACAAGCGTTGCTATTCTAGTAGTAACAGCAATATAGAGATTGACGGGATAGCCTTAAAAATCGGGTTTCTTGGTCATTGTAATTTTCCGTAGCTTTTTCCTCGCTTTAGAAACCCGATTTTTTATCCCATGTTATCTATTCTGTATCATTAAACATAAACTAAAAGGGAGGTGATATTCCGGGAAAAGAAAAGATGTAATAACGAGCGGAAACTTTATAATTAAACTTATCTAAATTAAAGGAGAATGAAAGTATGAGACCCAGATTTATCACACTTTTGACAATTGTTTTGGCAGTATTAATGGTAACCTTCACCTTTTCAGCAGATTCTTATGCAAAAAAAAGAATCGTCTTTGGCGGAGGCCCGGCTGGAGGCACTTTTCAGGTTGTGGCTAACGGCATCCAGGTTTATGGCCCGGTGAAAGAGATCAAAGATTTCACCGTTAAAGCCCAATCATCTGCCGGTTCAGTTGAAAACCTGCGTAAAGTCGATAAAGGCAAATCTCATTTTGGCGTTGTTTATTCCGGTCATGTTTATCTCGGACTGAACGGAAAAATGAAAAATGACCCCAAAAAATATGAAAACGTTTTAGCAGTGGCCTATTTATACGGTGCACCGGCTCAGTTAGTGGTACGCAAAGATTCCGGTATCAAAAGCACCAAAGATCTGACAGGTAAAAAGGTTGGTGTGGGCAATGCCGGTTCCGGCGCTTTCGCCAATTGTGAACTGTTTTTCACTCACATGGGCGTATGGGACAAGATTGAACGCAATGCCATGGGTTATAACGATGCAGCCGCCGCTTTCGGCAACAATCAGTTGGATGCGTTCTGGCTTTTTACCGCCTTTCCTAGCGGTGCAGTGATTATGGCGGCTCAGACCAATGATATTGCCTTAGTCAACTTAGAGGCCGACGCCGAAGCTTCCGGTTTTTACAAAGAATATCCCTATTTTTCTAAACTGACAGTTCCGGCCAATACCTATAAAGGTGTTGATTACGATTCACCTTCCTTTCAAGATTCCGCCCTTTGGGTGGCCAATGCCAAGGTTGCCGATGAAGTCGTTTACAAGCTGCTCTCTGTTATTTATACACCTGAAGGTCTCAAACACATGTTAGCACAGAAAAAAACCTTCAAAGAGATGGGCATCAAAACGGGTGTCAACGGAATCGTTACACCGTTGCATCGTGGAGCAGAAAAATTCTGGAGAGAAAAAGGCGTGATCAAATAATCTTTAAAAACAATCCGGGAGCCGGTGTCCGGCTCCCAACCTACGATGAGTAAAGCGAAAAGTCGTTCTGTTATTTAAATTACAAATCTCAAATTACAAATAAATCACAATCAGTAGATCGAAAAGGAGTGCCGAACTTACAGTTTGGCATGCGCTATAAACATGAAAAACACTGCCAAACTGTAAGTTCGGCACTCCTTTGGCTGCATTTTATGAAACTTTTCCATCTACTGACAATACCCAAATGATAAAAATATCAACGCTGTTTTAGCATCGACACTCCGTGTTCTGCTAACTATTTGAAATTTGGAATTTCAGATTTATTTGTTATTTGTGTTTTGAAATTTGGAATTTGGAATTTGGAATTTCTTTAAAAGAGGTGGGAAATGTTTGAAAAACTAAATCGGTTTGAACAAATTATTTTTGATGTATGCGCAATTTTCCTGGTGCTTTTTTATTCTTATAGTGCTGTGGTTGCACCTGCGGCAACACAGTATCACAGGGGCATCTATGTAATCATCACATATATTCTGGTCTTTTTACTTTACCAATCAAAGTCAAAAATCATGCGAGTCGTCGATTATATTCTGATTCTGCTCTCAATCGGCTCGGTCGGCTATTGGATGTTCAATTTTGAGGCGATCAATTATCGCACCGGTGCCGAAACGCCCTTTGATATGGCCGTTGCCATGGTAGGCGTTTTAATTGGTATTGAATTGGCGCGCCGGGTGGTAGGCAATATTTTTGTGATCATGGGTGTTATCATGTTGCTTTACGGTGTTTATGGCGATTTGTTCCCTGATTTGATATCCCATGCGGGTGATTCTTTTCCTGAATTATGCACCTCTATTTTCTATAAAAGCGACGGCGTGTTCGGCATCATGGCCAATGTTTTGGCAACGTATGTGCTTTTATTTGTTTTGTTCGGTGCTTTTCTGGAAAAATGCGGCGCACAGAAATTTTTTATTGACTTTCCACTCGCCGCAGTGGGACATAAAATAGGCGGTCCGGCCAAAGTTTCCGTGATTGCCAGCGGTTTGTTCGGCTCTATTTCGGGCAGTGCCATTGCCAACACAGTTTCTACCGGTGCTTTTACTATTCCCATGATGAAAAAAGCGGGGTTCAGACCCCATATCGCCGGGGGCATCGAACCGGCGGCTTCAATCGGCGGAATGTTTATGCCGCCAATTATGGGCGCAGGCGGTTTTATCATGGCCGAGTTGACCGGTGTGCCTTACTCCCGAATTATGCTGGTGGCCATTTTTCCGGCGTTGATGTATTTTTTCAGTGTTTTCGTTATGGTGCATTATGAAGCCAAAAAAAATAATATCATCGGCGAAAAATCTGAAAAAAGCGCTATGACAATCCTGAAAAACGAATGGGTTTATATCCTGCCGTTGGTTGTGATCACAATATTTATGCTTACCGGCTATTCACCGGGTTTTTCAGCCATTTTAGGCTTGGCAACCTGTATAGCGGTCAGTTTCAAAACCTTTGAAACACGGATTGATTTGTCATTGGCAGTGATTATGACGGTTGTCGTTTTGGGAGCATTTGTCAACCAGGCGGCCGAGAAACCGGTGCTGACCCCGAATGTCCTGGTACTCATCGGCTTTGCAGCTTATGGCATTGTCATCGGATTCAGAAAAAACCGCAAAGAAAATTTAAAAACAGAGTTGCTGAGTTTTGTACATGCAGCGCGCTCCGGCACTGAAAGCAGTCTCAAAATCGGAGCCACCGTAGGCGTTATCGGCATTATCATCGGCGTGTTGACATTCAGCGGGCTGGTGTTGACATTTGCGGATATCGTCATAGAACTTGCTGACGGATCACTGCCGCTGACAATTCTGCTTGTCGCTCTGGCATCACTGGTGCTCGGAATGGGCGTTCCGGTCACGGCCGCCTATCTGATCACCGCCGTAGTGGCCGTTCCGGCATTAACTCATCTCGGCGTTAATGAAATCGCCGCCCACATGATTGTATATTGGCTTTCCCAGGATTCCAATATCACACCGCCAGTGTGTATCGCCGCGTTTGCCGGAGCCACTATTGCCAATGCCAATATGTGGCGAACCGCGTTCGCATCTTTTAAATTCGCTAAATTTTTATATTTAGGGCCGTTTTTGTTCGGTTATGTTCCCGGCTTTTCGTTGGACGGCAGCACAGCAGATATTGTTAAAGCGTTTGTATATATAATTTTTGGTACTTGGGCTTATTCTTGGTTATTGAGCGGAATTTGGGTTAAAAATATAAAGAATATATTTGCCAAATAAAGTATAGACAGTCACATATTAAATTTCAGAAAGATTGTTCATAATCAGTAGATGGAAAGTTTAGGAGCGCAAAAATCAAGCACAGCGATTTTTTGCATTCGGCACTGGAAAAGGCTTGCAGATTCAGGCTCCTGCAAAAAACCGCTTCGCTTAATTTTTGCGCTCCATGCCGTATTTTCAGGCATTTTCCATCTACTGATAATCTTTGAGCTTTACCCAAGCACTTTTGAAATTATTTAGGTGACTGTCTATAGATGCATAGTAGCGATGACAAAGTAACCTTCCCTGTACTGCAAAAAATAGTCTCTGGCGGCCAGACCGGCGCGGACCAGGGGGCCTTGGATGCGGCCATCTCACTCGGCATTGATCATGGTGGATGGCTTCCCAAAGGCCGAAAAACAGAAAATGGTGCGTTGCCGTCTAACTATAACTTAAAAGAGATGGATTCAGCGCACTATGCCAAACGTACCCTGCAAAATGTGATAGACAGCGATGGCACGCTGATCATCTCTCATGGGCCGTTGACAGGCGGGCGGTTCGGCACTCACCCTTACGCTGGCGCGACAGCATCTGCGTCCCTGTTTACACACTGATATGTCCCTCTGGTCTGTGGCAAGCGCCGCACACAAAATCGCCGAATGGATAACGCATCATCATATCAGCGTTTTGAATGTCGCCGGCCCGCGAGCCAGTTCGGACGCCCGAATCTATGCAGTTACCGGAGATGTTCTGAAAGCGGTTGTAAAATCAACTGATTCTTACGGCTGAGTCATTACAAATTTTCTTTTTTGTAAATCAGCTTGGGCGTTTCCATGATCACGCGCGTATCCGGAGGTACGGATTCAGTCAGCCAGACATTACCGCCGATCACGGAACGTTTGCCAATCACTGTGTTGCCTCCCAAAATCGTGGCGCTTGAATAGATAATGACATCATCATCAATGGTTGGGTGGCGTTTTTTACCGCGAAGTTGTTCTCCCGCATTTTGGGGCAATGAAAGCGCACCTAACGTTACCCCTTGATAAATACGCACATTTTTGCCGATTACGGCAGTTTCGCCGATCACAACGCCGGTACCATGATCGATAACGAAATATTCCCCGATTTCGGCACCCGGGTGAATATCGATTCCCGTAACACTATGGGCGTGTTCGGTCATAATACGGGGTAACAGGGGCACTTCTTTTAGATAAAGCAGATGAGCGATACGGTAAACCATGATAGCGAAAATACCCGGGTATGCGAAAATGATTTCATCATAACTTTTCGAAGCCGGATCGCCTTCAAAGAATGCACGCACATCCGTTGCCAAGACCCGGCGCAGTTGCGGAACGGCTTCAAAGACTTCAAGCACAATCTGATGACCTGATTCACTGCAATTGGAGCAGGATTGATCATAGCGTAAACAATCATGACGAATGCTGTGAGTAACTTCGTCCGAGAGCGTATCAAAAAGGAGCGAAACTGACTGCCCCATATAGTATTTTAAATTGGCCGGGTCCAGTTTTTGTTCGCCGAAATAGCCGGGAAACAGAATCTCTCTGAAGCGCTTAATGATATCGATAACCGCCGTCTCAGAATGCAGCGGTTCGTAATCGATATGGCTGTAACAAGCCTCGTCATCACAAGAGGCGATAATTTTCTCAGCTAAAGCGGGCAGGCGCTGTCTGAAATTGAATGCGCTTTCAGCATCAATTTTACAGCTCTGATCAATGGTTTGAGGGTTTTGAGACATTATTATTCTCTCCATACATATACTTGGAAGTGCAAAGTTAAAAGTTATTTTATAATCAGTAGATGGAAAAAGCCTTTGGCAGCCTCGTTCCCACGCTTTGCGTGGGAACGAGAAAATAGCCCAAAAGTAGTTGACACTTTTATCCGGAGTGCCGAACTTGTAGTTTGGCAGTAGCGGGCACTGAATGCCAAACTACAAGTTTGGCACTCCGGAAAATTGTAAACTGACAAATGAAGGATGCCCTATATCCAAAAAGTTTTTCGTTTGCCTTTTTGAAAAAAGTGCTTAATCCACGTTATTCTGTATAAAAATCCAAGGTGGATGTCAGACAAAATTTTTTATACTTTTCCCATTTATGATCGCCGAAAGTATAAGCGAGAACTTCTCCGGTTTCATGATCAATCGCATGCCATAACCATTTCCGATTGCATTTATTTCCGACAAAACTCCACATTTCGTCCGCTTCAGCCGCTTCCGCTTTTAATACCACCGCTTCAATATTTTCAACTTCTTTTGATGATTTAAGAAGTTAGCGCTATATGTATAGTCGAGGATGAAAGATTTTGTTTCGCAATCCTCATTTCGACACAAATAACGCTGCCAGCCGTTATCTGTTTTTCCCCGTTTCACGATTTTCTCACTCCTGCAAAGCGGGCTGGAAACCTGAATCACCGCCATCCGATTAGTCCTTCTCCTGAAATAACTGTTTCACCTCTCAATGATATAACATAGATTTCAGATAATATCCAGTTTTAGAACACTACCCAGAAACTTTAGTTTACCCTGTATCAATGGCAAACTAAAGTTTCTGCACACCTTATCTTTTTTTGATTACTGACATCCAATTTCTCAGCTTGTTTAACAGAGCATGCTTCTTCTTATGGTTCCCCCCGGCAACATAATCAAATATATAGGCGTCAGCAGCACGATGCCTGACAACAAATGGAGGGTGTTTTATTTCCCAAATATCTTTTGTTTCCGAGAGCTGCTCCAGCAGAGGGTTCTCATCTGTTGTATGGGTGGCGTCACAACGGCCAAGACCAAGATTGGCGACAAGGTTCACGCTCGGCTCTATGGACAGGCCGCTCTGGGACCAGCAGACATATTTCCACTGATGGTCCCATGTGTTTTCCCTGTCCGGATTTTCATACATGGCATCAAACAGCCTTGTAAAAAACCTTTGTTCATAAGGATCATCGCACACCATCCCAAGCATTTCCGACTTCTTGAATTCGGGCCAGGTTTTCATCTCATAATCATAATATTTCCAGGCTCTGCGCCATGATGCCCAGCCCCAGGTTCCATTGTATTTAGAGAAATGGTAACTGTAATCCGTTCTTTTTTGCCCGAATTGAAAATTATTTCCATTGATCGTCATTATCCGATGATCATCACGATACCGGTCAAGCAATGTTTGACAATAAGAGAAAAAAGACTCGGTCGGCAGACAATCGTCTTCCAAAAATATGGCCTCCTCAACCTTTGAGAAAACCCAGTCTATACCACTTGACACCCGCCGCCCACATCCCAGGTTTTTATCCGAAAAATTGGTAATAACCTTACAATCCCAGTCTATTCTGTCGATCACGGCCCGGGCCTGCTCACACTTTTCAGCTTCTTCCGGGAAGCGGGGGCCATCGGCCACGACAAACAATTTTTCAGGTTTAGCCCTGGCAATGGACTCGAACACAATCCGTGTCAAATCAGGACGATTAAAAATGAGAAAGGCAATCGGTATCGAAAATGGCATAATTAATATTTGAACCTGGTGTTTGCCAGTATTTTTTCAAACTCCGTCCGGTCGATCTGATCGCCAAGCTGAAATCGGAGGCTCTCAAAATAAATCGATTCACTGAGTTTGCGTGCGGATGTGCTGTTTGGATCCATTTCAATTAACGCGCGCATCCAGTGCTCCTCTATATTGTACTTCACAAAAAAAGCAGCCATTTTTGAAATATTTGTAATCTTTTTTTGTGTATCAGAATCAAAAAGAACCGAGCCTTCGCCGCTATAACAATCAAAATTGCAATCATCTTTCATCCTGATATTATTTTCCAGACACCACTTATAAAGGGCGGTACCCGGGTAAAGCATCAAAGGAAAAGCAGCAACAAATGTACCGGCCCCCACTCGTTGCGCCAGTTTGATTGTATCAATGGCATCTCCGACCGGGTCTTCCACCGGTGCGCCGATAATCAATTCAAGTTTCACGGGAATTCCCCGGCTTTTCAAACGTTCAATTGCTTTTGCGACCTGTTCTTCATTTTGAAATTGGCGATTGTAAAGCTTCAACGTATCGCGTCGAGCAGCCTGCACACCCATCTGCACACCCACAACAAGCTCTGCCAAGGTGTCCAGAGTGTTATCTGAGACTTTAACCACTGTGTTGGGTGTCACATTGCCATGAATCGGCAATCCGATTGTTTTTTTCCATGCATCGGCAAACTCCGGCAACCACTTTTCAACCTCTTTACCGAACAGCATATCGTCATCTTCCAAGGCCACTTCCTTAGTCGGAAATTCGAGAAAGATTTTTGCCTCCTGAATCACTTTATCAACAGGGCGACGGGTGAGCCAGTATTTCCGGTATTCTTTTCCATATTCTTTCTTCAGCAAATGTGTGGAGCAGTAGGAGCAGTTATAAGGACACCCGAAATGGGACATGATGGTCTTCCGATGACGGGAACCGATACTTCCAACCTCCTCGAAATATTCTCTCCGAGCCGGCATCATCTGGTGCATGGGAATGGGGTAGCCTTTGATAATATTCTCGGCAGTGTCTGCTGCAATCTTTTCAATCGTGCCAAACACCGGACCCGGAACAATGATATCGACACCATCTGACGTATGAACATCCGGAACCGCAGTGACATGGTGTCCGCCAAAAACGGATTTGATTTCGGGAGACCGTGATTTTACGTTGCGACTAAGCGACAGCGCCTGTGGAAAGAAAGTCGTCAGGGTAGAAAAGCACATATACGAAGGTTGCCAAGCGATGATATCGTCAGCAACAGACGCCAAGTCACCATCAAACCATTGAAATTTGTGTCCCAACCTCTTTATTTCCGCGGCAACGTACTCAAGGCCGTAAACCTCATCCGTTCCAAGATGAATAAGCGCAAATTTTTTAAGATCTCTGTTTTTATTTACCATAGTGTCATTTCCTTTAACATGGCAACGAGTTTAAGAAGAATACAACCGATCATCTGATAAATTCATCATATAATTTCCCCAACATAACAAAATATTTTGAAGTATTCTCACATAAATAATTGTTCAGATAAGGATACCGCTCACGATCACGCCGCAGCACGCCATTGAGACAGTTCACCTGTAATTTAAAAAGTATCAGAATCGCCTGGCTTAACAATCTGAGTTTGTTCAATCGGCCGGTTTTATGAAAAGTTTGCTGAAATATGTCATTTGAATTGCGGCCACTGACAAAATAACTATACAGAATCCAGCGAATGCACATCTTTTCAGAACGTACCAGATGATAATTATATAACCGGGGGTCGTAATAAATAATTTCGTCAGGCATCTCCGAGCGAATACGTCTTTGTAAGCAGGTCTCTTCACCATAGCCTAATGTTTGGCCCGACATTCCTAAATTCACCTCAAACCCTTTCATCTCTTCAAGCACCTTACGACGAAAAAAAATATTACCTCCTCTTAAATATTCAAGCCGACGCAAAGGGCGCGATACCCGGGCGCGCTCGTAATTGCCGTAACTATCCTTCCACCAGTAAGGTTTCGGTGAATTATAAAAGGCAAAATAAGGCCCCCCAAACACAGCTGGCGTAATTTTATGAATGATTTCAATCGCAATTGTCAACCAAGATGCCGGCATTTTGCAATCGTCATCAACATAAGCCACATACAAACCTCTTGCCTCTCGCCAGCCTCTGTTGCGCGCATAGGAAAGCCCCTGCTGGCCTTCCAGGCAATACCTGATATTTGGATAATCTTGGCTGAAATTTTCAGCGATACTACGTGTGCTGTCCGTGGAATTATTATCAACGATAATGACCTCGTAGAGGCTCGTTTCCAGCAATTGTTCACACAGTGTGTTCAGAGCATTGGCAAACAATTCTACCCTGTTGTAGGTGCATAAAACAACACTGATCATCAGTTGCGGAGTTTTGTAATATTGCATTTCAAACTTTATGATTTCCTAACTATGCCAAATTTGAAAATATCCTGATATATTAAGTACATGGACAAAAGTTTTCCGGTATTTTAGAAATCGGATTTTTTAGAAAAATCCGATTTCCAGCAGAATTTGTAACCTGAAAATATATGTCCAAGTACTTATTTTAATATCTGATTCAATTGTTTAAGAAAGTTCTCCCCCCCCCAATCTCTCATCGTGATACGAGGCAGAAGGTAAGGGTCGCTGCCATGCCAGACACAATTTTTATCTATGGTGCAAGCACAGGCAAAACCGGCCTCTTGGACAATGGTTCTGGTTTGCATCGAATATTTACCGTAAGGATACGCAAAAAAATTTACCTGCTGTCCCAGGTATTCTTCTAATACAATTTTATTTTGCATAATTTCATCCTGTTGCCGGTTTTTTGAAAGCATGGAAAGAGACGGATGGCTCACCGTGTGCGCACCGATTTCAATCAACTCTCCTTGTTTTAGCAGGAGCAATTCTTTTTTGGAAAGAGTGCGATTGATTGAAAATGGGACCGTTTTTTTTCCTGACCATGCCAACAATTCATCCATCACTTGATACACCTCGGCATCCGGTAACGGCTGAAGCAATTGATGCAGTGTGAAATAAAGAGAATGGCGAGAAGTGGGATATTCATATAAATCTACTATCCATCCGCAATCACTCTGATAAGCATCTTCGCTGTAATCGGAATCTTTCCCTAACACCCAACAAAAAGGTTCATGTTTGATATTGACTTCCAATGTTTCAGGTAACGTGCCGGGTTGAAGGAGTATGCGCTCTAGTTCATTCCACCAAAACTCACGCGCTTGCCCAAGTGCTCCATTTGCCACAAACACGGTCGCCGGAACAGAGTATTGCTCCAGTAAAGGCTTGGCATTATGGAGATTATCAGCATACCCATCATCAAAAGTAACCGCAACTGCACGATCAGGAATATTGCCATCCTTATGCACCTGAACCAATTGTTGGAGGCTGATAGGGTGAGCATGCTTTCTCAAAATTTCCAGATGTTCGGCAAAATGTTGCGGTGATACACATAATGACCAGGGATCTGCATCCATATCAATTACACGATGATACATTAAGATGGCTGCCTTTGAAGCAAATTTTTTCCTGAAGCCTTCAATGGTTCGCTGTAATCCGCCAATCACCGGTATCCTTTTGAACATTTTTTGTTTGGTATATCCTGATACTAAAGAATTCACATCGCTCACTTTTGCTTTTTACAAATGTACCAAAACCATTTGCTATCTCGCTCTAATGAGGCGATTTCAGTAAATCGGCACTTGCAATTCAGGATTTCAACGTCACTGAAATCACTTTGCTTTAATTGAATAACCTGATCCGGTTTTCTAATGAAATAGGTTAAATGTCCATATCCAGCCAAAGGATCGCTGAGAATTGCATAGGTTTCTGTACGAATCTGATGTTTTCGAACTTTCAGGTAGCTCAGAATATTTTGGATATTGTTGAAAACATTTATATCGAATATGTTGTATGCAGTTACATGTCTCCGGTCATCCAAGTTGTGGGATGAGAATACAAAAATACCATCGTATTTCAGTATCCTGTTAATTTCCTTGAGTGTTTTAATTCTTTTCTCATGGGACATGCAATCTATGCCGTTGAATGTGAAAAGGACAAAATCAAAACTTTGATCATTGAAAATAGTCATATCGCTTGCATCGCAATGAATAAATTTCAGCGATTCGAATTTTTCTTTACATGCTTTGATCATCCTTACGGAATAATCTATGCCGATATAGTCCTGGGCCAATGCCTTCAATGCGGGTATGATTCTTCCACCACCGCACCCAATATCCAGAACTCTTTTACCACAGATGTGTGTCTCGTATCTTTTGAAAATCATCTCTTCTTCAGGCCAAATCCAATGATGATTATGAAATATTTCCTGTACGACATTTGGCCTTTCATAGTAGATTTTGCTAAAAGAATCAATTCCCATAAGTGTTTCCTTTAAGCGGCAATTTTTGAGTATCATCTGAGGAGCCACAGTTGTAATTGAAAAAGAGTTCTAAATTGAGTGTGACCAAAACACCTGATCAGCGACTTCGTTAAATGTTTTTAATTGCCCCAGAGAACTTATCTTTTCCAAAAATTTTGAATAATGCGGCAACCAGCAATTCGTATAACTGCCATGTAAGCATATAGCTGTAAAATTGCTTTGTTCGATTCGATCAATAACCGTTTTTTCCCAGGTTTCATAAGATACACTCTGCTTATACATTTCGGAATCATCACAGGAAACGGGTATTTTAACTGTTCGGTTTTGAAGCGCAGGTTTGGCCCCGGGTGTTTTATCGTCAATGGCGATCCATTCAAAATTGTAATAACATAGATCGTAATCACTCACCTCAGAGGTAATCTCTGGTTGATAATGGCGATAACCTTTGATGCGCCAATCTATATTTCGACATTCGGCAAATTGATTGATAACAGGAGGCAAAGATAGTTGCATACGTGCCTTGTTAGCTACTTTTCTATAAATGACAGAAATGGGTTGATAGCTGACAGGGGGTAATGATAGCAGCCTGCGCGCTAAGTTAACACAGAACGTCACTTTATAACCTATTTTTGATATCAGAGTCATAATTGCAGATTCATCACATATATAATTCGTAACGGGTTGACGGCTGATCAGATGATTATAAGAGTGAAAAGCAATGCAGTGGCCGTCTTGCTCTATGATTTCTCTTACTTCGTTCAAAATTGAGCCTACTACGTTGTATGTTGTTTTCAGATTCGCTTCTTTCTCAATATGCAGAATATTTTTGAGAGTTTCGGCAGCATTATTATCAGCCGATTTAGCAAGCACTGGTTCAACTCCGATATTTCCAAGCCCTTTTTCGATATCGTGAAAAACGGAAATGGTCTTTTTGTTATTTTTTACAATTGTTTTCCGCTTTTCAGGTGAAATCAGTTTGTAGCGATTTTTTTTAACATCAATAACCCATAAGCCATCTTTGCTGACTGCATCAAAGTGCATTTTAACATCTCGGTCATAAATTCTATCGAAGTATTTTCGATTAACTTTCGGTTTCACTTTCCCATTATAGAATTTTTCAATGAGAAAATCAGCAGATGGTGAATATATGTGTGTGAGATTATTTTCCACAGCAAAATTAAGAATGCTATTTAACAGAATATGGTGCCAGTGCCCAAAGCAACTGTCTATTCTGGTTCTATATTTCTTTTGAATATAAACTCGTTGGACTATGTCTGAAACATGCTCCAGCGTATATAGTTTATCTCCGTCAATAATAAGATTCGCTGTCGCAATTTGTCCAGGTTTGCCAAAATGCTCTTGATGCCAGACTATATCATTGTCAAAAAATAGCTCTTCGGGAAATTCGTCTATTATATTTCCCCAGGCATAAAGAATAATCTCCCACAGGGAGTTTGGATTGCTGATGTTCCACATACGGTTGGCGAAAAAAAAACCTTCCGGGCCGCACCTGGGAAGATAGTATATCTCGTGCGGGAAAAAATATCGTTTTTTGTACCCTTTATTGAAAAATTCATCTTTTCTGTTCTCGTCAATTATTCGGAGAGTTTGCATAAAATCATTCAATCAGCAGGCTCCTTAATAAGATTATATTTTCTAAAATAGACATCTATTTGATCAAATACGGGAACGCACTTATCACATTGATAAATCTTTTCGCCAACAACAACCGCCATTTTCTACTTTTCGCACAACAATAATACAGGGTGTTCGGATTGAGATGATATTTTGTTGACACTTCGAAACCGTTTTATCAGTTCATCTATCAGACTGTCGATTGTATATCCGGAATTTTGAAGCGCTCTTGTTTCTGGGCTTTCCCAATCATTGTCGGGAGTAAAATCCACTAAAAGCCAGCGTTTTGACAAAACAGATAATCTCTCTGCAATCAGATCAAATCGGAGATTCTCCTTGATCAGATGCTCAACCAAATCAAGGGCTATAACCAGATCGCATCGCAGGCGTTCACTGGCTGGTTTAAACCAATAATTAGATAGGTCATAACTTGGCGAAAAGAAGTTAATCTGAAGTGGAATGATAGGGAGCTTGTTTTTTTTGGCAACAACATATAAATTCCTGGCATTGGTTTCATCCGGGTTGACCGCTACCACCTTGCTTTGGTAACGAGCTGCCAACAAGGGGGTATCTATTTGATGGCTGCCTCGGCCAATATCCAACACAGAGCCTGGTCGAAGGTCCGATAAAACGGTTGAGACAATGCGATGACTACTTGTCCCCTTCTCTGAAGTCAATTCCGGCAATAACAAACCATCGCTACGTTTTATTATTTTTGGTTGTGTAGAAGGCAATTTTATGTTTTCCACTTCCTGACGTATCTGTTTTAAAAAATCACATCGTGCTTGTAATATATTGAACGAATCCGGTAGCTGGGGCTTTCTTGTAAAAAAAAATTTTTCCAAAATATTACGGATTTTCTCAGGTGTGTGCAGCCGTGCTGAATATTTAAACCGGCTTGCCAACTTCCTGGCCAAATTCAACCCTGGCAAAGATCGACGGGTTAAGGCTTCAAAGTCAGATTTGAGTACACTATGCTCATAATCGTGTAACAGCCAATGAGCTATTCGTCCATAACCTTGAGCCATAAGCCGTAGTGGATAAATAAAAGCTCTACTAAATTGCTCATAGTTAAACCATTCCCAATGTGTACAATCATCTGGGATAGGGGACATCGAACCGAAATCCACAAAAACAGGCTGACATCCATCAAACAGAATATTCAAAGGATGGGCATCTTCACATAACAATTTATGCCTATCCAGTTCTATGCAAAAATCTAGCTGGTGTAAGGCGGCATCCTTTAACATTAAATCGCACCATTCTTGCGGATAGGAAACGAACGGAATCGTGCGATGTTTCAAGACGATTTTGTATGGATCAAATTTCAGAGAAGTGATTTCAGTTTCAACAAAGAGTTTTTTGGTAATAAGCTCCCGCATAATTCCTTTGTTGAATAAATCCCTACAAAATTGATATCTTATGGAAGGAACGCCACGAAACAACTCTCCATTCAATTTAAAAAGCCTATGGTAATCAGTGAATGACAGGCCTTGATAGACTAAACTGCCTTGAGTCTGCTTTCGGTTTAACTCTTCCATTATAGAATTGTTCCATAAGAAAGCCCGTGGATAGTGAATAGACGAAACAGAATAATCTCCGATATGGAGTTTGGATTGTTTATGTTCCACATATATCGACTTCTCTTGCTACTGAATTGCTTAGATGTTTTTCAGCTTTCTTACATAGCATTTCATAAAATACTTTTCCAAAATACCAGGTGATTATCCGTTCATAGTTTACATAACTTAGTGGCTTAATACAATTTTTTCTTTCATGGAAATGTTTTTCCAAGGAGACCCAGGGCACAGCTATATCCTGTTTTTCAGGTTTTGGTATAAACCACAGTTTCTTTCGGATACGTTTCTTTATTTCCTCTTTCCAAATATTATAAACGGAATTATCGGGCCTGCCTCCGTAAATATCTACTAATTCCATATTTTTCGATGAGTAGAGGGTTAGAAAAGTTCTGCCAGGGTATAATAATCCCCTGTAGGGCATTACAGCTATGGGGTACATGATACACTCAAAGAGACAATATTCAAAAATTGGCACCTGTTTTTCTAAAGCCCAGGAGTGAATAGCACAAAGGTTTTTTTTCTCTTTTTTATATAAAAAGCAGCATTCCTTATTTCCGTCCTCCATCTCAACAATATTCGTATATGCCTCCTTATATTCTTTGGAATTTAACCAATTTGCTGAATTTTTTTTTGAATAAAACCAACCTACTGAATTCCATCTTTCCCTGGGTATATAGCCCTGCCGTATTTCATCCAAAACCCCTGCCAGTTTTTGGGTGGTCTCTTCGGGAATGGCTGCTCCCCATTTGCAGCAAATGCCGCATGACTCACAAGTGCTTCGTGTTTTAAAAAAAGCCTCAGCATCCACGATGATATCATCAATTTCTTCCACCGGATGTTTGAGTACATAGCGATCCATATCACTTCCCCAAACCTCGGCACGTAATCTGATATGTTTCTCAATCATCATTGAATCCTTTTCTGATATATTTCTTGAATGCTGTTTTTAGCATTAATATAAGTATATTGTATAAGAATATGTTCACTCTTTATTCTTATTCCCCACAGTTGCCCATCTATATTTACGCAGGCAGACAACCCAATTACGCTCAGGGAGTTTGCCTGAGCCGTAAATGTCGTGCGCCTCAACATCAAAAAAAGCGGCATGCTCAATATAATCAGCTCTCACCCCGCCTTTGAGGAGCGCAAGATTGATGAAGCATCGGCCGGGGGTGAGATACAATGGCTCTGTTACACAGGTCACTTGTCCTTCGGGAGGAAGAATTTCAGGAAGGTCATTGGTTCGCTCGCTATGTAGTGAAATAAGTCCGATGTCGCTGTAATCATAAATCGTGGCGGAAAACTGAGGATGTAAAATTGGCTTTTCGCTGCGATAACCGATGGTTAATTTCAATCGGCTGCTTGAGTTGATTATCTCATCGCCATTTTCATCTTCTATTTTCAAAGAAACAATTTTAGCAGTGCCATCCCCTGTTCGGTCTTGCCGTTGGTCTAGGGTATAATCCTCTAATCGCATCGGCACTTTCACCGATTTCAAATAATGATCCACAACATCGTGTGTGGGGCCATGATGCAATATTTTGCCGGCATCAAGTGAATATGCCTGTGTGCATAAAGATCGAACTGCGGCCATGTTGTGACTCACAAATAACACCGTCCGTCCTTCTTTTGCAATATTTCCCATTTTTCCAAGGCACTTCTTTTGAAAAGCGGCGTCTCCAACCGCAAGCACTTCGTCAATGGCTAGTATCTCAGGTTCAAGGTGTGCGGCCACAGCGAAAGCTAAACGCATATACATCCCGCTGGAATATCGCTTCACAGGGGTGTCAAGAAAGGCTTCCACTTCGGAGAAATCCACGATTTCATCAAATTTTTTCCTGATCTCATGTTGTCGCATTCCCAGGAGCGCACCGTTCATAAAAATATTCTCCCGGCCGGTAAGTTCCATGTGGAAACCGGTTCCCACTTCCAGCAAGCTGCCAATCCGACCGTAAATATCAGCATATCCGGAAGTCGGCTCGGTTATGCCTGCCAGTATTTTCAAAAGTGTGCTTTTTCCTGCGCCATTTCGACCTATTATTCCAACGACCTCCCCCTTATCCACCTTAAAACTGACGTCCTTCAACGCCCAGATTAAACCTGTTCGGGACTCATTCTGTCGGCCGGACAACTTGAAACGCAATTTTCGAAACGGAGCCGAAAGAGCCTGCATGAAAGCTTCTCGAAACATGGGATACGCATTCGGCTCACCAATTCGGTATTGTTTCGATACTCCTTCAACTTTAACTGCTGTTTCACTCATTTTGGATACTCACACAATGTCAGCAAAAGACTTTTCCATTCGGCGGAAATATAATAATCCGCCGGCCAGCAATAAGGCCGTTGCTGTCATCGATACAATTAACATTGACCACGGAGGCGCTGACTTTCCCAGCAAAGCCCAGCGAAAGCCCTCAACCACGCCCACCATGGGATTGATTCCGTAAACCACTTTCCACTTTTCAGGAACCAAAGAACTCGAATATGCAACCGGCGTTATAAACAACCACAGTTGAGCCAAAAATGGTATGGTGTAACGAATATCACGATATTTGACATTCAAAGCCGACAGCCAGAAACCGACTGACAGTGCGGCCGCGATTGCCAATAACGTGAACAGCGGCAACGTAATCAAAGCCCAGTCCGGGAAGATACCATAATAAAACATCATTCCTGCCAGCACAAAAAACGCAATAAAAAAATCAACCAGCCCGGCCAGCACCGCAGCCAGGGGCAGAATTAAACGTGGAAAATAGACTTTTGTAAGCACATGTGCATTGTCCACGAGACTATTGCTCGAGTATGTCAGAGCATAAGCAAATAGTTGCCACGGCAGTAATGCGCAATAGGTAAATACAGGATAAGGAATTCCATCGGAAGGCACTTTGGCCAGTTTTCCAAAAAAAATGCTGAAGACTATCATTGTCATGACAGGTTGAAGAATAGCCCACGCCGCACCTAAAAATGTTTGCTTGTAGCGCACTTTGATGTCACGAATGGCCTGAAAATAAAGCAATTCACGGTAACGCCACAGCTCGGCAAAGTCTATTGCCACCCATCCATGACGGGCTTGTCTTCTAACATAAGAACGGTTCAATCCCTTTTCCTTTCTCAACTCTTTTCTTTTGTCGCCACATTTCCCAGAAAAACCCCAAACTGTTAGCTGATTGGGAGACGAACATCAATCCAGTCACTAGAAAAGATCGCAATCGTTTTGATTGCAAAAGCGGAAACATCAACAAATCCCGATAAAAAGAGAAAGGCTCAACTTTCAAGGGGATTTGGCAACGTCTTGACCGTATTCGATGAAAATAAAATGCGCCCCGACCATAATTGAAGTGTTGCCGGCAAAATGAACCCAAGTTCATGGCATGCGCATGCTGAACAACGGCCTCCGGTGCATACATTGTATGGAAACCGTTATACCGCCAGCGGTCACAGAACTCACGATCCTCTCCGGCCGCCAGGGGAAATGATGTATTGAAGCCACCGATTTCACGAAAGTATCGGGCTGGTAACGCCATATTATTTGAAGCAAAAAAAGCCATGTTTTTATTCTGACCGTTGTAATACTGGTAAATATAGGAGACAAGCTCTTGACTGGCAGAGGCAAATAGGTTGCGCGGCAGGGAATTGAGCGTACTTCCGCCGATCAGATGACAAGAATGCTTAGTACAATGTTTTGCCAATACACATAGCCAATCAGGATGCGGCCTGCAATCATCATCAGTAAAAGCCAGCAAAATCCCTTTTGCGTGTTCTGCTCCTTTATTGCGTGCAGCCGCGGGGCCGGCATTTTTTTGCCGGATCAGTGTTATATTCAATCGTTTTTCAACCTGTGTAACAACACAGCCCATCGGTTGATCGCTGCCATCATCCACCACGATTACTTCAAAACAATCACGCGGATACTCCAAGCGAGCTAAAGAGAGTAAGCTGGCAGTTAATTGTTTCGGGCGGTTATAGGTTGGGATGATGATTGAAACTGTCGGCTTGGATGTACAGCGCGTCACTTCAACATACCTCCTCCATTGTTTACTATAAAAAAAATTGACCGTTCCTCCAGATTACTCCATGTTTGATAACTCGTCAGCCAGAAGTTCCATATCAACAGCGCCTTCAAGAAAATTATTCCCAAGGTTTGATTTTAAGCTATCATCAGGCTTTGTATCATGGGTGCAATTGGCGGTAACGCTATGAGAGGATAAAGGCTGCCATGGCTTTAAATTATTGCCGCTATTGTATTGAGCGGTTGTCCAACCATCATTCCGCAACGGGCCTGAATTGTCCACCGAGAAAATCTCCATATCAGAGGCGTATGAGTTTGTGAAGTCAGAATTTACATTGTTAAACTGGAAAACGAATTCATGGATGACACCTTTGCCAAAATTAGCGGCCGGACTTCCCCCCTGTATCACTCGACCGAGATTACCGCGGCCATCTTCTTCTATGAACAGGCCGATGTTGTGGTGGTCAAAATCATCATCATCAGCAGCAGCCCCATTGTATGAATCGAGGATTAACCCCACATCAATGGTCGGTGTTGCGTAGCCCGTAACTGCTATCAAAGCGAAGGCTGAAATTATCAAAAATATCATTTTGTCAGGTTTCATCATTTTCCCCTTTTAATTTCAACATATTTCGAACATTTTCCGCATGCTTGAAATCATGATCCAAACTGAGCGCTTTTTCAAAATACAGCCTCGCCTTTTCAAATTCACCGGTCATGAATAAGGCCATTCCCAAGTGATAGCAGGCTATAGGGTTATCCGGTTTCAAAGCCAGACTTTCTTTGATGAAAAAAATTGTGCGGTTATAACTGCCTTTTTGATAATAAATCCACCCCATGGTATCAAAGAGGTTCGGGTCATTATAGCGTTGATCCAGAGCGATGCGTGTAAGCATAAGCGCTTCATTAGTTTCTCGGTTGGCTTCCGCCAGAATATATGCCAGGTTATTTGAGGCATATCCATGGTTAGCATCAATGGCAAGTACCCTTCGATAATAGGATTCTGCTGCTTTCAGGTCCCCCTGGCGGTTATGAATAACTCCCAGTGCCATGAGCGTGGTCAGATGATCTGGATCATCCCTCTCTATTTGCTCATAAATGGTCTTGGCTTTTTCCATTTGTTTACTGTCTATGAACAATCTGGCCAGGTTCATTTTAGGGGTTATTGCAGCGGGGTCCAGGTCTATGGACGCTTGAAAAAAGTTTATTGCCTCGCTTTCCTCACCTGCCTTTACGGAAATTTCCCCCTTCAGGTTTTCAAAAACGGCTTGCAATACCTTATCCTGGGGTATTTTTGTTAAATTAAGAAACGCCATTGCTTTTTTATAGCGTTTTTCACTTACAAGGATGTCTGCAATTTTCTTTAAAATCGAGACCTGTCGGGCGTCTATTTTATATGCTCTGAGATAGGAGCGTATTGCCTGATCAATTTCCCCGGCGGCCGTGTAAAGGAGAGCCAATCGCAGGTGACCAGGGATATAAGAAGGGTTCTGCTTCACTATGGCAGTGTAAATTCCCCTGGCTCCGTCACGGTCTCCCTGTATAAGCCTGAGGGCTGCCAGCAGGATAAACAGCCTTGGACTTCGGGGGGACTGACGAAACGCTAAACAGAGCTGCTCGTCAGCTTTTGCCGTGTCTCCCTCGTAGAGATAAATTTCAATCAATTCAATTCTGGCTTTCAGCATGTCCGGCTCCATGAGAAGGGCATGCTGAAAATATCTTTTCACCCTCTCTCGACGAGGATCATCCGGGGCCATCTGATATTTCGTACACAGTGCTATCAAATAGTAAGCCTCGGCATTGGTGAAGTTCTGGTGGGCAACCCAAGAAATATAGTCATTGGCGCCTTTGAAATTTCCCTTTTTTATAAGCAGCCTTCCCACGGTAAAGAGCGCATCTAAATCGTTTTTTCTTAGTTCCGTGGCTTTGTCGATCTCGTTCCGGAAATATTCAGGCATATCAAAAGCAAGATAGACCTGAGCCAGGCCGGCCAGATACTTGGGATTGTCCGGTTCCAGATTGACAGCTTTTTTCATTGTGGCAATTGCGTTGTCACGGTCATTTCGCCGGGTCTGAAACTCAGCAAGGTTCATGAGCGCTTGAATTGACTTCGGAAATTCATCAACAGCACGTTTATAATAGGTTTCAGCGACATTGTATTTTTTCTGCCCCTCGTAAAAACGGGCCAAATTCGTTAATTTAGCTTCCCTTATTCCAGGAGTTTCAAGGGCATGTAGCAACCGGGCTTCCATTTTATCCCAGTCCTTATCTTTCCGGTAGAGTTTACACAGTTTCGTATAGAGTTTCCTCTGGGAAGGGTCAATGGCAAGGGCGGCTTCATACATGGTTTCTGCCTGTTTTTGCTTTGATGACGCTTCATAAAGTGATGCCAAGGCAAGCCTGGCCTTGATATCTTTATCGGAAATCAGCACCGCTTTTTTAAGGGTTCCAATTGCTTCGTCAAAATTTTTTTCCCTGATCTGTATGCTGCTCAATAAGTGATACGCTTTTATGGTTTGGGGGTCTGTTGCAATAACGGCGGAGATTATTTTTCTGGCTTTCAGCAGTTTTCCGGTCTTTATATAGAGCTGCCCCAACCTCAATTGAGCCTTTTTATTTTTGGGATTGATGGTTGCCGCCTTCTGAAAGGCCTTGATTGCTTTATTGATATTATTGAACAGCACGTAATTTTCAGCGAGTTCGAAATAGATGGTTTCATTTTCAGGATCGAGCTGGATGGCATTTTCATATTCGATGATAGCATGCCAGATATTATCCTTGCGCACGTAATCCCGGGCTTTATCAATAAGCTCCTCGACTGTCGGCGGCTCAGGCTCGTCGCTTTGCAGGCAACTAAACAGCATAAGTGTTGTGAGTATTGCGAAAATCAGACAGATCACTTTAAAAAAGATATTACCTGAAACGCGAACAGATGTTTTGCGATGTTTTCCCTGGCCGAAGCAAAACAACAACTGCGTCATGACAATCGCCCTGTGATACTGATTTTTGAATAAATGGTTCGATTTGAAGTCATACTGATTAGAGATAATTCCATGATTGTTAGAAATCGGGTTTTTTGGAAAAACCCGATTTCTGTCATCATCCATGATGGTCAATTTCTGAATTCAACAAATTTATTATATATCCAGGCAATCAATGCCCCACTGAGCGTCCCGGCGGCAAAACCATAAGCAAATCCGATAAAGCTTCCGAGAAAGGTCACTTTATACCCGATAAAGAATTGACCCAAAAGTCGTAAATGGGAACCGACATGGTCTCCTCCCTTGATAACGAGCCAGTTCGTGGCAATGAAAATTACCAGGCCGAACAATATGCCAAGCGACAATCCAAGGATACCGCTGTTAAGCAATAATACACCTCTGAACAGCTTATCTTTATCCGTTTCCACAATATTATTTTTATGATTCATGCTAAAATCTTCTGATGAAAGGAATTTTTAATTTCTTAACTTGGGTACTCGTCAGTTATAAGTTCTTGTAAGTTATTGCCATTTTTATCCAAGCAGGCATTGAAAGTAAAATATAACACAAATTTGTGAGTTTCAATGCCATATCGGATTCGGGCAGGGAGTTACGAAATCACTTGACACTTCAAACTTAAAACTTGTAACTGATGAACTTGGGTATCAACGAAAAAATTCCATGAAGTCTTTTATTGACAAAAATTCCGACTTTTTCCTCACATAAAAAAGATAAAGGGTTATTATAAAATTTCGTATATAGGCAAACATCCAACCAAGGAGGAAACCATAGAAAAATGTATATGGAAACGCAATGAATGCGCCATTAACCGTCATCGTATATCCGGCGAAGTATTCACCTAAAAAAGTAAGGTTCGGAATTCCTGGAGGAATGCTTTTTATGGACATCCATAAGGTAGCTATAAACACATACAAAGCTGAAATCGTTCCAATAGCAGTCGCAAATCCCAGTTTATCCATTCGGCCAAATAACCCTATCAGCAAACGCTCTGGAATCAACTGTTGGAGTTTTTTTTTATTTTTTTCGTCTTCGAGATATTCTTCCTCTTCATTCACTAACCACAAATTATGATCGCAGCCTGTGATGTTTTGTATGGCCATCATGCCGGTCAGCATCGAATGATCCATGTTATTATATCGATGCATTCCGTTTCGCCCGATGGTCTGAAGATTTTTAAAGCCGGCTATGAATTCCTGTATGATACCAAGGCAGTTTAAATAATTCTGATTATACACCGGATAGGCTTTGGGCTGACGCAACACAAATTCATCCGCGATATCATCAGTTTCGGCCAACCCCAATTCTGCCAGCTCCCTGGCGGCCAATCCCACCAATTCAGTTTCAGGCATGGTCCAAAGATCATCTCCTTCGCTACAGAAATATTCCATGCCGACACTGGTAAGATTGGAATCAGGCACCATTGCCGCACTCCAATTTTTGAAATTTTGGATACGGCCAACCCTGACATTCGGGCTATGTATATATATCCATTGTTCTGAAAAAAGAGATGGTTTGTCGATAATGAAAATAACGATGATAAACGCCCGATAAGAAAGGCCGCGTGATGCCTCTATAACTTCCTTCGGGGCTTGCGGTTTAAGCATGGTCACAAGGGCGGTTATCGGAGCGCTTGAAACAAGGTGTTCCACAGCGATTTTATAACGCTTTCCCTGATGGGTATATGTGGCATCGGTAATGCGCCCATTCTCGTGATTCAGGCTGATGACTTCGGAGTTGAGTGACACCTTCCCGCCTCCCTCTTTTGTCGTCTCCAGAAGGCGCTCCCACATCATTCCCGGACCCTTTATCGGATAATCAAATTCATCGATCAGAGTTTTGGAATGTTGAAAACCGAACAGCGCATTATAAATCGTTGTTGTAAGGGAAAGGCCCTTGATACGTTGGGCCGCCCAATCTGCCCGAATCTGTTTGCAGGGGATGCCCCACACCTTTTCCGTATAGGTTTTAAAAAATATTTTATACAAACGTTGGCCAAAACGGTTGGACACCCATTCTTCAAATGTCTCTTCTTTTGGAAAAGGGCGAATTTTCGAGCCGGCAAAGCTGAACATGACCATGCAACTTTCCCGAATGCCCAGATTGAACAGAGCGTTTAAGGGGCGAAGGGGATAATTATAAAAACGATTATTAAAATAGATACTTGATTGGCGAGGAACTTTGAGAAAATCCTCGCCCATTAAATCCTGCCATAGGGTTGCAATTTTTTCGAACTTGGTAAAGAAACGATGCCCGCCAACGTCAAAATAACAGCCTTTGTAAGACTCCGTCCTTGCGATGCCACCAACCTTATCCGCTCTTTCGAGTACCAAAGGGGCCATATTTTGCTTAACCGCCTCATCTGCCGCAGTAAGACCCGCGGGGCCGGCACCGATAACAACAATATTCTTTTTTTTCAAATTTATTTTCTCTTTATCAGAAAGTTTCCATAACCAATAGCAAAAGCCAATCCGCTGTAGAAATAATACAGCCAGTGCCAGGGAAGCGCTTTTATCGTAAATACAAGGCCGCGTTTCTTTAAAAAAAACAGATATAAGTCCCTGTTAAGAGCAAGAAGTATAATAATACAACAAACTACCGGAATCAACAACCATTGGGAAAAAAGGGACAGAACCCCCATAAAAAGCAGCAGATAAACGGAAATCGTGCTGATTCTTGCAGAGGTTTTCAGGTTAAGATCATCGGTTAACAGGCTTTCTTTCAAGATCAAGCCGGTCCAGGGAAGTGCGCGGCAAAAAAAATCAGTTTTCACCAAGGATAGCATGTCCCACCGTTTCAGATGTTTTACTTGAATTTCCTTAACCAGACGAATTTTGTGGCCTGCTTTTTTGAGCCGGTATCCCAATTCGATATCTTCAATGGATGGATAGCGGTACGTTTCATTAAATCCTCCTATTTCCATAAATATATCTCGCCGAACAGCTCCGCAACCGGTCCAGAAGCTGAAAGCATCCTCTTTTGAGGTCTGGTGAACATAATGATGAAGCAAATTTTTATACTGAGATAATAAATTTGTTTCAGACGGTTCATCATCATAAGAACCAAAAAGGGCGGCAATATCGGGATTATCTCGAAAAACGGAGGCCACACACTCGACTGTATCAGAAACGATGGCAACATCAGCGTCGATAAAAAAAAGAAGGTCTCCTGTGGCTTCACGCGCACCCAGATTCCTTGCTTTAGCCGGGCCGCCAGCCTCTGGAATTTTCAATACCTTTAAGCCTGATTTTTCCGCAAATTGCCAGGAGCCATCGGTATCACCGTCCGCCACCACGATGATTTCACCCCAAGGAGAGATGGCAGCAGCCATTGCAGACGACAGGCATCGTTTAAACTGCTCTCCCCCGTTGCGGACAGGAATGACTATGGAAACTGTATGTTCGGATGCAGAACGATTCATCATCTCCTTTCCATAACTCACTGTAATAGTTTCATCAGATTTGTATCAATCGTTTTTCCCACAATGGGCAAAGACAACCTTAATATCCGGTCTTTTATCCTGTTTTTGTAACCCTGATTTTCGTATATTAACAGGTTCTGACCTTTCAGTAATTTGATATTGCTGTTTATAGGAATTGTCCTGCGCAATTTAAACTTGGTCGTATCACGAAGCAGTTTCCGGAGTTCGTCATAAATTTCCAAACCGGTTGTATTGTCAGATTCGACAACCACAAAATGCACGCTGTAATCAGAAATACTCTTATAAATATCTTCAGTGTTGCGCAAGTGTATTTGCAATTTGTTTCTATAAGTAACAGACGATGACGTGATTATTTTACTTCCCCTCAAGATAATATGTTTCCTGCCGGTATCATTCTGGCGAACAAAAAAAATGAACTGGCCGTTTGCATATCCATGAAAAAAAATCACCGGCGATTTTGTATGCTCCAAAACATACTCTGCTGCCTCTTCATACCCTTGGGCAGACCCTACAAACACATCAGGGAAGAAGCTGATCTGAATCAATATAGGGAAACCGTATATAAAGAATTTTATATAACGCCCCCGAATCTTAAAAAATTTCTCAAGACCACAGGCCATCTTTTCCAATCCGATACAGGCAAAAATTCCAAAGCATGGAATCCAATACATGGAATATCGGGGTGCCTTAACCTTTATAATAGTAAAGAATATGTACACACAAGCGATGCAACAGATAAACATTGAGCATCTATCGTCTTTGGTGATAAATGCAAAAATCATACCGATAAAAATCAAGATTAGCATAAATCCATTAAGATGAAAACGATATAGATAAGAAATATTTTTAAAAAATTCGAACTCGTAATAAATCCATTTCGACCCCATAATTCCAATTGATTGTGAAAGGTTTTGATCGCCGAGCCATAATACAATGAAGGCTGATGGAAGCAGGCAAAGCATGATAATGAAACCTGTCATCATAGTATTCCTGGAAATCAAAAGGGTCGCATTTTTTTTTATGATGGGATAAATAAAAAGCAACGGTAAAATAAATCCGCTTTTCTGATTGATCCAGAGCGTCAATCCTACCATTATTCCAAGTACAATGGCGAAATATTTCGACGGATTCACCTCGTATTTATACAAATAATACATGCAGACAATACCCATTGAAAGGGTTGGAATTTCTAACATGGGCTGTTGCGCGTACTGATAAACCATTGGATTTGTCAGCCAGAGTAAAAGTGAAATCAGGGCATAGGATGAGTTGTATAATTCCCTCACAAGCTGATACCAAAAAAACATACCTATAAACAGGAACAACAATACAGCCATTTTGGCGCTTAAATAAGATAATCCGAAAATAAAATAAAAAGGAGCTTCTATCAGTTGAAAGACTATAAACCTGTATCCTACTGAAAGAGCAGGGTATTTTGCATAATAAATGATGGTGTATTCATATATGTTTTGCAAAGATTTTGGTAAATCTTTGATAAAATCCAACAGGAAAATACCATCTATAGCAATCCTGTCAGCATCGG
>JAUCGF010000003.1:5143-58682 GCA_030378005.1 Desulfococcaceae bacterium HSG9 | reverse complement strand
TCAGTTGTGGTTTGTGGTTGATTATGATAAATAAGCTATGCTTCAATGACAACAATCAGATTGTCTTGGAAATGGTGGTCAATCGGGACAATTTTTCATTTTATCAAAAAATGCAGCACACAAAATTGCAACCCGATAGGCCGAAATTTTTCGCTTTTAACTGATGATCATTGACATTGTGCCTGTTTTCCACAATAACCTCCTGAGAAACAAATTGCTGTTATGAAAGAGCGCTATGAAAAAAATCAAAGACATTGTAGAAAAATTACAACAGTATAATGCCGCTTACCGTAGCGGATCACCGTTGGTAAGCGATGCAGCCTATGATACGCTGACAGAAGAACTTAGACAACTTCAACCGGACCATCCGTTTTTGCAAGCGGTTGAACCGGAGTTGCTTTCCGTCAAAAAAGAGGTGCGCCATCCCACTCCCATGCTTTCAACCGAAAAAGCCTACACATCCGATGATTTGGTGCGGTATGTCAACCGCGTGACCAAAGCGGCGGAGGAAATCGGCGTGCAACCGGTTCATTTTAAAGTGATGCCCAAACTGGATGGACTGGCCGGAAGAGATGACGGTGTGATCTTTGCCACCCGCGGCAATGGCCTTACAGGGTATGAAATCAGCAGTGCCTTTGAAAAAGGAGTGCTTCCCTTCGGTGGCAGGGGGTTGGGGCTGGGTGAAATTGTGATCTTGCAATCTTATTTCAATATCCATCTTGCCGAACATTTTGAACATCCCCGCAACATGGTTGTCGGTATTATCGCTTCCGACACGCTGAATGATCTGGCAAAACTGGCACTTAAAGATCAGGCCGTGCATTTTGTGCCTTACACACAGTTGCCCAATCGGACATGTGATGGCGACGAGCTGATTAAAAATATGGAAACAATTACCGCTGAACTGACCGCCGAGACCGATTATCCCATTGATGGTATGGTGGCGGAAGTCACGGATCCAGACATCAAGCAGTTCATGGGAGCCACAAGCCATCATTATCGCTGGCAAATTGCAATAAAAAAGCGGGGGGCAACAGCAATGACAGTGGTTGAAGCGGTCTCATGGCAGGTTGGCCGAACCGGAAATGTAACGCCTGTTTTGGAAATCACCCCTATTTCCCTGTCCGGTGCTACGATTAAGAGAGTGACGGCCCATCATGCCGGGATGATTCGGGAAAAACAGATCGGCAGCGGTGCTGAAATTGAAATCAGCCGCAGCGGTGAAGTCATTCCCAAATTGGAAAAAGTGATTCAACCTGCCGTCCAGACAGAATTGCCGGAAAAATGCCCGGTTTGCCAAGCATCTTTACAATGGCAAAATGATTTTCTTAAATGCGTCAACCCACATTGTCAGGCGCAGACAGAGCAGCGTATCAATCATTGGTTTAAAACGCTGGGAAATGCCGACTGGTTTGGGATTAAAACGATTCAAAAAATGGTCGCTTCCGGTTATGAGAGTCTTGAGAAAATTTACGCCATGACCGAAGCGGATTTTGCAGAAATCGAATTTGGTCCGGTACAATCGCGCAATCTGGCTCAAGCCCTTCAAATCAGCCGAACGAAACAGGTGGAAGACTGGCGCTTTCTGGCAGCTTTCGGCATTCCTGACTTGGGAAGGGGCGATAGCCGCAAATTATTAGCCCATATCCGTCTTGAAGATATTGTTAAAACGAAAGCAGCGGAAATCGAAAAGATTTATGGTTTCGGGACGATTACCAGCCAATCAGTGGCCAACGGAATTGCGGCTGTCAAAGAAACATTTCAATATATGTTAAAGCTTAATTTTAATCTTGAAAGAACGCCGCAGACCGTGTCTGACTCCCCGGTTCAAAGCGCAATAACCGGTAAAAAAATTGTATTTACCGGCAAGATGGCGCATGGCAATCGTAAAGAGATGCAAGCCCAGGCGCGTAAACTGGGAGCCACTGTCCAGAAAGCGGTGAGTGGTAAAACCGATATGCTGGTTTGTGGCGCCAAAGTAGGTGCTGCCAAAATAGCCAAAGCGGAAAAGGCGGACGTTGCAATTATTTCCGAAACAGAATACCTTTTGATGATCGAACATTAAACAAATAATCAAATGTTGAATATTTGGCATTTGATTTTTTATTGGACGTTGAATGTTCGATGTTCAATAGCTTTAGATATATGCAAACAACGCATCGCATTATTTTTAAAAATTCAAATAATATGGCCGAGATTGATGAAGAGAGCATCAATCTGGTGGTCACATCGCCGCCTTACCCGATGATTGCCTTATGGGATGACCTGTTTTGCAACCTGAACCCGGAAATCGGCAACGCGCTGAAGGCACACAATGGCCTCTTAAGTTTTGAACTGATGCATCAACAGCTTGATCCGGTTTGGAACGAAGTTCAGCGGATATTAAAACCTGGTGGGATGGTATGCATCAATATCGGGGATGCTACTCGAACATTGAACGGCAATTTTGCATTATATCCGAATCATTCCAGAATTATAACCTCAATGCTGAATATCGGTTTCACAGCTTTGCCAGCGATTTTATGGCACAAACAGACCAACGCGCCAAATAAATTTATGGGTTCGGGAATGCTTCCGCCAAGTGCTTATGTTACGTTAGAACATGAATATATTCTCATATTTCGTAAAGGCCCGAAAAGGCGATTTGAGAATGATGATGCCAAAATAAACCGCCGTCAAAGTGCGTTATTCTGGGAAGAACGCAATAGCTGGTTTTCGGATTTATGGACAGATGTAAAAGGAGTTTCTCAGAATTTGTCAGACAACATCTCAAGAAACCGAAGCGCCGCTTTTCCCTTTGAAATTCCTTTTCGCTTAATAAACATGTTTTCTGTCAAAAAGGATATGGTTGCAGATCCCTTTGCCGGAATCGGAACGACGCTTTATGCCGCCATGGCCGCTTGCCGCAACTCTGTCAGCTATGAACTGGATAAAGAACTCGCAAAGCCGATCTTTTCAGGAACAGACAGGATCGTTTCCTATGCCAATGCACGTATCAACAAGCGAATATCTGACCATATCATATTTATTAAAGGCTGCGCACCAAAAGGCCATTGGAAATACAGTAATATCCACTATCGTTTTCCTGTTGTCGCCCGCCAGGAAAAGGAACTCCTTCTTAACAAATTAACTGTCGCTTTGAAGGCAGATAAAAACACGCTCAAAGCAACCTATTCGGAGAATCCCGATAACCTTTCTGACATTTCGAGATTTGCTTGGTAATGATCACTTTCTGGGAATATTTTGACATGGTCACCGCGCTGCTCGTTTTAATCAGCGGTATTTTCGCATCCGTGCATGCGTTGATGACCAAAGAAGAATCCGCCACAGCGCTCGGTTGGGTGGCGGTGTGCATCGGTATTCCCATGGTGGGCGTTATTTTGTATTTGCTGTTTGGTATCAACCGGATAACCATGCTCGCCAGAGATTGGGAAACCCGGGGACGTTGGAATCCGGACAATACCAAAGTGGAGGCAAACAAATCCGTATTTGTCAAAGCTGTTTATGAAGTATTTGATGAAAAAACATTTCATGCTTTGGTCAACACATCCAATCGGGTATGTGATAACCCTCTGTTAGACGGATGCCATGTTCAGCCGTTATATGATGGTACCAGCGCTTATCCGCGTATGCTGGAAGCTATCGACCGGGCCAAGCAATCCGTCTATCTTTCGACCTTTATATTTAGTCGTAAGGGAATCGGAGAAACCTTTATTCACTCATTGCACGAGGCCCATCGCCGGGGGGTGGAGGTTAAGGTTCTTATCGACGGTGTTGGCGGGCTTTACTCTTTACCCACGGCTCACCGCAAATTGAAAAAAATGGGAGTGCCTGTCGCACTCTTCCTGCCGCCTTTCCGAAGCTGGTATTATACATTACACTTTAACTTGCGTAACCACCATAAAATTCTGGTGGCTGATGGCGAAATCGCTTTTACAGGCGGAATGAATATCAGTGATAAAAACTTTGCCACGGTTAACAAACCGCCAGAAATTCACGATATTCATTTTTCAGTGGAGGGACCTGTTGTCGGTCAGATTCAGGATGTTTTTTTAAGGGACTGGTATTTTTCCACCCGCGACAAAGAGCGTAAAGTGATTTATTACGACAATGCGGCCAAAGGTCAAGCCCTATGCCGGGGAGTAGCCGCCGGCCCCAATATGAAACACACCAATTTGCAATGGATGCTGTACGCCGCTGTAAATGGCGCTAAAAGCAATATTCGGATTATGACGCCTTATTTCATTTTAAGTCCTGATCTGCGTGCAGCCTTGATTGCGGCGTCATTGCGCGGTGTTACGGTGGAAGTTATTTTACCATTGAAGAATAACTGGATGCAGGTCAAATGGGCCAGTGAGTCAATGCTGTCCGGCTTGGCAGAATATGGCGTCCGTCTGTTTTATCATGTCGGCACCTTTTTCCACAGCAAAATTATGCTGATAGATGATTTTTGCGCGTATATCGGATCCGCCAATCTTGACACACGCAGCTTACGCCTCAATTTTGAGTTCAATCTTGAAGTATATAGCCATTCCTTAAATACTGATCTGGTCGCGCATTTTGAATCGGTCAAACTGAATTGCCGACCAATCACCTTGGAATGGTTATACTCGCGCCCGTTTATCGTTAAATTAAGAAATTCATTTTTTCGATTGTTTGCACCTTATTTATAATTTCCAATCATCGTCTGAATTAAAATTTATAGAATTAACGAATTATGATGGATTACAGGACGATGAAGTATGCTGAAACAAAATCCTAAAATCAGAAATAAATGCCTTTCCAAGTTACCTTGTGGGTATGATTTTGATCCTGATGCGGAGTGCCAAACTTACAGTTCGGCATTTGATCAACGATTGTGCTGAAAACTGCCAAACTGTAAGTTTGGCACTTCAATTGGAAAAATGCTTCTATATTTATTTAAAAAATTGCTAACACTGTTCCTGCTGCTGTTTCTGGTTTCAATCATTATTTTTTCAGTCTTATACATCCTGCCCGGTGATCCGGCTCAAATAATTCTGGGAATTAACGCGACTCCCGAAACGCTGGCCAATCTGCGCGCCCAATTAGGGATTGATCGCCCGTTCGTTGTCCAGTATAGTGAATGGATTTATCACACGTTGAGCGGCCAGGGCAGTATCTCAATCAATTACGATATACCGGTGCATCAGCTAATCCTATCCCGTTTGACAGTAACAGCTCCTTTGGCGCTGATGGCGATTATCGTTAGTTTGATTATCGCCTTGCCTGCGGGAATCAATGCCGCCTGTCGCCAAAACAGACCGGGCGATCTGATTATTATGTTCGGTGCCCAAATAGGGCTGGCGATTCCTGAATTTTGGTTGGGCCTTTTGTTCATTTTACTGTTTGCCGTGCAGTTCGGATGGTTCGCGGCCGGTGGATTTCCAGGCTGGTCCGTGGATTTTATGGGTTCATTAAAAGCGCTGATTCTCCCGGCTTGTGCGTTAGGACTGATCCGAGCGTCAATTTTGACACGCTTGACACGCACGTCAATGTTGGAAGTGCTTCAGGAAGATTATATCCGCACTGCCCGCGCCAAAGGTGTCAGCGAAAAAAAAGTCATTTACGGCCATGCCCTGCGAAATGCGCTGATTCCTATTTTAACCATTTTAGGATTGCAACTAGGGCAGCTTATTGCCGGTGCCATTATTATTGAAAATGTGTTTTATCTTCCCGGATTGGGGCGGCTGGTTTTCCAGGCCATCGGGCAGCGCGACTTGCCGGTGGTGCGGGATATTGTTCTTTTTATGGCCGCTGCCGTGGTAATCGTCAATTTTTTGGTGGATATCGTTTATGCTGTTATTGATCCACGCCTCCGTTTATCCTGAATCTGCCGACTGAACAATTTCCCATCGTAAATACTTGGACAAAAATTTTCCGGTGTTTTTATTCCGGCAGATTTTTTACAAGGCCGGTTTTCACAGAGGTGCATACACAAAAGCTGATTGCCACACGTACCGTAATCTTCCCAGATTAAAGCAGGCGGTATTTTTAAAAATCATCTGTATTTATCAAAAAAATCAACCTTTGGACTATGTTCAAATGAAAATAATTGATATATTGAAACGTCCCATAAAATATACCGGCGTAAGGCGTGATTCAGTTTTTTCAAACAGGAGGAAATTATGTTTCAATTGAGTACCGAGCAAAAAGTGTGTGCAGTGGGAGGTGTCAAATTCGGCGGCCAGCCCGGAGAATACCCGTGTGTGTGCGTCAGTTCCATTTTCCAGAAAGGCGACAGGGTCTTTACAGGGAAACGTAAAGAGGGATTTGACGAAAAACGGGCCAAAGAGTTGTTGGCGACTCAAACTCGCCTGTCACAGGAAACCGGTGTTCCGGGGATGGCGGATATCGTGGCCAATACGGGCAAAGAGTTCGAGCTTTTTATCGATTTTGTCACGTCAGAAAGTGACATGCCCTTTTGTATTGATGCCTGGGTGATGAAACCCAAATTGGCAGGTGCGGCCTACTGCGCCGAAAAAGGTTTGTTAGACCGCATGTTTTATAACAGTCTGACCGTTTGGGAACAGGATTTGGAAACCGAAATCCGTGAAATCGCCCAAATCGGTGTCAAACATGTGCTTTTGGTGGCCTTTGATCAGGAAGATCAGATGCCTTCCGGACGTATCACCGGCACTCAGAAGCTTCTTGACGCCATTGAAAAAGTCGGAGCGGAATTTGAAAGTGTTTTTGTGGACACCTCGGTGATGAACGGCCCGGCCACCGCTTTTTGCGGGGTTGCCAACAAAATGATCAAAGAAAAATGGGGTTTTCCCACAGCCAGCGCACCGAGCAACGGTTCCTACATGGACCTGAAACGCTTTAAAGATATGTGGGATTTTAAGGGATGGGCCTCCACGGATGCGGCTTTGGAAGCGCTTTCCGCTTTCTATTATCATGACATGATTTTTTCAGGGCCGATGGCCGGCGCGGCACGAATTTTACCGGCTGTGGCGCAAGCCGAGGCATTTTTGGCAACCGCCGTATTTGCCGAAACCAAACAGCTTCCCAAAGATCCGAATCACCCTCTGTTCAAACTGTTTCCGGATTTTGTGGAACAAATCAAGGCGATGTAGCCCTGACAGGATGCTGTTAAAAATAATAATTACGAAGAATAAAAGGAGTTTATGAAATGGCGCAGCTCACACCCAAAGAACGGGTAATGCGATTACTGAAAAAAGAACCTGTTGACACCATGCCGTTTTTCAGCGGAATGGGAATGGTCGTGATGCCGGGTATTGAAAAATCCGGCTATAATTTCGCTTCGGTGCACACCGCCGCCGAGCGCATGGCATGGTCGGCGATTTGGTCCGCCCGGCTGATGAATTTTGACTGTGTGGTGATTCCCTACGATATGACCATGGAATCCGAGGCCATGGGCAACACCATCAGTCTGTATGCGGATTCGGATGACATCCTTTATCCCACGATTCCCAATAAAATCTGGTCAACATTAGATGAAGTGGTGGTGCCTGATAATATCATGGAAAAAGGACGTCTGCCTATCTTGCCGGAAGCGATCAAGATAATCAAGGAAAACGCGCCGGAATTGCCTGTCGGCTGCTGGCAGTTGGGCCCGTTCACTCAGGCCGGCCAGATTTTGGAACTGGACTTGATGCTGAAAGGCGTTTTCAAGCAAAAGAAAAAAGTCGGAGAGGTGCTGGACAAGTTGACCGACATGATCATCGATATCGGCAAGCATCTTCAGGCTTGCGGATGTGATTATATCACTTTGCGTGAACCCGGTGTGGCGGCCGACCTGTTAAGCCCTCGCACATTTAAACAGTTTATCCAACCGCGGCTGACGCGTATCCTCGCGGCGTGGGAATCGCCTAAATTGTTACACATCTGCGGCAAAACCGAACCTTTGTTGGAGATGATGGCTGAATGCGGCGCGGACGGTTTGACTGTCGATATCAAATGCGACGCCCGCAAAGGACGCAAAATTTTGGGTCCGGATGTTTTGTTTATGGGCAATTTGGACACTTACACAATGACCTGTGACGAAAAAACAACCAAACAACAGGCGGTGGATCATATCAAAGACATGATTGACGGCGGCATGGATGCGGTGATGCCGGGTTGTGATCTGTGGCCCGCGATTATCGAAGAAAATATGAAAGCATGTGTCGATACGACCCATGAATATGGCAAAAAACCAAGTCCTGCAGTGGGACGTTTGTAAGAAAATAATGAATGAATCAGAAATCGGGTTTTTTAGAAAAATCCGATTTCTGAAACCCGATAAGGAGAAAAATAATGGCTTCAAAAGAAGAATTGATCGAAAAATTGAAAGAAGGCGTGGTTGAGTACGAAGAAGATGATGTCAAAGAACTTTCGCAGCAATGGCTGGACGATGGCTATGAGGCCCTTGAAGGCGTTATGGACGGTCTGGCGGCCGGCATGGAGATTGTGGGCGATTTGTACGACAAACAAGAATATTTTGTTCCCGAAGTCCTGATGTGCGCTGATGCGCTGTATGGCGGGCTTGATATTTTAAGGCCGCATATCCCTAAAAAAGAGGGCGAATCCAACGCGCAGGTGGTGATCGGCAGCATCCAAGGCGATGTGCATGACATCGGCAAAAATCTGGTGAAAATGATGTTCGACGTCGCCGGATGGGAAGTACATGATCTTGGCCGTGACGTGCCTCTGGAAAATTTTGTCAAAGAACAGATGAAAACCGATTCCGAGGTTGTGGCCATGTCCGCGATGATGACCACCACCATGCTGGGAATGAAAAAAGTTATCAAAATGATCAAAGATAAAAATCCGAATGTCGCCATTATGCTCGGCGGCGCTCCGGTGACCAAAGACGTGGCCAATCTTTTCGGTGCAGACGGATATGCCGAATCAGCCGGCAACGCCGTTTCCGAAGGTATCAAAATGATCAGTCGGTTAAGAGAATATCAGAAAAAAGATTGATATACGTCAAATGCAGGGTGCGTCAGGCGTCAGCCGTAACGCACCGATTTTCTGAAAGGAGAATAATAACGAATGGATGAAGATAAAGTGATGGTGATATTCCAGCCTTCGGGACGACGTGGAGAAGTTCCCAAGGGTGTGAATATCATTGAAGCCTCCCGCTTGTTGGGAGTGGATATCGAGGCGCTTTGCGGAGAGAAAAAAGTCTGCGGCAAGTGCATTGTGCGTGTTGAAGAAGGGCATTTTGAAAAGTACGGCATCACTTCCGCTCTTGACCACGTCAGCCCCTGGAAGGAAGAGGAAGAAAAGTTTATCAACGCGGAACGTCGTGACAAGGGATTCAGGCTGGGATGTATGGCCGAATTGCATGACGACGCTCTGATATTTGTCCCCGAAGAATCCAGGGCCGGCAAACAGGTGGTCAGCAAAGCCGCACGGGATATTTATATCGAACACAATCCGGCGGTACGTTTATATTATGTGGAAGTCAATCCGCCGACATTTGAAGAACCTCTCGGTGATTTTGAAAGAATCTGCCGCGGGCTGGAGCGGGAGTACGGCATTACGGACCTCACTGTTGATATTTTTACGTTGCGCCAGATTCCGGAGGTGTTGCGCGACGGTGATTGGGCGGTCACTGTAAGCGTCTGGAATGATAAAGAAGTTATCCGTATCAGGCCGGGTAAAACAGAAAATGCTTATGGTCTGGCTATTGATGTCGGCACAACCACCGTGGCGGCCTATTTTTGCGACCTGAACACAATGGAAGTGCTTGAAACGGTTTCGATGATGAATCCTCAGTGTAAATATGGGGAAGACGTGATGGCGCGTATCACCTACCACATGACCACGCCCGACGGTCTGAAACGGATGAGTGATGACATTATCGAGGGGATCAATGAATTAATCGATAAAGCGGTCGCATCCACCTATCCGCCGAAAAAGAAGAAGAAAAAGAAAAAAGGGGAAGAAGGCCCGGTCGAGTATATCGAAGTTCTCGAAGAAGGCAAGACCTACTTACGGCTGGCCCGCGAAGATGTTGAGGACATCACCATCGGTTTTAACACTGCCATGCACCATATTTTCCTGTCCCTGAATCCCGAATATGTCGGGCTGGCGCCTTTTCCGCCGGCGATTCATCACTCTATGGATATCAAAGCCCGCGATCTGGATATAAAGATCAATCCCTCTTCTTATCTGTTTGTACTGCCCATCGAAGCCGGTTTTGTGGGCGCGGACAACGTTGGCGTATTGCTTGCCGAAGAACCTTACAAAAATGATGAAAATCAATTGATCATCGATATCGGCACCAACGGCGAACTGGTGCTGGGAAACCGGCACAAACTGATCTCTTCATCATGCGCCACCGGCCCGGCTCTGGAAGGCGCCCAACTGGCCTTTGGCATGCGTGCGGCGCCGGGAGCGATTGAACGTATCGAGATCGATCCTGAAACCAAAGATGTCAACTACAAGGTCATCGGCCGCGAAGCCTGGCGCAAATACTCTGACCCCAAAGAGATGGGCGCCAAGGGAATTTGCGGCTCCGGCATTTTGGATGTGCTGGCCGAACTGTATCGTTCCGGCGTGATTTTAAAAAGCGGCGTGTTTAACAAAAAAGCGCTGAAAGAGCATCCTCGTTTCAGAAAAAATCCGGACATCAAACAATTTGAGTTTGTTCTGGCCTGGGCCGAAGAATCCGCCATTGACAAGGATATCGTGATCACCCAAAAAGATGTGCGCCAAATTCAATTGGCCAAAGGGGCGCTGTATGCCGGTTGCAAGCTGATGGTCCAACGGATGGGACTTGACAAGGTGGATACGGTTAAAATCGCCGGCGCTTTCGGCACGCATGTTGACAGGGAAAAAGCGTTGATTATGGGCTTGTTCCCGGATTGCGAAATCGAAATGATCAAAGGCGTGGGCAATGCGGCCGGTGACGGTTGCCGTGCGGCGCTGTTAAATGTCAAAAAACGGGTGGAAGCCAACTGGTGTTCACGCAATGTCGAGTATATTGAATTGACCGTGGAGCCGAACTTCCAGCAGGAATTTATGGAAGCCATGCAAATGCCGCACATGACGGATGAATTCCCGCATCTTGATGGTATCGTTCCGGATGATGTTTTAAACCAATAGCGGGCATCCTTATAATACGTAGGCTGGGTTGAGGAACGAAACCCAGCCTACAAAGTCTGATTTAAACAGTTATGCCCAAACAACCTCAAACTCAAGAAACCGCTACTGTCTGTACAACCGCAGACCCTGGTATATGCGGGTTTCCATGCACAATCCGCGCTCATAAAGCTGATGCCCGAACGGTTTTGGTTGAAATCGGCGAAACGGAATGCAAACAAATCAGCAAACTCGCTCAAAAGATTAATCAGATTTCCTTGCGTGAGCTGTTTGCGCCATTAACACGCAATCCGGTGTATGCAGCCGCACAGCAGTGCGGATGCCATGCGTCTTGTATCATTCCGGCGGCAATTTTAAAAACGGCGGAAATTGCGATGGAAATGGCGCTTCCCAAACCGGCGCGGATTGAATTTGAAATATGCAAGAAAACCGAAAAATAAACCTTTAGAAAGGAGGTGAACATACAAAACTTAGTTAATGACGCTTTTTTAACATCTAACCATGCAAACTGAAAAAATGAAGGAGAATTTATAATGGCTAAACAAATGCTAATTGACGCCTATCGGGGTAAGAGGACAGCCAAAGCACCTTGGGTTCCTTACGCCGGTGTGCATTGCGCTTTTTTGATCGATGAACCGGCCGATAAAATGCTCAAAGACCCGGAACTGCTGGCCAAGGGCGTTGTCAATGCTGCTAAAAGATACAAAGCGGATGGAATCCCGCTGGTGTTCGACCTGTCAGTTGAAGCCAATTCCGTGGGATGTGATTTGAAATGGTGGGATGATAACGTGCCTTCGGTTCAGACCCATCCATGTTCATCGCAAACCCCCGCCCAAGCCGGATTGAAACTGCCTGACAAGGATTCGGGACGCTGGCCGGTGCTTTTTGAAGCGGCCAGAATTGCCAAACCGCAACTGGATGATCTTGATTGTGCAATGATGGGGCTTTTCTGCGGCCCTTTGACGTTGGCTTCCCATTTGGCCGGTGTGCGAATTTTTACCGATGTTTACAAAAACCCCGAATTTGCTAAGGAGGTATGTGATTTTGCAGGTAAAATCGGTGATCTGGCAGCTGGTTTATACGCTGAAATGGGCTGTGATATCATTGCCATTGTCGATCCGGTGGCTTCCCAGATAAAATCCGAAACCTTTAAGAAATTTGTCGCTCCCCAATGTCAGGATGCTATCAAGACAATTCATGCCGCTGATAAAACATCATCTTTCTTTATTTGCGGGGACTGCACCAAAGTGATGAAAGATGTCTGCACACTCGGAACTCACGGATTTGCTATTGATGAACAGCTTAATATGAATTTTATCCGTGACATGGCCAGAGAGCATAATATCGGCTTTGGCGGCAACCTGAAATTAACGCTGGCGTTGAGTCTCGGATTGCTATCGCCGCGGGAGGACGCTATCGTGAGTTTGGCTGCCGGAGGACAGCATGGATACACCTTCGCACCCGGCTGAGATATGCCCTACGATGTTCCGGTGGAACACATGGATCAAGCGCTCGAAGCCCGTGACTGGTTTGAACAATATTATGCCAAGTATCCTGAATCTTGGTAATCTGACATAAAGGAGGATACGGATTATGGCGGAAAAAATTAATATCGACGTATTGACTCTGGACAGTGTGCAGTGTGCGGCATGCGGCTACATGATGGAATCCATCGCCGCACTGCCCTCTGATGTGCAGGAAATGATTACCTACACGGAGTGGTCGATTAAAAACCCAGATGGAATCGGCAAATTCATGGAACTCAAGGGAAAAGTGCTGCCGACTATATGCATCGAAAGAGATTTGGTGTTTGAAAGCATCATTCCTCAGTACGAGGAACTCATTGATGAGATGGCCGCGCGTGCGCCTTCGGAAGCCATGAGTGAACGCATTAAATCTCTTCGTGAAGTCGGCTTTGAGTTTGACAAACTTCAGGAAAATCTGGCCAAAGCCGGGGCCGGTATGGCGACACGCGTCGATTCCAAAGTTAAGTAGTAATCGGATGTTCACAAAAAGCAATTGAACAACTGAGGCCCCGTCTGACGGGGCCTCTTTGTTACTGCCAGTAAATTATCAAAAAGATGAAAAAAAAATCAGAGAGAGACTGTAGCTTATGACTGACTTTACCAATGTTTACTTAATAACCGGCTTTTTAGGTAGCGGTAAAACCACCCTTTTAAACCGGATTGTCAAAATATTTCCGCGAGATAAAAAACTCACGCTTCTGGTGAATGAGTTCGGTGAAGTAGGTATTGATGGCGCCTTGGTGGAAGGGGACGACATTGATATGATGGAAATCAGCAAAGGCTCGATTTTCTGTGTATGCGTGAAAACCGATTTCATTAAAGGGCTTTATGAGTTGAAAAACAAAATTCAACCTGACATTCTATTAATCGAATCCACCGGAGTGGCCAATCCGTCTGATCTGAAGAAAGATTTGAGTCTCCCCATTTTTGATAATCGTTTCCAATTTAAAGAGCAGTTCTGCGTTATTGACGTGGCCCACTTTCTGGAAGCCTACGATGTATATGCCTCTTTGGAAAAACAAATCGCCTCTTCCTCTGTCTTTATCATTAATAAAACCGATTTGGCATCTGCTGAAAAAATTGCGGAAACCAAAAAAATTATTCAGGGTTTTCATCCTGATCCTGTTTTTATTGATACATCTTATGCCGATATTCCCTTGGAACGCTTTTTTGATTTCCAAACCGATCAAACCGGCGGCGTATCGGATACCGGTAATGTGACCGATTCGCTTACCGCCGAACAGTTAGATGAATTTATTGATAAACTTTTTGACAGCCCCGATCTTGAACTCACCCCTCCGGATTTGCTTATGTCCGCTGTCTATAAATGGAACGGTGATGATCTCGAAGATATCCGCACAATGGCTGAAAGCTTGCCTAAAGGTATTTTACGGGCCAAAGGGTTTATTGAGGACCGCGATCAGATGTTTCTTTTCTCTTATGTGATGGGAGATTGGTCTATGGAAAAGGCGGTTCTAAAAAAACAACAGGTGGAACATAAAAATGCCGTTGTCTTTATCGGCCCGCCGCCAACGATTGAAAATTTGCCCAAAACGCTCGCAGGTGGCCAGTGGGATAACATCGGAACCTTGCAACCATTTTCTTCACCTAGTTGATACTGGATTCTGCTGTTCTATGAATCTTATAGAATGATAGAGAAAAATAAAATGAATATGAAACACTATGACCTTATGATTATGGGGATGGGGCCGGCCGGGCTTTCAGCCGCTTTATATGCACGTCGGCAGGGATTAGATACGATTGTTTTCGGAGATATTCCGGGAGGCATTTTATATATGCTTGATAATTTAACCGATTTCCCGGGGTTTCCCGATGGTATATCTGGAACACAGTTCGGCATGCTGGCTTTTCAACAAGCCCAAGCTCAAGGCGCCGTTTTTCCCATGGCCAAGCTGGAAAAACTTCGTTTTAATGACACTCTTTTCACCGGAACCGACACGGACGAACGCCAATATACAGCGCCTGCCGCCATTATTGCCACGGGACGCTCACCCAAAAAAATATCTAAAATCAAGGATAATTTGAAAGGCGTTCATTTTTGTTCAGTATGCGACGGGCCCCTTTACCGTAATCAGGGTGCTGTTTTAGCCGTAATCGGGGGAGACAAGATCGCCGCTCAACATGCTCTGACATTATCCAAGGTTGCCGCCAAAGTGTATCTGGTATGTCGTGATCGCGCCTTTGAGATGCCGGCAATTTATGAGTCGCAACTGAAAGAACACCCCAACATCATCCTCATGCGAGAAACCGAGATGATCGGAATAAAGGGTTCTGACCAAGTGGAAGCGCTCATCGTCACAACCAAAGAAGGTGATAAACAAGAGATTGCAATTGATGGCGTTTTTCAGGCGGCCGGGTGGCGGCCGAACACTCAAGCCCTTGAGATACCCGTGGAAACTGCATCGGACGGCTATTTAAAAACCGATAAAAACCTGATGACTGCCCATACAGGCCTTTTTGCAGCCGGTGATGTTCGTGATACGGATATGTTCGGTGTGCTGACCGCCTGTGCCGATGGTGCGAGGGCCGCTCAATATGTCGCTGAATTTTTGCAGCAACGGTGATGTAGTCGTTCCCCTTAGTGGAACGGCCTTCCGATCTACATGTGCGTGAGTTTGTAGCGCGGGAAGCTGTCTCGCAACGCTTCCAAAAAAATGAGATTGACATTATGAAACCGATTCGTATAACCGTATTACATGAAGGGCAACACTGAATCCCCTGTGTTTACATGGCCCGGGTGGTCGAAACCGTAGCATCTGAAATGGGAGATGCGCTTGAGGTTGAAATCATTTACACCAAAGAACTTGACGGCGCGTTGCATTATACTGATATTTCTAAAAAAATCGGGCGTCCGGCACCGGTCCCGTCAATATTTATCAATGGGAACCTGGTGTTTGAGCAGACGCCGAGTGCGGAAGAGTTGAAAAAATATCTCTGCAAGATTGAAATCAGTAAAGCTAATTAAACAGTTTGATTCAAACAAAACATATTCAAGGCTGTGCTGTATGAACACTGAAAAAATTTTAGTTGAAGTGATGTACAAGGCGGACTACTGTTTACCCTGTTTTTACATGGATGAAACAGTCAAGGAAATCCTGCCGCGATATGATGAGCATGTAGAATACCGTCGGGTTGATTTTATGAAAGAAAAAGGCAAAAAACGGTTTCTGGAACTCTCATGTTCCCTTTTCGGGGAAAAGGGCGTGTACAAAGAGTGTAAGATTGCTCCGGTTCCTTCTCTTTTCATCAATGGAGAACTTGTTTTTGATGCGATTCCGCCTCTGTTTGAACTGGAAGAGGCCATTAATGAAGCACTTGAAGAGATTGAGCTGAACTCAAAACAAGTGCGAACCACTAATGAACACTAAATTATTCGTGTCTATTTGTGTTCATTCGTGGTTCATTGATTGTGATTTGTTCACCAATCAACAGATTGATTTGAATTAAACGGGAGGAACTATGGCGAAAACAGTTGTTGTAGATGTGCTTTTGACCGATTTTCACCAATGAACGGCTTGCGTCTATATGGCGGAATCGGTAAAGGTTTTACCTGAAGAAATCCGGATGATGATTTGTGTAAATGAATGGGATATGCGCACCCGCAAAGGAGTGCAGCGTTTTCTTGAGCTAAAGGCCAAATCATTGCCCAGCATCGCTTTGGACGATGAACTGATGTACGAGTCCCTGATCCCTATGCAAGAAGAACTGATCGCTGAAATTCAGCGGCGCTATACCATCAAAAATCAGGAGTATTAACATGTATCTGGAAGATGTCACTATCCAAGGGTTTAAATCCTTTTCGGAAAATACAGATATGAGTTTTAAATCCGGCATCAGTGTCATTATCGGCAATAACGGTGTCGGAAAATCAAACATACTGGATGCCATTGTCTGGGTGTTGGGTGAAAACAGCCTTGAACGAATTCGCTGTTATGATCGTCGGGAGCTGTTTTTCGCCGGCAGCAATGGGCATCCGCCAGCTGAATCAATCCGGGTCGAACTCAACTTCAAGAAGGAAGAAAGTGACGACACTCCCGCATTTCAGTTTGCACGGGAAATGACAAGAGATGGCCAAAGCCGCTACCTCTTTCAAAACGAACGCATTGATCGGCAAGCATACGAAGAGCAGCTCAAGGCGCTTCGTATGAGACAAACCCTGAAAACGATCATTCGCCAGGAACAGATAAACGATATTCTGCTTGTCAATCCTAAAGAACGCTTTCATATTATCCAATCGTTTTTAGGCCTCACATCCGCCCCGGAAGATAAAACCGATTTTTGCCAATCTCTTGAGGAGGTCGTCGCGCCCCTTTTTACCCGTTATATGTCGTATTTATCGCCTCTGTCAGAAGTGCGCTTTGATTTGAATGCGCTAAACTCTGAAAACGAGTTCGATCTTGAAATCACTCTTCCGGGCAACCGTGTGCGACGGGCTCATCAACTGTCCGGCGGTGAAAAAGCGATCACCAGCCTGGCTTTAAAACTGGCTCTTTTTCATCAACTGCAAAGCCCGCTTTATCTTCTGGATGAAGTCGAACCGGCCCTGGATTACATCAACCACAAATCAATGCAGGCTTTTCTCAAAGATGTGGCGTCGGATAAACAACTGATCATGATTACGCACTTGAGAAGTACAATCGATCTGGCCGACACTCTGCATGGCGTACGTACCCGTTTTGACGGGTCATCTTTTATGAAGTTTTACTTTGTAATGGATGAGCGCTTGCTAAAGCTGTATAAATGTTGTTAGAATCTGTCAGTTAATTTCTCGATCCTTCACATAGTGCCGAAAGTGGTTTGCATTAGCCCAGAAGTGCGATAGCCACACCTCCTGCATAGTTCCGGCGGCTATTTTAAAAACCGTGGAAATCGCTGTTGATTTTACATACATCTTAACAGGCCGAAACATTTATATTTATGTTCCAAGGTACTTATAAAGCAAATCCTGCCACTCCGGCGCATGAATCCGTTTCAGTAATAATCTGTTGACAGGTTCACGAAGGGGGCTACCATCTGGTAGGGCAATACCGTAATCCTGCCTGCTGAAGATATTAGGAAGTACTTTTATTTTTCCTTTGTAGTCTTTGTTGGCAAAATAATGCAGCAACGGTGCATCATATACCATGGCGTTTATTGCGCCATCTTTAACAGCTTTTAGACCTTCGGATGCCGTATCCAAAGGAATATATGCGATACGATTTGCTTTCAGGTAAATTTCACTGGTGGTATGTCGAACAGTTCCGACGACAGTGTTATGCAGGTCTTCCGGGCCGGCAATCGCATATTCGAGTTGAGAAACCGTCAGGGATGAAGTTATCGTTGCAATGAATACCGACACCAGAATAACGCCGGTAAAAATCCATATCGTTGCAACGAGGCGGCCGGCAAAGCTTTGAGGGACTTTGTCTCCATAGCCGACGGTTGTCATTGTAACCAATGACCACCAGATGCCATCTCCTATACCTTTTTTTGCATCTCCTCCGAAATGTTCCTTATTGTTTTTTCTTTCAAATAGCCATATAAAAACGCCTACAATAACCAAGCCTCCGATAAGCATTCCGATGATCCGCAGGAATTCGGCCGATAAAACTTTTTTGATCACAGCTTTCCAGAGGCTACCTTTTTTTGCATCCACAGCAATCCCCAAGCCTGTGTTGTAAAACGAATGCGTAAAATCAAACAGTTTTTCACGCTCGGTGGTAAGGGTGAGGGCGGTGACTACGGCATCTAATGATTCGTCAGTTACGCCATTGAGCAAGCCTTTCACGGTGCGTTCTTCATATTCATATTTCAGACCGATTTCCTTAGCGATATTTTCCCATAACTCAATGCTGATACCGGTCCACCTGCCGTCTTTGGCCTTAAAAGAAAATGGCGCAGCTTCAAATGTTCCGACCGTCAAAATCTTTTCTTTGGGAGTTTCAACCTGCGCCTGAATTTTATACGGAACTGTGAAGATAAACAGGTTTACAAGTAAAAATATATTTATGCCGGTATTTTTAATCATCTCCGTACATTCCGGTTACGATAAGCCTTCTTTCGTCTCGGCGATCAGATGATCCACCACCGCATTAAAATCGCCATCGGTTTTGTCGTAGATTTGTAACTGGCGGTCGGCGCTGGTGCCGTGGGCTAATATACTCTCAATCGGTTTGATGTATTCTGCGGTACCTAACTCATCAATTTCTTCAGCCACCAGGTCGAGCAGCTCACGGATAAGCATGTGGGCCGGCAGTTCTTCCGATTTACCGAAGTCGATCATCTTACCGTCCAGACCGTAACGCGCCGCACGCCAGCGATTTTCTTCGATCAATTCGCGGCGATAGACCCGAAAAGTGATATTTCTACGGCGTAATTTCCACAGCCATAGCACGATGGCCTGGAATAGTGCGGCCAGGGCGATGGCATCGCACGGACGTGTGGGAATATCGCATATACGAAATTCTAAAGTAGGGTATTGGTGGTGGGGACGTGCATCCCACCAGATTTTACTTGCGTTAGGGATGCAGCCGGTATTGACCATTGTTTGAATCAGGGCGTCGTAGTCGGCCGGTGTGCGATAAATATCCGAAGTACCGGAGCGCGGGAAATCCTGGAAGATATTGGCACGGTAACTTTTCAGGCCGGTCTTGCGTCCATTCCAGAAGGGGCTGCTTGTACTGAGAGCCAGAAAGTGGGGCAGCATATAGCGGGATACGTTCATGGCATCAATGGCCAGGTCGCGGTCTTCCACACCGACATGGACGTGCATGCCGAAAATCAGCAGGCGCTGGGCCAGCAACTGCATTTCTTCCAGCACACCGAGGTAGCGTGTAAAAGGCGTTACTTGCTGGTCGATCCATTTGCTGAACGGGTGCGTGGAGGCGGCTACGATTTTAAGCCCTTTGCTTTCGGCCAAGCCACATATAAAGGTACGCTGTTTGAACAACTCTTCTTTGGCCTGGGCAATGTTTTCACAAACCGGTGTGCCAAGTTCCACCTGGGATTGGTGGAGTTCCGGCATGATTTCATATTCAACCATCACCATCTTGCCATCTTCGACAAATTGGGTGATATAAGACCGTAGCTCGCGGGTTTCCGGATCGATAATCTGGTATTCTTCCTCTATACCGATTGAAAGGGCGGGGCGCTTAATCATGAGATATCCTCCGTTTCTTTTATAATAAAATCAACTACGGCGTTATAATCTTCATCAGCTTCGCGCCATACACGCAGTTGCTGATCGGCGTTGGTACCGCGTTCCAGAATTGTATTGACGTGGGCAATTTCATCTTCACAATTCAGCCTTTTCGCCATGGGCGCAACCAGGTCCAGCAATTCCCGGATGAGATCGCGGGTGGGGACCTCTTGCTCAATGCCGAAATCGATCATATTGCCGTCAAGGCCGTAACGCACAGCACGCCACTTGTTCTCTCCGATCAGAGTGCGTTCATAGATACGAAATGACATATTGCGTTGGCGCAAATCGACCATCCATGCCGCCGTGGCTTGGAGCAAAGCCGTGACAGCCAGAATATCTCTGTAATTCGGCAACATATCACAGATGCGTATCACCAATGCCGGGAAACGATCATGAGGCAGGATGTCGTACCATATACGGCCGCTGTCTGGAATGCTGTTGGTGCGTATCAGAGTATCGACATAGCTGCGGTATTCCCGGTATCCGTTGAACTGTCCGGGAATGCCTGTGCGGGGCAAAGCATCCATAAGTACGGTGCGATAGGTTTTAAGACCCGTATTGCGGCCGCTCCAGAAAGGTGAACTGGTAGCAAGGCTCAGGATGTGAGGCAAGAGATAACGCATGGTGTTCATCACATCAACGGCCAGTTCGCGGTCTTCCACTCCGATATAAACGTGCAAGCCGAAAGCCAGCATGCGCCGTGCAATCATCTGGACATCGTCAGCCACAGTTCGGTAGCGCCCCAGCAGAGAAGCTTTTTCCCAACTGCTGAAGGGATGCGTTCCGGCTGCGGCCAATTTAAAGTTGTGAGCGTCGGCCAGTTCCAACAATGCGCCGCGCAAACGCAGCAAACGTTCGCACGCTTCCTTGATATCGGCGGAAGCGTGGGTGTCCGCTTCAAGGGCGGCTTTTTCCACATGTTTTGCAAAATTGACATCCGAATGGCGCTCTTGCACCACTATCTTGTTGCGTGCCATCAATTGAGTCACATAACCGACTAATTCAAGGCTTTCGGGATCGATCAATTGATATTCTTCTTTGATCCCGATGGTAAAGCTGGGATGATACATACTTCCTCCTTTCGTTAAGTTTATTATGCCACCATTAAAAACGAATAACGGTCCATCTTCTGATCGTATTCGGTGCGTACGTTAATATTAAAATCGAATTGGCGCACAGTTGAAAAAACATCCACAGCCATCGCTTCCGGTGCCGGCCGGGCCATACGCGGCTGGTCACATGTCTCTCGACTGCCGGTGCAATCCTTGCAGAAACAGCACGAATCCATGAAAAGCAAAAAAGCCTTTTCATAACCGGCCAAAAAGATTTCACGTTCCAACTTGACCAGCTTGGCGTTGATTTTACCAGACCAGGCATGACGATCTTCGGGTTTATCCATCTTACCTTCAAAATGAAGAATGACAGCGTCACTGTATTCAGAGAAAAATTGTCGGCAGTCCGCTACTGACGGCGTGTTAGGCGGGCAGGTGGCACCGCGGCCATATTCACCGCAACCGAACATACATTTCATACGCACCCACTGGGAAACGATAATTTTATGCGGATCAATCCACTTATAATCAGTGTAGCCATTTGTATGCAACAGGCCGTCAAGGGCTTGTCGTTGTTTAAAGCTAAGGTTCATAGCAAGCTGCCCCCTTTAATATAAGTTAACGATTAGACGGTTTTCTTATTCCAATAAATAAACTACCCATAATACAAGGTGGATGTAGAGAAACGAAATCTGTCATTAAAGGGAAATCCCTTATATGGTCCAGCATATCGGACTCATGCCCAGACCCGCGTCACGCTTGCCGATAATACCCAGTTCCTTTTTCACTGCCAATATAGCGCCCATATTTGAAAACCAGCCTCGTCCCTCATTGTCGTCTTTTATCTTACGGCCCGGGTCTTTACTCGTATAATGGGAGCGACTGATTGCCATGATGCATCTGGCCTGGTGCGGTGACGATGGTGCGACTAACGTGCCGGCATGCAATTGTAATCGAGTTTCGGAACAGATACCGGCCATTGCATCGGGATCGGTCAGTTCCCGGTTAATATTCGGCATGACCGGCGTAGCCCACAACAGTTCCTGCCCCAAAGTGGTTTCTTGGGCATAAGATTTCTCAAGATCTGCAAGTCCAGGGGTTACCATCACGCCTTTGGAACTCATTCCGTGAAGCGGTTTGATTGCCATCTGGTTTAGCAAGTCCGGTTCTTTACGGTACGCCGCAATGTGGCTGTCTGAAATGGTCCAGGTTTTCGGCGCAACACCGACCCGATTTAACAGGGCCAGGTCGGTGAGCGAGCTTTTGTCGATTAAATAGAAACCGGCCAAGTGCTTTGACAGGTCAGGCCATAAAGAAGGTGTCGCGTAAATCTTCTGCAATTGTTTGATAACATCGGACTTTTGAGCGGCCTCCATTTTTTTAATATACTTTTCCAGGTCAGCATAAACGATTCGCGAAATCACTTTATCAAGCGGCCCTGTCTGGCCTTCATGACGGTAATACAGTTGTCCATTTTGAAAATGCAGATCCTGGGGATCGAGAATCAAGATTTCCCGCTCCATATTTTCTGCGCTTAAAAACGATTTCGTCAACGCCAGGTTTTTGAAGCTGGGCTGATTTTCAGGGTCAATCTCCAAAAATAAAAGGCCACCCTGCTTATCAGCCAGACCGTCCATGTAGGTTTCAAGAACATGAGCATCCAGTTCACTGTCGGTGAACGGGCGGTCATCGGATGTCAACATCGTAAATACGGCATCATCGAAAGCCCCTGATTGGCGAGCCAATTGAATACACTTGCGCATCCAGCCGTAGTATGTGTCCACACTTTGCGCTTCCAACATTTTGGCATACAAATGATCGCCGGAAGCTTTAAATTCATTAAATGTCATCCCTCTTTCAGAGTTAGCGCCATATACCAGCACGTCAAAGGCGAGGTCAGGTTCAAATGTCTGAAAGTAGCGATGCAAAATTTCAGCCATTTCGTCTGTAAGCCATCCGTCCGGCATACGCCGGAGCAGATAATCAGGGCCTTTGGAGTGAAGCTGTTGCCTTACCTGTGCAAGCATAACCCGTGCCGAGGCCAGGAGGATTTCAATTAAATAGGGCGGCAAATGAACCGGCAAAGCCCAGGGATACTCGCCGTGGCCATAGATTTCCACAAACAGCTCTTCCTCGGCAAGAGCCTTATAATAGCTTTCAATAACTTGCCTGTTTCCGGCAATTTTCTCATTGATGTCCAGGGCGCGCTTTGTTTGAGCTATGCGCTGTCCCTCGTCATACGATTTTTCCACCTTTTCCAGTTCGTCAAGGGTTTGATCCAGATCAGGCAAGGTGTTCGGGTTGTTCATAAAAAATCTCCTTATTCTCCTTATACAGTTTTTGCGGAGGCTATTCTTCCTCGGCAATTACTCGTTTAGCAAAATCAAACAAAATATCCGTGTAGGGTTCAAGGCTTTGCAGATCAATCCATTCGTATTCGGAGTGATGCCCTTTGCAACGCGGTTTGGTAATGATTACCGGAATCGCGTGTTTGGTAAAAAAACGGGCGTCCGAAGCTCCTTCACTCTGATAAATCGGCAATGGCGAGGAAAGGTGGCGCCGGACGGTTTCCTGAAACAATTTGCAGAAATAATTGTCCGGGTCTAAAAAGAAGTTATCCCCGACGACCAATGATTTCATATCTCCCCTGTTTCCGATAATTTGTGTTATCAAATCTATGATTTCTTCTTTGGTGCGGCCTTCCACAAAACGCAGATCAAAAGAAGCTTCACATAAATCCGGCACTTTATTGACTGCATCACCGGCCTTTATTTTGCTCATCGACAGGGTTTGAGTCCATTGTTTCGCAGAATTTACCACGGGAAATTCATTACGCAAATCCGAATAGATGGACAGCATTTCGTCGATTGCATTTTTGCCTAACCAGGGTCTGGAAATATGGGTCGCTTTCCCGTAAGTTTTGACCCTGAACATGAAAACCCCTTTTTCATAAGCCACAATACAAAAATTATCCCCGCCATCCGGTATAAAACCGACTTTCGGTCTGAGGCCTGCATCTTCCAGCAAATAGCGCATACCGTGCTGACCACCGATTTCTTCATCAAAAGTAAATGCCAGCAGTATCTTCCGCTTACCGGTCTTCAAGCGGTCCAAAACATTAAAAAAAACCGGGATGGCGAATTTCATGTCGCTTGCACCGCGACCGATCAGTTTATCGCCTTCGATTTTTGGCTCGAACATTTCTTTGCCGCCCGGAACGACATCAAGATGAGCCGACAAAAGCAAAGGCGGGTCTGTCCGGTCAACATCCGTACCCATCAGAAGCGAAGGATACGGTTCAGATGGAATGATTTTGGTATTCAGACCGCGCTTATCCGCTTCAGCAATGAGCAGCTCGCGGCAATGATCATGTTCTTTCCGGTTTTCCGGATCATGCGTCGTTTTCAGACGAATCAGTTTCTTAAAAAGATTTAAATATTGTTTTTCCACAAAAGTTGCCTTGGTGTATAGTATTCCGATTTCAGTTTTTCAGATAGCGCTCGCAAGCTGAAGCTTGGACTCCGCTATCAGTGATTAATTTATAATATTTATGTTCAGAAAATAAGTGTAACAGAGCATGTAACAGAAAAATAAATATTATGCAAGGGCGTCTTTAAAAAATGCTACATTGTTGCATATACTGATCTTATTGTGATTTTTCCAAATATTAGGTGCGCCCGAAAGTGTAACCGATTTTATCTCAGACCGGGTTAATTTTGATCCTTTTCTAAGGAATACCAGTCTATTTTTCTGGTTATGTACATTACCGTACTCAATACAATCAACAGCCCGATACTGCCCATAATCAAAGCATAGTCTTCAAGCTGAAGAACAATGTACAAATAGGCGTATAAGACGATCAATATGCCGAACACGGTTAATGTGAAATAATTGTTTTTCAGGATGCCTTTAGAATAACCTGTTATCAGGGCCGTTATCGCTGATGCCGACAAAATATAAGCCAAATCAAAATTGATATGCTCCGAAAGAGCGAGAAGCAGAACGTAAAATAAAATGATGGCAAGCCCAATCAACAAGTACTGAATGGGATGAACTCTGTTTTTATTGATAATTTCTGAAAAGAAAAATGCCGCAAAGGTGAAGACGATAAACATGAGCGCATATTTTGATATCCGGATCGATTTTTGGTATATATCAGCCGTGATGAGCAGTTTCAGACCGAAAGCGGCGTTTTTGACCTTATATTGCTTTCCAGCCCAAAATTGCGGGAAATTCCGATTCAAATGTAAAATTTTCCATGTTGCCGAAAAACCCAGATCCGTTATTTCTCTGGTCGTTGGAAGGAAAGAGCCGTTGAAACTTGGGGAAGGCCAATCAGATTTAAGTTTGATACCCGTTGTTTCGCCGACCGGGATAAATTGAATATTTTCACTGCCATTCAGATTGAGCTGTAAGGAAAACGCACTCTCCTTTTGGGTTGGTGACAGAGGGATAAGGCAATGCACGCCTGATGAGGCGATATCGGTCGTTTTTAACCCCGGGCCGGCTTTATACTGTTTTTCGTCAAAGCTGATAACGATATTGTCCAAAATACCGCGCATGTCGGTGATACCAAGCGAAAACACAGCTTTTTCCCAAAGCACATTTTCCGGGTCAATATCGGATTGATTCAGCACAGGAATTGTGAAATTGCCATTTATCTTGAGTCGGGTGTTGTATAAAACCGCTTCATAAATACTTCGATATCTGATTTGCGGGAATATCAGCCCGGAAACTGACAGCTTTTCAGGTAAAATATGCAGATAGCGTATGTTGAATTTCAGCTTCTCATTTTTATCTTTATAGTACGACTTAAAAGGAACGGTAAAAAACGGACCCGTAACGGTTTGGTTTTCGCCCCATTTTTGGTTTATTTCTTCAACCACCGAGGATCTCCTTGATTCCCTTTCCCGCATCAAAGATGAGATCATGGAAGTCGGAATTAAAAGAATTAAGACCAGCACACCGATGGAGAATATTTTCAGTGTGGCCGAGTTCCGAATGAAATCACCTGTTTTTTTCATGGTGTTTTGTGTGTTCATCGTTTCTTTTCCAAGTTATATTATTAATTGTTCGGGATCAAAAATAGTAGTTTTTTAGATGTTTTCATCATCCCAGGATAAAACTACAAATACGGTAATGCCTAAAATATATAAATCCATCAAAAGGCTCTGATTTTTAAGATAAATCAGATCATACCTGATTCGTTTGGAAAGCAAAGCTTCACCGCGATTCATAACCTGTTGATAGCCGGTAATACCAGGCTTGGCTTTGAGACGGCGTCGCTGATAAGCATCATATTTTTCCACAATGGAAAGTTCTTCAGGTCTGGGCCCCACCAGGCTCATTTCACCTTTGAGAACATTAATGAGTTGGGGAATCTCATCAAGACTTGTGCGCCGAAGAAATTTTCCTATATGCGTTACACGCGGGTCATTTTTGATTTTGAAGACAGGTTCATCAAGATTATCTACATCTATCAAACTTTTAAGTCTTTCTTCGGCATCGACAACCATGGATCTGAATTTATACATTTTAAATGGTTTGCCGTTATAGCCTGACCTGATTTGGGTATAAAACACGGGACCGCGGTCAGCGATCCATATTATCAGGGCAATGCCTATCCACAGCGGCATACCCAGGAAGACACCGATTGTCGCGACGATAGTATCTATGAGCCGTTTGACAACCGCATATCCCGGATGCAGAACTGCATCACGCAAACAGGCAATGGGATGTCCCGCAAAACTGCCGACTTCATCCTGAGTGATTAAAACGCTGTAACTATCTGAAAGAACATATAAACTGATGTTTTTAAGTTCGCAATAATTAATAATATCGATCAGTTCATTTTTATCGGTGAATAGGGTGTTATTATTTTTTCCGTTTTCAGAATCTGCAATGATTAGAACATTAAATTCAGTTGCTCGGTGAATCCTATGAATATCACAAACAGCTCCTAAATAAGGTATATCTTTGCCAACAGGCATTTGTGAGCAGTTATTATTACCCATGAGGCCGAGAAACTGGGTGCTGGCGTCAACAGCTTTTATGTCATTAATCAAATCATGACTGACATCATTCATACCGATCATAGCCATTTTACGGATATAACATCCATTTTCAGCAAGCATAGATGAGATTTTAGGGAAAAAAAACAGACGTGCCACAAGCATTGCAACACCCCCTATCACGCTGCTCATTAAACACACTTGTCTGGAAAGAAGCAATGGCGCTCTCAACATAAATGAAACCACCATCAAAACTGTAAAAGCATAAATTCCGCTCACAACAACAGCGCGGATCATCAATAGGGGGGAGCTGATATTGAGCATGTCGTTTTTGTAGCCATTGTTTTTCCAGATGAAATAGACCCATACCAGAACCAGCAGTAAAGATGCCTTTAGATAAAAAGAAGCTGATACCATAGGAACAGTTTTAATTGTCAGAGTTTGATGATAAAAACGAATATAATAAGAAAGCATGAAAGCGCCTAAGATGATAAGAATATCCAGCAACAGCAGAACAAGCCCGTTTTTCTTCCAAATATCAAAAACTGATGCAATAAAATTATCTTTCAATATCCCGGTAACCTGATGTTTATTAATTATCAGTAGATGGAAAATGCCTTAAAATACGACAGGGAACGCAAAAATTAAGCGCAGCGGTTTTTTGCCGGCCCCTGAATCCGCAGCCTTTCCGGGTGGTGAATGCAAAAAATCGTTGCGCTTAATTTTTGCACTCCTGAACTTTCCATTTACTGATTATTTTATTTATTCTTATGATATGAGCTGAAGCAAAGCTCCAGGACGTCAAAGATTTGTTCCTTAACTATTACGTTTTAAGATAAACCTGTCAAAAATACCTTTGGCCAAACCTGTTGTCAAACCGATAGCGCGTAATGTGATAAACAGCGGGGCCGCCGGAAAGAGATGCGGATCACGGAAAAAACATCGTAATGTAAGCGGCAGCGTTGTAAACAGAAACGCTGTTATACCAATCAGCAACAGCATCGCAAATATTCGAACATCGATTATCATAAAAAAAGGGATAGAAAACAAAAATGCGCCTATAAATAAAAATAAGGCTGCAATTTGTATCTTCAGGCTCGTCGGCGTATGGCTGTCTCCTGATATTTTATTGGGATTTTTGATCAGCGTCAGCACCTTCCAATATCCGATTTTGTACTTCTTGCGGATGTAACCGCTGATTGTGTTCACATGCGTATGCCATACTTTGGCGTCAGGGATAAAAATCATCTTATGCCCCCGATTGGCCATGCGGAAAGAAAATTCCTGGTCTTCTGTGGAGGCCGTGGAAAAACGGGTGTCATATCCGCCGGCGTTAAGAAATTCACGACGTCTGAATGCGGCGGAATAAGTGTCAATGAAATCAATATACTGATGTTTGGCGAGAACATCATATTTTTCTTCATACTCAATCTGCACAAAGCGGGCAATCAGCTCTTTCTGATTTGTCAGATAAGCGCCTTTGGCACCTACAAGCTCCGGATCATCAAAAGGTGCAAGCATACACTCCGACCAATCAGGGGCGGCGATGCAGTCATCATCAATGAACAGCACCACTTCTCCGACAGCCTCATTTACGCCATAATTTCGGGCCGAAGCGGGGCCCGCATTGGACTGGGTGAGCAGTCGCACCCGGTCATATTGTTTTACAATTTCAGCGGTGTTATCCGTTGACCCGTCATCCACTACAATGATTTCGTATTCGCGTACGGTTTTTTGGGCAAGAAGGGAATTCAGACATGCGGGTATTCTGTTCGCAGCATTATAAGCCGGTATGATAATTGATGCTTGAATCATTTAACCGTCGCTTGGAGATGCCTCTAAAGATCATTGGTTCTACTGTCATACTTTATCCGTATAAAATCTATCTTATAAAAGCAACTTTTTGCAAGATATAAATTACATCTCCCATAAGGCTAGCGGATTCAGGCTCCGGCAAAAAACCGTTTCACTTAATTTTTGCGCTCCATGCCGTATTCTCAGGCATTTTCCATCTACTGAGTATATGTTATAATTAACCATATTTTATCTGTCTTGATTATTGCATGGCAAAGGCAAATGAGCAAGCTATTTTAGCGCCATCCCTGAAACAAAATATAAAACGAAAACACCCCGGCTTATGTTGATGACCTTTAAGTTCTGCATGGCACAGAATTTGTTTCACCGCCTGAAATATGCTGAATAGTTGGAAACGCAGCGGACAGCCGCTCAAAGGTGATGTTTTTGCACAAAAACGGTTGAACCGAATAACGCCCGCTATTTTTTATAACGAAAAAAAATATTCGCATCGGATTGTGCTTGATGCCCAGGCCTCCCCTGCTCAGACCGCCGCATCCCTGTTTCCTGATGCGCTGTCCGTGCCTTTCACCGCTGATAACAAGCGGTGAGTCAGCGGACTGTCTATAATCAGTTAAAAAAATTCACCGGGATTAACGGCCTTCATTATGGGTCCCGTCAGTCATAAGTTCTTGTAACTTATTGAAATCATTGAGAGTAAAAATATGACACAAATTTTGTGAGTTTCAATGAATTCAGGGAGTTACGAAATCACTTAAAACTTAAAACTTGTAACTGACGAGTTATGGGTGAGTCCTTAGTTTAATGTAATTTATATTGTTTTTTTAAATTTGTTATGATATATTTTTTCCATAAAATTTTTGATTTTCAATAATTAAAAATACAAGAGGATAATAATGGAAGCAAATTAATATCTGCAAATGAGAAAAAAAATAGTTATTCAAGTTAAAGTCGCATTATAAGAACATTAGAGTCGTTATGAAAATTTATGTGTGTATAAAACATGTGCCGGATTCAGCCGTCCAAATAACGTTGATGGCTAAAAATCAAATTGATGAGAGTGTTACTTTTTTAATGAACCCTTATGATGAACACGCAGTTGAAGAAGCGGTCAGGCTGAAAGAGCGGATTGCGGATTGTGAGGTGGTTGCCGTCACACTCGGCAAAGAGGGTGCTCTCAGTACGCTTCAATCTGCTCTGGCTATGGGAGCGGACCGCGGTGTGTTCATCAAAACAGATGACCCGCCCGATGCCATTCTCACGGCTAAATTGCTCGCAACCGCCATTTCACAAGATGGCCTGCCAGATATTATTTTCACCGGCAAAGAATCCATCGACAGTCAAGGCATGCAGACCGCATTCAGAATCGGAGCCGCATTAGATATACCCGTTGCTGTCAATGTGGCAGCGTTGTCTTTGGATTGGGATTCAAATCAGGTGTCAAATCAAAACCGCGTGCTGGCAGAATGTGAGAAAAGCGGTGGCGACCGTGACGTTATTGAAATGCATCTTCCATGCGTAATCGGTGCCGGAAAAAGTTTGAATCTGCCCCGCTACCCCACTTTGCCGCAAATTATGAAAGCCCGCAAAAAAAAGATCAAACAGATTGATCCGGATAGTTTGGGCATTGAAAAACCGCTTGCCAGTATGGAGATTCTGAAATTGCAAGTCACCACATATAAACGCAAAAACAGAATCTTAGAAGGATCGCCCGAACAGGCGGTATCCCGACTCATTAAATGTTTACATGAAGAGGAGAAGGTTTTCTGATGACGCTGACAACGGAAAATAACGCAAAAAAAATCGGCATTCTGATCGAGTTTGAAAACGGTAAAATAAAAAAAGCTGAATATGGAGTTATCACCGCAGCCCGGGAAGCGGGGCATGAACTGTATGCCCTGGTGACAGAGACCGAAGAAATTGATTGCCGGGAGTCGCTACAAATTTACGGAATTGAAAAAATTGTCATGCTCTCTTCAAAACCGGAGCATCTTAAACAGAATCCGGTGCGACAGGCCAAGGCTATCATTATGGCGATGAATCACTTTGGCATTCACACCCTGTGCGGCCTGACAAGTCCTTGGGGCAAGGATTTACTTCCACGGATCGCGGCCGCGCTGGATGCGCCGCTGGTAATAGATTGCCTGCATGTCAATTTTGCGGATAACATTGCGCAAAAGCCCCAATATTCAGGAAAAACGGTTGCAGATATAAAAGTCCGCGGAACGTATTATATCTTCGGAATCCGCCCCAATGTGACCGAGGCGGTTGAAGCGCCTTGCCGGGCGGAAATCATTCATTTTGAAACAAACGTTGACAGTAAACGCTTTAAAGTCAAAGATGTCAAACCGGGTGCGTCCAGAGGCGTCAATCTGTCTGAAGCCGACATCATTATATCCGGCGGGCGAGCAATGCGCAATACGGAAAATTACAAAATTTTATACGACTGCGCTGAAGTTTTAAACGCTGCCGTAGGGGCATCGCGCGTTGCTGTGGATGCCGGATGGGTTCCCCACGCCATGCAAGTCGGGCAAACAGGTGCCACGGTCAATCCGAAACTTTACATCGCGTGCGGCATTTCAGGTTCGGTGCAGCATTTTGCAGGCATGAAAACAGCCGGTATTATCGTTGCTGTCAACACAGACCCTGACGCGAACATGATGCGCAATTGTGACTATGGAATTACAGGTGATCTGTTTGAAATTGTGCCTATATTCACACGGCAGCTAAAAGAAGTTCCAGAGCTGAATCAATTGTAAGGTGCAGTTAACATGGTGCGTTACGCTGCGTTGACGCACCCTACATTAAAATAAAGTCTCAATCGCATCAGACACTGTTTTAATTCCTGAAATAGAAATGCCTTTAATTTCTTTGCAGCGCGCCAGGTTGCTTTCCGGAACCAAGCAACGGGTGAATCCCATTTTTTCGCATTCGCTGACCCGGTTTTCAACCTGTCCGATAGCCCGAACTTCACCGGTCAGGCCGACTTCACCCAGAACAACCGTGCCTTCGGGAACGGGTTTATCCATGAAACTGGAGGCCACCGCACAAATAATGCCAACATCAACGGCCGGCTCCACCACTTTGGCACCGCCGGCCACGTTCATAAAAAGATCGTGTCCCATTAATTGAAAGCCCACCTTTTTTTCCAATACAGCTACCAATAAGGCCACCCGGTTGGCATCTAACCCCAAAATAGTGCGGCGCGGCGTACCTAAATGGGTGCTGCTTGCCAATGCCTGGATTTCGACCAAAACCGGGCGCGTTCCTTCCATGCAGGCCGTTACAACAGAACCGGGCGCATTATCCGGACGTTCGGAAAGAAACAGTGCCGAAGGATTGGCAATCTCTTCCAGTCCGCTTTGATTCATTTCAAAGACACCGATTTCGTTGGTTGAGCCGAAACGATTTTTCACAGCCCGTAAAATTCTGAAAATGTGACTGCGGTCGCCTTCAAAATAAAGCACCGTATCAACCATGTGTTCCAAAAGCCGCGGTCCGGCAATGGCTCCGTCTTTGGTTACATGCCCCACCAGAAAAACAGGGATACCGGTACGTTTGGCCATGAGCATCAATTTCAAAGTGGTTTCTCTGACTTGGCTGATGCTTCCCGGCGCCGAAGAAAGGCTTGGGTGAAACATGGTTTGGATGGAGTCAATCACGATCAAGGCCGGGTTTGACGTTTTGATCATTGTCAGGATAACATCAATATCGATTTCTGATACCACAAACAATTTGGGAGCCTGCGTGTTTAAGCGTTGACTACGCAGTTTGATTTGGCGAATCGATTCTTCACCGGAAACATAAAGCACTTTATGGCCGATTTGCGCCAGTCCGTAAAGTGCCTGCAACATCAGTGTGGATTTGCCGATGCCGGGGTCTCCGCCGATCAACACCAACGTGCCGGGAACCACACCACCGCCCAGAACACGGTCAAACTCACTGATGCCGGTGGACAGACGCTGTTCATTTTCAATCGTAATCGCATCAATCGGAATCGGAACCGGCGTCCCCTTTCCAGACAGAGTGGTTTCTTCCGCCCGCTTGCTCTGACGGGGTGTAACGGTTTCTTCTGTAAAAGAGTGCCATTGCCCGCAGTCCGGACATTTTCCCAGCCATTTGGGTGTTTGGTAGCCGCAAGATTGACAGCTAAAGACAGTTTTTATATTTTTTTTAGCCATATTTCGGATGGTTGCTTATAGCGATGAAATCATGTAACCAATTTTTTTGTTAAATGTATTTCCGCATCTGACTGTCGCAAATACCTCGGCAGGAAACGATCCCGGTCACGAACATGATCATAATCAGTTAGACGCTCACGACTCAAATGGGCAACCGTCGAAGCCCGAATCGTATTTTGGAAACCATGGGCAAAGACAGCCAAACCGCCAATTTGTTCCCGAATGAAATCATCATACAAAGACGTACCGCTACCTATAAAACAGCACGGCGAGCAAATCTTCCGGATTGCTTCATCGACCGATCCAACCGCTTCCGGCGTTACTTCTTTTAACTTTCCATCTTCAAAGCGGTAATGCGCAAAATAAACTTCATTGCGGCGGGCGTCGATTAACGGGCAAATCAGCAATGACGGGTCAGCTTGCCATGCCAATGCCGCAAGACTGGAAACACCCGCGACAGGTTTATCGCCGGCTTCGGCCAATCCCTTGACCGTACTCATACCGATACGCAGTCCGGTAAATGTTCCGGGGCCGTGCGTAGCGGCGAAACCGTCCACATCACTGACAGATACGCCGCTCATGTCCAAAACCTGCTGAATTAAAACCATAATATGCTTGGAATGGGTTTGCTCATTTACAAGCGTGGTTTCAGCCAGCAGATGATCATCATCCACAAGCGCTACACTGCAACTCAGTGTGGCGGTGTCGATTGCAAGAATTTTCATTATTTATATTCGTTTTTGGGGCTTTTAATCATCGCTGTTTGTAAAACCACGTCCATATTTTGCACGCTTACAAATTTAAGTTTACGCTTAATTTTGGCTGGAATTTCAGATAAATCACGTTTGTTTTTTTCAGGAATAATAATTGTTTTGATACCGCCTCGTAAAGCGCCCATGGCTTTTTCTTTGAGACCGCCGATGGGAAGCACCCGGCCTCTCAGCGAAATTTCACCGGTCATGGCCACATCTTTGTTGACCGGTGTTTCCGTTAATGCTGAAACCAGGGCGGTAGCCATAGCGATACCGGCGGAAGGCCCATCTTTGGGGATGGCTCCGGCAGGAACGTGGATATGAATGTCCCGCCGTTCAAACATATTTTCTTTAATGCCCAGAATTTTCAAATTGGCTTTGGCATAACTCATGGCCGCACGCGCCGATTCTTGCATGACATCACCGATTTGTCCGGTAAGGATCAATTCACCTTTGCCGTTAATCAAAGTCACTTCGACATACAGCACCTCACCGCCGGCCTGAGTGCAGGCCAAACCGGTTACAAGACCGACCTGACTTTCCTCCTGGTCCAATTCAGGATAATATTTTGGAAGCCCCAGATATTCAGTCATATTTTTATTGGTGATCGTAAATGGCCCTTTTTCACCTTCGGCAAGTTTACGCGCATTTTTACGGCATAAAGTGGCAAGTTCCCGTTCAAGATTACGCAATCCAGCTTCATTTGTATATTCCGTGATTATCTTGGAAATCGCTCCGGATTTGACCTTTATGATTTTGGGCTTTAATCCGTTGGCTTTAATCTGACGCGGAAGCAGGTGTTTTTCAGCGATGATTCTTTTTTCTTCCTCGGTATAACCCGATAGCGAAAGCAGTTCCATGCGGTCTAATAAAGCCGATGGAATCGTATCCGTCATATTGGCGGTCAAAATAAACATCACTTTGGAGAGATCGAACGGCAGATTCAGATAGTGATCGCTAAACGCAAAATTTTGTTCGGGATCAAGCGCTTCCAAAAGAGCGGACGAAGGATCACCTCTGAAGTCACTGCCTATCTTATCGATCTCATCCATCATAAACACCGGATTATTGGTTCCGCATTGTTTCAGACCTTGTAAAATACGGCCCGGCAATGCGCCAATATAGGTGCGGCGATGCCCCCTGATTTCAGCTTCGTCACGGATGCCGCCGAGTGAAATGCGAACGAATTTACGGCGCATCGCTCTTGCAATCGCTTGTCCCAATGATGTTTTACCGACACCGGGAGGCCCCACAAAACAGAGAATCTGGCCTTTGATTTCAGGATTCAGCTTGCGCACGCTCAGATATTCCAGAACTCGGTCTTTCACTTTTTTAAGGCCGTAATGGTCACGGTCTAATACTGTCTGAGCTTTTTTAATGTTAATGCGGTCCGGTGATGATTTACTCCACGGCATTTCCACCAGCCAGTCGAGGTAGGTTCGTACAATCGTCATTTCACCCGAATCGGAGTGCATCTGGTCCATGCGGTGCAACTGCTTGAGAGCTTCTTTTTTGGCCTTTTTGGGCATTTTGGCTTTTTTGATTTTTTTGCGATATTTATCAACTTCCCGCGTCTTATCCTGATCTTCACCCAGCTCTTTGCTAATCGCGCGTTTTTGCTCTCTTAAAAAATAGTCGCGCTGATGTTTGGAAATTTCAAATTTGACGTTAGACTGAATTTTAGCCTGCATGGATGTCAAATCAAATTCGTGTGAAATCAATTCATTAACCTTTAGAAGACGCTCCAAAGGATCGATAATTTCCAATAATTCCTGAGACTCTTCAATCTTTAATCTGAGATTGGAAGCGACCAGATCAGCTAACTTGCCCGGGTCTTTAATGCTTTCCAGAATAACGCCCACTTCGTTGGTAAATTCACCCCGAAATGACAGAATTTTTTCGGAAAGTTCACACACATTGCGCATCAGAGCCTCAACTTCGGTACTGACAGCCGATACGGTGTGTTCCTCAATCACATCAACTTTAACACGAAAAGATGTCCTTTTGCGCGTATATCTGACAATTCGTCCTTTGACCACTCCTTGTACCAGTGTTTTAACACGCCCATCCGGAAGCTTGATCATCCGCAAAACGCGCCCGATGGTTCCTACTCTGAAAAGCTGATCGGCGTCTGGGTCTTCCTCGCGTGGGTCTTTTTGAGTGACCAAAAAAAGATAGCCGTCTTTCGCTACGGCCTCTTCCACCGCATTTACTGATTTTTCGCGGCCCACAAAAAGCGGAAAAAGGGTATCGGAAAAGATAACAACGTCCCGCACCGGCATTAACGGAAGAATGTCGGGAATTTGATCAATGCCATTTTCCTCAAGAATACTGATAAGATCATCTTTATCCGTAACAGCCATATTAACTCCTGTAAGTTTGCTGATTTTATAAGTTTATTTTATTTATACTACAAAATTGTATAATAATACTTTTTTTTTCATTGACAATGTAAGGAAACTCTTTTTATGTGGTTCACATTTAAAGCTTGTAACTTAAAACTCAAAACTTGTAACTTTAGAGTGAAAGGATTTTATGGAGAATTATCTGATTTATTTGGCTATCACCATTTTCGGGCTATGCGTCGGAAGCTTTCTGAACGTATGCATTTATCGTATTCCGGATGACTCGAAGTCAATTAACCATCCATCACGTTCGATCTGTTTAAACTGCGGTTATACACTTAAATTTTATGATAATATTCCTGTTTTAAGCTATATTCTGCTTAAAGGCCGCTGCCGTCAGTGTCAGGCCTCGATCTCCTGGCGTTATCCATTGGTTGAACTGCTCACCGGACTGGGCGCGATAAGTGTCTTTTTGAAATCCGGTATGACATTTGCAACGCTGATATACTTTATTTTTATCGCCTGTTTGCTGGTAATCACTTTCATTGATTTGGATCATCGCATTATACCGGATGTGATTACGCTGCCGGGAATCCCTGTTTTTTTCGTGATGGCGTTGGCTGTTCCTGATGTCACCCTGAAAGATTCTTTGATCGGTTTGTTAATCGGAGGCGGTTCTCTTTGGGCTGTGGCTTTTATTTACAAATTGGTAACTGGCAAAGATGGCATGGGAGGAGGCGATATTAAGTTATTGGCCATGATGGGTGTTCTGATTGGCTGGCAAGGCGTGTTATTCACAATTTTCATATCATCCGCAATCGGCACAGTTACCGGCCTTGCAGTCATGCTTGTTCAAAAAGGCAATCTGAAATTGGCTGTTCCATTCGGGCCGTTTCTGGCAATCGGAGCTATTTCTTATATCTTTTTCGGCCAGCAACTTATTTATTGGTATTTAAATTTGTTAAGTGGATGATCCTATTTTCTATATTTTTTCTATGCGCGTCGTTACGAGGCAGAGTGCCTCGTAACGGGTGGAAGTGTCTCTGTTTACTTGTATAGCCTATTTTTTCTTATACAACATCCCAACTTTGGTCAGTTTTAATTACAAACAGTTAAGTATTTATAGATTTTTACGAAACCATCTTATTTATGTGTTAAAAATTCATTTGCAAAACCAAGTATAATAGCCTATAATCAGGTTAAAAATGCTGGTCTTTTCGTCGGTCAGAAGGAACTGAAACAATGAAAATTAAGCGCATTACACGATTAAGATATAAAATTATAGCCTTGTCGGTTTGGACTGTGTTGCTGGCAATGTTGTTGGGCTGGAATCTATACAACACTCATCAAACTGCCGTTGAATCAGCAAAGGTGAAAGCCCGCGCTTTGTGGGATAAAGATATAATCTTCCGTATCTGGAATGCCAGACACGGCGGAGTTTACGCGCCTATTACGGAGACCACGCCGCCAAACCCATATTTGGAAGTGCCGGAACGCGACATTAAGACCCCGAAGGGCAAACAACTCACTCTCATTAACCCAGCCTACATGACTCGCCAAATATATGAAATAGCAGAGGCTGAATACGCTATTAAAGGTCATATTACCAGCTTAAAGCCATTGAGGCCGGAAAATAAACCGGATGATTGGGAAACCGAGGCGTTAAACGTATTTGAAAAAGGGTGGCAAGAATACAGCACAATTGATGATAAAAAAGGACAACAATATTTGCGCCTGATGAAACCTTTGATAACCCAGCAAGCCTGTTTAAAATGTCATGAATCTCAAGGGTACAAAGTTGGTGATGTGCGTGGAGGGATCAGCATAAAAGTGTCAATGGAAGATTTCCATGTCCTGGCGCGCCAAAACGCTATTACAGATATTTTGGCATATTTGATGATATGGGCGGTAGGAGTTATCTCTATTTTTTGGATGGCAAACGTTTTTAAACATAATCTTCAAGAAATTCAAACCCGCCAGAGACAACTGGAAAACACAATTAGCGCTCAGACCCTGGCAGAGGAAGGGCTGCGCGAGAGTGAAGAACGATACAGCAACATCATAGCCGGGCTTGGCAAGGTGGGGGTGGGATTGTTTATTGTTGATGAAGACAGGCGCGTTCGTTATATGAACAAGGTGATGATTGATTGGTTTGGAGACCAAAAGGGTAAGATTTGTTACCAATCGGTAGCCGGGCTGAATTCAGAATGCGCCTATTGTCAGATCGACTCTGTAATCGGCCGCGGACAAACAGCTCGGTATCAACCCACCACTCCCGACGGTCGAACTTTTGATATTCAGGCAGTGCCGCTTCAAAATAAAGACGGCTCAATCTCAAAGATGGAAATTATCCGCAATATAACCGACCAAAAACAAGCAGAGCAAGAACTGTTAAAATTAAGAAAACTTGAATCTGTGGGGGTGCTGGCCGGGGGCATAGCCCACGATTTCAACAATCTGCTGACCGGTTTGTCTGGCAATATTGAGCTGGCCAGGATGTCTTTGTCCACCGACCATAAAGCGTACAAATTTCTTGATTACGCCGAGCGTTCAATGGAGAGCGCAGCCAAGTTATCCACACAATTGCTCACTTTTTCCAAAGGGGGCGATCCAATCAAAGAACCCCTCTCTATTGGTGCAGTCATTACTGAAACGGCGCAATTTGCCATACGAGGCAGCCGTGTCCAACTTCAAACCGGCATCGCTTCAGATTTGTGGCCCGTAGAAGCGGACAAAGGGCAGTTGGGCCAGGTTATCATCAATCTGATCATCAATGCGCAGCAGGCCATGCCGGACGGAGGTGTGATCACAATTAACGCCGAAAATGTTGAAACCTCAGATGGCCGGCACGTACAAATCACAGTGAAGGATAATGGTGTGGGAATAGCATCCGAGTATCTTGATAAAATATTTGACCCTTACTTTTCCACAAAGCAAAAAGGAAGCGGATTGGGCCTGGCGTCTGCTCACTCCATTATCAGTAAACATAACGGCACAATAACGGTTGATTCGCTGCTGAACAAGGGTTCAACCTTTACTATCCGTCTGCCTGCCACTGAAAAAACAGTCATAGAAAAACCGACCGCAGAAACATATCTTGTCGATGTTTCCAGCGTCCGAATTTTAGTGTTGGATGATGACGAAGCGGTTCGGGAAATAACCGCAGCAATGCTTGAAAAGTTAGGGCACGAAGCAACTTTTGCAGTTGATGGGCAAGAAGCGGTTGCCAAATATCGGAAAGCGCACCAAAATGAAACGGGATATGATATGGTGATTGCAGATTTAACCATTCCCGGCGGAATGGGAGGGCAAGAAGCAACGCGCGAAATTCTGAAGATAGACCCGCAGGCCAAAATCATTGTATCCAGCGGCTACGCGACCGACCCGGTCATGGCAAATTATAAAGAATATGGATTTCAGGGCAGGGCCGAAAAACCATATCGCCTTGCGGAGTTGCGAAAAGTGATACAGCAGGTATTAAAAACGTAGTAAGCACCGGCGCATTCCCTCCACCATAGGCCGCGCCCAGAGCCGTGGGTTGGTATCGCATATTCCAAAGCGCCGACTGAATAGTTGCTAAGATATCACCTCCCCGTTTGAAAAGCTAATACCGTTATATATACTCAGTAGATGGAAAGTTCAGGAGCGCAAAAATTAAGCGAAGCGGTTTTTTGCCGGCCCCTGAATCCGCAGCCTTTCCGGGTGGCGATGCAAAAAATCGCTTCGCTTAATTTTTGCGCTCCATGTCGTATTTTCAGGCATTTTCCATCTACTGATACTAATCCTAATCCAATTTTGGTTTTTCCAAATTAGAGGAGTGCTGGCTTCAGCTGGCGTGTGCCGCTACTGAAAAACCAAAATTGGAATATTATAACTCCGATTGATAACGCAGTGATATTATTTATCTGGTTTCAACTCTTTTTTTAAAATTTTCCCTGTGGCTGTCATGGGCAGTGAATCTCGAATTTCTACAATGCGTGGGTACTTATAAGCGGCCATCTGCTCTTCAGACCATTTGATAATGTCAGCATCTGTGATGCTCTGTCCCTCTTTGAGGACAATAAAAGCCTTTATTTCCTCACCATGCCGGTCATCAGGCACACCGATTACAGCGGCCATGGAGACTGCCGGATGCGTCATCAACACTTCTTCGATTTCACGGGGATAGACGTTGAAGCCGCCGCGAATAATCATATCCTTGACACGATCAACAATGTAAACATAACCGTCCTCGTCCTTCTTTCCCAAATCACCGGTATGGAACCATGACGTCCCCTTGAAAGCATCAGCAGTCGCTTCGGGTTTATTGTAATACCCTTTCATCACGTTATGCCCGCGAATCACAATTTCACCGACTTCCCCTATGGCGACTTCCTGGCTCTTTGTATCGAACATTTTGACCTCCACACCCCAGATAGGCGTTCCCACAGAACCGGGTTTACGCTCCTTATGCAGATGGTTGAATGTGGCCACCGGGCAGGTTTCCGACAGTCCATAACCTTCCATGATGGGAATTTTGTATTTTTCTTCAATGCCCTTGATAATTTCCAAAGGTAGCGAAGATGCACCGGAAACACCGAGCCTTAGGGTATCAGCGATTTGGTCGATGTCGAAGCGGTTTTCTTTATCCTCAAAAGTTAAAAGCTGCCAATACATGGTCGGAACGCCGACAAAGATTGTCACCTTTTCGGTTTGCATGGCTTCCAGGACAGCTTCGGGACTGAAACGGGGAATCAACACAAGGGTGTTGCCAAGAGATAATCCGGCATTCATTTGGCAGGTTTGACCAAATGAATGAAAAAGGGGTAAAACCAAAGCGTGTACATCCTCGGCCTGCATTTGCATAATATCACGCGTGGCAATGGCATTCATTGTCATATTGGCATGGGAAAGTTCGGCCCCCTTGGGAAATCCTGTGGTGCCTGATGTGTAAAGGATAACAGCCGTATCTTCAAATTGCGTCTGAACGGTTTCAAAAATCGGTGACTGCTGACTGATCATTTGGCCAAAAGTGTCCGTATTGTCTATGGGAGATGCGGCCGCCGGATCTGCCGTGATAACCCAGAAATTTTCACATTCCGGCACATCGTTAAAACCGATTTGACCTTCTTGGGCCATGGGCAATTCGGGGGTGCCTTGAAAACAAAAATAAGCTTTGGCTTGGCTGTCTTTTAAATGATAGGCAATTTCGCGCCCTTTTAACAGAACATTCAAAGGTACTGCTACCGCACCGGCCTTGAGTATCCCGTAGTAAATCATCGGGAAATAGGGAATATTCAGGCAACTCAGGGCCACCTTGTCCCCCTTGGCAATCCCGGCCGCAATCAAACCGTTGGCCACCTGGTTTGCCACCGCATTGATCTGTGAATAACTAAAACGCTTATCCCCAAAGATAATCGCCGTCTTCTCCGGTAGTTCTGTTGCACTGTGTTCTAATACTGCTGTCAAGTTTAACATGACACCTCCTCTAAAAAGTTTATTATCAATTAAGAGTGCGAATTGAATAACATCCTCATTTTTTATTAAACATCGCTTGCAGATTCTCCGCCTAACCCAATTTCAACGGCAACTTCGCGCATCCCCATAATTGTATCCGTTATCAATTCTGTCCTCTCGATTCCCAGCATCTCAGCGCCTTTATCGATAATTGAACGGTCGATCTTGGCGGCAAACCGCTTGTTGTTCCATTTTTTTTTCACCGATTTGGCTTTCATATCCATAACGCTGCGTGAAGGACGCACCAGTGCGGCGGTAGTCACCAGACCGGTCAGTTCATCAATGGCATAAAGGACTTTTTCCAAATCTGATTTAGGTTCGACATCCGTGCAAATCCCCCATCCGTGACTGATAACGGCACGAATATATTCTTCCGGCCAGTTGTTGTTTTTTAAAATTTCTTCCGTTTTTTTACAGTGTTGTTCGGGGAATTGTTCATAATCCAGGTCATGAATCAAACCGATCACCCCCCATTTGTCTTCATCTTCCCCGCGTTTTTTGGCAAAATAACGCATAACACCTTCCACGGCCAGAGCGTGTTTGATCAGGCTCTCGCTTTGATTGTATTCGGTGAGCAATTGAAAGGCATTTTCGCGTGACGGAACTTCATTAGGCATTTTGGCTTCCTCCTTTTATAAATGTGGTTAAATTTCGATTGTTATTATTTTAAACATGTTTATAATTTGTTTATCTTTATATGTAAAGCATATCTGATATGAAATTGTAAATAGGCACGTATTTATTTCCAAATTCAGACTTCTAACTTTACGAAAATAAATTTATATGATAAACTCAACAGTATAAAGTTTGAGAAGTAACTTAAAACTTAAAACTTAAAACTTAAAACTTAAAACTTAAAACTTAAAACTTAAAACTTAAAACTTAAAACTTAAAACTTAAAACTTAAAACTTCGCCACTATGCGTATCGGCATGGGTTATGACATACATCGTCTCGTCACAGGACGCAAACTGATTCTTGGTGGTGTGACGATACCATACAAAAAAGGTCTGCTGGGACATTCGGACGCTGATGTGTTGGTTCACGCCTTATGCGATGCTCTTTTGGGAGCTATCGGTCTGGGTGACATCGGCACGCATTTTCCTGATACGTCTTCTGAATTTAAAGATATTTCCAGTATGATCATTTTATCCCGAACTTGGGATATGGTTTGGGACAGAGGTTTCAGCCTCGAAAATGCGGATGCCACAATTTTGGCCGAACAGCCCAAATTGGCGCAGTACAGAACTGCGATGCGGCAAAATATCGCCGGAGTTATGAATGTAGCTCCGCATTGTATTAATATTAAAGCTACTACGACGGAAAAACTCGGCATGTTCGGACGCGGCGAGGGTGTCGGAGCAATGTGCGTCGTTTTATTATCGTAGAGGATTTGCTATGACGATAAATGTCTATAATACGTTAAGTCGAAAAAAAGAAAAATTTGTTCCCCTTACATCAAACACAGTAAACATGTACGTTTGCGGACCAACTGTGTATGATTCCTGCCATATCGGCCATGCCCGGTCGGTAATTGTGTTTGATGTGATTGTCCGTTATTTCAAAGCACAGTCGTATCAGGTTAAATATGTCCGTAATTTTACTGATGTAGATGATAAAATTATCCGCAGGGCTAATTTGTTGGAAATTGATACAAAGGCACTGGCTGATAAATATATCAAAGAATTTTATGACGACATGGACGCATTAAACGTTGACCGGCCTGACCAAGACCCGCGTGTGACAGATTCAATCGATCATATTATTCAATTGATAATCAGGCTATTAGATAAAGGGTATGCTTACCATATTGACGGCAACGTTTATTTTGCGGTCGAATCGTATAGTGAATACGGTAAATTATCCGGCCGTCGGCTTGAAGAGATGGAAGCCGGTGCGCGCGTCGATATAGACCGGCAAAAGCGTAATCCGTTCGATTTTGCTTTATGGAAGGCATCCAAACCGGATGAGCCATTTTGGGACAGTCCTTGGGGATCGGGACGACCGGGATGGCATATTGAGTGTTCTGCAATGAGTTGGCAGTTATTAGGTGAAACCTTTGATATTCATGGTGGTGGCAAGGACCTGATCTTTCCGCATCACGAAAATGAAATCGCCCAGTCTGAAGCCGTTTTTGACAAACCATACTCGAAATACTGGATGCACAACGGTTTTGTAAATATCAACCAGGAAAAAATGTCCAAATCCAAGGGCAACTTTTTAATGGTCAAAGATATTTTAAAAACCTATCACCCCGAAGCGGTGCGGTTGTTCCTCCTTTCCAACCATTATCGCAGTCCAATCGATTTCACCGATCAGGCACTCAAAGAAGCAACCATGCGCCTTGATAAAATATACACACTGGCGCACCGAGTGGAACTGACTGAAGGCGTGTCATCAGAGTCACAACTTTTTGAGGATAATCCGTTTTGGAATCGGTTCTGCCAGGCCATGGATGATGATTTTAATACAGCGTTGGGAATCGGCTTCCTTTTTGATCTTTTACGAAATACCAACCGCTTGTTAGATCAAATTCAGGCATCATCTTCAACAGATATGTCATTGATCTCTCAGATTCAGTCAAATTATGCTACTTTATACGCTATGGGGGGAGTTATCGGCATTCTGACACAATCGCCGGATGACTATATTGCTTCTAAAAAATCAGAGACACTTGAAGAGCGGTCTGTTGATCCCCAAGCGGTGGATGAATTGGTTGCCCAAAGAACCCAAGCACGTCAATCCAAAGATTGGGCTGTTGCCGATAAGATCAGACAGCAATTAAACGAAATGGGGGTTCAGGTTGAAGACCGTCCCGAGGGTGCTGTTTGGCGAATTGTAAAGTGATTTGACAATCAGCTTGGATGGAAGCGGCCGATACGACGTTACTATAATATTTTAAACACACTGGCATACTTTTTGCATAAGATGGATAGGATAAACAATAATTCATTAGCAACCTAAAAACCTGATGAGGTGAAATATGAAAATAGATCATTCATCGTTGCAAAGTAATGCACCAGTGTTAACCCGTGTCAAAATAGAACATCCGCGGCCCTATCTGAAAATGATTCGTGAAAATGGGTTTATGATTATGGACATGCATGTTCACACCCGTTTTTCCGATAGTTTCACCCGTGTCACAAAATTGATCCGCCGTGCCGCAAAACTGCAAATCGGTTTGGCGATCACCGACCATAACGAAATCAAGGGGGTCTTGCGTGCTTTTGAAATCAAGAAACATGTTCCGATTATTCCGGGTATCGAAATCAGCATTGCCGAAGGTCCCCATATTTTGGTTTATTTTACCAAATTAGAGGCTTTAATCCATTTTTATGAAAAGCATGTTAAAAACAATAAAACGCGGGATCCCCATTCCAACACTGACCTGACTATTGCACAACTGATGCACGCTAAACAACAGTATAAGTGTCTTGTAAGTATCGCACATCCCTATGCGCCATCTTATGCCAATGTGCCCAAAAATATTCAAAAAGGTTTTGTTGACCCGTATTTATTAGATCAAACTGATGCTGTTGAAGTCTTAAACGGAGCGGTAACGCGCAAAAAGAATCAAAAAGCCGTTGCTTTCGCTCAATTATTGGGCAAAGGAATTACCGGTGGTTCCGATTCTCATTCTCTTTTTGAAACCGGAAAAGTGGTTACTTACACACGCGCCCAAACAATTAGCGAATTTTTGAGAGCAATCAAAAGACAAGAAAATTTCGTTTTAGGCAAACCGATTGGCAAAGTGAAACGTATGCCCTCTTTGGCCAAATCATCCCATAAACACATTACCTATTTTTTCCCGACTATCCAGCAGCGTTACGAGCAAGTTGTCGCCCGGAATATCCGGTATCACAAACCGATAATTGCCAGGAAGATGAATAATCTGAAAAATGGCGGCCTTGAATTTTTGAAGCAGCCCCTGCTGGTAAAAAGGAGGTTGCAACCGATCCATGTATATGGTTCCGATAGCAAAATACGACAATTTTGGAAATATCGAAAAATGAAAAAACGCCGGGCGCATGCACTTGCATCCGCCTATAAAAAAAGTAATTCAGCTTAAAGAAAGGTAACTTGATAATTATGATTCGTTACACAATGGATAAAACCGTTGCGGTGATAACGTTGGACAATGGCGAAAACGTATTCAATCCTCCTTTTTTGGAAGATTTTATGGCGGTTTTGGACAAGGTGGAAACAGATACGGACGCTCGCACGCTAATTGTCAAATCTGCGCACAGCAAAATTTTTTCCAATGGGATTGATTTGGAATGGTTGGGGCCGATGATTCAGCAATCCGATTGGGAAACCTCCCAAAACTTTTTTCATACATTGAACAGCTTGTTTAAACGCTTGATTACATATCCGCTTATCACAATCGCCGCAATCACAGGACATGCCTTTGCCGGCGGCGCGATTTTGTGCTGCGCCTTTGATTTTCGGTGGATGCGCTCTGATCGTGGTTTTTTCTGTTTTCCTGAAGTTGATCTCGGAATTCCTTTCCTTCCCGGCATGAATGCTTTGTTGCAAAAAGCTATTCCGAAATATAAACTGGAAGAGATGCAATACACCGGTGCGCGCTTGACTGCTGAAGAATGCGAACAGCATCATATTATTATGAAAGCCTGTCACGGAGATCAATTGATGGCGGAAACGCTTGCTTTTGCGCATACCTTAAACAAGAACAGAGCGATCATAGCTGAAATGAAACAACGATTGAACAAAGAGATCGTTCGTGTGATCGATGTGGAAGATAAACCCTATATCGAATCGAACCAGTTTAATATCGTATAGAGAAATAATTTGTATGAAAACAATATAAAGCGAAACTGAGGAGCATTATGTCTGACTTGTTAAAAATAATCAAAGAAAGACGAAGTGTGCGTAAATACACCGATCAAGAAATTACGGAAGAAAGTTTAAACACTATCCTGGAAGCGGCGCGCTGGTCGCCATCATGGTCTAACACCCAATGTTGGGAAGTCGTAGTGGTCAAAGATGCAGCTATCAGAAAACTGCTGCAAGAAACCATCGGCCCTAAAAATCCCGCCACTAAAGCCATTGTCGCGGCACCGGTGCTTTTGGCCTTATGTGGAAAATTAGGAACGTCCGGCTTTTATCAAGATAAAGTTACCACCAAATTCGGCGATTGGTTTATGTACGATCTCGGTATTGTCAATCAAACGCTTTGTCTATCCGCTCAAACCCTCGGCATCGGCACAGTCATTGTAGGCTTGTTCGATCATAACAAGGCCGCTGAAATACTTAAAATTCCCGCAGGCTATGAGGTTGTAACGTTAATTCCCATGGGCTATCCTCAGAAAACCCTTTCAGCTACCAAGCGTCGTGAAGTTAACGAATTTATTCACGTTGACACATTTTAAGGAGTTCAAATGAAATCGAATGAATTAAATTTTGAGCAGGGACCTATCCGTCCACCCAATGAAGCGCAAAGCCTTTTGCTACGTTTCACTCGTAATTGCCCTTGGAATCATTGCCTTTTTTGCCCAGTGTATAAACGCCGTGAGTTTTCACTTCGTTCCGTTGATGAAATTAAGCAAGATATCCGAACAGCACGCGCGGTTGCCGATGATGTATTAGCTTCAGCTCAGGCAATGGGTTTCGGTGAAACGGTTAATGATCAGGTGATTGGCCGTATTTTGGGAGATCATCAGTATAGTAACAGTTATCGAAGCGTAGCATTATGGCTATATCATGGTACGAATGCCTGTTTTTTGCAGGATGCTGATAATCTGATTATGAAAACGGACAATTTAGTGACGGTTCTTAAATTTCTGAGAAGCCAATTTCCCCAGATCGACCGGGTGACAACATATTCACGCTCTAAAACAATAACGCGTAAATCCGCAGAATCCCTCAAACAAATTCGCCTGGCCGGTTTGAATCGGATTCATATCGGACTTGAAACCGGTTATGATCCTTTGCTGAAACTCATGAAAAAGGGCGTTACCGGTGAAGGCCATGTAAGGGCCGGTCGTAAGGTGCTTGACGCCGGCATAGAGCTTTCCGAATATGTCATGCCGGGTCTTGGTGGGCAGGAGATGTGGAGCGAACATGCTAAGGCCACTGCTGACGTGCTGAATCAGATCAATCCGCATTTCATTCGTTTGCGCAGTCTGAGAGTTCCCCGGCGTGTGCCGCTTTATGAAAAACTTCAACAGGGGGCTTTCACTATTCAAACCGATGATATGCTGGCGGAAGAGATCGATCTGTTTATCAGTTCCTTAGACAACATCACCAGTACCGTTACCAGCGATCATATCATGAATCTTTTTGAAGACCTTTCCGGTAAAATGCCTCAAGATAAAGCAAAGATGCTGGAAGTGACACACAAATATCGTGAGCTTTCTGATACGGATCGACTGATATATCGTGCTGGCCGAAGGGGTGGGGCCTACCGTTCCACTGATGATTTGAAAAACGATCCTTCAACCTATCGTAAAATCAAGCAGCTTGTTGAAAATACCTACGCTCAAGAAGGCGATGCCGGCGTAGATCGCTTCATTACTGAAATGGCGGATCGTTATATTTAGGTGAATTTCAGCTAATCTGTCAAATTTTATATTTACATTAAAATCTGTATAAGCACTTGTTATATTTATAATTTTAATGAACAACCCAATCATCCAAAAAGTATGCGATACACATGGCATGAACTCAAACGACAGAAAAATTTGAATACACGAGGCTTAGACTTTGCAAAGGCTGAAAAAGTTTTCACAGGTCCGACTTTCACATTTGAAGATGATCGTGAGGATTACGGCGAACAACGCTGGGTTACACTAGGATTATTGAGAGACGGAGTTATGGTTATCGTACATACCGAAACTGAAGAAGAAATCCGCATCATTTCCATGCGAAAGGCAAATAAAAATGAACAACTTATATTCTTCAAAAATCTCTGATGAGAATGATGAATACCCTGAAGTAACTCAGGATGACTTAGACCGTGCTGTATTCCGTGTCGGCTTGAAACCTGTCTCATCACACAAACAGCACATCACTATCCTGCTGGACACTGTTCTTATTGAATATTTCAAAGCCAAAGCAGGAAAAACCGACTATCAGATATTAATCAATGATACTCTTAGGCGTGTTGTTCGTGAAGAATTGTATCACAGAACCTGTTAAAAGCTATGGTGAATAAAATATTTTCTGATTGGCTATAGACAGTCACATATTAAATTTCAGAAAGATTGTTCAGAAGCTTTGAGCTTTTGCCCAAGCATTTTTGAAATTATTTAAGTGACTGTCTATATATTATTTTTAGAGAAATCACTAAATTATAAAAAGATGTTTGGCATTTGAAATTATCTACGAACTGTGATACAGTCATTTCCGTTTGGCATCCTTAACATAATAAAAATGAAATACATGAAAAGAGGATAACATGAGTGTAATACCTGACAAGCTAAAGGCGGTTGATGCCGCGATGAATCAGATTGAACGTCAATTTGGCAAAGGTTCCATTATGAAGTTGGGCAGCCGACCGGTGATTTCCGTTCCGGTGATTCCCACCGGTTCTCTGGCGCTGGATAAAGCGCTGGGTGTGGGCGGAATTCCCAGAGGACGTGTTACCGAAATTTACGGACCGGAGTCATCCGGCAAAACCACGCTGGCTTTACATGCGGTAGCCGCCGCTCAAGCCCAAGGCGGCATTGCGGCATTTGTTGATGCCGAGCATGCGTTAGACATTGCGTATGCGAAAAATTTGGGCGTAAATTGTGATGAACTGCTGATTTCCCAACCCGACACCGGCGAACAGGCTCTTGAAATTACGGATATGCTGGTTCGCAGCGGTGCCATTGATATCGTCGTTATTGATTCAGTCGCCGCCCTGGTTCCTCGTGCTGAGATAGAAGGTGAAATGGGCGATTCCCACATGGGGCTTCAAGCCCGACTCATGTCCCAAGCTCTGCGTAAACTCACGGGTACAATCAATAAAACCATGACTTCGCTTATTTTTATCAACCAAATTCGGATGAAAATCGGTATTGTTTTCGGCAATCCGGAAACCACTACCGGCGGCAATGCGTTAAAGTTTTACGCAACCGTGCGGCTGGACATCCGGCGTATCGGTGCGATTAAACAGGGGCAGGATGTTGTCGGCAACCGCACACGCGTGCGGGTGGTTAAAAATAAAATGGCACCGCCGTTTCAAGAGGTCGAATTTGACATTATTTACGGTGAAGGCATCTCCAAATCCGGTGATCTCCTTGATATCGGCGTTAAAGAAAATATTATTGATAAAAGCGGGTCATGGTATGCTTTTAATGGCGAACGTATCGGCCAGGGACGCCAAAATGTCAAACGTTTTCTGGATGATAATCCGGAGATATATAACACGGCATTGACCAAAGTCCGCGAAGCGTTGGGTCTTGAATCCAAAGTTGAAGCTGAATCTGAAAAAAAGGAAAAAAGTGATAAAGAAACGCAAACAAAGAAATAAATTGAACCACGAATGAACACAAATAAGCACGAATGAAATGAAATAAAATTGAACGGCTGATAAATACGAATGTTTTGTTATTAGTGTTCATTAGTGTTTATTCGTGGTTAGTCTTCATTCGTGGTTCGCACTCACAACCATGGAGCAATTAATGACAGGCAACGAAATTCGCAGAAAATATCTTCAATTCTTTGAAAAACACAATCATCGCATTGTCCGAAGTTCTTCATTGGTTCCGGCCGATGATCCCACTTTATTATTCACCAATGCCGGCATGGTACAGTTTAAACGCTGTTTCCTTGGCGATGAAAAAAGAGATTATAATCGCGCAGTTACTTCTCAAAAATGTGTACGCGCCGGCGGGAAGCATAATGATCTGGAAAATGTCGGCTACACGGCCCGGCACCATACATTTTTTGAAATGATGGGCAATTTTTCTTTCGGCGATTATTTTAAAGAAAAAGCCATTGAATTTGCATGGGATTTGCTTTTGAATGGCTACGGCCTGCCTGAAGATAAACTTTGGGTTTCGATTTATTTGGATGATGATGAAGCGTTTGAGCTTTGGAATAAAAATATCGGCGTGCCGGAAGAAAAAATTATCCGTCTCGGCGAAGAAGATAATTTTTGGGCTATGGGAGACACCGGGCCTTGCGGGCCGTGCAGCGAAATTCATCTTGACCGTGGTCCGGCTTATGGATGTGACCGTCCGGACTGCGCCGTGGGATGTGACTGTGACCGCTATCTCGAACTTTGGAATTTGGTTTTTATGCAGTTCGACCGCGAGCCGTCCGGAAAAATGACGCCGCTGCCCAAACCCAGCATCGACACCGGTTTAGGGCTGGAGCGCATGGCGTTGGTTCTTCAAAATGTGAATTCCAACTACGAAACGGATCTGATTCAGCCCATTATGGCAAAAGCCGCCCTGCTATCGGGCAAAGAAATCGGAGCATCTCCTGATACGGATGTCGCTTTAAAAGTGATTGCCGACCATTCCCGTGCCGCGGCTTTTCTGATCGGCGACGGTATTATGCCTTCTAACGAAGGGCGCGGTTATGTGCTGAGACGTATTATGCGCCGGGCGATTCGTTATGGTCGCCATATCGGCTTGCAAAAGCCGTTTTTGCATGATACCGCCAAAACAGTCTTTGATATCATGCAAAACGCGTATCCTGACCTGACTGCCGCCGAAGCCTTTATTCGCAATGTCATTAAAAATGAAGAAGTTCGTTTTTCCGAAACTCTGGACTACGGGCTTAAACTGTTGAATGAATCTTTGGCTGAAATCAAGGCTAAAGGCGAGCGAACCGTGCCAGGCGATATTATGTTCAAGCTCTACGATACATACGGTTTTCCGGTAGATATTGTCAGAGATGTCGTGCGCGATGAACAACTGGAACTGGACACTGACGGCTTTGATAAAGCCATGGATAAACAGCGCGCCCAATCGCGTTCCGTCACGACCTTTGCTTCGGTTGGCGAAGCTTATAAAACGCTTTCGAGCCAGGGCGTCAAATCCGAATTTACAGGGTATGAACAATCATCTTGTGAATCTGAAGCGCTCGTTATCGTTGTTGATGAGAAAGATGTCCTGGAAGCCGCTCCGGGTCAAAAAATCGAAATCGTAACTACCGCCACACCTTTTTATGCCGAATCAGGTGGGCAGATGGGTGATATCGGCCAAATTAAAGGCAACTACGCTGATCGTACATTTGAAATCAATCTTGATGACACAATTAAGGACCCCACTGGCCTGATTATTCACCGGGGCGAAGTAATCAAAGGGAAGATTAAAAAGGGAGATGCCGTTACCCTTAGCATCAATGAGGTTTCGCGTCAGGCGACCCGATGCAATCACACCGCCACACACCTGCTGCACTATGCCTTGCGCAAGATTGTAGGCGAACATGTCAAACAGGCCGGATCAAAAGTGAGCCCTGATCGTCTGCGTTTTGATTTCACTCATTTCGCATTGCTGCCCCAAGATACGCTGGACGAGATTGAAGCGCTGGTTAATCGGCAAGTGTGCCGTAATTTTTCCGTGCAGACCCAGGAGATGAATGCTGAAGATGCTTTCAAATCTGGCGCGACCGCCTTATTTGAGGAAAAATATGGGGATTGGGTGCGCGTCGTTTCCATAGACGATTTTAGCCGTGAACTATGCGGCGGCACTCATGCAAGCCGAACCGGCGACATCGGCCTTTTTAAAATCACGGATGAATCCGGTATCGCAGCCGGCGTGCGTCGGATTGAAGCGCTTACAGGTGATGCAGCGCTTGCTTATACCCAACAAACGAGTCGAATAGTGAGCGCTTCCGCACAATTGCTTAAATCAGAACCCACCTATCTGGAAACAAAGATTGAGAAAATGTTGGCAACACAGAAGGCACTTGAAAAAGATGTTACCCAACTCAAAGCCCAACTGGCTTCCAGAGAGGCGGAAGATGCCATGGCCACTTTTAAAACCGTGAACAATGTGCCGGTTTTAGCTCTGAAAGTCACAGCCGACCAGCCAGCCGCGTTAAGGGAATTGGCCGACCGATTTAAAGATCGTATCAAATCCGGTATTGTTGTGTTGGGAGCGGTATCCGGCGACAAGGTGCTTTTAATCGCCGTGGTATCCAAAGACCTGACCAAACGCTTTCATGCCGGCAAACTTATTAAACAAGTTGCCGCAACAGTAGGCGGCGGCGGCGGCGGACGACCGGATATGGCTCAAGCTGGTGGCTCACATCCTGAAAAATTGGATATGGCGCTTGCCGAGGTGTATGATATCGTGGCCGAGATGTAAATTGTTTAAGAACGGTGATTAAATAACTTACCCATTTTTCCAGCTCTTGCTCGTGTCATCAGTTTAAGAGCTGGAATTTAGTTATTATGAAATGGGGAATTTGTTTAATTATTGCTCCTTACTCGTTACATGGCTTTGTCTCGTAACGAATTGATAAACAAAATAGGAATCCGATTGTGCTTGGCATAATTAAGAAAAAGGCCCAAAAAGCGCGTTCTATCATCAAGAAAACCAATCACAACGCCACTGAATCGCAACAAGTCAACTCAGGTTGGAAGGAAATCGCATCGGCCCCTAAAGAGTCTGTTGTGATACACAAAGAAACTGCTTCCGGATGGGACCTGATAACCAAAGGATGGCAAAAAACACCTCAACCACCCCCAACACCAAAGCCTGAAATAGAAAAAAAATCTCCGGCATCTCCGGTTACGAAGAAACCAGCTTCAACGGCAGACACCCGGCCGCCCGCAACACCCGAACAGGATGTCAAACCCGGGTCGGATGTCAAACCCAAACCATCTGAAAAAGCTCCCCCAACCACTGCTGCCAAACCGGACAGAATCGGACGGCCAAGCCCTGTTTCTGAAAAAACCGCCCCGTTGCAATCCCCTGTAAAACCCCAAGTGCGTCCGTCGCAAAAAAGAGAGCCACAATCACGTCTAAAACAATCCTTAGCTAAAGCCAAAGAGCGGTTGCAATCCCCTGTAAAACCCCAAGTGCGTCCGTCGCAAAAAAGAGAGCCACAATCACGTCTAAAACAATCCTTAGCTAAAGCCAAAGAGCGGTTGCAATCCCCTGTAAAACCCCAAGTGCGTCCG
>JAUCGF010000003.1:0-5044 GCA_030378005.1 Desulfococcaceae bacterium HSG9 | reverse complement strand
GTCGCAAAAAAGAGAGCCACAATCACGTCTAAAACAATCCTTAGCTAAAGCCAAAGAGCGGTTGCAACAACGCCCAACATCGGTTGACACCTCAGAGGTGGCCGGCGTTTCCGGGAAACTATCCGATGGGTGGGAAGAACTTGCCGCCGGGTGGGGCCAGGCTCCGGATGGATGGGATGTGGTGGCACCTCACCACGATGATCCGGATGAAGAAATTGAACTGCATTTCAGAGAAAACGTTCATACGCTGTCAAAAATTCTGAAGGAGATGGCTGATGAACTGTTTCTCGCCATACAACAGCGCGATGATCAGATTCTGTTTGTCAGAACCGAACTTCAGAAATATAAAAACAAAGCCAAGCGGTTGGAAGTGACCGTGCAGCAACAATGGGATGAGGAAGTGTTGCGCATCCGCGACAAAGAAATCGGCAAGGCTCAGAACGAAATGAAAATTTACAAGGCTAAAGCCGAACGCCTGGAAAAAACCCTGACGCTTCAAGATGAATATACGTATGAAAGACTTTTGAACAAATATGACAGTCTGGTGCGTGATATTCTCGTCAAACGAACCCTGAATAATGAACAAAAAATGCGCCATCTGATGCTTATCGCCCATCATCTCGGCATCCCCCACGGAGAAGCAATCCGCATGATCAGGGATAAAGTCAATAAAATAATGGCTCAAGTGCGTCGTTTGTAACGGTTTTGTTGCCGCATTCCGGTAATCTTCGCCCTTTTATCACCTTAATGATTTAGTTCAATAAATTAGCATCCCCTCAAATGAATTCAAAAAACAAATCTGTTAATCTGACATGGCATTACAAAGGAATGCCTCACCGTATAAGCAATCGATCCGATTCTGACTTTTTACGAAACCATTAAAACTTAAAATTTTTATGAGCCTATTCAAATTAAAATCCGCCTTTGAACCCAAAGGCGACCAGCCCCAAGCCATTGAAACATTAAGTACTGAAATTAAGGCCGGTCAAAAACATCAAGTACTTTTGGGCGTCACCGGATCCGGGAAAACGTTTACCATCGCGCACGTTATCGCCAATTGCAATAAACCCACGTTAGTGCTTGCGCCCAATAAAACTTTAGCCGCCCAGCTTTACGCTGAATTCAGAGACATTTTCCCTGAAAATGCAGTTGAATACTTTGTCAGCTATTATGATTACTATCAACCCGAGGCCTATATTCCAACCAGCGACACCTATATCCAAAAAGATTCTTCCATCAACGAAATGATCGATAAAATGCGCCATTCGGCCACGCGTCATGTGCTGGCACGCCGCGATGTCATCGTAGTGGCCAGCGTGTCATGCATCTACGGCTTGGGCGCGCCGGAAGAATATCTTGCGCTTCGCGTGGATATCGAAAAAGGTACCCAATTGGACCGCGATGCGCTTCTCAAAGCTCTTGTGGGAATTCAATACAAGCGCAATGATCTTGATTTTTCCAGAGGTGTTTTCCGGGTGCGCGGCGACCGGGTTGAAATATTTCCGGCGTATGAAGAAGATATTGCGGTACGGGTTGATTTTTTTGGTGATGAAGTGGAAGAAATTTCCGAAATTGATCCGTTGCGCGGTGTGGTGTTAAGGCGCACACGCCAAATGTCAATCTATCCCGCCAGCCACTATGTTACTCAGCAAGAAACCATAAAACGGGCAATTGATGGCATTATCGCAGAATTAAAGCAACGCGTGGCCTATTTCAGGGATTCCAACAAGCTGATTGAAGCCCAGCGAATTGAAGAACGTACTCAATTTGACTTGGAGATGATGCTTGAGATGGGCTATTGCAACGGTATCGAAAATTATTCGCGCTTTCTCACCGGACGTGCGCCGGGTGATCCACCTCCCACTTTGTTTGATTATTTCCCAGATGATTTTTTACTTTGCATCGATGAAAGTCACATTGCCGTACCCCAACTGCGCGCCATGTACAAAGGTGACCGCGCCCGTAAAAAGACGTTAGCAGGATACGGCTTCAGACTGCCATCGGCATTGGACAACCGCCCGTTGCGCTTTGATGAGTTTAATTCCCGGCTTGCACAGGTGATCTATATATCGGCAACCCCCGCCGATTATGAACTTGAAAAATGCCAATCGAAAACAGTTGAACAAATTGTCAGGCCCACCGGTCTGCCGGATCCGATCATTGAAGTCAAAGAGGCGCGCTTTCAGGTAGATGATCTTTTAAAAGAAATTCATAAGCGCATCCAAAGAAAAGAGCGCGTTTTAGTGACGACATTGACCAAGCGCATGGCCGAAGACCTCACCGAATATTACGAAGATTTGGGGCTGCGCGTACGCTATATGCACTCCGGCATCAGCACGTTGGAGCGTATGGATATCATCCGCGACTTACGCGCCGGCGATTTTGATGTTTTGATCGGAATTAACCTGCTGCGCGAGGGGTTGGATATTCCCGAAGTGTCCCTTGTGGCGATTTTGGATGCCGATAAAGAGGGTTTTTTACGTTCCACCCGATCATTGGTGCAAACCTGCGGCCGCGCGGCCCGCAATGTACATGGACGTGTGATTATGTATGCGGATCGTATTACCGCTTCCATGCAGCAAGCCATTGATGAAACCAAGCGGCGTCGTAAGATTCAAATCGCTTACAATACCAAACACAACATCACACCTGTCAGCGTCAATAAAGCAGTCGCCTCTGTTTTTGCCACTATTACAAATAAGGCTAATGAAAAAGATAATGATGTCAATACGTTTAAAGTGGCCGAAAAAACAGCCCCTTTTGGCCACCTTGCCCAATTGAACGCTAAGGATGGCGAAAATCCCGAAGCTTTGATAAAAAAACTGGAAAAAGAGATGCACGCCGCCGCGAGAGACCTTGAATTTGAACGCGCCGCCGATTTCAGAGATCAGATTAAAGCGTTAAATAAGATTATCACTTTTGGTTAACAGAAGCATCAAAAAAGCGTCACATTGTCGATAATCACTTGTCTGTTGGCATCGACATACAAAACCGAATATAAAAATCCTTGTAATTTTAGTCAAACCATGTACATTAACTTTAATCTTTATGTCATTTCCGGCCGGTGCTAAAAAACACCGTTTTATATCTGCAAATGCTTGCTGGCGGCCCCGTTTTTCATGCTCTGGGAAATTCTTATCTATTTTCAATAGATGGAAAATTCAGGAGTGCAAAAATTAAGCGTAGCGATTTTTTGCATCCAGCACCCTCGGAGGCTTGTGGATTTAGAGGCCGGTAAAAAACCGCTTCGCTTAATTTTTGCGCTCCCTGCTGTATTTTCAGGCATTTTCCATCTACTGATTATAATTAAAAGGAGTAAAAAATCATTTAACGATGCAATCCATACCAAATCCACCCCACTCTGCAAAAAGATTGATCGTTCCACCCGGTTTGAAACATCTGATCAAAGAGTTCGAAATCCATGTCAAAATCGGAGAAAAGAAACCGATGATGATCTGCGGCCCCTCCGGTGTCGGCAAATCGCTCTTTTTGCACATTTACAAAAAATTATGCCGGGAAAAATACGGCCCTGACTGCCGCATTGAAACCGTCAATTGTTCCCATTTCAACGGAGAACTGGCCCGTTCGGAATTGTTCGGCCATATCAAAGGCGCGTTCACCGGCGCGGAACAGGATAAAGAGGGGTGGCTCAAATTTGCTGACAATGACATTTTGGTGCTGGAAGAGATCGGCGATTTGCCCAAAGAAACCCAAGCCAATTTGCTTACGTTTGTGGAAACCTGCGAATTTCATAAAGTTGGCAGCACCCAAACCGAAACAGCCAAAGTTCAAATTGTGGCCGCCACCAATCGCGAAAAAAATTTACGCACCGATTTTCGCCACCGCTTTTTCCCTTTTTATATTCCCCCGTTATATAAACGCCGCCAGGATATTTTATACTATTTGGCAGACCTGTTTCCGCAGTTGATCGCAACACTGGCCCCTTGGGAAGTGACAGCCCTGTTAGCCTACAACTGGCCGGGCAATGTACGCGAAATCGAAAAAATAGGCCGTCTGCTGATGTGCCAAAAACAGGCCCGTTTGGAAGACACCGTCCCGGAATTGTCGGAAGATGTATGCGAGCTTTTGGAATCCGATATTTTCGCGTTGCCGGTCGCCAATTCAAACATGAACAATGCGGAACTTAAAAAAACCAGCCTGTGCGCTCTCAGCTCCGAAACCACAGCCATCAAAGGCTATCGAGCCTTTCAATTGTATAACAGTTTAAAAAATTATGGCGTTGATGTCGAATATCTGGAAACCTTATTGAACAGCTTTAACATGGGGCTGACAATCAATAATGACGCCCGCCCCTTGGAACATTTCAATAATAACGATCTCCATGCGAACATCATCAAAGATAAACGCTTTGATGTGGCCCTATATCCGCCCATAGCGGCCTTTACCGCCGCCTATTCGGGTATTCGGGCCCTTTCCACTCTTTTTTGGAGCAATGTAAAGGAAAACGCCAATTTGTTAGATATACAGAAAACAGATTTCAACATTCCCTTTGTGCCCATAAACCGCTTCTTTAAACTCTCATCGCGCAATATCGCCCTTTTCAACAGCATTACGGCCTATATCCATAAAAACAAGCGGAATGATTCAACACTACAGGCAGACTGCGCTCCAAAAAACAGGTTTGACAAGGCGAAATCACATGAAGAAACGGAATTAGGCAATATTAGCCACACTAAGTTGATGAAACTCTATTTAAACAGCTTGCTGAAACGCACCGGCGGCAATCAGGCCCAAGCCGCCCGTATTGCCGGTTTAAAATACACAACCTTTCGGCAAAAACTGAAAAAATTTAAAGTGGTTTAGCAATGGGAATAAAGTAATTTACCCCCCATTAAAACATCAGGTCAGGAATGGAGTGCAAACTTCAGTTTGCGTCACAGCATCGCAAACTGAAGTTTGCACTCCGGAATGGGGAAGTTACTTCGTTCCAGCTTCTTAGACTCACACCACGGCCACCCGCCGGCAATACAAGCCGCTATCTCAAACACACCTTCGTTTAACACCCGTACACACTACTTTCTTT
>JAUCGF010000196.1 GCA_030378005.1 Desulfococcaceae bacterium HSG9 | reverse complement strand
GTTTCCTTCTCCGTTGATGTTAGTGCCTTGCCTTGAGTGGTCATATTTCGCTCCTTTTAAAAATCATTCGGAGCGATTATAATACACGTTTTTGGTAAAAGTATCAAGTCATTTGACCAGGACTATAACTGGTCAAATTAAACCTTTGGCGGGAAGGGTAAAACCACTTTTCACCATGTAATAAAAGTATGCCAGAAAGCCTATTTCATCTTGGTGCAATTGGCCTTATCCAAAATGCGGAGCCGCCCACATCGCTTAACTCAAAGAGTATTTGGCTTGTAAATTGCACAAAATATTGAAAAAAAACTAAATATGATAGACTAAAGAAGGAGACCTATTAAATATGACTTCTTTAAGCTGGCCGCATTTGACACACCTCCACCGTGGAATTAAAAATCAACGTTGGGCATGGCCTGGTTTACGCGAAATATTATTTAATGATCTTGAGCGTATTCATAAAAAATCCGGACATTGGGATTTGGTTTTATTTACAGGCGATCTTACTCAAAAAGGATCATCCGAAGAATTTAAAGAGGTTGATGAAATATTTGAACAACTCTGGCGGCATTTTCGTAAACTTGGCTTTGACCCCAAATTGTTGGCGGTATCGGGCAACCATGATTTGGTAAGGCCAGACCCTGATGACCCTTTTGTACTTCTTTTTGAAGACTGGGAACAAAAAAGAATAGTTCGAGATACTTTCTGGGAAAATCCGGAATCACCTTACAGGGAGGCTATACAACATTCTTTTGATAATTATACTGATTGGTGGAGCAAACAACCTTATAAAGCAGAAAATGTCAATCCAGGTATGTTGCCAGGTGATTTTGCAGTTACAATTGAGAAAGATAGATCTGAATTTGGTATTATCGGCTTGAATTCCGCATTTCTACAGCTTTCCGATAAAAATTATCAAGGAAAACTTGCCCTGCATGCCGCACAATTTCATGATGCGGTTGTTGATGATGATGGCCCGGAATGGGCGAAAAATCATAATGCATGCCTTTTTATGACGCATCATCCCCCAAAATGGTTAAATCCCGAATCTGTTCAACAACTGAATGGTGAAATCACCTCTCATGGAAGATTCGCGATTCACATTTGCGGGTAGTGGGCTCCAAAGGTTCTTCAATGAGTTCATAAAACGAAATTACCACCTCTGTTTTCTTTTTTCATTTCTTCATGCCACCTTTTTCATGGTCAAAATATCTTCGAGACTCGACAGTTCTGCCATAATACCTGTTGAAACAGCAGGCACTGCTGCCGTAGTCCGATGGGGGCGAACAAAATTGTGTATAACTTGATGAACGTCCAAGGTGCGCCGGAGCCCCTTTTCAGTCTTGGCACAGGTGTTCGTCCGTCGCCTGAAAGCACTGTCACGTCTTCTTATTGCGGCATTTTGAGCTTCAAGACAGTCGGCATGAATTTCGGCTCCCGGCAGATTTTGATCCGTATCCGGATGTTCCCTCTGAGGCGCCTGGTATTTGGGGCGTTCAGGGACCTGCTTGTGTTTCCGATCGCCTTTGTTTTTGACTCGAACCCTGACACCCGGTGGAAGTACCTTGGGCGGACGCCCGCGTTTACCGGTTTGCAAGGTCCCGGCACATAAGGAAAACAGCATGTCACCATGGCGGCGTTCCCCATCCGACAAAAAAGACAAATCATTTGTTTGATCGACATACTGACACACTGTTTCCATAACGGACTTGAATAATCGAGCATCTTTATTTCCACATCATTGATCCACGATGAAACGAGTGCGACGTTCCATGATGACCGCCGTCTGACCTTCAGATTCCGCCGGTTCGCCTCGTTTACCTGCAATGGTGTGGATTTCATCCCCCTCAAACGTAAGGGATACAAACTCATGGCAAAAGGCATACAACATCGATGTTTCTTTCTGATCTGAAAATCGTTCTTCCCATTGACTGACAGTACGCTTGCAGGCGCCAAGCACACGGGCGGTCGCTCGAAGCCCCATCCTTTCGCTGTGAATATGCAATGCCGAGGCCACCTTGCCGATCGGAAACTTCAGGTTCTCCATGGCTGTGCCTTTTGTTTCAGAGAAACAGGTATTGCAATCGCCACACAGATACAGTTGCCGGCCCCCATTGTGTAACGTGTGATATTTTTTAAATGGCGATGTTTCTGAAGAGCCGCAATCAGGACAGATTAAGCGATTATGTGATTTCATGCCTGTCTTTTAACCATAAAATTTCAGAAAAGGAAAGAAAACTCTCAACAGTATGAGCCCAGTACCTGTTGTTATAATATGCCGTTAATTCTTTGACGGAATCAAAATCAATATTTTGGTTGCGGAGTTCATAAAAAAACGAACTGCGATATATATGATGAAAATAGCCAGATCCGAGGGTTGATAATATCCGGTCCCCAATGAATAATAAATCCTTGATCCGCTCTTTTTGAGGCAATCTGATTTTATCGTAGTCAAAAGGCTTTAGGGAAGTGTTTTTCATATAATTTGGGAATGTCATATTTTCCACGGAGCTTGCGCCAAAGTTAGCCAATACGCCGATTTGTTTGTCAAATCCTTTTAGATATGAAAGCAATTGCGCTTTGTGTAATTGTGAAATGCGATCTGCCGCCTTTACCTCAACGATGATTTTCCCGTCAACTAGAAGATCGATCCGAAAATTGCCGACACACCGGTCGAAATAAAAGACCTCGAATTTTTTTTGCCGTTCAACGCGCATGCCTTTGGAACGAAGTTCATGTTCAAGCACTTTCTCATAAATTTCTTCATTCCATATATTACCAATTTCGTTATAAATTTTGAACAAACAGCCATTGATTAGGTAGGTTGTTTCTTCGTACATTTTGCCTCCTGATTTTTCTACATGGACTTAATTTAGAAAAGATTGACCGAATTCCGTTTAAAAATCCTTTCTAAATAAAATCCATGTAGATTAAACCTCACAAGTTATCCGCATACCAACCAACCCCAGCACCAATGCCAGCGCGCCGAAAAACAGGATGTGGCTGGTGGCCGCTGAAATACAGGTCATAGGTTGGCCCATTACCGGAATCAATCCCAATGCATTGCCCCATGCGATGATCAATTGAGCGATATGCATCCAAGCAAGCCCGTACAAGCTGGCGCTTAACACCAGACCGGCCCCTTTGTTTTTGTAATAACCGGCATCTTTTGACCATTTCAGGCATTTATCGCCGGCGTAGAACAACAAACCGACATAAAACAGTTGAAAGATTATAATCACCAGTGCGGACGCGCCGCCGAATTTGTATAAAATGAAACTGCCGATAAAATCGTTTTGAACCACCGGCAGATGCATGATCTGGCCGTTTTGGCCGAACCGGGCTTCACCCGCATATGCATCAAGCTAACCTGCCTCCTTGCCTGTTATCAGATAGTTCTGATTGAAGCTATCCATGTATGGTATCTGTTCCATCACTAACTCACAAACTGTTTTCCGTTTTCTTTTTTGCTTGCAACTTCTTAGTATATCTCGTTTAAGTTCAATGAGAACTTCTTTTATCATTCCTGAAAATATAGCTTTTTCCAAACGATTAAGTCTTTTCAGCCAGCATATAAGCTTATATTCGCTTACTTCCCGTTGAAA
>JAUCGF010000067.1 GCA_030378005.1 Desulfococcaceae bacterium HSG9 | reverse complement strand
TTAGCTGAAGCCATGAAAGAAGCGGACAATATCATAAAAAGCCGTTTTCGATCTTTTCCGAGTTTAGAAGAAAAGCTTGTTTTTCGGTTCTATAAAATGTAACCTTCTGATTTTTCAGGATATATCGCATGAAATGATTTATATTCAATAAAATCAAAGTGTTAAGAAACTTTTCGATCTACTGACATTAACTAAATTATAATTCTGATCCATAATAGGAAAAAATATGGAAAAAATTCAATATTGGAATCCTTTTTTAGAAACCCTGCCCAGGGAAAAAATTCGTAAGTTGCAACTGCGAAAGTTTCAGAAAATTTTCCGATGGACTTATGAACAATCCGTTTTTCATCGTTCGCTTTATGATCGGGCGGGTGTTCGACCGGAAGATATTCGTTCTTTTGAAGACATCCGCCGCGTTCCCAAAGTTGAAAAAGCGATGATGCGCGATATTCAGGGCCGTGATCCGTTTCCTTATGGCGATGCTCTTTGCGTCCCTCTTGAAGAAGTGGCCGTATTTCGCCAAACCAGTGGCACTACCGGTAAGCCGGTGTATCAGCCCGATACATGGCAGGATTGGGAGTGGTGGGCCGAGAGTTGGGCCTTTATCCTCTGGGCCCAAGGATATCGTCCTAATGACCGGGTGTTTATTCCGTTTGGCTATAATATTTTTGTGGCGTTTTGGGCCGGGCATTATGCGGCTGAAAAGATTGGTTGTGAAGTGGTTCCCGGCGGTGTGCTGGACACCCAGGCGCGGATTCTTAAAATTCAGGAATTGCAAGCCACGGCTATGATGGCCACACCCACGTATGTTTTAGGTATGGCGGATACGGCGCGGCAAAAAATGGATATTGATCCGTCACAGTTAAGCATTAATAAGATTACTTGCGCCGGTGAACCGGGTGCCGGCATTCCATCCACTAAAAAACGTATGGAAACCACTTGGGGCGCAAAGGTTTATGATCATTCCGGAGCAACTGAAATCGGCGCTTGGTCTTATGAATGCCTGGCTCAACCGGGGGGTATGCATGTGAACGAAGCCTTTTTCCTGGTTGAAATCGAAGATTTGGAAACAGGTGAAATTATTGAAGAGCCGGGCAAACGGGGTAAAATGATTATCACCGCACTTGACCGACAGGCGCAGCCCTGTGTGCGCTTCGATTCCAAAGATGTCATTGAATGGGATGCCGCTCCATGTGCCTGCGGACGCACATTTCGTGTGATCAAAGGCGGCGTTGTCGGCCGTTCCGATGACATCACCAAAGTCAAAGGCGTGTTACTGGCACCTGCCGCTATTGAGGAAGTGGTGCGCAGCATAGACGGTCTGGGAGATGAATTTGAAGTGATTGTGGATAAGCTCGGTGACAGAGATCGCATCAAATTAAAGGTGGAATTGATGCCGGATGCACAGGAACGTTCCAAAGCTATTGAAACACATCTTAAAGATCAACTGCGGCTCAAGACCAATTTGGCCTATCTGACAGAATTTTATGACTATGGACGTTTGCCGCGCTATGAGGTCAAAGCCAAACGATTTAAAGATTTGCGTAAAAAACACTAATGAATGAGGAGGAAATAACTTTTTATTTTAAGACGAGGAGTGCAAACTTCAGTTTGCGTCAATATCCCCGCAAGCTGAAGCTTGCACTCCAAGTGGGGAAGTTATTTTGTCCCTGATCCGAACACGGGAACTGCTATGAATAATCAGACCGAAATCGAAGAGATTAACCGAAAAATCGTCCAGATGAAAAAAATAACCCTTGAGCTAAATCAAAATGAAATTCCCTATCCGTTTTTGAAGCGCAATACCGAACGGATATTGGCCAGCATCAAAATGTTGGAATTGAATGTATCCGATATCACCGAATCGCTTTAATTAGGAAAATCTGTGCCTGAAAATATTTCAATATCTGACCGCTTCAGAGGAATTCTGCTGGGAACCGCTGTGGGTGATGCATTAGGACTGCCGGCCGAGGGCATGAAGCGTTCACGTATGTTGAAACGCTATCCCGGACGTTGGCGACACCGGTTCGTATTCGATAAAGGAATGCTCAGTGATGATACGGAGCATACGCTTTTTGTCGCTAATAGCTTGTTGATAAATTCTGATTCTGCTGAAAAATTTACCCGCAATCTATCTTGGCGTCTGCGTTGGTGGTTACTGGCACTTCCGGCGGGTGTCGGTTTTGCAACTTTAAGAGCGATCTTGCGGCTTTGGGTAGGATTCTCACCGGAATATAGCGGCGTCTTTTCCGCCGGCAATGGGCCGGCCATGCGTTCAGCGATAATTGGAGCGTTTTTTGCAGATTCACCTGAATCTATTGACGCCTTTACAGAAGCTTCAACCCGTATTACGCATACGGATGAGAGAGCTTTGATCGGCGCTCGGGCCGTGGCTCAATTGACTGGGCAAATCGTGCGTGGGGATTTCAAACAACGCCCATCAGGAAAACATTTTATAGCTTTTCTGAAAAACATCGGTTCAACGGATAAAGAATGGCTCGCATTGGTGCTTAATATCGAAAAGGCGATCAAAAAAAATAGCGATGTTCTGCAATTCGCGCAAAGCATCGGGGCCGAAAATGGTGTGTCCGGTTATATCTATCAAACGGTTCCGGTGGTTTTATATGCCTGGTATCACCATTTCGACGATTTTGAAGCGACTCTTACATCTGTTTTGAACTGCGGCGGAGACACCGACACAACCGGCGCTATCGCAGGTGCGCTGGCCGGAGCTGTCAGCGGCGAAAAGGCGATACCTGATAATTGGATTGATAACATTATAGATTGGCCGTGCAGCGTTAATTATATCCGTGATACCGCCGATCAGTTGGCACAAAAAAAGGCAAAGCCGGATAAGATTGAACCGTTGCGCTATTTTTGGCCGGGTGTCCCATTAAGAAACTTGCTTTTTCTAATGATTGTTTTATCACATGGCTTGCGGCGTTTGTTGCCGCCTTATTAATACTCAGTAGATGAAAAGTTCAGGTCGTATACATGAAGAGGCATGTGACAGTGACACCCGTAATAGCCGTTGAAAAGATTGAGCTGCCGATAAGTATTTTAAATACCGGATCATTCCACAGGTCGTCACAGTCATTCGCGTCTTCGTATCCGCAGGATATCCAAGCGATTCTCCACATCGGGTGCAATTAAAAGTGATAGTTACTGTATTCTAACCCTACAACGTCACTTATCCTTTAGCAAAGCGGCAAGATCATATCAATAGTTAATGTTCAGGGCAATTGCATGAAAAAGTAGTTGACAATCTCCTTTATGATAATTTATAATATACTTTATTTTTCACTGAAAGTAATTGGAAATTATTATGAAGGAGTTTTTGATGGAAAAAATATCCGAAGCATCTGTTTGGCCTCATTTTGCAGGAATGACAGACCTGTGACAAGAAGGAAAAACAGACCATCCGCTGCCGGATATCATTACAATTGGGTGCAGATTTTTTAATCCAAACATAAATTATTATTTATAAATAATATCAATCAATTAGAGATATGTTAATCTAATAAATATAATATTTATATTTTTAATGACAAAAAATTGTAGATTTTAAAAGTAAAAGTTGATAATAAATTGGGTAACAAGTTAAAATCATATGAAATTTAAGGAGGTTACCCATTGAGTGCAAAAAT
>JAUCGF010000100.1 GCA_030378005.1 Desulfococcaceae bacterium HSG9 | reverse complement strand
CCTCGTATTAAGCTGCGAATGCCGATACTGTTTATTTATTTTCATAATTTTACAAGTAAAATCTAAAAATATGAGTTGCATTCACCTAATGAACAAAATTCATCACTCGCTATGCACCACCTCCAAACTTTTTAACAAAAAAAAACACCTTCTGAATAAGCATCTTTTATATTCAGCCGGTTAAACATTTCTGCACTGTACAGGACATTTTTTATACTCTGGAGATAAATATATGAATTCAAACAAAGAAATCTTGACATAAACAGCGCTTTATGTTTCTCGTTCATGAAGTTATGCTGCTTTTAGCCATAAAGGGGGGTAAACTCTATGAACCAGATCTCAAAGCCAAGTAAAATTTTGAATTCGTGTCTTGGGTGGAACAAAGTCAGGGCGGATTTACTGTCTTTTTTCATAGTGGCGCAGCTTAAGATTCGAACCGTAAACTTGACTGAAATTGCGGTGGCAATGCCGGGTAGAGCCTGGACAGCGTCTGAATATAAACGCCGGCAGCGCTTTTTCGCAGGTTCAGATTTTTCCATGGACAGTATTGCCACACTCATCGTTCGGTCACTTCCGATTAGTGATGAAATATGGGATTTGTCCATGGATCGCACTGACTGGAAATCAGGGAAGCTGAATATCAATCCCCTGGTTCCAGGTATTATCCATCTGAGTGTCGCTTTCCTGATTATATGGATAACATTTTCCTGGCGTGGCTGCTCGAGTATGATTGAACGGATTGAATTAATAGAACGTTTTATTAAAATTTTCAGTGCTGACAAAATTAAATGTCTGTTCGGCGATCGTGAGTTCATCGGCGGCTGACAGTCAGCCTTTTTACTGAAAAAGGGCATACACCACATCATGCGCATCAAAGTAAACTTTATGATCACTGATGCCAGAGGTGTTCCGGTTCCCGCTAAAACTCTGTTCAGAGATTTGAAAGTCGGCGAATACTGGGTTTTGAAAGGTAAACGCCTGGTTAACAGCCAATCGGTTTATGTCGTCGGAGCGTTGCCGCCTGATGGTGAATACCTCATCCTCGCAACCGATAAAAATCCTGTGACGGCTCTTGAAGACTATAAAAAACGTCAGAGTATCGAAACGCTTTTTCAGTGCCTCAAAGGTCGCGGTCACAATTTTGAAGATACTCACATGACATTTCCTGATCGTATTGATAAACAGATCGCTCTTCCAGCCATCGCCTTTAGCCGGTGCCATGCAACCGGTGAACAGTGCCATTCACAGAAACCGATTAAAATTAAAAAACACAGGCGTAAAGCCGTCAGTATTTTTCGGCCAGGCTTAGATCACATCGGAAGGATATTGCACAACATTTCCGAATTATATCACGAATTTTGCAAAAACCTTAAGATCATTCTCGGCCCTCTTATATTAATGAATTCTCACGATACCTCATGAATTCCTATGAGATAACTATTTTTTGTCCTGTACAGTGACATTTCTGATAAAAAGTATGAATAACATCGTATCGGCAGATTCAGCAAAATATCCAAAGGGGCAAAAGTTTTCTTGTCTATATGATACAAATAAGGAGATTTCCAGAAATAAATTTACCAGTATGCAATTGTTTTATAGCCATTTTGAGAATCGAATCAGTTCATAAAAATATATAGAAAAATAATTAAAAGTGTATTATAGTTGTCAGAATTAGGTTTGTTCTGGCACAAAAATTGCCTGTCCCATCAAAACTGCCTTTTTGATCGAATTTCGCAAATTTGGGAGTCAAAAAGGACAAATATCGCCATTTAGGAACGAGGGCAAAAATCATGCCAGAACAAACCAAAATCTGATGACTATATTTCCTTTAAACCCGCATCTTCCAAAGGTTCTGAAATGCCTTCCATCATGGAAACCGTTCGCACAATTCCGGCTTTGTCATCATTTTTTACCTGTTCGGATAAAATCCTTGCCAGTTGCTTTGCATGTTTCGCAGGCTCTATAAAAGCCGTGGCAACCCATTTCTGCCCCTCTGCAAAATTGCGGATATATTGATCATCACTTGGAAATTGCTCCTTAATATATTTTAACATAAAATTTGAAAGCAGTTTTATTCTTTTCGGTCCGAAGCTGGAAACAGGGCCTGCCTTTCTTTTTTCAGTTATATCCCGCCACCGCGCCCTCTTTTACAAAAGATGATGACAGCGGCGCAGTCACATCAATATCCGCCACTCTCTTTCCCACCGCGCCGGGACAGGATAACAGTTGAGGACAGCGAGTCTTTATCAGACCGTTTTGATAAGTTTCCAGGAAGCTGTTGAATTCGTCAATTCACCGACGGCTGCCATGATTTTATCGACACCGTAACAGGTAAAGTTTTTGAAGCGCCTATAGCGGTAACAGATGCGTCCGGAAAAAAACATATATTCAGGCGGATTCACGTTTGTTTGAAAACCGAGACACGAGATGGTGAAACAGAAATATTTATAATTGCTGATTTACCTCAGAAGGCGGCCTGTACAAAATCAATTGCGGATATTTATCGCAAACGCTGGAAAACAGAGACCTCCTTTCAGGAACTTAAAAAACAGTTCAACTCCGAAATAAACACTTCAGGCCACCCTCCCGCAGCGCTATTCGGCTTTTGTGCGGCTTTGATCTCATATATGATATTATCGGTTATCAAAGCTGCCTTGTGCGCTGTTCACAGAGTTCAAAAAATTGAAAAAGAAGTGTCCAGTTTCTATATCTCGGATGTGATTTCGGGTGTATATCGAGGAATGATGATAGCACTGCCGGATGAGGAATGGAGAATGTTCCACCGGTATACGGAATCAGAGTTCACAGAATTTCTATTGCGATTATCTGAAAACGTAAAACTGTCGGCGTTTCGCAAGCATACGAGGGGCCTGAAAAGAAACCGAAAAAACGAAAATATGACCCTGAAACTCCTCATGTCTCAACAGCAAAACTTATTGCTATGAGAAAAAAGTAGGAGAATGACCTTGAAAGGGCTGGACTCCCAGTATGTATCTTCGTTATTCTCTCTAGCAACTTGAATAGCTTGTTCTACGCTGATTATTCGCTCTTTTTCTACTGATATTTTATCCCTAATAATATCCTCATTAAGAGTATCAGTAGATGGAAAATGCCTGAAAATACGGCATGGAGCGCAAAAATTAAGTGAAGCGGTTTTTTACCGACCCCTTAATCAGCAAGCCTCCGGGTGGTGCGGGATGCAAAAAATCGCTGCGCTTGATTTTTGCACTCCTGAACTTTCCATATACTGAGTATTTTACACATTAATCCATTAAGTCAGCGGAACCACCAAAATCATATCAGTATATAAGTCTATCAGGAATCAATCCACCCAATCAAAGGTTCGGTCCACCGCTTTTTTCCATTGTCGCAATAAGTTTTCACGCGTTTGCGCGGCCATCGCCGGCTGCCAGGTCTTATCAACCGCCCAATTTTGTCTTAACGCTTCAAGGTCGGACCAAAATCCAACCGCCAGGCCGGCCGCATAAGCGGCTCCCAAAGCGGTGGTTTCCGCAATTTGAGGACGAATCACCGGTACATTGAGGACATCCGCTTGAAATTGCATCAGCATCTCATTGGCCACCATGCCGCCGTCAACCTTGAGCGCACTCAAATCGACACCGGAATCTTTATTCATGGCGTTCATAATGTCACAAGTTTGATATGCAACCGCTTCCAGAACGGCGCGAGCGATATGTCCCTTATTGACATAGCGCGTCAATCCTGCAATCACGCCGCGCGCATCCGAACGCCAGTAGGGCGCGAACAGGCCGGAGAAGGCCGGAACAAAATAAGCACCGCCATTGTCATCAACCGTTTTTGCCAATGCCTCAATTTCAGCGGCGTCAGAAATCAGACCCAGATTATCCCGCAGCCACTGCACCAGCGCACCGGCGATGGCGATAGCACCTTCCAAGCAGTAAACCGGACGTTGACCATTGATTTGATACCCTAACGTTGTAAGCAAACCCTGAGTGGAAACCATCGGTGTTTCACCTGTGTTCAGCAAAAGAAAACATCCCGTGCCATACGTGTTTTTGGCCTCCCCCTGTTTAAAACAGGTTTGCCCCACAAGGGCTGCCTGTTGGTCGCCGAGTGCTCCACAAACCGGGATTCGGGCGTTCAAGCAGCCACCCTTGAGTGTTGTTCCCCATGTGCGTGAATCAATCGACGGAACAATTTTCGGAAGAATTTGCCGCGGGATTCCCATAATTTGCAAAATAGCGTCATCCCATTCAAGGGTGTTCAAATCCATGAGCATAGTGCGGCTGGCATTGGTAACATCGGTAACGTGTGAACCGCCGTCAGCACCGCCGGTGAGATTCCATATCATCCAGGTTTCCATAGTGCCGAAAAGAGCATCGCCTTTATCAGCCGCCGCGCGGGCTTCGGGAACATTATCCAGAATCCATTTGATTTTCGGGCCTGAAAAATAGGTGGCAACAGGCAGGCCGGTTTGTTTCTGAAAGCGATTCTGGCCGCCTTCCCGGGTTAATTCGGTACAAATCTGATCGGTGCGCGTGCATTGCCATACAATCGCATTGTAAAACTGCTTCCCGGTGTTTTTGTCCCATAGCATGGTGGTTTCACGCTGATTGGTGATGCCGATTGCCGCCAGATCAGCCCCGGACAATTGCGCTTTAGCCAGAGCGCCGCGAATCACATCTTGCGCATTTTGCCAGATTTCAGTGGGATTGTGTTCCACCCACCCCGGTTGAGGGAAAATCTGTTCATGTTCTTTCTGGTCGATGCTGATGATCCGACCGTTAGGGTCGAAAATAATAAAACGGTTGCTGGTCGTGCCTTGGTCTAAGGCTCCCACGTATTTGGCCATTATGCTTTCTCCTTTCTGAAAAACCATTTTCATCATTCACATTCAATAATAACACCGCATTTTTCACAGCGGTACCGGTGTATGTCTGTTTTTTCAGCCGCAAGCTCTTTAAAATCATACCGTTTCCGGCCGGACATTTCAAAACATTCGGGGCAATAGCTTTTTCCAAGTTCCTCCGGTTTGATAGTCAAATGGCAATGCTGACACTGCAATTTGATTTTTTCCGGTGGCAGTAATGTTAGATTATTATGAGTGCAATCGGTCATATATCCTATTTATCTTCGTTATGGGGTCGCGGAACTGCTTACTATGCTACATTCATATAAACAGGACGCCGAAGCGCCCTGCATTGCAAGTAATTTTGCATCCTCATTTTGTCCCTCTCCCCCAACGGGGAGAGGGAACATTTTGAGGTCATACGATGCTTCTAGCGCACTTTGCCTTCACGCCATGCTTTAATGAGATCGTCATAGTTGACTGTCTCACCTTTGGGTTTTTCATTTTCCAGTTTGGCTTTAGGTGAACCAGGTTTTTTCAGCCATTCGTTCGGATCAACTTTGGGATTCAACTTGGGGCCGCAGTCGCCCTGCACGCCGGAGCGCGCGATACGTTGGAGTACCTTATCCTGCTCTTTGGCCAAATTGTCCATCGCCTGATCCACGGTCACTTCGCCGGAAACCGCTTCACCGATATTTTGCCACCACAACTGCGCCAATTTGGGATAGTCTGGCACATTGGTTCCGGTGGGTGTCCATGCGACACGCGCCGGGCTGCGGTAAAATTCTACCAGTCCGCCGAGTTTGGGCGCTCGTTCGGTAAAAGATTTATGTCGGATATCACTGTCACGGATCGGTGTCAGGCCAACATGCGTTTTCTTAAGTGACGTGGTTTTAGCCACACAGAATTGCGCAAAAAGCCAAGCCGCTTTACGACGATCAACAGGTGTGCTTTTCATCAATGTCCATGAACCACAATCCTGATAGCCCAATTTCATGCCTTCTTCCCAGTAAGGACCGTGGGGAGAGGGAGCCATGCGCCATTTGGGTGTTCCGTCTTTATTGACCGTGGGGCCGGGTTCAACCATAGTGGCGGTGAAAGCCGTGTACCAGAAAATTTGCTGGGCGACATCGCCTTTGGCCAGAACCGGCAGGTATTGATAAAAGTCCATGCCGAGTGATCCCGGAGGAGCGTATTTTTTCAGCCACTCCATGTATTTACGCAGGGAGTACTTGGCGGCCGGGCCATTGGCGGCTCCGCCGCGCTCGACACTGGCTCCCACCGGACGACATCCTTCAACACGAATGCCCCATTCATCCACAGGCTTGCCATTGGGAATGCCCTTGTCACCTGCGCCGGCCATAGACAGCCAAGCATCGGTGAAACGCCAACCCAGATCAGGCGCTTTCTTGCCGTAATCGTTGTGACCGTAAACCGTAACACCGTCAATTTCCTTGACATGTTTGCCAAAAAATTCAGCGATGTCCTCATACGCCGACCAGTTCACCGGAACGCCTAATTCGTAACCGTAAAGTTCTTTAAATTTCTTTTTGAGATCATCACGGTTAAACCAATCGTAGCGGAACCAGTAAAGGTTGGCAAACTGTTGGTCCGGCAGTTGATAAAGCTTGCCGTCAGGACCGGTGGTGAATGATTTGCCAATGAAATCATCAACATCCAGCGTGGGAAGCGTAACATCTTTGCCTTCGCCCGCCATCCAATCGGTCAGATTAACCACATGCCCATAACGAAAATGGGTGCCAATCAGATCGGAATCGTTAATATAGGCGTCATACACATTTTTACCGGACTGCCATTGAACTTGCAGCTTTTCGATCACATCACCTTCTTGAATCAGATCGTGGGTGACTTTGATGCCGGTAATTTCTTCAAACGCCTTGGTGAGTGTTTTGGATTCATATTCATGGGTTGGGATGGTTTCCGAGACCACCTTGATCTCCATACCCTTGAACGGTGCCGCCGCTTTGATGAACCATTCCATCTCTTTCATCTGGTCTTCTTGGCTCAAAGTCGATGGTTGGAATTCTTTTTCAATCCACTTTTTGGCGGCTTCCTTGTTCGCGCTCACCGTATTGGCGCAAAACATGACCAATACAACTCCGACAATTCCCCAGAACATCATTCCGGGCATCCTTTTCAACATCCTTCTCATCATACACTTCCTCCTATCAGCCTTCTGTTATGGTTTCCCGGTTTCCCGGATAACATCGCCAGCGTGAAGGCCGTTAACGCGCGGCGATGTAAATAATATAGCACATTGTTTTTCATACTTTTGCAATGCAATCAAGAAAAAAATTCAGACAAATCGAATAGGATAAACGCCTGTTTGTCCGTTACGTTACAAAATGTCAAGTCTGATGCACACTGATTCAGGAATTCAGAGTCAAATAATTAAGTTCAAAAATGTTTAAAATACGAGGCGTTAAAAATAACCGTAATATCGGCATTTAGCTCTTTGCTTTCAAGCTGTTCAGCCACACCCAAAAGCCTTTTATAGCGAGAACCAGGAGAATGACATATAATAGGGAGAGAAATTTAACATTTTTAACAAAATATAACCCAATCCCGATGACATCCACGATAATCCAGTAAATCCAACTCTCAATTCTTTTCTGAGCCATTAAAAACATAGCGGTAAAACTCATCATTGTGGTTAAAGCGTCAACAAAAGGATAAGAGGCCGGAACCGGAAACAATTTCGGAAATGTATGATGAATGTTTTTCATAAATATGGTGACAATCACGGTTGCCGCTATGGTGATGGTCGCCCAAATCACAATGGCCCTGGCAGAACTGATCCTTACGTCAATTTCGGCTGATTCGGTGCTTTTTTGATCTTTTTTCCAGAAAAGCCAGCCATAGATGCTGGCCCCCAAATAATAAAACTGTTCAATCGTATCAGAATATAATTGAATTTGATAGAACAGGATTCCAAAGAGAATCACCGCAATAATCCCGATCGGCCATGTCAGCATTTTTTTCTGTGCAATCAGCCAAACCGACCAAAGATAGAAAATGGTGCCTACAAATTCCAGGTAACTCATCTGATAATCAAGGACGGTGAAAAAAATTCGATTGACACTGAAATACGATAATGGGGTTTCCATAATTGCCTCCTAATCTGATAGTTCTGTAATATTTTGATATTTACGATATCCGGAGATGATACGGCTGACTTTTTCGATCCGCTTTTGCAAATTACCTTGTAATAAAAAAAATGGCAATCTTCTTTTTTGAAGGTCAGCGATGATTCTTTTTTGGAATATTGTTCGGTTCATATCTCCTGACCTGTCCCAAGTGTCGCTATATGGGATATCGGTGTTGCAGACAAATATGAGATCATATCTTTTCTCGGCCTGTTCAGCTGATTTTTCTAATCGGGGATCCGCTGCATTATGGTAATACAGCGAAAATATAAACGTTGTCAGCGCATTCGTGTCGGTAAATAAATATCGATTGGCCACTGCGATTTTTTGGTTTTCTATCTTCAAATGCCGTTCCGCTATTTCCACAAGTTGTTCAAGAGTCAACCTGCGGTTTACATGGTGTTTTTCCCAGTATTCTCTTCCATATTCAGGCATCTGCTGCGTATTGAATTTCTTTGCCATAAGTTCGGTGATTGTGGTTTTGCCTGTACTCGGAGCGCCGAGGAAAACCGCATTGATGATTAAATCGGAATACACGAGCGGGTCTAAGTATTTGCGATATTTATATGGATTTTGGCGTATCAGGGTTGATGAGATGTTATAGGCGATTCGTTCCTTATCCACAATTCTGTTTTCAGCTCTGAGCGCCCGGCTCACATGCAATCCATAAAATTCAGAGGAATAAAAGGCATCGACATGTTTTATATTGAGATTATGGATAATGTAATCTTCATGCTTTTTTTGTATTTCAGGTGAATCGCCTACCTCGGAAGGGCCATCCCAAGCCTCTGTCACGGTGACTTGCGGATACAACCTTCTAATCTGATCTGCCCGAATATTTAAAGGAACAGTTGTAATTTCAGGTGCGTCATAGATGATTACGATCACCTTATCCATTTCTTTTAAGGCGGTTTCGATAACATATTGATGTCCTTTATGAAATGGCGCATATTTGCCTAATGTCAGTCCGATTTGCATATCATTTCAATTTATTTTTACGAACTTTCCCTGTGTTGGTCATCGGCATTTTAGCCATAAATTGGATTTCACGGGGATAGGCGTGGGCTTCGAGTTTGCCTTTCACATACGCGCGAATGTTATCTTCAAGCACCTTATCCGGTACAACTCCTTTTTTAGGCGTGATAAACGCTTTGACAATCTGGCCGCGCACTTTGTCCGGAACTCCCAGCACACATACAAGAGCCACGGCTTCATGCGACATCAGACATTCCTCAACCTCGCCAGGTCCGATTCGATAGCCGCCGCTTTCGATCAAATCATCTTCACGACCCGTGAACCAGAAGTGACCGTCTGAATCTTTTTTGCCGAAATCACCGGTGCGCATCCAGTCGCCGGTATATTTTTCAGCGGTGGCCCGGGGATTGTTCCAATATTCCAGAAACATGACCGGATCAGGGCGTTTCACCGCGATTTCACCGACTTCTCCCGGTTTGGCGATGGTGCCGTTTTTATCTATTATTTCCACAGTATGGCCCGGAACGGATTTGCCGATAGCGCCTTGAACAATCGGCATCACAGCGGAACAAAAACCGATCACCAGATCGCATTCCGTTTGGCCGTATTGTTCGTTGAGTTCCGCTTTTAGTGCGCTTTTGCTCCATTCACTGAGTTCTTCGCCCAATGTTTCACCCCCGGCCGTTACGGATCGTAAATCAATTTTGTAGCGCACCTGCGGATCAGGCACAGCATTCATCATCATCCTCAAAACGGTTGGTACCGCCATCAGATTGCGAACCCGGTATTTTTCCATCATATAAAACGCCTTTTCAGGATCAAATTTTGGGGGCCGATACGCCAATACGGGGACACCGTGATGCAGCGTGGGAAACAGCGCATCGTAAGACCCGCCGATATAGGCCCAATCAAGGGGCGTGTACATCAGGTCTTGGGGCTGAGGGAACAGATTGTGGTAAAACTCGAATCCGGGCAGAATTCCGAGTAAAAGCCGATGGGCGTGCAAGGTTCCCTTGGGTTGGCCGGTGGTGCCTGAAGTGTAAATGATCAGGGCGGGATCATCCGGTCGGGTCATTACCGGTTCAAAACGCTCGCTTCCCGCTTGGATGCTTTGCCAAAAATCCGGCACTTCATCGGGGCATTCCGAATTGATGACCATAATCAATCGCAAATCAGGAAGACGCTCCCTGATTTCCATAATTTTAGGCCAATTCGCCCGATCCGTGATCACCGCTTTGGCATCACTGTCTTGCAGGCGAAATTCGATGGCCATCGGCCCGAAAAGGGTCAGAAGAGGCAGTGCGATAGCTCCCAATTTATAAGTAGCGATATGTGAAATCAGGGTTTCCGGACGTTGCGGCAACAAAATTCCCACCCGATCTAATCTTTTAATTCCATGAGCGCGCAGTGCATTCGCCAGTTTGTCAGATAATCTCTTCAATTCTCTGAAAGTGTATCTTTGCTCCTTTTCATCAGGGCTGACATAAATAAGAGCCGGTTTGTCTTTGTCATCAGCCCATTTATCGCACACATCCACACCAATATTGTAAACCGGCGGTATCTGCCATTTAAAATTGCGATAGATTTCTTGATAGGTTGAGCCGTTTAACATAGTAAACACCTCTTGGCTTGCAAGCGTTTATCTCTGAAAAAGTGATTCGTGAAACGTGAAATCGGGTAACACATCACGTTTCACGCTTCAATCATTCATTTCTCTTGCATGGTTTTCAATTTTTGCTCCACCAAATCTTGCTGTTCCTGGGAATTGACACAGGCTAACAGGTGCGCCGCTTCAATTTCCAGAGTTTGCTCAAAACTGGAATGCAGTCCCTGGTCAATGGCGATACGCGATAATCTGAGGGCTAAGGCCGAATGGCTGTTAATTTTACGGCACATATTCAGGGCTTCTTCGAGCAGTTGTTCTTCTGGCACGACTTTATTGACCAGACCGATTTTCAAGGCTTCCGCAGCGTCAATAAATTCACCGGTGAAAATCATCTCTTTGGCTTTGCCTAAGCCGACAATCTGGGTGATCAGTTTGGTTCCGGCGGTGGTGACGGTCAAGCCGATGCCCGTTTCGGGAAAGCCGAACTTGGCATCTTGGGCGGCGATACGGATATCACAGCTCAGAGCGAACTCCAAACCGCCCCCCACGGCGTAACCGCGCACAACCGCAATCAAGGGTTTTCCTAATCCCAATATAGCCCTCTGGATTTCCTGAAGTCCATCAATTTCCCGCACCCATTGCTCCGAAGTTTTGCCCAGGGAGGTTTCTTTGAGGTCTTCTCCGGCACAAAAAGCTCTGCCGGCACCGGTTAAAATGACAGAAGCGACCTCCTGATCATGTTTGGCAACCCCGATCTTTTCAATGAAATGACACAGCAGATCATCCGTGATTGCGTTCAGTCTTTCAGGGCGATTCAGGGTGATAATCCCTACATTTTCTTTTTTGTGATACAGCACAGTGCTTTCTTCCAATTGAACTCTCCTTTTATTAACATGTTAAGTATTTGGCCATAAGTTTTAATCGGTAGTTATTTTTAATGTATGGCCATCTTTTAACATTAAATGGTTTTTTCAGCTTGACAATCAACTGACCTTAGCATTTTATAGTCATAATTACAACCAATTCGTAGAGGGGGATAGCTATAGATGTTCAGAAAAATTTTGATTCCATAAAAAATAGTACGATTGGCAAGAGCAGCGGCACCGAGTATTCCACAGAGTATAAACAGACGACAGCAACAGAAAGTGAAAGACAAAATCGTGATCGAATCTCTATTGACCCTATCGGTTCTCCTTTTAGCCAGCGGCTGGCTTTGGTTTCACTTCAAAAAGAAAAAAAGATTATTGCGGGTTATGCACGAAAAAGAAATATTCCGGCTTGCCCGCCTTAAAAATGGAAAGCTATCAATTGCGGACATCATCGCCGAAACCTCATTAGACACACTTGAAGCTGAGTCCTTGCTTGAAGATATGAGTTCAAACGGCTATATCGGAATAACCGTAATGGATACGGGGATGATGCTGTATGAATTTTATGACATCAATTCCAAAAACACTTCGTTATCCCAACCGGCAACACAGATGAGAACGGCGGTCAAAAACGAGCAGTTTCAAAGCCGGCCGTTCAAAAATCCGGGAAATAAAAACCCGGTTATGCCGCAAATTTTGGGGAAACGTCTTTGGCTTTTAAAAAGCGCCCGTCTTTACGATAAACCCGGCGGCAATGAAGTTGGCGCCTTTCTCCCAGGCGGTTCGGAATTTGAATATACTGAGAAAGATAAAAAGGGCTGGTATCGCCTCAAAGATATTGAAAGGCATGAACGATGGATTAAGCCGATCTATGCCACAACTCAGGACCCCAGGTCATTTTTCAATATCAGTGATCGTCCTATCAGCGGCTACTTGGTCGAATTATACAGCGATATGAGCGGAGGGGATATGAAATACATCACCATTAACGATAATCTGCTAGGAGAAATCAAAATTGCAACCAATAAGATAGAAGCGATTGTCATCACCTCTGAAGATCAAAACAACCGTCTGATGGCTATTGAAACATTTAATGGGAAACACTATTCAGGGCAGATGCAATCGACAAAATATTACCTGATGTCTGATGAAGCCATGATCAAACTGAATGATATTCGCAATGCAACCTTACTGTCCCGGCGTTTGTAGGCGGGGGAACACTTATAATTTAGCTGGGAATTGTTTTATCAAACGGTGAATAGGTATGAGCGCACGACTTTATCGCTAAGGCCGTCAATTATTGAAGGCTTATATGCGGCCCATTAAACTCGATTTTGGCCATTTTTGAGCCTTGAAATGGCCGTAAATGCGTCTCAGCACCACGTTCTTTGAAAAAACGACCAAGAAACTCATTTTTTTCGGGACTTTTGAGGGATTTTCTATATAGGATAGGAGCAGCCCTTTCAAGGTCATTCTCCTACTTTTTTCTCATAGCAATAAGTTTTGCTGTTGAGACATGAGGAGTTTCGGGGTCATATTTTCGTTTTTTCGTTTTCTTTTCAGGCCCCCTCGGATGCTTGCGAAACGCCGACAGTTTTACGTTTTCAGATAATCGCAATAGAAATTCTGTGAACTCTGACAGCGTATACTGGTGGAACATTCTCCATTCCTCATATAGCAGTGCTATCATCATTCCGCGATATACACCCGAAATCACATCCGAGATATAGAAACCGGACATTTCTTTTTCAATTTTTTCAACTCCGTGAACAGCGCACAAGGCAGCCTTGATAGTGGTTTCTATCCTTTAGACATAATCTTGGGAATAACCGCAGACGGATTCAGTGCATAGGTAATGAGTCAGACAACACGAATGAGTTTTTTAAATTGCCGTAAAAATAAATATTCGGCTATTTTTACGGTAGTAGCTTCATCGACGCTATCCGTCTTAAACCTCAACTGTCTGTCCGATTTTAGGCACAACTGTATCAAAACCGTTTTGTTCCAGAAAATCGCTAAACGCTAACGACTGCTTTTCTTCTCCATGAACCAGCGCAATTTTTTTGATACGCAGGTTAGATTTTTTTAAAAATCTGAGCATCTCGTGTTTATCCGCATGGGCTGAAAAACCGCCCAAAGAAACCACATGCGCTTTTAACGGATATTCCTTGTTAAAAAACCGCAATAAAGGCGGAGCGCCCTTGCGGTTGTTAGCTGCATACGCCTCCCCCAGTTCCAAAAGACGACGGCCTAACGTATGCATCGCCATGTAACCTACGATCAAAATCGTATTTTTAGGATTATGAATTTTGTAGCGCAGATGATGCAAAATACGTCCGGCTTCACACATGCCCGATGCTGAAATTACGATATGCGGCTTTTTTTGCTTGACCAACTTGATAGATTCATCCACGGAGGCGACAAAATGCGCCTGAGCAAAGCTGAACGGGTTTTGCCCTTTTTCCAAAAATGTTGTGTGCGTTTCCTGATCGTAAACTTCGGGATGTTCCCCAAACACCTTGGTAATGTTGGTGGCCAGAGGACTGTCAACATAAACGGGCAGGCGGGGCACTTCACCGTTATTATATAATTCATGGATAACATAAAGCAATTCCTGAGTGCGGCCATAGGCAAAAGAAGGAATCAACACACTGCCGCCGCGCTCAATCGCATCTAACAAAACATGCTTTAATTTGTTGCGCAGGTCTGTTACCGGATCGTGTTCCCGATCTCCGTAGGTGCTTTCCATAATCAACAAATCAACGTCACGGTCAGTTTCCTCAAAATTCAAGTTCGGATCTCTGAGGATGGGCTTGTCAAATCTGCCGATGTCACCCGTATAACAGACGGTGCGGCTTTTTCCGTCAGCATTGTATTTGATCATGCTGATGGACGACCCAAGTATATGACCGGCCTCATAAAGAGTGCAAGTCAGGTTGCGCCCGACGGTCAACGGATTACGATAAGGGGCGCCGTCAAAATAGGAAAGCGCTTGCAGAGCATCCTCCTGCGTATATAAAGGCTTGATTCTCTCAAGCTTATATTTGCGCATCAACGTGTTGATAGCGTCATTATTCAGTCTGTGGCGGCCTTTTTTAAGCACCTTTTTAATATCATCAGATTGACGCCGGCTGAGTTTTTTACGATCAGGGCCGGATTTGATTGCAGACAAGGTATGGCGTACGGTTTTATAATTCAGATACTCGGCGTCCGATTCCTGAATATGCCCGGAATCAGGCAGCAAATAGCCGCATGCATCAGCAGTCGCGCGAGTGCATATCACGCGGCCGGAAAAATTTCGTTTGCAGAGCAAAGGAATCCGGCCGGAATGATCAATATGAGCATGGGACAGAATAACGTTCGCCAACAAAGACGGGTCTAAATGCAGCACCCTGTTTTTTTCACCGGCTTCATGGCGGCGTCCCTGATAAAGACCGCAGTCCAATAAAACACGGTCGCAACCGGTGTCCAGCAGATGCATTGAGCCGGTTACTTCTCTGACCGCTCCATAAAATGTTACGTGCATTTCATCGCTCCTTTGAATTTAAAAGTTTTAATTTTCAAGTTGTTCCATTCTCGTCAGTTACAAGTTTTAAGTTTGAAGTGTCAAGTGATTTCGTAACTCTCTGAATTCATTGAAACTCACAAAATTTGTGTCATATTTTTACTTTCAATGATTTCAATAACTTAGAATGACTTATGACTGACGAGTTCCATTCTGTTAATAATATTATTTCCTTTCAGATAATATAACATTCACCCGCTTATCTGTTCGATAGCGATTTATCAGTTCCACAAGGGCATCAAGTACGGATGCGATAATTTCCGATTTTTCCCAAAACGCTCCTTCAGAGTCAAATTTCAGGATTGCATATTGTTTAAGCCCCACTTCAAAACTGTCTTTAGATAATTGGGTGAGCGCAATCGTGGCTTTATATGTTTTATAGGTTGTATCAAAATCTAATAAGCCCAAAGAACATGGTAAATTTTGACTGATTTTAAGCGTATTTTCAATTTCATCACAAATTTTGCGAGTCAATTCAAGAGCCGCTTTATATGTTTTATCCTTTACGTTAATTGATATAGGATAAACAAGCCAATCCGTTTCTGAACATAACTGGCCATCAGTTTGATACGCAGTGATATTTGATTCTTTTGATAACATACCCATATTTCCTCATTTTTCGTGTTTCGGAGGTAAAATGTGAAATTGTCAATTCACGTTTCATCTTTTAACGGAACTCATGTCTGAATAACAGTTCTCCGCCAAACGCGCCCTGGCTGTCTTGGAAGCCTTTTATCTTAAAATTTTCAAGTAATTTATATTCGATTTCGCCCCGTTCCACCGTTTTTCCCGCTTTGGATTCCATTTTTACGCTCACGCCCATTCTGGAAGAAAGCTCTTTGCCCACTGTCACCGTGACGGTCTCCGGGTCATCTTCGGTGCCTTGTCCCTTACTCTGCACTTCAAATGTATCAAGCCCGGCCATTTTACTAATATCATCGCCCAATGATTTTCCCAAATAAGCGGCTGCCATTTCGCTTGATAAGGTCGAGCCTTTACCGCCGCTTTGACTGAGTTCTTTAGCGGTTTGTCCCGTAAGAATAAGGGATAAAAGGTCAGCTTGTTCTTCACTCGGTTCGGATGTAAGGGTAAAGCGCAATTCATCCGGCTGGCCTTTGATATTTAAATGAACAACCCATTCGCGAATTTTGGCCTCTGCTTGTAAATCAATGCTCGGTTCGATTTTATAAGGATTTAAAAATTCGATGATTCCTCTTTTTATCTCAAATTCTTTTTCATGAAAAGTTATATTACCGGATTCGACTTCGGCGCGGCCGCTGATTACCGGTTGATTGGGTGTACCGTTGACATTCAAATTGGGGTTGATTTCCAAGTAAGCAAGATTATTATCCACCACAAAGGGATTACGGCGTTTGACAGCTATATCAATCGACAGATTTTTGACAAAAGGTTGGGTGATTGGCGCGCGCGATGCAGAAACTTGTCGTTTTTTCTGATGCGCAGACTTGGCTATTTTAAGCAGACTGAGGTCTATATCCTGATAATAACTCCCATCTAAAATGACCATTTCACCAGTAAGACCGGATTTTTCAGGAGTTCCCTGAAAATGTAAATCGGTATTGAAGTTGAGGTCCAGCAGATCAGGGATATGAATTGGCAGGGCATTGGCATTCAATTTCAGGTCGGCGCGTACAGGTTTGAATTTATCCAAATCGATCTGGCCATCTATATTAAAACGGCCTTTATCCATCTGTCCGCTGATATTATTCAATATGACTGAATCCGGCGCAGCCTTGATACGACCGTTGAGAGAACGGATACGCTGCATCAGGCCGGGAATGGTAAACCCGATATTTTTCAGATTGACCTCCGCACTAATATCAGGCTGTGCCATAGCGCCCTCAACTTCTGCCAAAACAAGCAAATTCCCTTGGATATCGGGTATCGCATCCGTGAAATGGTTTATCATATCCATCGGAAATTCGCCTTCCACACGCAGATCGACATCCGCACCAATCTGGCTACGTCCTTGAACCTTCAGGCGTCCTTTATCAAGAATTGTCAAAGTTGAACCGGGAATAATAACGCTGTTATCTTCAAAATTGACTTGCAGGTCGTGAGAAACGATCATATCAGGCTGCTTAAATCCCAGTCGAATATCGGTAAATACGGCTTGCCCCTGAATCTGATCGATGGCATCAGCCTTGCCCTGCACTTGGATACTGCCCGTTATCATTCCATTCAAATCGGGTTGATTCGCAATTTTAAAATAAGGCTCCAAATCGGTCTGATCAAAGGCCAATTGCGCCTGAAACGTTTTTTGTTTAAGGTGGTAGGAGGCGTCAATGTCAAAATTGAGCTTGCCGTTTGCCTGAGCCTTATGATCTTGCAGGCCAAGACGTAACTCAAAATCATTTAACGGCTTTTCTTTGATGAACATTTCGGTGAACCGAAGTTCCGCTTTAATCCCCGGATCGCTGAAACTGCCTTCTCCCTCAATATCAAAAATCGCCTTGCCTTTGACAATATCCTGATGACTGAGCGCATCAATATGCGCCAAATCAATCGGCCCTGATAAGAGATCGATTTTAAAGCCGTTTTTGTAATCAATCAGCCCGCTGGCATGAATGTTTTCACCGGCTGCGGGAACAATATCAAGCGTATGGATAATCACTTTTTCCAGATCGACATCTCCGACTATTTTAACTTCTTCGAGTTTCTGAACACCTAAATCAAGCGCATTCACCTTCAAAACAGTTTGAGGGAAATGCGGTTTTTTGATACCACCTTCAACCCGGCCATCTAAAAACAGATCGTCTGCACGATAAACATCATATCCGAAATGGCGTCCATGCAGCGAAACTTGCGTCTGAAGATCATTCAGATTGCCCTGTGTGTTGATTTTCCCATCAATATGGCCATGAAAAACAGGTGAAGATAAAAAATCATTCAGAGCGATATTGCTGAGTTTGATCTCCAATGAAGATGGCATTGAGGAGGACAATGCAAAAGCATCCTGAAATAATTTGACAGAACCGGCACTTTGAAGAGATGAATTCTGGTTTAAAATATCCAATCGTGCAATTTTCAACAGGCCGTTTTGATCCAGTTCGGCATCCAATATGAGATCGCCAATGGTGTAATTATATGCACTGACAGCTTTACCCGCGAGTGCGACTTTAAATTTTGGATGCGCAACAGTGCCACCGATATCGGCATCTAACTTTACACCTCCGGATATTTGCTTTAATCCAAGGGGCGCAAGGTTTTGGGTCAGGTCAGCGGCATCAAGAGCAACCTTCGTACTTAATTCGCCGGAAGAGATGTCCCACCGTCCCTGGGCATCCAGATTGAATTGGTCTCCATCCGCTTCTATCCGGTCAACACGAAGAATTTGTTTGTTAAATTGCGCATTTGCTTTAACATTCAAATCAATCGGCGCTGCGTCCCGGTTAAGTGTTAATTGACGAGCATCCAGGTTTATAGCGGTTTCGGCGTTTATAAATGCCGGTGTGACGCCCTGGCCTTTGACCGAGATAGCGGCATTCACCAATCCCTGAACCGATTTATCCGCTGGCATAAACTGTGCCAGATCAAAATTGTCGGCATCAAGCGCCAAATTATATGCAATCGTTTCCGGATCTCCGGCAGGCCCCATTAAACCGTGTGCAAAAAAAGTTTCCAGATTGATTTGACCCAATAGATTGAGAGCGCCATATCCTGTTTTCAAATTTAAGTGTCGAATATCAAATCGTAAGTCTTGCAGATTGGAATCAAGGTAAACCGAGTCGATATGATAACCCGCAATATCACCACCGTTGTATGCTATTTGCAGATTAATTTCAGGATCGTTTAAGATGCCCCGGAAGGCCAGATCAAGCTGCGAGCTTCCGTTCAGCGGCATTTCTAATTGTAATAAATCACGTATGCTATCCAATTCGGCGGCCAACCCGACCTGAAAATCAAAAAACGGGGTTGTCAGAGGATTCTGAATCACACCTGTAACATTCAGTTGGCTGCCGCATGCGGCAACTGAAAATTCTTTCAAACGGACACGTTCCTGTTGATATGCGACATCTAATTTAAAAACGTCTAACGGTATATCCTCACCGGTAATGTTTAGATATACCCGATTTGTGTTCAATTTCAAATTGGCTGATTGTTGATTAAAATCGGCGTCCGATGTGAGATGAATGCCATTTATGCGGGTTACATTTCCGGCCATATCTATTTGATTTTCATCAATGTATAATTTCAAAACGGCGTGTTGCCGCTTTAAACTTCCGTTTGCATCAATCAAGATGTCTCGCATTATGGTCTTGACAGCACCGATATTTTTCTGTGCTTTCTTGATTGACAATTGCGCATCGGCCTGTTGCTGTTCAATATCCACATCAACATTCAGGCGGATATCTTCTAACAGGGTTGTAACGCCGGCTATGGCTATATGGGTTTTGTCTATCTGCAATCTTACCCTGGCATCTTCTTCCGAATCATTTTTTACAATGATTTTAATATTTTCAATTTGATTTTGCAAACCGGCAACATTCAATTGCGCAGCATCAACATTTAATTCTAATTTAACCTTTTGCTGATTAAGATTGCCATCCGCCGTGAGGCCGATTCCTTGCACCTTCACAGAAACCGGCTGCAGGTCTGGCGATACGGCCTCTTTATGCAAATTAACGGAGCCTTCAGTGAGTTCAAATGCGTTTATAACCACATTAAATGGAAGTTTTTCGATTTTTTGCTTTTCTTTAGTTGGCGCGCCGGATGGAAAAGCGTCTAACAGACCGAGGCGGCCTGTTTTATCAAATTGCAGATTCAGATGGGGTTTGTTTATTATCAGGGAAGTAACCGTCAACTCTTTGCGTAACAGAGCGGGACCGTCCAAACCAAGCGTCAGACTGTCAATTTCAGCCAGTATTTTGCCATCCGGATCGGCAAGCGATACCTGGCGAAGTTCCAAATGTTCCTTCAGCGGAGCAAAGTCTATAGCCCTGCATGAAACCGAACCGGGAATAGCGGTGTTGATTTGCGATAGAAGAAAGTGACGCGCGTGATCGGTTTTTAAATAGATCAATACGCCGATTGCCGCTGTAACTATCAGCACAAGGCCGATACCAAAACCGATTGAAATACGTTTGACTGTTTTAGACATCAGAAAAACCTTTCGACAACAGGGACGTGCCCCATCATCCATGAGAATCAGCAGGTCAGGCTTTCAGGCTATCTAGCGCCTCGGAAAATTTGTTTGCCAAGCGGGATATTTTTTAGAGTGAAAACGACATCCCGTATCGTAGATTTATGCTCACTACCGATGTCTAATTGCAAGATCGGCTCTTGTGTGTTTAGCATGGGGGCGTAGAGCAAGATAAATAAAGTGATGATGATGTTTCGGAGGGTGGGGTTTAGTTTGCTACGTCTTTGGTGCATGGTCGTTTTCTCCTTTTTTGGGTTATCTACACGGATTTTATTTAGAAAGGATTTTTATGAATCCCTTCTTCCTTTGCAGAACTACAGGGAAAAGGAAAATGCTTAAGGAATTCCCAATAAACAAACTACACAATTTAACCGTGATGAAAGGTGTGTGTAGATATTATAGGGTGCGTTAGGCGTCAGTCGTAACGCACCCCACATTTTGGGTGGTTTAAATATTGGGAAATCCCTTATTCCTATTTTGGCATGATAAATTCCTGAATGGAGTGCAAACTTCAGTTTGCATTGCTGCTCGCAAGCTGAAGCTTGTACTCCGGTACTGAAAATGGAAGAGGTTATAGATTTCCACCTCTGCCATCATCACAAGGTTGGCCTTGATCGCCCATACGGGAATCTTCGGCTCCGCCCGGCATTTCACACACCGGCAGCGGTTCTTGCTCTTTGGGTTGTTCTTTGCTTTCTTGGTCAGATTGTTCTTGCATCTTTTCCTCCTCTAATTTTGCTTTCAAAACCGATTCCGGGTCCGCTAACATTTGAAGCGCCGCATAACGTGCCGTGTATTCTTCTTCGAGACGGGCGGCAAGTTTGGCGGATTCTTCCGGGAAAGTTTTCTTTAAGGAAGCATAACGCACTTCACCGGCTAAAAATTCCTGCAAGCTGCCATCCGGCGCTTTGGAATCCAGCGTAAAAGGATTTTTACCCTGCTCTTTTAAAACCGGATTGTAGCGATAAAGCGGCCAGTAACCGGATTTCACGGCCAAATCGGACTCTTCCTGAGCTTTGCCCATGCCTTTTAAAATTCCGTGATTGATACACGGCGAGTAGGCCATTATCAGGGACGGGCCGTCATAGCTTTCCGCTTCGTTGAACGCCTTCATTAATTGCTGCTTATTGGCGCCCATAGACACATTGGCCACATAGACATAACCGTAAGTCATGGCCATACCGCCTAAATCCTTTTTACAGGTCTTTTTGCCGGAAGCGGCGAATTTAGCCACCGAACCGGTTGGAGTTGCTTTGGATGACTGGCCGCCGGTGTTGGAATAGACTTCGGTGTCATACACGATAATATTAATATCTTCGCCCGTGGCCAAAACATGGTCGATGCCGCCGTAAGAGATGTCATAAGCCGAGCCGTCGCCGAGGAAAATCCAGTAAGATTTTTTCGTAAACAGCGTGGCCATTGTATCAATTTCGCTTAACAAGGCGTTATCTTTATGTTCGGGCAGAAGCGCTTTCAATTGGTCACCGTATTTACGCGAGCCATCCGGGTCCAGCTTGTTATCCAACCATCCTTGCAAGGCGTCTTTGATTTCCTGTAAAATGTCTGTATTTAACGCTTCTTGTGCAAGTTCGGTCAGTTTTTGACGTCGCTGAATATCAGCGAGAAACATGCCGTAGGTAAATTCGGCCGGGTCTTCAAACAGGGAATTGCCCCAGGTCGGGCCGAAACCGTCTTTGTTGACGCAGTACGGAATGGAAGGCGCACTGCCTCCCCAGATGGAAGAGCATCCGGTGGCATTGCCGATCACCATGCGCTCGCCGAACAATTGGGTAAGCAGTTTGGCGTAAGGCGTTTCACCGCATCCGGCACAAGCTCCGGAGAACTCAAGCAGCGGTTGTACGAATTGGCTGCCTTTGAGTGTGTTGCGTTTCATCAAATCGTCCCGCACCGGAAGTTTCACCGCATATTGGTGGTTAGCGACTTCGGTTACGGTTTGCGTTTCTAACGGTTTCATCACAAGCGACGGTTTTTTAGCCGGGCATATATCGGCGCAGTTGCCGCATCCCATACAGTCTAAGGCGTTGACCTGCATACGGAAATGATAGCCTTTAAGGGCTTTGCCTAATGCTTTTTTGGCTTCAAAACCGGCTGGCGCGGCTGCTAACTCTTCATCGGTCAACAACACCGGACGAATGGCTGCATGGGGACACACCATGGCGCATTGATTGCATTGAATGCAGTTGTCCATAACCCATTCAGGAACTTTAATGGCCACGCCGCGTTTTTCATACTGCGTGGTGCCAACCGGAAAAATACCGTCTTTGGTAAACGCGCTGACCGGCAATTTGTCGCCTTGTTGGGCCAGCATGGGGCGCATCACATCTGTTACAAAAGCGGGTTCATCCGAAGCTGCTGAATCATCGCCGGAAAGATCGCCCCATGAATCCGGGTATTCGATTTCTTTCAGGTTTTCCAGCGTTTTATCAACCGCATCACAATTCATTGTGACAATTTTTTCGCTTTTTTTGCTGAACAACTCTTTGATTTGGTCTTTCAGATAGGCAATCGCCTCATCCACGGGAATCACATTGGCCAGTTTGAAAAAAGCGGTCTGCATAATCATATTGATGCGTCCGCCAAGACCAATTTCAGACGCTATTTTGACCGCGTCGATATTGTAAAATTTGATCTTTTTAGCGGCAATGGTTTGACGCATGGATGCGGGCAGATGGGTATCCATATCTTCGGCTGTCCAGGAAGAATTCAGCACAAACACGCCGCCATCTTTGATGCCTTCCAATAAATCATAGACATTGACATAACTGGGGTTATGACAGGCGATATAATCGGCCGCATCAATCAGGTAGGTGGATTGAATCGGTGTGTGACCGAAACGCAAGTGGCTCATGGTAACGCCGCCCGATTTTTTGGAATCATAAGCAAAATAAGCCTGGGCATACATATCGGTATGATCGCCGATGATTTTGATGGCACTTTTATTCGCGCCTACCGTGCCGTCGGCACCCAATCCCCAAAATTTACATTGCACGGTGCCGGCCGGTGCCACGTCAAAACCGGTTTCCACAGGCAGGGATGTATTGGTAACATCATCATTGATTCCCACAGTGAAATGGTTACGCGGGTTATCAGCGGCCATGTTGTCAATCACCGCTTTGACCATAGAAGGTGTAAATTCTTTGGAACCGAGGCCATAGCGTCCATTGACAATTTTGGCGGCCTTTCCACGTTCCATAAAGGCAGTGCAAACATCTGTATAGAGCGGATCGCCGAGTGCGCCTTTTTCTTTGGTGCGATCTAATACGGTGATAGTCAGCGCGGTTTCAGGAAGAACCTGAAAGAGGGCATCGACCGCAAAAGGACGGTATAAACGCACTTTCACCAGGCCGACAGATTCACCCTGCTTGACTTGGTAATTAACCACTTCTTCGATGGTTTCACAGGAAGACCCCATAGAAATAATCACTTTTTCAGCTTTGGGATCACCGACATAATCAAACAGTCGATAATTGCGTCCGGTGAGTTCGCTGACTTTCAGCATGTTCGCCAGAACAATTTCAGGGGCTTTCTGATAATAGGAATTAGAGGTTTCAATGCCCTGAAAATAGATATCCGGATTTTGAGCTGTGCCTCTGAGTTCAGGTCGTTCGGGATTGGCAGCGCGGGCGCGGAATGCGGCCAGTGCTTCTTGATTGACCAGCTTGGCCATATCATCATAGTCGATCATCTCGACCTTTTGAATTTCATGGGAAGTGCGGAAACCGTCAAGAGAATGGACAAATGGAACGCTGGCTTCGATTGCTGACAGATGCGCCACCAAGCCTAAATCCATAGCTTCCTGTACTGAAGCCGAAACCAACAGTCCGAATCCGGTCTGGCGCACGGCCATGACATCCTGATGATCGCCAAAAATGGAAAGCGCATGTCCGGCAACAGCGCGCGCCGTAACATGAAACACGGCGGGCAGCAACTCACCGGCTATTTTATACATATTGGGAATCATCAAAAGCAGCCCTTGTGAGGCGGTGAAGGTTGTGGTCAAAGCACCTCCGGCCAGAGCACCATGCACCGCACCGGCCGCGCCGGCTTCGGATTGTAATTGGCGCACCAATATGGGTTGGCCGAAAATATTTTTCTCACCATTGGCCGCCCATTCATCGCACAGTTCGCCTATGGGCGATGACGGGGTAATCGGATAAATAGCCGCCGCATCGCTCATAGCATAAGCTACATGCGCCGCCGCGGTGTTGCCATCAATTGTTTTCATCTTTTTAGCCATAAAACTACTCCTTTATAAATGGTTTTCATGTTAAATTTCGCTGATGTGGTTTATTCAGCAGCCTCTTGTTTTTTTAAAAGAATTGAAATCTGTTCCGAAACCTCTTCATAAGTATCCCATTTCAGAAGATTTACGCCAAAGTCAACCAATTTTTCATAGGTCAGCAATTCCAAAACGGGAATTTTAATTTCATGCGTTACTTTATATTTCGTTTTGTCAATATGTTTGGAGAGATTGGCGACAGTCAGCTTAAAATCGTCCTTATACTTTACAGTAATCTGTCTCCGAATTAAGTTAATCGCACCATAGCACATATCACGATCATACTGATCATTTTTATTTTTGATAACGGATTTATAAGGCATCAGTATCTCGCTAGTATAAATTATCGGGTCATTTTCTCTTGCCGCATATTAATCCAGTCCCGAACCTGATCATAAGAATCTCAATACATATAATTTTCACTAAGCTCTGTAAAAATTTCGTGGCTTAATTCTTTTATCTTGGGCATTATATTTTCAGGAGTCAGGTTAAATTTTTTAGCTATCTGTTTGGAGAGCAAGTTAAGTTCACCTTGTTGCATACCTTGTTGCATACCTTGTCGCATGCCTTGTTTCATGCCCTGCTGAAATCCCTTATCTTTGATATATTCATAAAGCATTAAAGTCTCCTCTGTTTCCTTGAGTTCACGAAAAATGTGTTGACGCTCTTTTTGATGAATATTCGCATATATGTCGATAAAATAAGCATATTTATCAAATAATTTGGGAGATGCCAGTTCAAATAATCCTAAGTAAGCCCGCCAGATCACTTGGAAGCGTTCTTCCGGCACATAGTGCATTTTGGGCAATAAAATCCTGACCAGCGGATTATTCGAATGAAAATGGTCGCGAGCATCATAATCAAACAGTTTTATCTTGATAAATTCAAAATGCAGAAAGGTTTTACCGGCAAATTCAGTATCTAAGCATAAATCAACATCTTTACGCCACTGTTTGCGGTCAGTAAACAGAACCGTCGGAATGACAAGTGCCTGCGGATACGCCTCCATCATCTTGATTTTATAATTCAACAACTTGTAAATCGAAAATTTGCTTTTGTCCTCCTGAAATTCCACTAACCATAGAATAATGCTTTGGCTGTCAAAAGTAAATAAAATCGGCATGTCCAAAGCCAGAGATGAATCTTTCAGGTGATGCTTGTCAGGCTCTTGACGCAGAAAATCAATCCTGCGAACAGTACCATAAATTTGCAATGCTTGAGGCAGCAGCCATTCCAAGGCATCCGTTGGAAAATCGGAAAACAAATTTTTAAAATTATGATCGTGCGATTCTCTTGTCATTAGGGTTTGCGTTTATCTTTCAAAATATTGTTTGATATGACCACGTGCTGAATTTCCGATGTGCCTTCATAAAGGCATAAACATAGACTGAAATTTTAAGATTTGCCAAACATAATTATTATGGTCTTTATTATGTTGGATGTCAATATTTGAAATGCAAAACGTCAAGCCAAACGATTTTGCATTCCAGTCGTTTTTCATATACGATTAAAATAGGGAAACCTTTATATCAGGCTAAAAGCCGTTAAGGAACTGTAAGTTCAGTACTCCAGATAAAAGTGTAAACTACTTTTGGGCTACTATGAAAGATGCCGTTTGATTGATGTTACATTTTCTTTTCAGGTTTTTTCTTGACTATGAATAGGTTTTGTTATTATTTTGAAGTTTTTAAAAATAACTATTAATAAGGATAGGCATTATGAGACCATTTAAAACCATACCAATTTTTATTATTTTTATCATTTTATCTTCAGCGGCATCTGCAAAAATGTATAAATGGGTCGATGAAAAAGGAGTAACACATTATAGCAATACACCTCATGAATTGCCAAACGCTGGCGTTGAAGAAAATATAGAAACAAAAAGCAATAAACCTGTTCAAAAAATAAAAGACGGCGAGCTGCAAGATAATAAAAAATTAAAGAGTAAAACGACTAAGAGTAAAACCCAAAAGTTATCAGCTAAACCAACATTGAAACCTGAAGCAAAATATAATTTTTCATCGTGGATCATACACAATAATGATAAAATAATAAAAGTATCAGGTCGTGTTGATAGCGGCGAGCCTTGTAAACAATTAAAAGTCAGAGTTTATTTCAGAAGTGAGAAAGGCTTAAAAAAACGGATTGAATGCACGGTTAATATAGGAAGTTATGGCAGCAGGGTTATTGAAGGGAGTACGCCATCAAATTCTGATGAAAGAAAATGGCATGTTACTGACATTTATACCAGATGTTTAGATTAATGATTTTTTAGAAATATTCAGCTTTTGGCAGGTTTTGCCACACTGCACCCGCCCTCCATTAAGGATTAAGCAGGTGTTTTCCAGCGGTCGGTGCGGGTGTAAACTAAACTGTGAACATGATGATAAGCAATTGATTCTACAGTTTTAAATCCTTTCTAAATAAAATCCTTTGAATCTTTCATTTCTCTGCTCATACCCTTACGGTTTGCGTTTATCTTTCAAAATATTGTTTGATATGACCACGCGCTGAATTTCCGATGTGCCTTCATAAATTGTAAACACGCGTGCGTCACGATAATAACGCTCAACCGGATAGTCCTTTATAAAGCCATAGCCGCCGTGCATTTGTAATGCTTTGGCTGTTACCCGGTTCACCATTTCCGAAGCATAGAGTTTGGCCATAGATGCCTGCATGGTGAAATTTTCACCGCGGTCTTTGGTGGCTGCGGCGGAAAACATCAGTTGACGGGCGGCTTCGATTTCAGTTGCCATGTCCGCTATCATAAAGCGCAGGGCCTGAAATTTGGAAATTTTTTGGCCGAACTGGGTTCTTTGTTTGGCATATTTTACGGCGGTGTCAAAAGCCGCAGTGGCCACTCCGATGGATTGGGCGGCAATTCCGATGCGGCCGCAATCCAATGCGGTCATCGCGATTTTAAAACCGTCGCCTTCAGCGCCGAGCAGGTCGCTTGCCGGAATTCGGCAATCTTCAAAAATCAAATCCGTTGTGTCAGAGGCACGCAGGCCTAATTTATCTTCGGTGTGGCCGACTTTAAATCCCGGTGTTTCTTTATTGACCAAAAAAGCGCTGATTCCGCGATGACGTTTGGATTCATCGGTGACAGCAGTGATAATTATCAAATCCGCATTTTTGCCGGTGGTGATAAAACGTTTGACGCCGTTTAACACATATTCATCTCCATCGCGCACTGCTGACGTTATTTGTTGTACCGGGTTAGAACCGGCTTCAGGTTCAGTCAGGGCAAAAGCGCCGATTTTTTCACCTGCGGCTAACTGTTTCAAATAGTTTTCTTTTTGTTCCGCATCCCCCCAGCGATATATACTTTCACAAACAATGGAATTATGCACCGACATCACCACGGCGGTGGAAGCGCAGGAGTACGCGATTTCGGAAAGTGCCAGCACATAACTGACCGTATCGGCACCGGAGCCTTCATATTCAAACGGAATCATCATGCCCATCAGCCCCAATTCGCCCATCTGTTTCAGATTTGCGGCCGGAAATTCTTTGGTGCGATCTCGTTCGGCTGCGGTTGTCGCCACAACCTTGCGGGAAAATTCGCGGGCCATAGTCTGAATCATACGTTGTTCGCCAGTCAATTTGAATAACATTGCGTTATCCTCCTTCAATCAGTAGGCAGTCAGCAGCAGGCAGTCAGCAGATAAAAAATATAGACTGGAAACTGAAGACTGAATAAGATACCCATTACGATGAATAAATCACAACCAGAAGTTCAGCCGGTGTATCGCCGATATTGCGCAAATTGTGTTTTATGCCCGAATTGAAATGCAGGGATTCGCCCTCACTTAGTGTGTTGACATGGTCGCCGACAATGATTTCAATTTTTCCTGAGAGTACATACGTAAACTCCTCACCTTCGTGTTGATATCCTACCCCCTCGTGATCCTGCTGAGGGTCAACCGTCACCCGAAACGCTTTAAGATGTTTGTTTTCCGCATCCGGCGTCAACGTTTGGTAAGCATAATTTGTCGTGCGTTTGGTGTATTCTTGTTTACGGCTGCTGACACTCTCTTCCTCCTCTTTTAAAAGCAGAGTTGAATCAATTTTCAAAGCTCTGGCAATTTGTAAGAGCGCGCCTACCGGAGGGATATCCTTACCGGTTTCCAAATTTTTTAAATAATCAATCGTAAACCCGGTTTCATTGGCAATATAGTCAAGCGATATTTTTTGCCGGGTGCGCATCTGTTTTATTTTTTTGCCTACCGGAACCAGCGTATCTTTTTTGCGTGCCATTATCCCTCCCTTATTTCAGATAATTTCAGAAACCGGGTTTTTTTGAAAAATCCGGTTTCTTCAAAACTTAAAATTTGCATAATTTTTTACCTGGTGTCAGATCATGTTTTATCTATATTCAGCAGATCGAAAAGTTACATATACTTGGCAATTTGATGCAAAATATTGATGTAAAGCGGAACAGATTTCGCTTTACTTATATCACAAAATAAACCTTGCAAGTATATGTTTACGATTTTTCGTATGCTTTTAAGAAATCTTTTCGCGAAATCCCTGATTGAGTACAAATTATTCTCAATGTAGAACTCTTAAGACGATTATGATTTGGCATAGTCAAAGGCGTTTTCGAACCATCCGCATTGATTCTCAACATTGCTATATGTTCTCTTTCTCGAACCAGTTCAAATCCAAGTATATTTAACGTTTTAATTACTTTCTTTTTTGCGGCATCCACTGGAAATTTCCGCATCATACTAATACTCCGGTTTCTGCTACAAATGCTTCCAGCACTGGCTCATTGGCTTCAATTATTTCACTTCCGAATGTTGCGATATGAAATTCAATTGCGGATTTTACATTTTCAAGAACGTCTTCGTATGTATCACCGTCGCCAACCACGACTCCTTTTAAGCCTAACGGATATGCCACATATCCGTCAGGATGTTTTTCAACAACGATCTTAATTTGCTTCTTCATTAACACCTCACATTTGTTGATTCCCCAACTACTGATATTCATAAAATCCGCGTCCGGTCTTACGCCCCAGCCAACCGGCTTCCACATATTTACGAAGCAATGGGCAAGGGCGATATTTGGAATCGTTAAAACTGCTGTAAATGGTTTCCAAAATAGCCAGACAGGTGTCCAGACCGATTAAATCGGCCAAAGCCAGCGGACCCATGGGATGGTTCATACCCAATTTCATAACGGTATCGATATCTTCCCGTTTGCCCACGCCATGATAGAGGCAATACACCGCTTCGTTAATCATGGGCATCAGAATGCGGTTAGCGATAAAGCCCGGATAGTCATTGGCCTCAGCCGGTGTTTTGCCGAATTTCTTAGCCAGTTCCCAAGTGGTGTCAAAAGTGTCATCAGACGTGGCCAGCGCGCGAATCACTTCAACCAGTTTCATTATCGGCACCGGATTCATGAAGTGCATACCGATCAGTTTGTCGGGACGCCGGGTCTGAGATGCAATCCGTCCGATTGGAATAGAAGACGTGTTGGTGGATAAAATGACATGGGATGCGCATATTTCATCCAAGTCTTTAAATATTTTAAATTTGAGGGCTTCATTCTCGGTGGCGGCTTCCACCACAAAATCGGCGGCTTGCATATCCTGGAGGTCAGTGCCAGTTTTGATACGTCCTAAAACAGCATCCTTTTCGTCCGCCGTGAATTTGCCTTTGTCAACACCGCGTGTCAGCAGTTTGGTGATATTACCAAGACCGCGTTCGACAAACTCGGTGCTGATATCGTTCATAATCACATCAAGGCCGCTCATTGCGGCAACCTGTGCAATGCCGTTTCCCATTTGTCCGGCACCGATAACGCCGAAAGTTTTGATTTCCATCAGTTCTCCCTTTCTTCTTTAATTTTTTTTATACGGAACTTGTTATGCTGAAACACACAAAAACAATCTTTTATTTTATCCGCATAATTGGTCATAATATTTTTTATCACTTTGAGTTTTTCAGAACCAGTAGCATCTTCCAATCTTAACAGTAAAATTCCGCTGTGTTTCATTGAAAAATGATACACCAGCTCTCCGAAATCTTTGTCCATCGTAACAATCATTCGATTCTCAGCAAAGGCAATACGGATAATTTCTTCATCATCCATTTGGGGATCAAGATTTCTGACAGTTTTGGTATCATAACCTTTGTGTTTCAAATATTATTCGACAGTTCGGCCGACGCCTACATCAACTAAAAATTTCAGTTTAAAATTCATGCGTTTATCACAACAGGAAACACTTGCTCTTCTTCTACTAATGCGGTGGCATAAGCAAAAACAGCCTGAAAATCTTCTTTTTCAAGTTCTGGATATTCATCAAGCAATTCCTGTTCTGCCACACCTCCTGCAAGCGCTCGCAAAATTTGTTCCACCGTAATGCGCAAACCTCGAATCGTAGGCTTACCAAGCATGATTTTAGGATTAACTGTGATTCTCGAAAGCAAAGCTTCTAATTGTAACATAGTTTCATATTTCTCGCTTAAATAGAGCTTTCATTAGCTTTTACCTTTTAACAACCATCGCCACCGCCTCGCCGCCTCCCAAACACAAAGACGCCAACCCGGTTTTCAAGTCTTCTTTAATCATTTCGTAAAGCAACGTAACCAGCACGCGGCACCCGGAAGCACCGATAGGATGTCCTAGCGCCACTGAGCCGCCATTTACATTCACTTTATTCGCATCCAATTCCAGATTGCGCATGACAGCCACGGTTGAGCCGGAAAACGCTTCGTTAATTTCATAAATGTCAATATCTTCTTTGGAGACCCCCTCTTTTTTGAGACATTTGGGAATTGCCCAGATCGGTGCTACAAGCACATATTTCATATCAATGCCGTAGGAAGCCTGCGCCCCTATTGTCGCCATAATTTCACATCCTTCGGCAAGCGCCTTCTCTTTTGACATAACGACTACTGCGGCGGCCCCGTCACTGATAATCGAAGCGTTGCCGGCGGTGCCAACGCCGTCTTTTTTAAATGCGCCGCGCATTTTAGATAACGCTTCATAATTGGTGGGACGGGCGCATTCATCCTGATCGAAAATGACCGGTTCACCTTTGCGTTGCGGGATAGCAACCGGAACAATTTCATCTTTGAATTTGCCGGACTCAATGGCGCTTAAAGTTCGCCGGTAGGATTCGGCGGCGTATTGATCCTGATCTTCGCGCGTGACCGCGTATTGTTCGGAGCATAGCTCATTGGAAATGCCCATGTGAAAATCATTGACAATATCCCAGAGGCCGTCATGAACCATGTGGTCTTCAAGCACCCCCGGCCCCATGCGGTAACCGTTGCGTGCTTTAGGCAGATAATAGGGTGCCATGCTCATATTTTCCATGCCGCCGGCAACCACTACTTCGGCATCGCCGCATTGAACAGCCTGTGCAGCGAGCATTACGGTTTTCAATGCCGAGCCGCACACTTTGTTGACCGTAAAACATTCCGCCTCTTCAGGCATTCCGGCTAACACGGCAGCCTGTTTGGCCGGATTCTGGCCGTACCCGCAAGGTAACACTTGGCCCATGATCACTTCATTGACATCTTCTTTATTTATTGATGCGCGTCGCACCGCTTCTTGGATTGCAAGCGCACCCAATTGGGTTGCGCCGATTTTGCTTAATGAACCGTTAAAACTGCCGAGCGGTGTGCGTACGGCACTTACGATGACTGCTTCTTGCATTTTCGCTCCTTTTTTGTCATTTTGTTTATATTTCAATTAGGATAATATTACTTAAAATATCATTTTCAATCTTATTGGGAATTTATCATTGTTTTTCCAATTCTCGTTTAATAGCAGTTCCGATCTTTTCTAATGTATATGGTTTCTTAATATAGGTTCCGGCACCAAGTCTTTGAGCTTCTTTGACTCGGTCGGTTTCAGAATAGCCGCTTGCGAGAATTGCTTTTTGTCCCGGATGCAAATTAAGAATTTTTTTGTATGTATCAAGTCCGTCAATTCCAGGGTCCATGATCATATCCAAGACTAATAAATCCGCTGAATTGTTTGTAATATATTCGACCGCGTCTTCGCCGGATGATACAGATACTACGGAATACCTTAAAGTTTCAAGTATCGCAGAGGCCACTTGCCTCTGTTCTTCGACATCATCAATCACCAAAATCAATTCGCCCTTGCCCATAAAACTGTCTAAAGCTGATTTAGACTCAGCTTTGGCAGAATTACCTCTGGCCACAGGAAAAAAAACTGTGAACGTTGAGCCTATTCCACGGTCGCTTTTAACATCTATGTATCCATTATGATCTTTTATTACGCCCCATATTACGGGCAAGCCCAAACCGGTTCCGCTGCGGCCCATCTTCTTTTTTGTATAGAAAGGTTCAAATATTTTTTCTATGTCTTGATCGCTAATTCCTTCACCGCTGTCAGAAACAGTAAGGACGACATAATCCCCTTCATTTACATTTTCATAGTTGCTTACCGGTCTGTCAAGGTAGCGGCATTCAGTGGATATACGAACTGTTCCAATTCCAGAGATAGCCTCGACTGCATTTGAGGCTAAATTCATAACCACTTTGGTTATATGAATTGGTGAAGCCATAATATTCAGCAGATTCAGATCAAGATCGGTATCGAATCTGACTTCGGAGTGGTATGATAGCATTTTGCTATATTCCAGACTTTCCAAGTAGTCACTGATAATATTATTTAAATTGACAATTTCAGTAACAACCACCCCTCTTCTTGCAAGAGTCAGAAGATCGTTAACCACAGCCGCAGCTTTCTCTCCTGACTTTTTAATTGTTAACAACGGTTTTCTTAATGGGCTTTCTTCAGGAATTCCAAGCAATAGCAATTCAGGATAACTGACAACACCTGACAAGATATTATTGAGATCATGCGCCACACCGCCTGCAAGAGTTCCTACTGCCTCCAATTTTTGTGCCCGCAGAAGTTTTGATTCAAGTTCTTTTCTTTCATCCTCAGCCTCTTCGCGCTCGGTGACGTCTAATATCACTCCGTCAACATATTTAGGTTCGCCGTTTGATTGGTATATCGGCCTTCCGCGTTCCAGAAAATACCGTCTATCACCCTCTTTATGTTTAACTCTATATTCAATTTGAAAAGGCTGTTTTTTTTTTATCGCATCAATAATTTTTAAAATGACCTTATTACTATCTTGCTGAATAATCATAGATTCAAGCGCACAAAGCTTCCCGCGTTTCAAATCTTCATCATTATGTCCGGTCATCGGATAAAGCATATCATTGAAAAATAGAATGTTTTTGTCTGATCTGAGGTCTAGACGATAAACAATTCCTGGAAGATTTCCAGTAAGATTTCTATATCTCTGCTCGCGTTCAACCAAAAGGATCGTTTTTTGCTGCAATTCTTCTGTCATTTGATTGAAACTGTTGACGAGCATTTGGACTTCACCCGTTGTTTTTAACCGGACCTTGGCGTTTAGATCGCCTTCAGCCATTCGGTTTGCCGCCTTAGCGAGTTCAATAATCGGTTTTGAAAGATAACGTGATACATAAAGCGAAACCAGCAGCACCAAAACCAGGGAGCTGACCAGCACTAAAGAAAAAAAGCGAATAGCAGGGAAAAAATCCTTGACCAAAAGGGCGGATGGCATACTGATCACCACTCTGATAAAGGGCTTTCCCGGAATAATAGAAAAATCCTGATAAACAACCAGCCCCTCTTTTACATCAAGCAACCGTGGCGTTCCTTGAAAAGTTGCTGATAGATAATGATCAGGCATTAAACGGTTTTCCTCCTTTTCAGGACTTTTCAATAACCTGCCTTTGGCATCGAAAACCCATATCAGATTTTCATCAAAAAATTTTACATCACGCAGCCCGTTAAAAAATTTTTCTAATTTTTGATGAATCATAAGGACGCCTCCAAAGGCGCCTATATCCAAATCAAGCTTAGAAACCCCTGCGAGCAAAGAAAGCTTTCCGTTTTCATCTATAAAAGGACCTTCAAGTTGAATTTCGCGTGACGGCATAAACCATTCCATATAACCGCCAGAAAGCAATAATGGAATGGATTCAAGTTTTTGAAATAATTTTACGCCGGCTCTCAAGCTCAAGGATTCAGAAAAGGAAGCAAGATCGTCGGATTTAATTTGCTTTAGATTTACCGCTTCTTTATTGCGTAACTTGCCCGTCACACCGATGTTGATATTTCCATCCGCATCGATAAACCGAATGCAATGATACGTCTTATGGGTTTTAATGGTTTGTATAAATTGCTGCTCTATTTTTTTGCTCAGTATTTTTTTCTCATAATCCGAAACTGCAATATAATCATCTAAAATGGAAGATGACACTAACATCTCAAGAGTTTTTTTCAAATTGTGGCGATAGTCGTTTTCAAAATTATCACGAAGGATTTCGAGTTGCTGAGTGACGGTTTCCTTGGTCCGATGTTCTATTGATTGCCGATGAAACGTAAAGGCAATTGTCATTAAGATGCCGCTTGTAGCGATATTTACACATATAAATATTATTAATATTCTGGCAAAGATCGAAATACCGCTTTTCTTTTTTGATGTCATAGCGAACAATCACCTTTCCAACGCGATTGATTCATCAACAATTTCGTCAATAGCATCCATTTTATCTTCTAAAGAAATCCCAAGTGTTTCGGCTCGAATACGATTAACCATCAATGGGCCTTTGGGGGGAACCACGGTTCTCATACGGCTGGGGTTCAATCCTTGTTCCAAAATATCTAAAGCCATTTCAAAGGCTCTATAGCTTTGGTTATAGCCTGAATCACTGGCGGTTAACAGCATTCCTTCTCTGACAAATTGAGGTTCAGGAGAGGCTTCGGGTTTTTTCACATTTTTTAGATACCATTTTCCCACATCAAGCATATCCATGTGGTTTCCCTGATCATCAATTAATGTATCGTGGTTAAGAATAAAGAAGGCATCTACTTTGGCAGCCAGTTCTATCGCTTTGGTTTTAAAATTGGAAAAAGAGTTGGTTACGATTGCATCCGCCAATTTGAGAGGCAATTCCCCTTTTCTTGCCAAGTTTCTGATTTGCTTGACGCGGGGTCTTGTTGTCTCCGAATCACAAGCAAGTATCGCAAACGTTTTGGCTTGGGGAATCAATTGGTGTAAAAGCTCCAGGCTTTCCTTAGGATATCCTACTTGCCATACACCTGTAACGTTATGTCCTGGGCTATCCATGCTTTCCACCAATCCGTATTTTAAAGGCAAACCATTGATTCCCCAAAAAACCACTGGAGTCGAAGTGTCTAATAACTGGTTGCCAATGTAGTTTGCGGCATTGTCGTCGCCAAGCAAAACCAAGTCGGGTTTAAATTCCTCAATCAACCGCACAATATGAACTGTTGTCTTAGCGATTTCGTAAAATCTATTCTTGTGTTTTGTATCCATCCAGACTTTTTTGATGATGGCCTTTGAGCTTTCAATATAGTCATTGTTCGTAAAATCATCGGCTTGTTGGATATTATTCAAGTACCCGTAGTTGAGCATGGCAGCAGTTAAGCCTTTCTGGGTCGCTTGAGACCAGAGATAGCTCTTGTGATAGCTGCTAACCACGAATATCCTTTTTTTCTGCTGTTCCGCATAAGCCTGCGAGACAAGCAGTAATCCCAAGCCTATCAGAAAAATACTTTTCATCCATTTCATGGCTGTTTCACCTTTCTATAAATCGCCTCATAAATCGGCCTTTTAGAGATCGGGTTTAGAAAAACCCGATTTCTTGCCTCCTTTAAAATCGGCTGATTCGATCTTTCAAAAAGATTCTCTTTTCAAAGATCTTTAGATTTTCCCTTTGGAACTCCATAATTGATAAATCTCTTTTGCTGCTTTGTACCCTTGATCAAGGGCATCTTCTGGCGTAATTTTACCAGATGCGGCTTGGGCAAACATTTTGGGAAGGATATATTTACCAAAGATTTCATCAGTGGCGGGATTTGCATACCCGGGATAACCTACATTCGCTGTCCAATCTGAAACGTCTTTGAACACTTTATATTTGTCTGGAGGCGCTGCCTGGGTATCATGGCTGATGAGCTGTTGTAAATCGGGAACTGTCTCGGGATAACACGGAAAATTATAAAACTGACTTTTTAAAAACACTGCTCGAGACTGAGCGACATAATCTGCTAAAAATTTCTTAGCGCCTTCAATATTTTTTGCGAACTTCCATATAACGTAACTATCAATCAGATGGTTAAACCCGATTCGACGCACAGGCCCTTTTGCGGCTTTGGCCAGCCAGATTCGGTCTGCAAGGGGAATTTTTTGATTTTCTCCGGCACGCGTGATTGAGATGGCATTAGCTGTAAGCGATCCCCGTCCTGCCAACATCATACGATTATTTGACGAGGCATCCCAGGTAAAGATTTCATCAGTCATAGTTTCTTGGTAAAGGGCTTTGACAAATTTCAAAGATTCCAGGGTTTGATCAGATTTGAGGATCAAAAGGCCCTCTGCATCCTGAACAGATGCCCCAAAAGAGGCCATAATTGAACGTAGCGCCATGTTCGTATCCAACTCAGGGGCTAACCCAAGGCCAATCGGAATGCCATGCTTTTTTTTGATTTTTGCGCCGCCAATACGAATATCATCCCAAGTGTCCGGATACATCCCAATATCATCCCATAAATCCTTGCGGTAATTGATCGGGTCCGGCACATAGCTGTCTGAAAAACCATAATATTTACCTGTTTTGATGTTATAGGTGCTTTTTTTTGCGATATCAAGAGGCTTGCCATACTTTTTCTCGCACTCTTCATAAATTTCGCGGTGATCGATCACATGATCTTCATATAGAGCGGGCGGACTTAAAAAGAAAAAAATGTCATGCCCTTTTTGCGCAGATATTTCCGCAGCAGCGCGACTATGCAAGCTCGTCATGCCGACATTATCCACGATAACGCGAGTGTTGTTTTTTTCACCCCACTCTTTGACATAAACCTGGTTAAACCATCTGTCAAATTCAGGGATAAAATGGTGCCACTGAAGAATTTTCAACGTTTTTTGGTCGGCGCGAGCCCGACCCGGAATAATTATAGCTGGGGCGACTCCTGCCGCCAGACCCATCGTTCCAAGAGATTTAAGGAAACGCCGTCTTGAAAGAGTGCGCTGTTTTGGCATGGTTTTCTCCTTATTAAAAAAAATTAATTACATATTCCGCCGATATTTGCCCCCTACCTCATACAATGCCTGCGAAATTTGCCCCAAGCTGCAAGTTCGCACTGTTTGCATCAGCTCTGCAAAAACATTGCCGCCGGACAGGGCTGTCCGCTGAAGTCGCCTGAGTGCTTCAGGTGACTTTTCAGCATGGCGATTTTGAAAATCTTGCAACCGTTTCAGTTGTGATTTTTTTTCAGTTTCGGTAGCTCTGGCTAATTCGACCGTGTCAATCATCTCATCTTCATCATCTGTATGCGGATCACGATAAGTATTGACGCCGATAACCGGCATTTTGCCGGTATGCTTTAATGTTTCATAATAAATCGACTCCTCTTGAATTTTACCTCGCTGATAGCCGGTTTCCATTGCTCCCAGCACGCCGCCCCGATCCGCAATCCGATCAAATTCGGTCAGCACCGCTTCTTCAACCAGATCGGTCAGTTCTTCCACGATAAAACTGCCCTGGTTCAGATTTTCGTTTTTGGCCAGCCCCCATTCGCGGTTAATAATGAGCTGAATGGCCAACGCCCGCCGCACCGATTCGCTGCTGGGCGTGGTGATGGCTTCATCAAACGCATTAGTGTGAAGACTGTTGCAGTTATCATACACCGCGCACAAGGCTTGAAGGGTCGTGCGGATATCATTAAAATTAATGTCTTGGCTGTGGAGTGAGCGTCCCGAAGTTTGAATATGATATTTCAACATCTGGGAGCGCTCCGATGCGCTATATTTATCGCGCATAGCCACTGCCCATATTCGCCGCGCCACCCGTCCGATGACCGTATATTCAGGGTCCATGCCATTAGAAAAGAAAAAGGATAAATTCGGTGCAAAGCTGTCAATCGGCATTCCCCGTGAAAGATAGTATTCCACATAAGTGAATCCATTGGAGAGCGTCAGCGCCAGTTGGGTGATCGGATTGGCTCCGGCTTCGGCAATATGGTACCCGGATATAGAAACCGAATAAAAATTACGAACATTGTTTTGAATAAAATATTCTTGGATATCCCCCATCATTTTGAGCGCAAATTCGATTGAAAAGATACAGGTGTTTTGCCCCTGGTCTTCCTTTAAAATATCCGCTTGAACGGTTCCGCGTACATTGGACAACACGAGCGCCCGGCATTCTTGAACCTGCGCTTCGGTAAGTTCGGCATTATTTTCAGAACTTAATTTAGCCATTTCCTGATCAATGGCCGCATTCAGAAACATAGCCAGCATCATCGGTGCCGGACCGTTGATTGTCATGGAAACGGATGTGCCTGGCGCGCATAATTCAAAACCGTGATAAAGTGCCTTAACGTCGTCTAAAGAGCAGACACTGACCCCGGATGTGCCGACTTTGCCATAGATATCCGGTCGTTCATCCGGGTCTTCGCCATACAGCGTCACCGAATCAAACGCGGTTGACAACCTTTTGGCCTTAGAATCGGCGGACAGAAGTTTGAAACGCCGGTTGGTGCGTGCCGGATCGCCTTCGCCGGCAAACATGCGAGTCGGGTCTTCATCCACTCTTTTCAGAGGAAACACACCTGCGGTGTAAGGAAAATAACCGGCCAGGTTCTCTTTGCGAATCCATGTGTATAATTCACCTGGGTCTTCAAATTTGGGTAATGCGATTTTAGGGATTTTTTGATGGCATAGAGATTCGGTAAAGAGCGGCACTCGAATTTCACGTCCACGAACCTGATAAACGAGTTCGTCTTTAGAATAAGCGTTTTTTACTTCCTGCCATCGGCTCATCATGAGTGAGGTGGCGTTTTCAACGGATGCCTGTACCCGGCTGATTTCCTGTTTAAGACGCTCTATCAAAGCATCCGTGTCGTTTTTTAAATATTGCGCCGTTTTTTCCAGATGCCAAACCTGCCGCAGAGAGCCAGCCTGCTCTTGGGTTTTACGGTGATAGTCTCTGACCGTAGTTGCGATTTCCGCTAAATAACGCACTCGTTCGCGCGGAATGATAACTGTTGTGGAAGTGGATGTTTTGGATTCGCCGGCAGGGAAAACGGAATCCGATTTAAGACCAAATTTATCCCCAATAGCCGCAAACAAAGCATGGTAAAGCGCCGTAACACCGTCATCGTTGAATTTGGAGGCGATGGTTCCGAAAACCGGCATATCTTCGGGCGCTTGCCCCCATTCGTTGCGATTGCGCTGAACCTGTTTACGCACATCCCGCACCGCATCTTCAGCGCCCCGTTTTTCATATTTATTCACCGCAATCAGATCGGCGTAGTCCAGCATATCAATTTTTTCCAATTGAGAGGCTGCGCCAAATTCACTGGTCATCACATAAATAGAAATATCCGTCAGATCGACAATATTGGAATCACCTTGGCCGATGCCGGCTGTTTCCACGATAACCAAATCATAACCGGCGGCTTTGACCACTTGGATGGCTTCGGGCAAAAAATCGGGAATTTCAGCACCGGACCTGCGCGTAGCAAGGCTGCGCATATACACCCGAGGATTGTCGATGGCGTTCATGCGGATACGGTCGCCGAGAAGCGCGCCGCCGGTTTTGCGTCGGGATGGATCGCTGCTGATAATGGCCACTTTCATCTCCTGCTTGTCGTGCAGGATGCGCAGAATCAATTCATCCGTAAGGGAAGACTTACCTGACCCGCCGGTTCCGGTGATGCCCACCACCGGTATTTTACGGTCGCCGATTTTGCGCTTCAATTCTGCGATAATAGATTCAATCTTGCCATCACCCGAAGTTTTGGCCAGTCCCACAGCAGTAATAAGATTGGCTACAAACCGCTTATTATCATACGTAAGTTGTTCATAATCAAACGATTCATCTTGAATGGTGGAAAAATCAATCGCTTCCGTCAAATGATTGATAATTCCCTGGAGTCCCATAGAAGTGCCGTCTTCTGGCGAATAAATCTTGGTAACGCCATAAGCCTCTAACTCGTTGATCTCTTCCGGGACGATCACACCGCCGCCACCGCCGAAAACTTTGATATGAGACGCGCCTTTTTCAGTTAGAAGATCGAGCATGTATTTAAAAAATTCCACATGCCCTCCCTGATAGCATGACACTGCCACACCCTGAACGTCTTCCTCTACCGCCGCATTGACAATTTCATGCACAGAACGGTTGTGTCCGAGATGAATCACTTCCACACCTGTTGCCTGAAGTATCCGTCGCATGATGTTAATCGCCGCGTCATGGCCGTCAAATAATGATGTCGCACTCACAACTCTGATATTGTTTTTCGGTTTGTAAACTTCGGTATCCATATCTCCTCCTTATGTATATACAGTCGGCTTTGAGCCTGATGCCTTGAGAGTGAATTTCGGATTTTTCAAAGATTTTCAATATAACCATACATTATGACCTTTATTACATCGGATGTCAATATTTGAAGTCAGAACTTTAAAGCTAATATAGTTTCTAAATCATTTACGAAAAAATGGGTACAGTTTCCTTCGGATTTTAAACTTCACATTTTACACTCATTTCTTACTTGCACTTTCAAGAAATTATGCTAAAATATTTTAATTTGTTCAATTATTTTAAACTATGTAGGAGCAGTATTTTGGTATAAAATAAAAATATGCTGTTTTTTAAACTACTTGAAGGAGGAAACCTTTGGATTTAGACTTAACTAAAGAACAGGAAATGATTCGTAAAGAAGTGCGAAAATTCGCTGTAAAGGAAATTGCACCCATTGCCAATGAACTGGATGAGCAGGAAAAATTTGATCCCAAGCTGACGCAAAAAATGGGTGAAATCGGCCTGTTTGGTATGTTTGTATCCGAAGAATACGACGGACAAGGGCTTGATTATCTTTCCTATATTATCGCTGTGGAAGAAATCGCACGTTTAGACGGCTCCCAGGCGGCGACCATCGCAGCCGGCAATTCTCTGGGAATCGGTCCGATATACTATTTTGGCAGCGAAGCACAAAAGAAAAAATATCTTCCTAAGCTTTGCAACGGGGAAGGTTTGTGGGGTTTTGGCCTGACCGAACCGACAGCCGGGTCTGATGCTGGCGGTAGTAAGACAACCGCTGTCTTAGATGGCGATGAATGGGTACTCAACGGTTCCAAAATTTTTATCACCAATGCGGCTTGCGAGCTTTCCATGGGCGTTACCGTGCAGGCCGTCACCGGCACTCGTCCTAACGGCAAACATGAATATACCTGTTTTTTATTGGAACATGGAACTCCCGGTTTTAAAACGGTTCCTATGCACAAAAAAATGATGTGGCGCTCCTCTAACACGGCTGAACTCTATTTTGATGACGTGCGTCTGCCAAAGGAAAATATCTTAGGCAAGCAAGGCGATGGCTTTCATCAGATGCTCAAAACGCTTGATGGCGGACGGCTTTCAATTGGCGCCATGGGGTTGGGAGGCGCACAGGGCGCTTATGATTTGGCCTTAAAATACGCCAAAGGACGCGAACAGTTCGGGCAGCCGATCAGTAAATTTCAGGCAGTCGCATTTAAATTGGCGGATTGCGCTGTTGAAATTGAATGCGCCCGTAATCTTATGTATAAAGCGTGCTGGCTGCGTGATAAAAAACGCCCATTTGAAAAATACGCGGCCATGGCCAAACTATACTGTTCCGAAGTCATGGGGCGAGTGGCTAACCATGCGGTGCAGATTCACGGTGGTTACGGACTCATGCAGGAATACAATGTGGAGCGTTTTTATCGAGATCAGAAACTGTTAGATATTGGCGAAGGCACTTCCGAAGTGCAGCGGATTGTGATTTCGCGTTATATCGGATGCTGAATTTGAAAATTAATTATGTGAAATCATAGCCCTCATTTAAGGTATATGACTTCGTCTATTTATATTTCACATAAACAAAACCATAATTTTAAAGGGTTTGCGTTTTTTCTAAAATGGCCAAAGTCGAATAAAAAAGGATTTAAAAAATTCGACATTAGTCATAATTCCTGAAAGCGGTCATTTGGTTCAGGAAAAAAAGCGCTCTTAGGCGATTTCCAAAAAAGAATATCCCACTTATTTCAACATGAATCCGCCATAGGCTTAGGATCAGCATGGTAATATCTGGGATATTCATTTTTAGAAATCGCCTTAGTCAATGATGCCATAGTAAGATTTATAAAATGTTTATGAAAAAAAATTAGCATTTCTGATATAAAGGATTGAACATAGCGTGAACATAAAACACATCCTATTCATCGTAATCCGACGACTGCATCCTGAACGCATTTTGAGTGTCCTTGATATTATAGATCGGGAACCACCCTCCTACGTTCTCCCGCGTCAGAAAGCGTTGTCTCGCACTTTCATGACCATGACCACTGTTGCAGCCTGTCTATTGCTGATTTATTACCGTAAATTATTTAGCAGTTTCTATGTCTTCCTGTCAATAGTGGCAGAATGGCAGGAATTACCGATTTCAACTATTTTTCTTAATCTTCAACGCAATCAATTTAGTATGTTGATTAAATATTGCTGGTGGACGCTATGGCATCTGACAGGTTATGTTTTACTGCCCTGCTTTGTAATAAAGATTTTCTTTCGTCAAAATATCCGGAGTTATGGCCTTGGTTTTGGTGATCTGCATCAGCACTGGAGATGGTATTTGGCCTTGCTCTCACCAATTTTGGTATTGGTTGCTCTGGCCAGTTTTCGTGCTGATTTTGTTAATCATTATCCATTTTACAAACAGGCTAGTCGCAGCATATTCGATTTTTTATGCTGGGAAGTGATGTATCTTTCTCAGTTTGTTTTCCTGGAATTTTTCTTCCGAGGCTTCATATTGCAAGCGTTGCGCCCGGCTTTGGGGGCGAATGCCGTGCTGATCATGTGTGTGCCGTATTTGATGATTCATTTCCCAAAACCGTGGCTGGAAGCTACGGGGGCGATTTTTTTTGGGCTATTTCTCGGTATATTATCCTTGAGATCTCGCTCTATCTGGGGTGGTGTTGCTGTACACACCGGTGTTGCCTTGAGTATGGATATCATCGCGTTGTTACAAAAAGACGCCCTTCCAACACGTTGGCAGCCGTTTTAAAAATTTACGCGATTGACGAACTATCTATCCATTATTTTAAAAAACCCCATATAGAATGCATCGTGTCTTTCAACCAAGGGGCGCAGAATATAGCGTTTGTTTATTTGCCTATCAATCGCTGCCAACCTTGGTGACCAAATGTTACGAAAATATATTTTTATTCTGCCTTGGACAAGATTTGAATTCTTACCCTCTTTTAGAAGCCGCTGGAGAGGAGAACACTGTATACCTAATGTTGTTGACAGAAATGATGGGATCGCAGCAAAATACATTGCATCTTTCGGCAAAATGGATGATGAAGAAGTAACGAAACGGTATTTCTGTTCAAAATCTGCTCGAAACGGTTTTTGTGCTTCAGGCAAGCAGGGGATCAGCCCCACAAATAAAAGTAAAATGATTATGGTATGGCTAAAACGGAATTTTTTACGAGAATCTTCCGCCCACTGAAAAGCAGCGGCTGCAAAGCCAATAAAGCCTGGCGCACATTGTAATTGGTAACGCTGAAGATCACCTCTGCTCGCGTCAATATGAATATAAAATGCGTAAATAAAAAGCATCCCTATAATTACCACAAAACATGCTGCAAAAAGTGACAGACGCCTTTTCCAGAGCACTATTAGCCCTAACAATAGCAGTGCGCTGTAGCTATACGGCATCAAACCTCCTCCATACCAAAAAGAGAGACCTCCCCAATATGGTATGGTATTGCTTTGCGCCCGAAACGCTTGGTATTCCGTGAAACCGGAAATAGCAAATAAAAAGATAGGGGTGCAAAAAATGCAGAATCCGATAAATTGGCTAACGGACAGTCTGACCGGTTTGCCACTCCTTCGCTCTTCCCAAACAGCCAAAACTGACGGTACTATTGCAGCGGCCAGCACACTCTCTAAACGAAACATCCCCGCCAGTCCAATTGCCGCAGCACCTGCCCAGAATAGAGACCTGTTTCGAGTCTTCAAAAAGGCTATCATCAAACTTGACGCTATTAGAATCATTGCCATAGCTCCGGGCTCTATCGAAGCGCCCGCACACATTCGCAGATGGATTGGCCATAAACCTATGAGAATGGCAACTGACAAACAAGTTGATACGGAAAAGCAAAGCATTTTGGCAAACAGATAGGCACCCAAAACCCCTAAAGCGCCAAGTATGGCATTGAGAGCATACGCCGTGGTTTCTTGACTTCCTCCTACCATATAAGCAGCGGCTAATAATGTATGAAAAGCCGGAGGCCACTTAACCGCACGAATTACAGGCGCTTCCGGATCTCCTGCAATGGAAGTAATTCCATATTTGCCGGTATCAAGGAGGGTTCGTGCAAGTTGCATGTGCACAAACTCATCAAGATAAACATTGTGCATTTTAGTGATTAGGAATTGGCGAACCGCCCAAGATGCAAGAATAATCAGACAGATAATAGTAAGTTCTTTAAACCCGATTGAGATGCACTTTACCAATGATTTGCGCCCGGATATCAAAGCCGTCACTACTATGATGCCTAATACAATTACGAAGAACACAGCGCCGTGTATTGTGATCCATGCTATCAATGGCTATTCCTCTATATAGAATTAGATGAACAAACCTTGCGATGAAAGCCAACCTTTCTTTCCTCACATAGCCTCACAAACAACCTTTTTACGGCAAGATAAGCTTCTTCAATGGAAATGCTATCTTTTTCATCTTTCAGTTGGCAAGCCAGTTCTTCCAGAGTATGTTCACCATTAAACATATTTACAATTTTATCCTCTGTGAAGTAGGTTTGCATTGACTCACTTAGTGCATCACAAAGGTGTTCTGACACCTTTGCGTTCTTGTTTAGTACAGGCTGAATGATACGGAGATTTTCATCAGGCATCTCTAATATTTCTGAAATAGAGAAGCATTGTTCGTTTTTGACACTTTTGGCTTTGGAGGGCTGACGATCACTAATTTGCTGAGAGCGCTTCTGTTTCAGGGGACGTTGGTCTGTCTTCCAATGTCTGTTATACAGATATTTGAACAACTCACGCCGTGTTAAAGCTGGAACCATACTTATATTCCTATTTACATTGCACTATTGGTATTGCCTGAACTGCCGCGAATAGATTTTATACATGTATTTTTAAACAAAGGCCATGATTGGGCGGGATTGCTTTCCACAGGTCAGAACTGATTGTCCGCCCTCTTGTGTTGGGGATGCATGCCGCGTGTCATAGCTCTGGCTACACATCCACCGCGACATATGCCGTTATTACGGTATGCACAAGTGGTACAGTCCGTTTTGCTTCCGATTTCACGCCAAGGTTCCAATTCTGTTTCGAAGTGAGCAACCATGTTGTCTCTGGTTTCTTTGTTTTGCAGTTTTTTATCATTGATATGAGAAAGTGCGTAGCATGGTGCTATACTGCCATTGGGCAAAACATCAATAATGGGATTGCATCTTTGACCAATTTGACTGGCGAAAGGACTGTTTTCCATAAAAAAAGAAGAAAACATACATGGTGTCCATCCGCAATCAAACTCAATATGAATACCGCCCTCTATCGCTTTACGACAAAAGCGTTCAGCTAAAGCACCTACATTGAATAATTGTGGCTCACGAACAAATCGGTTGCCTCCCTTTGCAATGGGATGTGCAACACCCAATCGTATAGCGGGGGCAGTATGCCAACGGTTGTGCCAATCTATCAACCTGGATAAATCTTGTGCAGCATGTAAGATAGTTGCTCCTAACGTGATTTTTTTGCTTAGGCGCTGACAAAGGGCTTCCTGATGATGTAACAGCATATCATTGGATGAATGTGTCAAATCAACATTGAGAATAAAATTTAAATTGTCGCTGGCCAGTGAACTTGCATCTAAAGCATCAAGAAGCGAGTCAGCGATAACACCACCGGTGAAAATTTGAATGTTAAGCCGCCGTTCCAAAATCTTTTCAACTAAAAAGGGGAATTTGGGATGTAGGGTAGGCTCCCCTCCCATAAGATGTATGGTGTCAAGACCTCCCGCCTTAAAAAAATCCACGGCGCGAATAAAAGTGGACACAGACATATTTGGGCATACATTGTTGCGAACGTTACGAGCAAAACAAAAAGAACAATTTCGATTGCAATAAGTTGTTAATGAAATATTGGCCATAAATATTATATTTGCCAGGAAATATACTGCCTCACTTTCCATTCCTGTAATGTTTTCAGCAATTCTTCCTGAGCGACAGACCTATCAACACCCTCTAATACTGAATACCAGTTTGCAAGTTCTTCAAAATTGTAGCCCTTCGTTACGCCGTCCCATAGGGCTGCATACGGATAGGGAAAGGAGCAGTGCCTGCCTGTTTGGGAATCATATATTGTTACGCCTCCCCAAGAGAATACCCAGTTTACCAGCGGAGTTATGCTGTTATTCTGTATTTCCATTGTAGTTTAACATACGATCATCATTTTGTTCAGCCAAAATTTGGTGCGCGGCTTTGTCATTCAGCCAAGCTGCGACTGATTTATGGTCTGCAACTGTTTTCAACAGAAAAGATGCGCTTATAAGGCGTGTTTGGATACATTCATCGGTATAATCTGTGCTACAATCAGGCGGAGTTAACGAAATATGGCACCCTCCTGCGCAAGTCCATCGGCAAAAGCAGCGTTCACAGCGAGGCTTATGCCAAACCATACGTCGGATACGTTCAAGATTGTTCGTATCAATAGCTACGTTTCCATCTTTGAAAACATATCCAACCGTATGATCCAAACCATGTTCGCGCCATCGATCGGCCTCAAGGTAACAGGCCGTCAGTGTTCCATCCGGCATTAGCATCAGTGAATCTTTACCGACCGGACAGGAAGACCAGCCGATTTGTCTGATGTTAGTAAGCCCATTGATAACTTCGACACCATGTTGATGCGCTTCGTTATAAGCGCCGATAAAGGCTTGAAAGAATGCGCATAGGGATCGGGCGGTCGTAAGCCAGCGCTGTTTGCCACAGAATTCGCAGTCAGTGGCTCAATGTTGAGTTTATCAATATTATAGGCATCTGTAATTTGCCGTGCCAAATCCGGCAGCGCATGTACTGATTGATCGGTCGCACATAGGCGTACACATAGTTCGGTGGATGTTTCCGACAAGACTTGCAGTGTTGTCGAGACCTGCTTGAAGCTCCCGCTTCCATCCGGATTGGGACGGTTCGCATTCTGAAATGCCCGTGATCCGTCATAAGATACAACCACCGTATCAAAGACGTTGCCCACGAACTGAGCATACTGCCGATCGAATTTGCCGTTGGTAGTAACTTCCAACCTGAGTTTAACACTGTTCCGTATGCAATTCTGACGGGCATAATGAACAATCTGATCAACAATAGAGTGATGCAGAAAGGGTTCTCCTCCGAAGAAATGAATATGTAAAAAATCACTTTTGTTATGTATCAGGTTTTGCAAAGCGTAGTCAATAAAGTGGCATGCCTGAATCGGATCAAGTGTGGACGAATGGGCCTGATCAGTTACGAAATTGCAGTAAACGCACCGCATGTTGCATCGACGCGTGGGCATAATCACTATTTTGGAAGGGGACGGTGTTTTCGAATTCGGCCTTGAGGGGTACTCCGCTGGACGTCGGATTCGATTCGCCAGATCTTGTAACGGGCCGCCGTGAATGCCGGATGAATTGCGCTGCAAAGCAAGCAGAGCTTCCTTGTTTACTCTGGCAGTAAAGTGATGCAAAGGGCTGTATACGATGTGTGTCCGGCCCAGTTGAAGGGCATAGATATCATGCATTCCTATAGCTCCGTCAGCTCTCTGAATTCAGACTCTGTTCCAGGCTCCGGAGACAAAAGCGGCTTCCTGCAAAAACAGGATTTTGAAATCCCGCGTCTCTTCGCTTCTTCCCAAAGAGTATAGGCAGCCTCCAAAATAATTTCCAGCGTCATGTACCGCTGAACATCGCAAAGAAATCCGGCGGGCGAATCTTTTTTCTCCGATGGCTCAATTAAGCAAAAATCGGGGCATCCCAATGTGCAATGAAACCGGTTAAAGCAATTGACGCAGGATGGAGGAAAGGTGCTGCAAAGGTTGCGGATAGCGGAAATACGGTCAGTGTCAAGAGAATAACGCATTGTTTTATAATTGAACATGCCGACATGCCAGTCTGATTGTTCCGGCTGGTATATACCGCTTCTCTTAAAACAGGACGTCACCCCCCCGCCCGGAACAATCGCTAGCGTCTGATTCTTCACGTAACAATAGGTGCTATACAATTCATGAGGTCGGCAAACAGAAGAATGTAACGGAACCTCCGCAATATCACGGGCCTTCATAAAGTGTTTTACGAAAAGTTTGGCATCTCTGCCTTTCCATTTAGCTTTGCTATGATTCGTATTGAATGCTGGTTCCAGGCGAATGGCCGCAGGGGAAATAACATTCTGAATATATTTAACTATTTCTGCTTGGCGCGTATTTGTATCCGGAGTGATAGTCGCTCTGACATGCAAAACGGAGGGTCCTTTTGCAAGGATATGACCGGTTCGTTCAACGATTTTAGATGTGGGGCGTCCGTTGCGATAAGGCCTCTGCATGTTTTGGATATCAGGAGGGCCGTCAAGCGACAGACCAACCAGATCAATATTGTCCGACAGCCAATGCGCATTATCGGAACTGATTATACCATTGGTTGCCATATAGGTTTTTACCGCCACACTGCCATATTCCGATGCAGTTTTCTCAAGAACAGGCAGGTATTCCGCAATAAGCGCTTGCTCTGCCATTGGTTCGCTGCTGCCATGAAAAACTGCTTGCATACACTTTTTGTTGCGAAAACATGATTTCATGACTAGCTTTGTCGCAGTAGCCATCTCATCCAGGCTGAACCCTATCCGCTTCCCGTTTTGAGGATGTGCAAAACAATAGGTACAGGCAAGCTCACAGCCCTTATTATGCAAAATCATCAAACATTCAGGTTGGAAATCCGTCAGATGCCGCGCTTTTACTTGTTTTTGGATAAATTTTGAGTGTCGGCAGATCAGTTCAGCCGCTCGGATAATCGGTTTTGAGATACCGGCATCTATCAGTGTGTCATGTTGATTCCTAGACGTTAAAATTGACGTTAAAATTCTTTGGCAAGCATATCGTAATCGGTTTGCTCTTTGATGAGAGACAACGAACACTTGTCCAGGTGAATATAAAATTTCAAAATCATGACATTTACCATGAAACAGAGGAATTTTTGAAGAGAGTAAAGGTCGTAGTTTGCTATAATTATCTTGATACATAATTGTCGATGCTAATTCAGAAATTCAAAATCAATCCAAATATCAGGTTGTTCGGGAGACAAGGGAAGAAGTCGCACCATGCGTGCCAAGCGGCATCCGGGGAATTGTTTTTGTGCGCGAACCGGATCTTGCGGAGCAAAAAACGCAAGATGTCCGTTTTTAACGGCGCAAAAACATTCGGCGGTACCGTTCGCTTTTAATTTCTCATACGTTTTTAATGAGCGTTTGGCGTAAAGACGCCTGCGGCCCTGAATTTGCAAATTTTTGCCGTATACGGTGCAAGCATTGACGGATAACGGCAGGTTCATGGAATCCGCAGTGTTCATAATTTCAAGAATAGCGGAGATACTATCCGGATTGCGAGAACATTTATGTCCGTCATTCATTACGGCGGGAATACGCTTTCCTTTCATGGACCAGGCGTTAGTATTTTTTTCATATATCAGCTCGTGCAGGTTTAAATATCGGACGCCCGCATCGCTCCAATTCTCAAGCATTTCGATGACGATTTTTAAATCTTCTGGGATGGCCGGGATTTCAACCGTCAAACCGGAGAACTGTTGGGCGGCTATTTCAATCTTGCGCAAAATATGAGGATTTCGATAACCCGTGGCCGCCAAATTGAACCGGATTTCATCAAGTCCGGCGTTTTTTAGTTGTTCACACATTTCCTCTGTCAATAGGAGGCCGTTGGTATAGAGCCAAAGATAGGGTCGAGGGGTTGCGATGGCAGATGCAGCGAGCCATTTTATCAGTTCGGAGAAATTCAATAAAGGTTCTCCTCCGGAAAAACTGATACCGTGAACCCCGCACTCTGCGATAAATTCGGTAAATTTGTAAGGTGTGTTTGCCCACGCTGAATGACGTATCGAATCATCTTCATGATAAGGCCGCAGGCAAAATTCGCACGCCAAGTTACATTCCATTGTGATAAAGACACATTCCCAAAGTCCTTGGCGGCATAATCGGCACCCGGGCGATAATTGGCCAGTGTATAACGTAGCACCGTTATCTTCAATGCGAATCGAGGATGGCAAACTGTGATCTTGCCCTGATATTGGGGGCAAGGTGACCGGAACAGATTCACGCGAAGCTCTTTTTGCACGGAAATCACGGACAGAACTCAACACCTCTTGAAGGAATTGTGGCAAATTAGCTATTTCATCATCTGAAAGTGCGCTGGTAGTATATGGGGGCATTATTACATCAGGGAAAGACCGCATTAAATTTCCACTGCTTGCGTTTAATTTAATAGATTATACATTCTGATGCTCTTTTCGTTTTTTACCCGAGAATTTACCCGCCAAAACGTCTTTGAGCATATCTTTGGTAAGTTCGCGGGTAATATAACACCTTTCCGCGACATGTGTATTCAGTCCACCGGCATCATTGACCTTGGCAATGCAATCGCCGGCGCATTGAAACAGACAGAAGCAGTCACCGCATTTTTCGCGTCGTTTTACCGCCATTTCTCGAATCGAGTTTATCCGATCTTGATTGATATTCAAGACGCCGTCTTCGGAAATATTCCCATAGTAAAATATTTCGCCGAGTGAATCTTGAGGATGCAGAACTTCATAGCAACATGTCAGGCCGCCATTCGGTGTGACACCAAAGGTCGGATTAGGGTATGAACAGAAGGTTCCGTACACGCCGCCAATACGAGCGCCTGAATAGGTCAATTCGCGTCCGTATTTCGAGGCAATCTTTTTGGCTTTACGAAAATGTTCAACAAATATGGTAGCATCAGGAGTGGAAAGATTCTCGGATGATGCTCTTCCGCGAGTGTACATCGGCTCCGCGCGGATATTGCCGGCCTTGGTTTTCTGGCAGATATATTCCACACTTTCTGACAGCTTTGCCACCGAACCCCTGGTAACCGTCATACGTGCTGAAAATTGCATTTTGTTTTTTTCAAAAATTTGTAAAGTAGGCAATATTCGAGATAAAGAAGGTTCACCATTGGGCCCGCAACGATAGCGATTGTGAATATCCGGAATGCCGTCTAACGAAACGGTTGCGCTATGAATATGTTTTGAAATGAAATTTGCCTGTTGCTCGTTGTAAAAAGCGTTTGTTCCAACTGACAGTTGAAACTTCAATTTCATATCAGCGCATTCTTTTTCGATATAGCGGACACATTTTTGAAAAAGCGGCCAGCAGGCGCCCGGATCACCGCCGTGAAAGCTCAGTTTAAAAATCTGACCGAGTTTTTTAGCATTTGCCATAGTGTAGTTTAAAGCATTTCGGGCCATATCCCATGACATCGTAACGCCTTCTCCGCCGTAGCAGTAACAATATGTACAACGCAATGTGCATTGATGCGTTAAGAAAATTGTCATATTGGTCGGCCGGAATTCCACAGGCCAGACGGGTTTCAGGATACAGTCAGTTGCTGCAGGAACCTTTTGAATATCTTCAAGCAGAGTTGATGACAGCCCAATAGATTCCACCGCTGTAACATCGCCATTAAGCGCTTTATGAAAACACTGTTTGTACGCATCGTTGACTTCCAGCAGCAATCCTTGCAAGGGCGCATAAAAAATAAATCGTTCCCTTTCGGGCAAAAAATAGACGCCCTCGCAAATCTTATCGGTGTATGTTTGCATTAGCATGGATGCCAGTAGCTTACGCTTTGTCCGTCACAAGAACAATGACCATCACAAGAACAAACGGCTTCACAAGTGCAAACAGCGTCACATGAACAAGCGGTGTGAGAAGGACACCCGACAGCGTCACAAGTACAGACCGTGTTGCAAGTGCAGACCGTATCGCATGTACATGTTGAGCCATTGTATTGACTGTATACTTGTGCATCATTGTCAACATCGCATGTACATGCCGTTGTGCCTTCAGCATCACATGTACATGCCGTTGTGACTTCAGCATCACATGCGCATGGAGTTCCAGCCGGCTGGTTGCATTGTGATATCACTTCATCGCATGCACACGCTTCAACATTCTCACAAGGACAAACCGTATGACAAGCGCAACCAATTTCACATTGGCAATGAACTTCGTCACATTGGCATCCCTCAACATCTTCGCAGGGACACACAGTATTACAGACACACGCATTAGGGTCAACACCTTCGCCATCATCCCCGCCGCCTCCGCATCCGGCCATAGTGGACATTAAAACAGAACCCGCCACTATAGACATGGAGCCTTTGATAAAAGCCCTTCGTGTTGTTGTTGTTTCTTTGGAATTGCTTCCTTTCAATTCCGCGATCTTGAATACTTTGGGTTCATTCAGCTCACTCATTACTCTGTGCCCTCCTTTTTTAGGATTTGACCTTACATGATATGATCTATAATCGCCAAATAAAAGTATGTTTAGGATTGTCACGATTCATAATTTAATTAGGAGTTACGCAGTTGAAATCTAACCCATTGATTTTATTGAATGTGAAATTTTACTACACCTAATAAATTCAGATAGTTAAAATCCAACTGCGTAACTCCTATTTAATATAGAATCATTTAATTTAACTTTGGAACCCCCCTGTATTGCATATTGCTGAAAGTTACGATTGGTGATTTATTTAATTATTTTAATTAAACTACCACCGCCTCTATCGGTGGAGTTTTCACTCAGTATTCATCTGTAACAGGCATATAAAGTTGTTAAGGAACTTACGCATCACAACTTTAATTATGCGTTAACAAATTTAAAGTTAAGTAATTATATTTTGAACTTTGGACAAAATTAGAAGCGAAAAGCAAAACCCAAATACATCTAATAGACATTATTTTCGGATTTTTTCTTGACATGTTTTTAAATAAAATGGTTTAGAATAAGTACTTGGACATGAGTTTTTCGGTATAATTATTTCGGTTTATTTTTCATACGTCCGGTTTTACAGAATGAAAGCCTGGAAAACAAATGAGGTACAAAAAAATCACTAAAATTCTGAATTACTGCCTTCAGGAACCGCAATTCGTTTTTGAAAAAAATGATCCGGTTGCGGTTATTGTAAATATTCAATTGTTTAAAGAGTTTATCGGGCAACAACGGAAGAACTTTCCTACCATAGAATAACTTATTGATGAAATTCAAGCCATTGTGAAAGAGGATTCGTTCGAGATTGATATCCCCAAAAGAAATGACCGTTTAAATTCATCTGAAAAGGTATTGGATAAAATTTATGTGTGACACGAAATAATGGCTAATAAAATTATTAGCAAAAATTAGGTTAGATTTGAAAAGGAGATCATAATGGCAGACGATATTTTACTGGCAGAAGAAAAAGACAACGTTATGTTATTAACGCTGAACCGTCCCAAAATAATGAATTCGTTTAATTTCGCTTTGCTGAATACGCTTAAAGCGCAAATCGAAGCGTTACGCTTTGACCCTAAAATCCGTGTTATCATTATCACCGGCTCAGGCGATAGAGCTTTTTGCGCCGGTGCTGATTTGAAGGAGCGGGTAACATTAAGCCCCATGAAAGTCAAAGAGTACATCTTTACGATACGCAATCTGTTCACATCTATTGAAAATCTGAACAAACCGGTGATTGCCGCGGTGAACGGAGCCGCATTTGGCGGAGGCACAGAATTGGCGTTGGCATCGGATATCCGGCTCGCATCAATGAACGCCACCATGGGATTGACTGAAACGCGCTTGGCTATTATTCCAGGTGCCGGCGGAACTCAACGACTGCCGCGTTTAATCGGCAAAGGTAAAGCCAAAGAACTGATCTTCACCGGACGCCGGGTGGGTGCCGAGGAAGCGTTGCAAATTGGCCTGGTGAATCAGATTTGTGAAAAAGAGGAATTGTCAGATAAATGCTATGAAATGGCGGCCATGATCTGTGAAGGCGGACCGGTTGCCATCGAACAGGCCAAGTATGCTATCAATTACGGTATGGAAACCGATCTTGCCACCGGATTGGCTATTGAATCCAATGCCTATTGGGTGACAATTCCGACACAAGACCGTTTGGAGGGGCTGGCCGCGTTTCGGGAAAAACGTAAGCCGGTGTATAAAGGGGAATAAACGCTATTTCCGCGCCCCAAAGATCGCCGTTCCGATACGCACCAGTGTCGCGCCTTCTTGGATAGCAACCTCAAAATCGCCGGTCATGCCCATAGACAACTCGTGCAGACCGGCGTCAATAACATTTTCACGGATAAGTAGTTCATCTCGTAAATTTCGCAAAGCGCCGAAATAGGGCCGCACCTTTTCCGGTTGGTTAAAAAAAGGAGGCATGGTCATCAACCCTTTAATTTTCAGGTTTGACATGCCGCTGATTTCTTGGATAAGCGGTTTGATATGATCAACATGAACGCCTGATTTAGACGCTTCCTGGCTGATATTCACCTGCACCAGAATATTTTGAATTTTATTGATTCGTGCGGCCCGTTTGTTTATCTCACGGGCCAACTTAATCGAATCAACTGAATGAATCAGATCAAAAATACGTACAGCGTATTTGGCTTTGTTGGTTTGTAAATGCCCGATAAAATGCCATGCAATCGGATGCGCGTTTAATGCGTCAAATTTTTGGCGCGCTTCCTGGATGTAATTTTCACCCAAAATCGTAACACCGGAATTAATCGCTTCAAGCACACGTTCCGATGGTACGGTTTTGCTCACCGCCACCAACCTGACCGATTGGGGATCACGGCCGCATTGTTCGGCGGCCTTGCGAATACGGCTATTAATTTCTTCCAATCTTTGATTCAAATGTGATTCCTTTAAATATAATCTTTTTGTGTGTATCGCGTGCTATGTAGGGTGGGCGAAGCGTAGCGAAACCCACCATACAAAAAATTGCACGACATCAGGTCCCAAGATACATAAAACTCCACAAAACACCGGCTGCAATGGCCGAACCGATAACACCCGAAGAGTTGCAAGCCATGGCATGCATCAACAAGAAATTCGTGCGGTCGGCACGTTGTCCCATGAGATGAACCTCGCGGGCTGACCCGGGAACCGCCGACACTCCGGCCGCACCCAAAAGCGGATTGATTTTATCTTTCAAAAACAGATTCAAGATTTTAGCAAAAATCAGACCGGCAGCGGTAGCCATACTAAATGCCAACGCGCCGAGACAGAAAATACCGATTGCTTTGGGCGTTAAGAAAACATCAGCTTGCGTACTGGCACCAACGCTTAATCCTAAAAAGATCGTGGCCGTGTCCACGATAGCGGTGTTTGCTGTTTTGGCCAAACGATTGGTGACGCCGCATTCTTTCAGCAAGTTTCCCAGAAACAGCATACCCAAAAGCGGCAGTGCGGTGGGAGCTACAAAACAGCACAAAAGAAAACCGACAATCGGAAAAATAACCCGTTCTTTTTTATCAACACTGCGGGGAAGGTCCATTTTTATCCGGCGCTCTTCTTTAGTTGTTATCAAACGCATAATCGGCGGCTGGATTACCGGAATAAGCGCCATGTAGGAATAGGCGGCAATAGCGATAGGTCCGATAAGATGCGGTGCCAGTTTGGCTGTAAGAAAAATAGACGTAGGCCCGTCAGCACCGCCGATAATTGCAATCGAACCGGCCTCTTGCGGGTTAAAACCTAGTGCCAGAGCGCCCAATAATGTAATAAAAATACCTGCCTGAGCAGCAGCGCCGAGCAGCATTAACACCGGGCGCGCCAGAAGCGATGAAAAATCGGTCATAGCACCGAGTCCCAAAAAGACGATAGACGGATAAAGTCCCGTGATGACGCCAAAATACAAGTAGTGTAAAACACTGTTGTCTTCGTAAATACTAAGCCCGAATCCCATAAAAACGGGGATATTGCCGATTAGGATACCAAAGCCGATAGGGACAAGCAAAAGCGGTTCATATTCTTTGGCAACGCCAAGATAAATAAAAGTGATGCCAACGATAATCATTATTATATAGCGATAGTCGGCAAGAGCAAAACCGGTGTTGGATAAAAATTTTAAAAGCAAGTCTTCCATAAATCAGTCCTCATTCATTTAGTTAGATTCGATTAGGTAGTCGGGGATTGCCATACAAAAAAACCATCGCCCGTAGGAATAAGCATCTTAGCGTCACGCAGATAATTGATCGTCAAATGAGGGTGGGGGAAATCCTCTTTTTCAGCCGCTTTCAGCAGGTCGGTTAACAAAAATGGTTTATCATTAGGTTTAATCAAAGGCGCGAAAAGTGAACCGGCCTTGGCGATATCCTTGGGCAGGTTCAGATATGGCATTCGTTTGTCCTCTTTAGTTTCTTTTTTAGTTTTAGTTTTTTGGGCAGCCGCCTTTTTAGCAGCCTCTTCCTTCTTTGCCTTTCTTTTATCAAAAAGATTGAACACGTTGTGTATTTGTGAGATAGCCAGAGACAGAAGCACCAATCCTGAAAAAACGATGCTAACGCCCATAAGCGCCATTGCCCATCCGTCATTTGCGGTGATAGCTTGAAAGCCGTACAATTGTAACCTCCTAAATTAATATAAAATATTAAAATTTAAAAGCTGCGCAAAATGAATAATTGCCGACTGCTTCGCAATTTTCCTTTACCTTCATTTGATGGCAGCATCCATAACTTCTTACTATTACAATTTTATAATCTTAATATCAAGCTCTTGTTTTAATTTTTTTCACTGTTTTTTGTTTCAAATCACAGGATGTTTAACAATTTAGGAATGAGGATGAAATAAATTCCCTGAACATGCGTGAAACGTGAATTCACGCATTCAGTTTGCCAAAGCACTCCACAATCGGCAAACTGAAGTCAGCACTCCTGATTTTCACCTGTCATCTTAAACTTGACACAACACTAGGTATGGTTACCGTAATCATTAACCATGAATTTTGACCATTCACTATAATCAAAGTAACAGTGGAAGAGCATCTTACTTTGTACGCTAGGATAAAATGATGAATCAATTTATTATGCCGGTTATATTTTTATTTTTGACAGCAACTGCGGTATCTGCCGAAAACAATTATCAAGTCTTTCGGATCAAAACTAAAAAAATAACTGAGGATATTGTTGGCAAGAAAGTCAAATTCCCCAAATATACCACCCAACTGATGAATTTGGCCAATCGTAATTCACAAGCCACGCGACCTAAACATGTTGGCCAATTATCAGAATTGATTCAACAATTTGATGGCCATGAATATGACGAATGGGTAATATGGTATTCAGACAAGCATCCCCAGGCGATTGATGAGGCTGCACGTAAAATCCATCAGATGGTGTTAAAAATGAAACGTGCGATGGAAAAAATTGATGAAGAAATGATCAGAAAATGGGCGCAGGATTTGATTTTAACCAAAACATATATCGGGTTACGGTTTCAGAAAAGCATATTGGTGCAGATTGCCAAACGCAAAAATACGACTTTCCGGCTATCCGCACCGGCCGAAGAAGCCAAAGGTATTGACGGTTTTATCGGTTTAACACCCGTATCCGTAAAACCGTATTCTTACAAATCGCAAAAGGAACTTAATGAACAGATTAACGTGACCATTATCTATTATAAAAAGGTAAGAGGAGGGATTAAGGTGTATTATGATTTTTAAGACCGCCCTTTCTTGTCATAACCCTTGAAGTTCAATCTAGCCGGAATGTAACGGGTCAATCAAAGATACCATGAATCAGATAGGTTCCGTCTAAACGCTTCCACATTTCTTCGTATCGTTTATCAAGTTTTTCAGCGGCCTTTTTGAAATCCTTTTTTGATATTATTCCTGATTTTAATTTGTCTTTAAGATACGCGATCTCATTTTCATACCAACGATCCGGATCAAAATTGTAAGTCATTATTGGATTCTTCTAATCCTAATCAAAAAGCGATTAGGATCAGAAATTAAATAACTTACACATATTATCCAAAAGGAGTGCTGACTTCAGTTTGCGTTACGGGCAAAGCAAACTGAAGTTTGCACTCCTGATGGGTAAGTTATTTAATTCGCGTTCATTAGTACTACTTTGTTAGATTAAACATAACTGATTAAAATAATCAGACGACATTCGGCGTAATTTATTAAAATCTAATTAATACACAATATTAGATGTAGTCAGACAAATAATAAAAACCTTATTTCGATTTTTAAAACCTTAGTAGAATATGAAAATCTGATAAACTGAAACCTT
>JAUCGF010000066.1 GCA_030378005.1 Desulfococcaceae bacterium HSG9 | reverse complement strand
CTAAAAGCTAAGGAACGCGGACAAAATCACTTTCCTATTCCGGAGTGCAAACTTCAGTTTGCTATGCTGTGACGCAAACTGAAGTTTGCACTCCTTATCACTGATTTTAAAGGAGTTGACCATGAAAGCAAAAACCACTTTGGAACAATCCGATCCATATCTTTCTAAAATGTGTTTCCCTATAACCGAGTGTGTGGAGCCTTCATCCAAATCATCACTTGAAAACGACGGCGTATTGGCGGATTACATCGGTAAGTCCGGTTCGCCTGAAAAAATCAGGCAGGTTAAAGCGCATATCGCTGAATGCGAGGCTTGCTGGGATAGCTATATATTCGCAATTAAAATGCTTCAAGATGAGGAAACGGTCAAACAGGAAAAACCGTTTAAAGAGTTTTCCGCGGCGATGTCAGAGCGGATTTTAAATCAAATAACCACGCTTTTAGAATGGATTTTATATCCGGCAATACCTGAATTCGCCAAAGCCGCAACGCCGGCGGATACAGCGCCAAAAATTCAAGCACGCAAATTTGAAAAAAAGTTCAACGGCTTCAAGACCGTTATTGTTATAACCAAAAAAGACCGCCATAAGGTGAAAATCGAAGTTACGCTGTCCGACGATACTCAAAACCATGATTTTTTTGATGCCATCCTGGAAAGACCGCCAGACAAGTTTGACACAATGTCCCTAAACGATGAGGGATATGCATATTTCGACGATTTGCCTTTTGCCGCATATCGTTTTGTGCTGGAGCAAAATGGCAAACCCATAGGTGAATTTCCTTTTGAAATAGAAGAAGGCGGAATTTATGCCATCGAATAATCTGCGAATCGAGCTGGTAGAAGAGGCGGGAAGCGCGCGCAAACCGCTTGAGTTGGTGGAAACCTGGTCCGTTGACTTGGATACAATTCAAGCCGGCTTTATTGAAACATTCAAGTTGTTGAACACGCGCCAATTTGGCAATGGTACCGCTGAATTACACAAAAAACTCATCAGAACCGGGCAGAACAGATGTGATGCTCTGCTTCCGCGTAATATCAAAGAACGTCTCCGCAACATCAAGGACGGTCAATACCTGACCCTGGAAATCGACGACAGCCTGTCCCATATTCCCTGGGAACTGCTTTGCGTTGATGATAAGTTTCTTTGCGAACGTTTCAACATGGGGCGCATCGTTAAAACAGATCAAAACAGCCCCGTAAACATACGCAAACTTAGCGAACCGTTAAAAATGTGGATAGTGGCGGATCCCACCCAAGACCTTGATGACGCGCGGATAGAAGCGGGTGAAATTCGCAGATTGTTCAGCCGCAATCGTATCGCGGTTGAAACCAACACAATTGTGACAGCGGATGACATACGGGAAAAAATCAAAAGCGCCGATTTTTACCATTTTACAGGTCATGCCGAAAAGGACGGTTTGATATTGGGAAAGGGAAAATTTAAAGCGTTGACCGACACCGCCAATTTTCAAGGCGGCGCGTCAATGCCGTACCTGTTATTTATCAATGCCTGTGAATCCGCATGGTGGCAAGAAGAATCTGAAGAGTTCCCTTCCGGTTTGGCAAGGGCCTTTACCCATGCCGGCAGTATGCACTACATCGGCGCTTCATGGAAAATCATATCCGGTCCGAGCAAAAAATTTGCAATCACTTTCTACAAAGAACTCCTTGACGGCGTCGCAATCGGCCAAGCGCTCAGAACCGCACGCTTAAAACTGAAAAACCTGAACGAGGAAAACAAAAATATTTGTTGGGCAAGTTACCGGCTTAACGGCGATCCCACCGATATTATTATAAAATCAAAAAACAGCAACCCCGCCATTGTCAATAACATTTTAAAAATACAACAAATCAGTCATTCCGAAGAAAAAATAAAACCGAAGCAAGAGCAGGTTGATGAAAAACAGAATGATAACATTTCGGAAATTAATCCTCCGTCCCGTGAACCGGAAAATTTGAAAAGGGAACCAACTCTAAAAGGGATTCCTAAAAAAAGGACCATCCAAAAGCCGATTCTTAGATGGGCGGCCATCATAATATTTGCAGCCATTATATTGGCCGGTATTTTGGTAAAATTTTGGTTTGCTCCCGCTCCCCAACCTTCGTCCCATCCTTTGACGTTAGCAGTGCTTGTTGATGACTCTATACCCAGTGTTTTGAATCTTCATATAGATTATTTTATCGGATCGGCAATCGAAAAGCAAATTTTAGATAACACAGAAATAATATTATTGGAAAGAAGAAGGCTTGATGACTTAGAAAGGGAAAAAGAGATAACAATTGATTACAAGAAGCGGCCAGACCAATTTTTGGACTGGATAAAAGGTGATAGCGATATTATACCGGCCCAACTTTTCCTTTTTCTTTATGTAAACAAAGTTGATGATGAAACCTATGTTGTTATGGATTTGATTGACGCGGTTAAACGTGCTAAAATAAATATTTTTCTTGAAAAATTGGAAGGTGAAAAATTGGTGTCAGGCCAGATTGAAAGGCTTTCTGGAAACCTTATTGAAAAATTAAAGGAACACTATCCGCTTATAATAAAACCCTAAAAAACTTGACAGTACAATTGTGATTCATCTATCTAAATGGAATACGCGCTTCACGCGATGAGACGTGTGAACTACTTTTAATACGAGGGGAATACTTGTTCCCTGAAAAATGAGGAGAGGAAATGATGAAAAAATTATTCGTTTTGATTATGGCGTTATTGACCGGGGTTATCTTTAGCAGTTCAGCTTTTGCGGAAGTCACTCCCTTACCAAGCAATATTGATTTTGCATTTTCACCCAACCCGGTGGGTTCCGGTGCCCGGGCGCTGGGATGGTCCGCCTTTATCGCAGTGGCCGATGATGCCACGGCCGCTTCATGGAACCCGGGCGCATTGATTCAACTGAAATATCCTGAAGCATCAATCGTAGGGGACTGGTTTTATCGCTATGAAGACAATACCTTCGGTGATCATCCTGAAGCTGACGGTTCGAACGATGTATCAGAAGCAGACCTTAATTACCTTAGCCTTGCATATCCGTTCAGGCTTTTTAATCGTAATATGATTGTTTCTCTGAATTACCAGCGCCTTTACGATTTTACACGTAAATTGAGTTATAAATTTAATGCTCAGCCAACAGACATAGAAGGTAATCCTATCCCCAATTTCTACACTTTCGACGATATCAATCAACAGCAGTCCGGCAGCCTGTCCGCTATCGGCTTGGCCTATGGTTTTGAAATTATACCGCGCATCCTTTCTTTTGGCTTTACATGGAACATCTGGGATGATGATCTGTGCAATAACAAATGGGAACAAAAATACGGCGGATCCACTGTTGTAAAAATGGGTGATATTAGTGTCGGTGGATATTCTTATAGCACCAGACATAAATTCACTTTTGACGGCCACAATTTCAACTTAGGGGTGTTATGGCGTAGCCGCGATAGCAAACTGTCTCTGGGAGCGGTTTTCAAATCACAGTTCACTGCCGATTTAAAGCATGAATTCCACGGGGAGCAAACCGGTTATGAGCCAAACGATATCATAACTGATGATAAGATAAAGATGCCCATGTCTTATGGTATGGGAATCGCCTATCGCTTTTCCGACAGTTTTACCGTAGCGGGAGATATTTACCGCACGCATTGGGAGGATTTTATTATTGAAGAAGATGGCGGTATTGAAAGGTCCGCCGTTACTGCAAAACCGATAGACGAATCCGATGTCGATCCCACTGTCCAACTGAGGATAGGGGCCGAATACCTCTTTATTGATAAAACCGCAGATTATGTGATTCCCTTAACCTGAATTATTCATAAACGCATTATGAGATCAATTTTCAACCCGCTGCCGTTAAAAAATCTAACTGATCGCAACTCTGCGGTGGTTATCGGGAGAGTGCCCGGCACTTCCTGTCGGTATCGC
>JAUCGF010000099.1 GCA_030378005.1 Desulfococcaceae bacterium HSG9 | reverse complement strand
GCGATACCGACAGGAAGTGCCGGGCACTCTCCCGATAACCACCGCAGAGTTGCGATCAGTTAGATTTTTTAACGGCAGCGGGTTGAAAATTGATCTCATAATGCGTTTATGAATAATTCAGGTTAATAATGATAACGACGACGAACTAAAGAAGAATAATGAAGTATCAGCATATTTTTTACCATCAGAGCCATTGTTTAGAATGGAACAGATAATTTTATCACAGTCAACTACCAGTCAGTTCAAGGAATCTTTAAAACTTTTCGAATACCAAGATTTGATTTTTAATAAATGGGGATTTAAACAAATTGAGCCTAATTATAAAATCGCTTTAAATTTTTTTGGGCCTCCTGGAACGGGAAAAACCATGATGGCTCATGCAATTGCCCATTATATGCACAAAAAAATTATTGCTGTTGATTATGCTCAAATTGAATCAAAGTTTGTGGGCGATGCTCCAAAAAATTTAGAGGCTGCTTTTAAAATAGCGAGTGACAAAGATGCCATTTTGTTTTTTGATGAAGCCGATTCATTTCTCGGTAAACGTATATCTGGAATTTCAACAGGGTCGGAACAAGCTATCAATTCTCTTCGTAGTCAGATGTTGTTATAGATCGTCATTAAAATAATTTCAAATTTCACATAACTTTTTGGCTAGGCTATGATAAATATTCTCGGATAACACACTAATTTTAAAACAAAAGGAATCCGAGAATATGAATATGAAAATGACCTTTACCAAAAGAACCTGATAATTCATAAATCAGCATGTCTGCCCCGTCACGCCTTGATGGAAGAAATCCGGCTGATGAAAATGCTTCTCCATCAGATACCGGAGCCGATAGTCTCGCTGAACTGTCCGTATCAGTCAGAGCATTGAGAAATGTGAAAATTCCCGGCGCTTTTGCAATGAAAATCAGTGTGTTCGCATTTTCATGAAGTAGAGCTTATCCGCCTTAGAATATCAAGGATTTTCTTGAATATTATGAATTATCAGATAACAATTAAGCGTTTAGAAAAAGTTGTCAGCGAAGCTTTAAAACTTAATAATTTGAGATTATTCAAACTTTCAAAAGCTTTTTGATGGTCGCAGAAGGTTATAATATTGACCATATCGCCTCTTTTTTAAAACTGCTTCGCGCACTGTTTATAATTGGATAAAAAGATTCATGTATGAAAGATTCTCATGGCTCAACAGTCTTCATTACAAAGGGCGAAGAGTAAAATCCAAACTCTCAAAAAAACAAAAAAACTGATTATATAACATAGTCAGCGATGGCCCGGAAAAATATGGTTTTGACAGCGGTGTATGGAATTCACCGATGATTGCCGAAGTGATCAGGCTTGAATTTAAAGTAAGATACAATCCCAGGTATTTATGCAGACTCTTAAAAAAACTCGGTCTTTCATTTCAAAAAGCGGCTTTCGATGCGGAAAGGACTGAAGCTGATGAGAAAAAGCGCAAAGAACAGTTAGAAATAAAACAGCCGGAAATCCTCAAAAAAGCTGAAGTGACGAACGCTGTGATTCTATTTGCAGATGAAGTCACATTCGCACAACAGGGTCGCTTTCAAGTACCTGGACTCCTATCGGACAACAACTCGAAATTAAAACCAAAGGTAAAAGAAAAGGATTGAAAATGTTCGGAGCAATTGAGTTTTTCAGCAGCTCCTTTCAGTATCTGGAGGCAGAGGATAAATTCAATGGTGAGTCTTATATAACTGATAATTCCAAGATTCATATAAAACGTTGATGCTCTTTAAGCAGTTGAAAACCGAAGATGAAAACGCTCACGGAGAATAGCTTCCAAATCACAGTCTCTTCTGATTTTTCGTATGATTTGCGTCAGAGACATTTCGGAACAGGCCTTCTCTGTTATTTTCAGGCGAATCAGGCGAATCGCAAGAATGTAAGCGATTATTTTTGTCAGAAAGGCGGCATAAAGTCCGTCGCCACGTAACCGCATGGATTTTATCACCATCACTGACTTGAGGATTTTCCGGAAACACTCGATAATGTGATGCTGTTTCCATATGCGCCGGATCCGGGCGGCACGCATCGGAGTCTGGCTGAAATCCATAAGAAAAACGTTCGCGTGGCGTTTTTCTGAAAAAAGAAGAGAACTGTGCGGCCGAATGTCGGGCTGAGAGCTTCGGTTCTCAGGGGGGGCACGTCGACTCCCCATTGATCGCGGATCGGTTTAAGCGTTTTTTTCCATGAGGAGGCTTTCCCCTTTGTTTTGCCTGTTTTAAAGGTATAATCGCTTTGTTTTACATTCCCCGTCATACCGCGAAAAATACAAAAAGTTCCTGAAAATCGACTTCCCGCGCGTGCCATATCCAAAAAACAAAACTGTTTTCCGGAAACTTGTCGAACTCGGCGGCGTGCTTCGCACGATTCATCTGCTGGAAAATCCGGTAGTGGAACAATATATCACAACGTATCCCGAAGACGGCGACAATATGGTAACGCGCCGTATCCTTAAAAAAGATTATGAAATCACGGATACGGTGAATCAGACAGGGCGTGTATGGATAAACGCCAAACAATATTTTGGCGACATTCCTCATGCCGCCTGGGAATTTTATATCGGCGGTTATCAGCCCGCCAAAAAATGGTTAAAAGACCGGCATGGCCGGGAGCTTGGTTTTGTGGATATTCAGCATTATCAAAAGATAATCGTGGCATTGACCGAAACCGGTAAGCTTATGAAAAGGATTGATAAAATCAGGTTTATCTGAAAATGACAATTTTAAGCCCTGTCATCTTCAAAGCAGAGATGACGGTTCTTTTACCGACACAAAGTATGGAACTGATGACTGGCACGGTTGCATATCGCCAGACCGGTTTTGAGAAAAGCGGTGCAAGGGCGGCCAAAACGGTCTGACTTCAAGCGGCAGTGAAAACATGAGATATTTCCTTTATAGATAGCGATTTACTATCTATAAAGCAGTTTTCCCCAAAAGTCCCACGAAAAGGACATATAGGTCAGGCTGATGTGGACATACATCAGTCGCCCTGGAAAAGGAGGGCAAATGCCATTTCATAATCTGTCACCTCTTAAAAGGAGTCATTGCTGCCGAATCATGAACTAATCCAATTAGTTGAAGAAGCTTATTTCAGGAATGCCTTCTTTTCCAGCTTTTGAATCATCTGTTTGATTTTTTTAATTTTATTTTCCTGTATCATCTTTTGCTTGTAAGCATCCTGAATCTTATGCAGCAGCTCGTCAATATCTACGGGTTTGACAAGAAAGTCGAATGCCCCGAGTTCCATTCCCAGTTGGGCGACTTCCAGGCTGGCATAGCCTGTCAGCATGATTACTTCAACAAGCGAATCTGTCAGCTTAATTTCTTTGAGGGTCTGAATGCCGTACATCCCTTGATTTTTGACGTTCATCACAACAACGTCCGCGTGATTCCGATTCAGGAGCGCGAGGGCTTGCTTACCGCTATCAGTGCCGGTTACGTTGATGTTGCGTTTTTTCATTCGCTTCATTAACGTTTCCAGAAAAACAGCCTCGTCATCAATAAACAGTACGTTCAATGTGTCCTCCCATTTTGAAACGTGAAACGTGAAACATGAATTTACGCATCACGTTTCACGATGGCTTTACTGATTGTAGCGAGCAATTCTTGAAAATCACATGGTTTTGACAGGTAGTCGAAGGCTCCGTGCTTCATTCCCTCACGTGCGGTCTGTGCCGATTCATGGCCGGAGAGGATGATGACTTGCATTGGTGCGTACATTTTTTTAAATATTTTAAGTACTTCCAAGCCATCCATATCTTCCATTTTCAAATCTAAAATCGCGACATCAAAATCTGTTTTGCGAAGTGCTTGAATGGCTTCCGCTCCGCTAAAAGTTCTTGTGACGTCAAAATTTCTTCGGCTCAATCTTTTATAAAGCACTTCGACGAAGCGTTTTTCATCATCAGCCAGAAGAAGTTTAATTTTTTTCTCAGTTGTATTTTCGTTTTGATTCATCATCATTCTCCAGTGCCTGTGGATGTCTCCTCAGGCGAGTCTTCAGTTTTTGAGGACATCGGATTTTTCAGGGGTAACCGGATTTCAAAGCGGGTCCCTGAATCGATAGCGCTTTGCACTTCAATTTCGCCTCCCATTTTTTGAATAATTCCGAAACAGATCGACAAACCCAGCCCGTTGCCTTTGCCTACCGGTTTGGTGGTGAAAAAGGGATCGAATATTCGGTCAAGGTTGGCTTCAGGAATACCCGACCCGTCATCTTCCACAACAATCAAAGCGTAACTGCCTTCAAGACGGCTGGTAACATCAATTTTTCCGCCATCTTTTTCCAGGGCGTAAAGCGCATTATTGATGAGATTTAACAGCACCTGTTGTAGTTCAGTCGGTGATCCGTCAATTGAGGGGATTCTGTTATCCGGATATGAATTTATGGAGATTCTGGTGTAAGCGGTTTTGTTAGAAATCGCGACAACTTCTTCAATCATTTCGTTAAGTTGAACGCTCTGAATACGCGAGTCTGTTTTTCTTGCAAAGCTTAACAGTTTATGGGTGATGTCTTTGCAGCGTTTGCCCTGGGTGTTAATCTGTTTCAGCGCGCGTTGGAACTCTTCCAGATTTTTTCCCTTTTGAAACTCCTCTTCATCAAGCAAATCCTCTATCCATCCGGCTTCTTCAACCATAATGGCCACCGGGTTGTTGATTTCATGCGCAATACCGGCCGCCAACCGGCCCACTGATGCCAGTTTGCCGGTTTCGATTATCTGCCGGCTCATCATATCTTTTTGCCGGTTCATCTTTTCCTTGGCCGTGTCCGCTTCGGCAATGCGACTGACCGCTTTGTGGAACAATATCAGATTCATCAGGATAATAAGAAACGCACCTCCCAAGATAATCAAACCCGCAACAATTTGAGAGCGCACCAAGTCAGAAAAGGCGTCTGTCTTTTCTTGCTGATATACCAGTATCCAATCCTCGTTTTTAAGAAGAGCCGCCAAATAGATGATGTCTTCCCGGCCGGAATCCCCCGTAAGCTCGCCCATGTATATCCCTTGCCTTGTTTTCCGGCCCGCTTTGATAAAATCAGTATAAGATTTTTTGATTGGCAACATATCGTAATGCGGTTCGGTTTGCGATTTGCCTTCCTTGTTCAGGATAAAGGCAAACCCGGTTTTACCGATACGAAGGTTTTCCACAAGGGAGTTGAATGCTTCAAAATTGATTGTGGCCCTTAGCAGCAAATATTTGCCATAACAGAGGCGCTTAACGGATACGATAAAATGGGGACTGGAACGCAGGCCGAGGAAAACATCACTGATATAATAGGGGTTTTCGAGTGCTTCATTAAACCATTGCGCATCCGCATACTGCGCCTTGTCAAGTTTGAACGGCCCGGCGTAAGCTATCTGCACACCCGCTTCATTGATGATTCCCAGGTCTTCGAACACACCGCCGTAATTCTGTTGCAGTTGGAACAATTTTTCCTGTAGGACAGATTCGTCAAGAAGTTTGTCAGAATCGCATGTTTCCGCCAGAAACTTAATGTTATTCAGTCTTTCGTTCAGGAAACTGTCGATGTTTTGCGTATGTTTGTGAACCAATTCATTCAGATGGGCATATACTTTTTCGTGAAAGGAGGTGTGGAATTGATTTAAAATAATACCGCTGACCAGCAACATCGGTGTCAATGATACGATGGTAACGAGCAACACCATGTTCTTGGTAAATGAGCGGTAAAACGGCCTTTTGGAATTGCTATTCCGATCCATTATGATTTCTCTCTTTTCAGTCTTCAGATAATATTGCCACCATTGCCCCTGCATGGTAGACAGTACGGCTTCGCTGGAAATCATGCCAAGAACATAAGGGCCTGCGATAATTCCGGTCAATAAAAATCTGCCGACTCGTTATGAAACAAGATGGTGTGTAATTCAAGATAGTCGTTAAAATCATGCTACTATAGATCGTCACCTAAATAATTTCAAAGGTGGAAGATAAAAAGCGAATAAAGATCGGGGACAGAATAACCGCCCCAATTGCGATTTTTGAAACATGATGCGTGAATTCATGTTTCACGAATCACGTTTCACAGATGACAGATGTCTGAAATATTCCTGCAACCAACTTGTAACAATACCCATAAAAAGGCTCACCGATACTCAGTGTGCAATACGTTTCCACATTGACCGGGTAAACTCCTGCCTTTTTTCTCAGATAGATGCTGTCAATAGCCGGATCGGTAACTGGTAATTGGTAGAAAACGCTGTTAAATGTGAATTCAGCACGGATTCGCTTACGTAATTCTGTTTCCAGGACAATAATACGCAAGTTTTCGGGCCGGATAAAAAGCAAAGATGAGGATAGTTCCGTCTCGGCTTTTTCCTGCGGTATTCTGTCATTCACGCCGATACCGACGCTGCTGTATCCGTTTATCCAAAGACTATCCGGCGTGTCACAGAGATCAGACAGTTCGGACAGCGCGAAAACACCGTTTTTTAACCATGATCCGTTTTTGTTTATCATAAAATTTTCAGACTGATAAGTGGCCGGAGTAGGTTTGTCAAGCGGAATTGAGATAATATCAAGCAGAACTGGCAGCTTTTCATCTGGCAGAAGGATATTTTCAATGGCGAGTTCTCCGGTTTCAAAGCTACTGACCGGCCGAACCCAATTTCCGATGTGATTCCCGCGGAGTTCTTTGCCGGCCACACAGTATTTGGCATATTTACGGGAAACGGCCAGGCAGATTAGCTGAATGGATGATTTCGGAGGCTTGGCTTGCGGTTGGGAACTGACAACATCGGATGTTGCCCATAACCCCGAACGGATACAGCGGATAAGCTCATAATCATATTTTCCGTTGAATTTGTCGAATACCGGTTTGAGCGCATTTTGCTGTTCTTCGGGCAACGCTCGCAGAGCATCTTCGATTTCACGCACTTCATCCGGTTGCAAAGTGATCACTTCGTCAGCCGACAGCAGATTACATTCTATCAGGTCTGCAATGTGGTTGTATATCGTGGTTGCTTTTAATTCACGCTCTGTGGCGATCTCTTCAGGGGTTTTACCTTCCTGAAGAAGCCTGTGAGTTTCAAAAACAGTTGGAGATAAAGAGGTGACAAGGCCATTTGATGGTTCAGGTGCCGGATCATGATTGAGATCAGGATTTGGCGGCACCTCTATTTTTTCCTGACGTTCCGGCGAGTTAAGATTGTGCTCCTGGACATGTTCACAAATAATCGCCAAAAAGGCATCACCATAGCGTTCCATCTTTTTTTCACCCATGCCATGTAATGCGCCCATCTCATTCGGCGAAATCGGAAGGTTTCGGACAATTTCGCTCAATGTGGTATCGTGAAAAACCACATAAGGCGGCACATTTGCTTCCGTAGCGATTTCTAAACGTAGCATCCGCAGTTTTTCCCAAAGCTCCACCAGAACCGGTTCATCAAAAGTCAGCTTGCGAACTTTGAGCTTAGGAATCTTCCGAACGAGTTTTACGGGGGCCGGTTCCTTACGCAACCAAACAGTCTGTTCGCCCTGTAACACCGGACGGCTTTGAGGCGCAAGATAAAATCCGCCCTTCATGTTGATGTCGGTGCAGATAAAACCGGACGCTGCCAGATAACGGTAAACAGCCTTCCATTCATTGTGCGAAAGTTCCTTGCCGATGCCAAAAGTGGATACGCGATCATGGCGGCAGCGCTGAATCTTTTCAGTAGCTTTGCCGATCAGCACATCGCTCAAATGACCAGCCCCGAAACGTTGTCCGGTGCGATAAACACAAGAAAGTGCTTTCTGGGCAATCACGGTTCCGTCGTATGTTTCGACCTTGCCCTGGCAAACATCGCAATTGCCGCAGGTGTTCTGCAATTCCTCGCCGAAATAATCAAGCAGCATCTGACGACGGCACCGGATGCTCTCGCAAAATCCGAGCATGGCTTCTGATTTCTGGTGTTGAATCATTTTGAACTGTTCGTCACCGCCGGATTCAGCCATGATTTTGCGCATCATAACCACATCCGCAAGATTGTAAAGCATCAAGGCGTCAGAAGGCTGACCGTCTCGCCCGGCGCGGCCGGTTTCCTGATAGTAGGCTTCAATCGTCTTGGGCATTCCGAGATGTACAACAAAGCGGACATCCGGCTTGTCAATGCCCATCCCAAAAGCGATTGTGGCAACGATAATCACCTTTTCTTCCCGTAGAAACCGGCGTTGATGTTCCGCTCGCATCTCCTGGCTCATACCTGCATGGTAAGGCAGAGCATTGAATCCCATTTTGTTAAGCTGGCCGGCGATACTTTCGGTATTTTTACGTGTCAGACAGTAAACCAATCCCGAATCGCCTTGATGCTCGGTTCTGAGAAAAGCGATGAGTTGTTTAATCCCGCTTTGCCGGGGATCAACACGGTAACAGATATTCGGGCGGTCAAAACTGGAAACAAACTGCCGGGCCTGCGTCAATCGAAGTTTTTCCAGAATTTCCTTACGGGTTATCGAATCAGCCGTGGCCGTTAAGGCAATGCGCGGCACGTTGGGGAATTCTTCGATAAGAAGGGCAAGCTGAAGATATTCAGGGCGAAAATCATGCCCCCATTGTGAAATACAGTGAGCTTCGTCAATGGCAAACAGAGCTATGGGAATATGTTTCAAAAAATGTTGAAAGGCCGTTGTCATCAGACGTTCGGGCGCTACATAGAGCAGATCGGTATGCCCTTCAAGAACGCGCTGTTCCGTTGCACGAATCTGTTCAAGGCTCAAGGAAGAATTCAGATAATCGGCCCGGATGTCCATCTGTCGCAACGCATCGGTCTGATCCTGCATCAGTGCAATCAACGGCGAAACCACTATGCCGACGCCTTTGCGAAGCATCCCCGGAATTTGATAACAGAGCGATTTTCCGCTTCCGGTAGGCATCAGCACAAAGGCATCCCCGCCTTCGACAATATGATGAATGATCTCTTTCTGATGCTCCCGGAAAGAGGCGTACCCGAAATAGGTGCGCAAAATTTGCTCTGGAGTCAATTCTCTATTTCGATGTTCCTTCTGATGATAATCCATTTGGCTAATCTATAAGAGCCTGTTTGGAAATCCGCCCTTGTCCTCACGTTTTTGCAGCGGATTTAAAATTTTTCAAACAGGCTCTAAGTACCTGGACATATATTTTCATGTATCAAAATCTTCAGGAAATCAGGTTTTTCAAAAATCTGATTTCCTGAAAAATAGGCATTTATTTAAGACCGGCCTCTCGGTAATATTTCATAGCACCGGGATGAATGGGTGCGGATAAACATTTGAGCATGCCAGCCTTGGTGATTAAGGCATAAGCCGGATGTAGTTTTTTAAATGCTTCGAGATCATTAAAAATAGTTTTGGTGACTGCATAAACGACTTTGTCAGAGATTTTTGAAGATGTGACTAATGTCGCGCACACACCGAATGTCGGTACATCATGCGTATTTTCGACACCGGGATAATAATTAATCGGAATTACCATCTTGGAATAGTAAGGCCGCTCTTCAACCAGTTTATTGATTTCCCCACCTGTTATCGGAATGAATTTCACTTTTCGGGCCCCGGCCGCAGCTTCTTTTAACGCACCGCTGGGATGCCCGACAGTATAAAAGAAAGCATCAATTTTACCGTCCTGTAGAAGTCCCGGAGCCTGTACCGGTTCGATATATCGGGCGATTATATCTGTATCCGGATTGATCCCGATAGATTTCAACACGTCCGATGAATTTCCCAAATGTCCTGAACCGTAATTTCCGAGGCAGACCCGTTTACCTTTTAAATCCTCCAAGGAATTAATGCCCGTATCAACGGCCGCCATGAGACTGCATGATTCATAATAAATACTGAATACCGCCCTGAGATTTTTCTGGGGGCCTTTGTTTTTCCAATCGGCAATTCCTTTGAATGCCTGGTGCTGCCTGTCTGACTGAACAATGCCGAAATCAAGTTCCCCCTTGATTACGGCATTTGCATTATATACGGAACCGTCAGTCGATTTAACGGTGCATCTGATCCCGTACTCTTTTCTTTGTTTATTGACAATTTTGGCTATAGCACCGCCTGTAGGATAATATACACCTGTTAATCCGCCCGTTCCAATCGTGATAAATGTGGTTTTAGCGCATACCAGGGCTGAAAATAAAAATATGGAAAATAGAACAATAACAGAGATTAAAGCTAAAAAAACTTTCTTCATTTTATTCCTCCTTTAAAAGTTAAGGCTTTTTAAGGCACGAAAACAATTCCCCACTACCGCTACATATTATTTAGACATATCAAATACAATGATTTGCGGCAATCCCAAATCCACAGTTTGAAAAAAATTCTGAGGGGAAAAACTTGAATACAAAAATTGGATATGCCTTGTCCCGTTACTGATTGCAAACTGCAATAAGACTTGTTTCGTATTCTCAGGATTAATATTCACCTTCGGATAACCTACATAAACGTTGCCATCTTTGGATAATGATTTTACGCGCTTCAAAGGAAAGTTATAACTTTTTAAAAAAATTAGCCATAAATACGATTAATCGGTAAGGTTTAACCCTACAAAAACTATCTGAACACCTCCGAAAGAAAAATCTTGACAATCAATTTTTTTGTATAAAGACGCATGAGAAAGACCGCTAAAAAACTGGCTAAAAAGTCAAAAGCGGTATAAATATGCGCCTGATAAATTTATGGTTGGCTTTGGGAAAAGGATAATTGCTGATTTCATCTGATGTTATCCATTTATAATCGACAGGGCTGTTTAATTTAACCTTGCCGCTAAGATAAAGGCAATGAAAAACATCCATCACAATTTTAAAATGGGTGTAAGCATGTTTTACCTGGGTGATATAAGACAGAATTTTCACTTCAAGGTTCACCTCTTCTCGAATTTCGCGGATACAAGCGTTTTCAGCCGTTTCATGTTTGCAGACTTTGCCGCCGGGAAATTCCCACAACCCGCCTAACAGACCGTGATCGGCTCTTCGGGTGATCAACAGTCGGCCATTGTGCGATACCACCCCTACTGCAATATGGTATTCAGGAATCGGTTTGGAAGGTGTTCGCCGAGGATATTTGTCAACCCTGTTGTTTTCAAATACCTGACAAAAAGATTGAACCGGGCAATTGTCGCAATCCGGTTTTTGCGGTCTGCAAACCGTGGCGCCCAATTCCATCATGGCTTGGTTAAATTGTCCGGGCTGAGTTGTGTCCAGTAATTGGGTTGCAATCGCTTTGAAGTGTCGATAAGAAGAGGCTTGATTGACCGGATTCGGCATTTGGTTCAGACGGGCCAGAACGCGTTTAACGTTACCATCCGCAACAGCGAGAGGCCGGTTAAACACGATGCTTTGAACCGCGGCGGCGATATAGTCCCCGACCCCCGGCAGTTTTTGAAAATCGGCAGGATTTGAAGGAACCAGACCGTTATGTCGGTCGCATACAATTTGCGCGGCCCGATGGAAATTACGCGCTCGTGCATAATATCCCAGACCTTCCCAAGCCTTCAGCACCGCTTGTGTATCAGTTCGGGCTAAGTGGCCGACATCTGGAAAGGCGGCCAGAAAAGGATGATAATAGCGCAACACCGTTTTAACCTGCGTTTGTTGCAACATCACTTCGGAAACCCATATTTGATACGGGCAAGCGGTTTCACGCCAGGGAAGCTTGCGATGATGTTGCCGGTACCAGTCAGATAATGCGGTCTGAAATTGTGTAACTGATTTTAAAATTGACTTTTTGGGCACTTTCAACCTTTTATCCCATGTATGCGCGTTTTGCCCGTAAGGAACAGGGACAAAATAACCTCCCCAATTGTGATTTTTGAAACGTGATGCGTGAATTCACGTTTCACACATGGTTGGGAACATATTCCCCTGTGGATAACATATCTATTGATTAAAAAAAAGAATGTTCTTCATTCAAGGGCAAAAGGAGTTCCGGTAATGGAAGTTAAAGATTCTTGACGCAACTGAGATATATGATAAAAGCTATTTTTTGATGATGGGAAAATTGATGAATCAATCCTGATGATATAACTGAAATCAAAATAATATAAATCGAAACTTAAAAATGATCGAAGCTGAAACTGAATTTTCTGAAACAACGACAGATACAATGATCGGCCATATTTACGGGCGTTCCGGTGCATTGCACTGTACCGGTATAAGCGGTTCTGAAAGCGCCTATCTGGTCTCTAAAATTTATCAAAAACACAAAAGACCTCTAACTGTCATTACCGCAACACCCAAAGACGCTGAAAGATTGAAGGAAAATCTCGAATTTTTCCTTCCGAGCGGGGCCTCGCCGGTATGTGTATTTCCACCTTATAATATACTGCCATTTAAACAGCTAGCCTATCACAGCGAAACTGCCGCCCGTCGGATTCGAATTCTACACCAGCTAACCGAAGATGTGCGTCCACCGATTTTGGTAACATCAATAAGTGCGTTTATGCAAAAGATGGTACCTAAAAAGATCATGCAGCAATATTCTGAACTGATCATGGCGGGTGAAGAGACAGACCGGGATCAGTTGATCAGAAAATTGGTCGAAGGCGGCTATACACGCGCAGCTATTGTTGAGGAACCGGGGGATTACTGTGTGCGCGGCGGTATTTTGGATGTATTTTCGCCTCTTTATAAACATCCGCTGCGGATTGAATTTTTTGGCGATTTGGTAGAATCGTTACGTTTTTTTTCGGTGACCACACAACGCAAAAAGGGGGATTATCAAGAGGCTGTTATTGTTCCGGCGCGTGAGGCGATTTTGAAAAGAAACAACTTGGAGCGTTTTATTCGCCGGGTCAAAAAACAGGCCGCCGAACTTGATCTGAGCGGCGATAAGGTGCGTGAAATCATTGAACGTATTAAAAAAGAAGGATTGTTTCAAGGCATTGAGGGGTTAATTTCCCTGCTTTACGACAAATTGGATATTTTGTCCGATTATTTGCCGGACAATACGCTTTTGGTTTTATCAGAACCACGTAATATCGCTAGTGCTGCTGACAAGGAATGGGAGCAAGCGACTAAAAATTTTATCACCGCGCGTAATGACGGAAGGCTTTGCGTACCGCCTCAGGATTTGTATCTGAAATGGCCTGAAGCCCAAAAGATGCTGAATTCCTTGCGCCCTCTGAGTTTTCATGCCTTGGCTGTGTCAAGCGGCGACCCAAGTATGCTTGAAGATTCCTTTGATTTCAATGTGCAAGATAATACAGCGTTAAGCACACGAGCGCATAATTACAGAGAAAACCAAGAACTTTTCAAACCCCTTGTCAAAAAAATACGGGAATATCAGGAAAACAGATTCACTGTATATTTGGCGTGTGGATCCAAATCACGCGCTGACAGTCTGAAATCAATGCTGACGCCTTACAGCCTTTCAATGAAAGTGAGTAACGGTTTTGGTGAATTAAGCATGAATCGGGTTTTAAATCCGGAGATTGTGTATATTTGCACCGGCCAAGTGTCATCCGGTTTTGTGTGGCCTCTGGAATCATTGGTGATAATCACCGAAGAAGAAATTTTCGGTGTCAGACGAAAACGCCGTAAAACGGTTTCCCGACGGGTGCATACTGAATTAATCACTTTCGGAGATATGAAAACAGGCGATCTGGTTGTTCACGCTGAGCATGGCATCGGGCAATACGGAGGGCTGACCAAACTGACACTTACCGGTGCCGCGCATGATTTTCTTTTAATCAGCTACCGGAATAATGATAAACTCTATCTGCCTGTGGATCGTATCAGCATGGTCAGCAAATATATGGGTGTGGACGGTGTTGCCCCCGTGCTTGATAAAATGGGCGGTAAATCATGGGAGCGAATCAAAAAACGTGTCAAAGAGTCGGTAGCGCAAATCGCCAACGACCTGCTTAAATTGTACGCCAAACGAAGAATTAACAAGGGATGGCGCTTTAGCCCGTCGGATAGAAATTATTCAGAGTTTGAGCATGGCTTTCCGTATGAAGAAACCGCCGACCAGCAAAAAGCGATTAACGATGTACTCAATGATATGGAAAAATCGACGCCAATGGACCGTTTGATTTGCGGTGATGTTGGCTATGGCAAAACCGAAGTGGCACTGCGTGCGGCATTTAAAGCGGTGAATGATAATAAACAGGCCGCGATGTTGGTTCCCACAACGGTTCTGGCGGAACAACACTATGCCACTTTTGCCGAGCGTTTTGAGCGCTATCCTGTTAAGGTTGTCTGTCTGAGCCGTTTCCGCACACTTAAAGAGCAACGCGAAATTTTAGCAAGCCTTAAAAATGGAACAACTGATATTGTGATTGGCACTCATCGGCTGATTCAAAAAGATGTAGTTTTTAACGACCTCGGACTGCTTGTGCTGGATGAAGAGCAGCGATTTGGGGTTACGCATAAAGAGAAGCTCAAAAAATTTAAAAGCACGGTTGATGTTTTGGCTTTGACCGCCACCCCCATTCCCCGCACGCTCCACATGTCTTTGATGGGTGTTCGTGATATCAGCATTATCTCCACGCCGCCTGAACAACGTCAGGCCATTATCACCTATATTTCGGAATTTGATGACGCCATCATTGCCAGTGCCATTCGCAAAGAGTTAAAGCGCAAGGGACAGATATTCTTTATTCATAATAACATTCACAGTATTTGGACGATTGCTGAAAAGTTACAAAAAATAACGCCTGAAGTGCGGCTTGATGTCGCCCATGGCCGTTTGTCCGAAAAAGAGTTGGAAAAAGTGATGCTGCGCTTTATCCATAAAGAGATTGATATGTTGGTGTGTACGACGATTGTGGAATCCGGCCTTGACATCCCCAATGCCAATACGATTTTGATCAATCGTGCGGATCGCTTCGGGCTGGCGCAGATGTATCAATTGCGCGGACGTGTAGGAAGGGCTGAAGAGCAGGCTTACGCCTATCTGTTTATTCCCCATGAATCGATTTTAACGCGAGACGCCCAGAAACGCTTAAAAGTGCTGATGGAATACAGCGATCTTGGCTCCGGCTTTCAAATCGCCATGAGCGACCTGAAAATCAGAGGCGGCGGTTCTATTCTGGGGGCGTCCCAATCCGGGCATATTGCGGCTGTGGGCTATGATATGTTCCTCAAACTGATGGAAAATGCGGTGGCAGAATTAAAGGGAGAACCGATTCAGGAAGACCTTGAACCGGAAATCAATGTGTTTATGGCGTGTCTGCTGCCAGAAACTTATATTCCCGATATCGATCAACGCCTTACGGCCTACCGACGCCTGGCCAGGATGAAGACGTTATATAAGATCGCCGAATTTAAAAGTGAACTGCAAGATCGTTTCGGACCATTGCCTGTCGAAGCATCCAATCTGCTGATGAAAATCATGTTAAAAGTATTAGCGATCAGAGCCGGTGTAAAACGACTGGATTTGACTGAAGGATGGCTTGTACTCAGTTTTTCTGAAGCGCATCAAAAAAATCCGTTAGGAATTATCGAACTGGTCAGTCGTGCAGACAGAAAATGCAAATTCACTACGGATCATATTTTCAAAGCGCAATTGGCCCAAAAGAATTTGAAAGGTCTGATGATTCAAGCTAAAAATATCTTGCAAGAAATTTATCAGTGTGTTAATTTGTAAGATTATATTAACAGAGTCATCATCCTATTAATAAATTAAATGCGATTCATAATTTTAATGATATTTTAAAATCAGGGGATTTTGGGAAAGTCTATAAATTATTCATGATTCGCGCCATTCGGAAACGTTAATGAAAAAATTAATCGAACCAAACATACTCAATGGTTTCAGATACTATCTGTTTTTTAACTTTTTCCTTTATTTGACAGTAGCAAACGCCGTCATCGCCGCTGAAGTTGTTGACCGGATTGTCGCGATTGTTAATGATGATATCATCACGCTTTCGGAACTTGAACAGGCTGAAGCGCCGTATCGTGAAAAAATAAAAAGCATGAACTATATGAGCGAAAAGGAGCATGAAATGCTTTTTAAACTCAGGCAAGATATCATCAAGAGAATGGTTGACGATAAGCTGACGGATCAGGAGGTTAAACGCGCTAAAATAACCGTGGGTGCAAATGAGGTCAATGCCGCCATCGAAAAAATCAAAGAAACCAATTATCTCACGGAAGAGAAACTTCGCGAAGGGTTAAAAGCCCAGGGTATGACAATGTTGGCGTATCGCCAAACTATCAAAGAGCAAATCCTTAGAAGGCGCTTGGTTAATCTTGAAGTGAGATCCAAAGTTATCATTACGGATGATGATATTAAAGCCTACTATGAAAAACATAAGGGAGACTTGGATGATAATCGTAAGTATCATCTCTGGAATATCATAATGAGTGTCCCTCCTCTTGCCACTGAAGAGCAAAAACAGGAAATTTATCGCCAAATGGAGGATGTGCGTTCAAAATTTTTGCATGGCGAGGCTTTCAATGAACTTCTTGAATCTTATAAGCCGTATCGTTTGGTCGATGGCGGTGATTTGGGCATGTTTCCATATAGCACTTTGGCACCTAAACTACAGAAAGCGATTGAGGGCTTGCGTGCCGGTGATATAACTCAAGTGATCAATGCTGAAACCGGCTTCCAGCTATTTTATATCAAATCGATTGAAAATCTGGCGGAAAAAACTATGGCGGATGTTTCCCCTGAGATTGAAGAAAAACTATACAATGAAATTGTTAACCGCAAATTTGCAGCGTGGCTTGATGAGTTACGCTCCCGTTCCCATATTAAAATACAACAATAAAATGAATAGGTTGCTTTTAGTATTATGAAAAAAAAGAATAATTCTCTATCTTATGGACCTTATTTAAGAGCGCTTAGACTTGAAAAAGATATCCAGATGAAAACAGTGGTTCGAAAAACCCATATCAGTACGAAATATCTCATTGCATTGGAGGCCGAAAATACGGCTGAATTGCCCGATGAAGTTTTTGTCAAGGGTTTTATACGCTCGTATGCCGTTGCAATAGACGCCGATGCGGATGAAGCGGTGCGACGATATATTTCTAAACATGCAAAACGTTCGCCAACCGAATTAAAACCGTCTTCTATTTTCCTTCGTACCAAATCATGGTTGCGATTAACGACATTGGCCGGCATACTGGTAGGCGCGATTGCATTTTCCGTTTATGCCATGAGTTTACCTGAATTCGCTTATGAAAGCGATCATCCATGGCATTACAGGCTGATAAAATCGCTGACGTTTAGCGACGATAGTTCTCTTGCGCAGGCTGCATCTAATAATGGAGCCGACAAACATACCTCGGATATTCCTATCCCTCAATTCACTGATTCGGACGATTCCCGCAAAAAGACGGTACTTAAAATTATTATCAAGGAAAAAACATGGATACGCCTGACAACTGATGCGCTTGCTCCTAAAAATTACAAACTTAATGGCGGTGACTGCCTTGAATTTGAAGTGATTCCATATATGCAACTTGCCATCGGTTGTGCGGATAATGTTAAATTGCTATTAAACGATAAAATATTGGATGTTTCTGATAAGGATAGCCATACTTTGACTTTCAAAACGCCTTTATAACAAACATTTCAAATAAAATACAAATAATTTAATACCCGCTTTTAGGTATATGCAAAGTGATCGCAATAAAATATTGGTGGAAAGCATAAAAAGATTGTTGCGGCGGGATGCGACGACGCATTTACAAAAAATCGTCAACAAAACCCATGGCGCGGATTTGTCCGTCGTATTTGGTTCCTTACCCGTTCAATATCAGCATAAACTATTTGAAACGAGTCGTCTTAACCGACGGAATATCTGGTCATTTGTGGCCGCTTTGGTAGTGCCCGCATGAATATTGCTCCGGCGATTGCCACCGACCCTTTTGTTACGGCCTCCATTGATATTATCAGTATATTTTTTTATTTCGTAATAGCAACGGCTCTGTTGGGTATCTGAAATGTCCGGTTTTACCACAACCGCTATTATGCTGCACCGGATTCATTATGGGGACAATGATCTCATTATTAGCTTTTTCACACCGGATAAGGGCAAAATTTCAATCATCGCCAAGGCCGCTAAAAAAAGCACTAAACGTTTTGGCCCTATTCTCGAACTTTTTTCCGTTCTACAAGTTGTTTGCAGCAACGGACGTCGTCAGGGGATGATGTATCTTCAGGAAGCCGCCTTGAAACATTCTTTTGTCGATATCAGAACTGATGTCAAGAAAACCGCGTATGCCAGTTATTGGGCTGAATTGATTAACACCTGGGTGGAAGAAAAGAAAACGCAGTCACAGCTATATGATCTGTTTTTGCTTGCACTTGAAGCACTTAACTGCGGAAAAATATCTGATGAAATGCTAAGTGTTTTTTTTCAGCTTAAATTTTTAAACATCAACGGCCTTAGCCCTGATTTACGGCAGTGCCGTGAATGCGGAATTCCGGTGGAGCAAACGCCGCATACCCGATTGATATTCGATCTTGTCAAGGGCGGTCTGCAATGCCCTGAATGTTCATCCGGCGGAACTGGACGATTAACACTTTCTAAAGGTGTGCTGAAACAGTTACAATGGATCGGGCAGCACAATTTGGAAACTGCTCAACGGCTATGGTTTTCTCCTCCGGCACTGCAAGAGAGCCTTGCTTTTATGGAAACCTTCGTACCTTTTCATACAGGCAGACAATTGCGGAGTTTGAAGTTTTTACGGCAGATACGTTAAAATGAAATTTTAAGTCGCAAGTTATCGCAATAAGGAGTGCAAACTTCAGTTTGCATGTTCCGTCAGGAAAAACGGATAATTAAAAGTTACTATTATGAAAACTGACTTTCAGAAAATTCTTGAAAACAGGCCGATTGAAGTTTCCGCACCATGCCGATTAGACATGGGCGGCACCTTGGATATAAACACGTTTAATTATCCACTTAGACATCTTAACCCCTGCACTTTTAATATTGCCATCGGTTTGAGAACATATATACGTCTTGAACCATATACCCAAGGTATCGTGAAAATATCTTCTAAGGGGTTTGATAGCGCCGAATTTACACTGGAAGAGGCTCCGTTTGATCATCCGTTGGGACTTATGTTCGCTATTGCAGCCTATTTTCGTGCTGATGGCATCCATATTTTGATTGATTCATCCTCTCCGCCGTGTAGTGCTTTAGGCGGGTCATCGGCAGCGGCGGTCGCTTTGACAGCCGCGTTCAAAGCGCTGATTGACAGCGAGGTTATAGACAGAGAACAAGAAAATGAATTCCGACATGAAATCGCTGTCTTGGCGCATGCTCTGGAAGCCAGCGTCGCGGGCGCACCTTGTGGCTTTCAAGACCAACTGGCGGCTGTTTTTGGAGGTGTGAACTTATGGCATTGGACAGGCCAGCCCACTTTTCCGTTTTTTAAACGCCAAATTATTATATCAGATTCCCTGTATCAGGACTTGGAAGCGCATTTACTTTTAGCTTTTTGCGGAATTCCCCATGCGTCAAAAGATATTAACAGCCGCTGGGTGCGTCAATTTGTATCCGGCCGATTTCGCAATCATTGGAAAAAAATCATTAACGTAACGGATACATTCGGACGTGCTCTGAAAGAAGGGGATTTCCAAACATCCGCCCAACTGATGAATATGGAAACCGCTCTTCGCTGTGAAATGACTTCGGATGTGCTTGATGATATAGGCTGGCGATTGGTAAAGCTGGCTGTCCAAACTGATTGCGGCGCCCGGTTTACAGGTGCAGGCGGCGGGGGCTGTATTTGGGCGCTGGGTGACCCGGATAATATCAGCAAATTAAAAAATAGTTGGCAAAATGTGCTGGCTGAAATTGAAGCGGCCGGTTTGTTGGAGATGAAAATTGATTCCGGGGGACTTCGCTTTAGCCAATAACTGATGACCGCCCAAGAATGGTGAGTCATTTTCCCGGAATCCAAGTTTCAGCTTGTGTGTATAAATATCGGAACTGGCAAACTGAAGTTTACACTCCGGATAAGTGAAATGGGGCTTAAATATAAATTCAACCAAGCTAAAAAAATTTTAAATGCTTTAGACCCTGAAGCATTAATGAATATAAGAAAAATTGGCCGGGACATTCAAAGAGCGGAAGAAAAACTGACTCAAAAAGGAAAAAAACTGTTTTTAAAATGCAAAACAGAATGTCATGGGCTTTGCTGTCGGAATTTGCAACCGGATTCTATAATCAGTCTTTATGATTTTTTGTTTATCTTACTGATGAACCCTGAACTACATACTGCTATTGCAAAATGTTTGGAAAATGAAAACATATTCTACACTTCTGACTGTATTTTTCTCAAAGATGGCAAAGGGCCGTGTATTTTTCCACCTGATTCAATGCCGGAAATATGTATAACTTCCTTTTGTGGTTATGAATATTCAATTGAAAAAGAAATTAATCATTTAAAGCGCAAGTTTATAAAATTTATTTGGTTGATTTTTTTACATAAACAGGGAATGCTGAAAAATAAGGTGGTAAGATGGTTTAAACGGAATTGATGTCACCTTTGATTTTATAATTTTTATCAAAATAAGAGAACAACGGAGAAAATAATGAATTTTCAGGATGTAATTTTTACTTTAGAGCATTTTTGGGCGCAAAAAGGGTGTGTGATGGTGCAGCCTTATGACATGCAAGTCGGTGCGGGAACATTCCACTATTTTACAACATTAAAATCATTGGGGCCTGAACCCTGGAATGTGGCTTATGTCCAACCCTCCCGGCGGCCGACCGATGGGCGCTATGGGGATAATCCTAACCGACTGCAACATTACTACCAATATCAGGTAATTTTAAAGCCATCGCCCGACGATGTTCAGGAACAATATTTAGATAGTTTAAAAGCACTGGGAGTCGATCCGCTGGATCATGATATCCGTTTTGTCGAAGATGATTGGGAATCTCCCACTTTGGGCGCTTCCGGGTTGGGATGGGAGGTCTGGCTGGATGGTATGGAAGTAACACAATTCACCTATTTTCAGATGGCCGGAAGTATCGAATTAAAACCGATTTCGGTGGAACTGACTTACGGTTTGGAACGTATCGCTATGTATCTTCAAGGAGTGGATAACGTATATGATCTGAAATGGAATGATACTGTCAGTTACGGCGATGTGCATCATCAGCAAGAGGTGGAACAATCAGTTTATAATTTTGAAGCAGCCGATGTTGATATGCTTTTACAACTTTTTAAATGCTACGAAGCCGAATCGCAACATACAATTGAAAAAGGGTTGGTTATACCCGCGTATGAGTATTGCCTGAAATGCTCCCATACCTTTAATATATTAGATGCGCGCGGTGCCATCAGTGTTTCCGAAAGAACCGGTTACATTGCGCGTATCCGCAATCTTGCCCGCGCCAGTGCCGAAGGCTATGTCAAGCAAAGGGAATCTATGGGGTTTCCGTTATTACCAAAAAACAGTTAAATTTAAAATAGATACAATTAGTTATGCGACAACTTATAACTTTACAGGCTAAGGTTTAAATAGAATAATGAACTGATAACTTTTGCTACCTAATGGTGTAGGTGCATATTTATCCAAAAAATTTAAATAATTATCACCGCTGTTCAAATAAAAAAAAGACAGATCATCATTTATTAAGAGATTATACGCCCTTTCGATATTGTAACTGTTTTCTCTATAATAGTCATGATCTCTTTTACACCTATTGTAAGCATCCGTTATCAGATCGTTATCTAATACTATTGCACCGTTGTTAATTTCTAAAATTTTATACAATGAGGGCTTTTGGGAGAATTTTTCCAATTCTTCTTTTGTCTTTTCGGGGGGTAATAGGAAATAGCCGTCTTCATTGGCAAATATATGATTGTTTATGAACCCAAAACGAATCGCTTCTTCGCTTAATGATACTTCTTCATAATAAGACGACGAATTTTTGTTCGACGGGCGTATTAAAGAATGTATTTGTGGCAGGGCTACATCCGTAATCGTATCAAACATCTCGGTTCGCAAAATCTGTTCATAGCGCATTTCTTCAATAAGATTTTTAATCGTTATGTTATCACGGAATATCAAATGGCCATCCCTGTTTTCTCTAAAAAGGCTGGCAAAGTAGCCCGCTTTTAATGCTTCCGGACTTAAAATATATTCATTATGGTATTCCCCTTTTTCATCAAGATCAATTATTCTAACGCTTCGAGCAAGATATTTTTTCAATAGTGACGGAAATCTTGCATCCCGAAATTTTTGATTGTTTACGGATAGCCCCGCAAAGGTTAAATCTTGTTTTCCGGGCGGAACGTATATCGTTCCAATCTGATGTCCATATTGGAATGCCAACTTATCAAGTATATGCACATTCCCTGCAAGGTCGGGAATTTCAACCAAATTGTCTCCGGGATTTATAGCATTTTTTTTACTGAATTTCATCAATTCTAAGGCGGTGTTAATTGCAAAAGGCGTATTAAAGACAGCATTAGATGCGAATCCTTGAATTTCTGATCGCTCGATTTTACTGATGGCGTTTTCATGATATCTGTTAATACTTTCAATCACACGAAATGATAATTCCAGATATTTTCTTGAATCCGGTTCGAAGACGCGATAGGTCAGATTAAAAAACATAGTCGCAGCTTGTGCAACCTCATAAAAGCTAAAGGTAAAGCATTTTCCAAATTGAGGGTGCGCTATCCTTTTTATGCCACCTTGATATTTTTTATTAAAAGCCGCTATTTGCTTATGTGTTAATTGAATATATTCGTCCTTAAAATAAACATTAATTTTTAATTTGAATAATACGATTGCTTTCTGAACTGCCTTTTGGCTGCTGAATTTCAGTATTTTCTTATCTTTGTAGGCTTCATCTTCTTTTTTGATTATAGCTCTTTCGATTTCACTGTTCAATTGTTTAATCTGGTTATAAGTGAGTGTATAAAAATCACGTTGATTATAGTACACGATATATTGGATTTCGCCGATGTCTTCAGGTGAATAGGCATCCATCTTAATAGGGACTCCCATTAGTTTCAGTCAATTTTCAGTAAATTAATAATAACGTAGTCGCAATACATAGCTGAAAATCAACCTCATTGATATACAAAATTTGAATTGAAGAAGACAGAATGACTGTCAAATAAAATGTGTCCGAGTATTTGCTTTCAGAATAAAATAAGGACACCCTATAATAATTTAAAATTAATGCTATATTGTGTTGGTCGAACATACAAGCAAAAATTGACCTTGAAGCGCTTTTCTTTAATATAATGATGTTGAGGCTTCCATTTTCGTTTTAAAGCTAGCTCTGAGAATCAAAAGGATTCATATACAATGAAAACAAATAATTCTTCTGCAATGGTTCGCCTTGAATATGCCCCAGGCGATTTGATAATTAAAGAGGGTGATTTTGGAATTTCTATCTATGCAATCATAAGTGGTAAAGTCGAAATTTTTGTTAATTCAGATAAACAAGAGATCAAAGTTGCCACTCAGGGACCTGGTGATCTTATCGGGGGCATGTCTTTTATTTCTGGTAACACTGCGCCTCGAACAGCCTCGGTCCGGGCAATTGAAAATTGTGTCATCGAAGCATGGCACCCTGTCATAATCAGAAATGCGTATCAAAAGATGCCTGCTATTTTTAAACTGATTGCAGGGCAAGCAATAAAACGCTTAGTTAGAATGAATACCATCGTTCTAAAATTTAAGAAAAAAGAAGCGACAAATGGTACGGCTTATAAAACATCTGTGAAGCATAAAGAAAATCGTAAATATTATCGTAAAAAGGTCAATTTGAAATGTTTCTACCAACCACTCGACAACCCGAAGCGTATCACATTGGAGGGCCGGGTCATTGATATTAGCAGAGGCGGCTTACATATTGAAGTAAGTGCATTGAATGCAGTTATTCTTTCCTACATGCCAGGAGATGAATTTATGCTAAATATATATCTGGCGGATAATCAGGAACTAAAAATGACTGCCGCCATTTCAAATTTGGATCAAGGCGTGAACGAAGACTCAATTCGTCTGGGAATGTCGTTTATTAACATGATAAACGAAGATAAAAAGCATCTTGGTTTCTTTCTGATTCAGTAAAGAACGGTAACTAAGGATTAGAAATTAAATAGTTTACACACATTAACAAAGAAGATTGCCAGTTTCAGCTTGCGTCACGGGCGAAGTTGACTGAAGTCAGCACTCCTGATAGGTGAGTTATTTAATTAGCATTCCTAAATAACTTACTCCTTTTTTCTTGCCCGTATAATTTGATTAAGCGTAAAAGCTTAGTTCTTAATAAAATGGGGAAACTATTTCGTCCCTGCTCCTAACAGGAGATGGTATCTATGACAATCAATCCGGAAATATCAGACTATTTGGTTGAAAAAAAAATGTTTCCTGATAAAGCGGTGATAAATAAAGAAGGCGTTGTTACAAGCCGAATTTATATTATCCTTGAGGGTAAAGCCAAAATTAAGAAACGTGGTTTAAAAGGTTCAATCACCATTGATACATTAGGTGAAGGTGATTTTATCGGCGAAATGGAATTGTTGAAACAGGGTGAGCGGCCACAAGTCGTTTCAACAATCGCTGACGGCCCCCTCTCAGTCGGGCTTCTTGATACTGAGCGCCTAATCAGTGAATGGAACGCTCAACCAGATAAATTAATAAAGCTTATTTCAAATCTGATGCTCAAACTTGATAACATGATCAGTAAAGCTATTGTTAATGTTGAAAGGTCAAAATAGGTGGATACGACGAAGCAAAACCAACTAAATCAGGTAAGGGATTTGCCCTCAAATAATACACCCCGCATTATGGATAATCTATGTAGTGCTTTGCCAACGCTAAAAATTAGGGTTGGGTACCCTATAATTTATTGGAAGTGATTTAAATTTCAATCATTCAACCCTAAAATTATGTTTTGACAAAGCAGTAGTTTATTGATTGGTAATTCCCTAAAGCGTGTATTTACGTTTTAACAGATTTACATCCTTGCGTAAGGATCTCACTCTGGTGCGCAGTTCCTTAATCGCCACTTTGGTCGTAGCTTTAAGTTGCTCATGATGTTCACGTACATACATTTTTTCAAGTTGCATCAGCTTTTTATCTAGCTCGTTACCACTCAAATCGGGATAAAAACGTTCTACCGCACCAACCACTTTTTCATCAAAATCTCGATTTAATTCTTCTAAAACCCATTCCTCCATTTCTTCGGGAGAAAGGATTTCAAACATATCAGCGCAGATATCCCCAAAATATTCACCAATAACCAACTTGGCTGATTTTTTGGCAATTGTTTTTAAAAAATTTTCTTCAAAATAGCCATAATATCTTACGATTTTTTGCGCGATAACATCTTCTACTTTTGGTATTTGAAGTTCTTCCATTATTTTCTCCAGCAGCCTCGGCGGCTATATCTGATTTCATGTTTCATGAATGGGCAAATTATTTTTTTTTGGGAGTCCCCAAACATCAGTAAATACTTTTTACATGGTTATCCTCTATTTCCTAAATAACAAACAGGTGAAAGAGAATCATCATAACAATTTAAAGACGACGTTCTATAGGAACAAAAGCACCTGCTATCAAAATTGAAGCCCTTTGGCAATCAATTTATATTTACAGGAAACGCTTTTATACCGTTTTTTTAATAAAACGATCAAAATCATTAAAGCTCTTATTCGATTTTTAAATAAAGGTTTTCATTTCTGTCTCATTGTGCTATAAAATATTTTTTAAGTATAAAATCGACACGATTCATAAGTTTCGTTAGAAAGTCAGATAATATCATTTTAATAACAGTATATTATTATAAGGTATGGACAATTTAGCGCATGATCATTTCTATATACTTTCCAACTATAGAAATTCCAGAGAAGTAAGACAGGTTTCAACAATATTTTCCCATGCGGGAGCTTATGAATTAGAAAAAAATGTAAAAAAATTCTATGTTAAAAAGTGTAAAGTACTTTTTGGCTTCTATGAAAGATGCCTAATTATTATATAAAACAAGGATACCATCAATGAATGTTGAAGTTGGAAACGAAAAAAAGTCAGGCTTGGCACTTAAAATGCAGGCTATATTAAATCGTTCATCAAAAAAAGCGCATATGCGCTTGGGTGAAGTTTTAATTAAAAATCAGGTTATTACTGAAGAACAGTTGCAACTGGCGCTGGGTGTTCAGAACAAGCAGGTTAATCAAATTGGTAAACCGGCTCGTATAGGGCAACTTATTGTGGAATTGGGATTCGCCTCAGAAGCGGAGATTGTTAAAGTAATCAACTCTCATTATCATCTTGTGGTAACGTCGCTGGCAGATAATATTAAAGAACGCATCGAAAAAAAAAGGCAATCTTTACGGCAATCTTTGATGAAAAAACTATCACATATCCCAATTAAAATTTGGCTGCAATTATCAATCGCAACAACAATTATTATATGCTTGGTTGTAACGCTGATTAGCACTGGTATTTTATTCCGCCAGGAAAAGCGCCTCAAAGACCAAATGGAAACCATCGGCAAGGTAAGCTTGAGCTATTTTGCCAATGATGCCCGTATTCCGATGCTAGAAAATAATATCCTACGGCTAAACACCCTAATCAATGAAGCTGGCTCTGTGGAAGGACTGGTTTATGCCTTTATTCTTGATAATAAAAATCAAGTGTTGGCACACACCGATAATGATAAAATTGACACATCTTTTGAGGGCTTCCCGCAAAAAGAAAATTTCAAAGAGGAGACAAACGGTGTCACGCGTTTCGAATATACCAAACTTCCTGATAAACGTATATTGAATCTGATAAGTCCGATCAGTTTTAAGGATAAAAAACTTGGTGAAGTTCATGTGGGAGTATCTTTGAACTTTATTTCACAAGTGATCAAAGATGAACGCTGGCGTATCATCGGAATGACATTATTTTTGGTGCTGGTTGGAATAGTCATTACTATAATATTAGGGATTTGGTTTTCCCGCCCTATTTTAAAGTTGGTTATGGCAACGCGGGAAATCAGTATGGGAAATTATGGCCATAAAGTTGATTTGGCGCGTAAAGACGAATTGGGCAATCTAGCCACTGCTTTCAATAAAATGAGTGACGAACTCTGGGTAAAATCCTTGATGCAGGATTCGTTCGGCAAGTATGTCGGTTCTGAAGTCCTTGAAATGATAATGAATAACCCTGAAAATTCATGGCTTAAGGGGAACCGTAGCGAAGCTACAATTATTTTTACGGATGTCCGTGGGTTTACCCGATACACCGAAGAAAAAGAACCTGAAGAGTTGGTGGAAGAACTCAATGAGTGCTTTGAAATTCAAACAGCCGCTATCCTTGATCACGGCGGTTATATTGATAAATTTATCGGTGATGCGGTGTTAGGTGTTTTTGGTGTACCGGTTTTTCATAAAGATCACATTGAAAGATCTGTCAGAGCGGCAATTGATATGCAAGTGGCATTAAAAGAGGCCAGTAAAAACAGCAAGAACCGATTGTTGGCCTCAATTGGTATTGGCATTAATTCCGGCATCGTGGTTTCGGGAAATATCGGTTCTCAAGTAAAGCTCGAATACACGGTTGTAGGGGACAGTGTGAATGTAGCCTCACGCTTGAATGGTTTGGCCGGTCCCGGTGAAATAATCATTAGCGGCGCAATTTATGAACAGATTCAGAAAATGGTTGCTGTGGAAGCCCTTCCACCTCAGGAATTGAAAGGCAAATCGGAACCGATTCAAATTTATAAAGTCTTGGGTATCAAAGAAAGGACTGAAGGAGCAGCTTAAAGGAGAGTACTTATGAAAAGAATTTTCAAACATGTTACATGCCCGTTTTTATTTAAAATTCAGTATCTTACATGGCTTATCATTTTCATTTTGGTTTCGCTGTCTTACGCGGCCAACAATTTTAAAATTGTCCGGGTCAGGCAAAATGATACGCTTTCCACTTTGGCGCAAAACTATTTAAATGACCGCACAAAAGGTTGGATGATAGCCGAATACAATGGTATTCGTTCTGTAAGTGCTGGACAGGAAATCATTATTCCGTTGAAACCGTTTAACAAAGGCGGCTTATTTGCTTCCGGCTATCAGACGGTTCCGGTACTGTCATACCATCGCTTCACCAGAGACAAAAAATCAAAAAACCGAATGGTGGTAACGCAGGCGGCGTTTGAAGCTCAAATGAATTATTTAAAGGATAACAAATATACTGTTGTTACGCTCTCACAATTCTACGCCTTTTTAGATTTTGAAGACCAGATACCTGAAAAATCTGTTGTGATCACAATTGATGACGGCTTCCGTTCAGCTTTTGATATCGCCTATCCTATCTTAAAAAAATTTAACTATCCGGCCACTTTTTTCCTCTATACTGGTATTGTAGGGTCAAAAAATGCAATGACTTGGAAACAAATTCAGGAATTGAAACAGAGTGGTTTCGATATCCAAAGCCAGACACGGACGCATCGTGATATGTCAAAATTGTTGAAAGGTGAAAATTTCAAATCATACATATCACGATTAGAAAAAGAGATTACCTGGGCACAAAGAAATATCCGTGATAAAATCGCCATTACACCAGTATTCATGGCCTATCCTTATGGTAAATGGAATCATCTTGTTATTGCCCTGTTAAAAAAACATGGCTTTCGTGGAGGACTCACAGTCGAACGTGGCAGCAATCCTTTTTTCACTGATAACTTCGAAGTGAAACGCGCTATGATTTATGGTACTTATGATTTAAACACGTTCAAAATAAATTTGAAAACGTTTGTTAAAGAGGGCTTATAATGAAGAAATCAATTGTACGAACCATTCCCATTTTGATCGCTTTTACACTAATGTTAGTCGGTTGCACTGGCCCTGTACCTAAACGACCTCCAAAAATACCGATATCTCCATTGGCTTATAAAAATAAAGCGATTGCTTATGAAAAAAAACGTAATTTGACTAAAGCGCTGGAATATTGGAAAATCACATCTAGCATAGATCCTTACAATGCCAAAATCAAAGGTAAAACCGCTCTTTTGGAAGCGATTAACACAAGCTTTGCCAAAACACACTTTAAAAAAGGTGTAAGATATTATCAAAAACGCCAATTAAAAAATGCGCGCAAAGAATTTATGATTGCTTTGCGTCATGATCCGGAACACCAACAAGCGCTGAATTACTTGAAAAACAAGTTCACTCGCTCTGCTTACAAAACTTATCAAGTGAGGAAAGGCGATACCTATAATAAAATTGCCGGTAAAATTTATAAAGATTCCAGTAAAGGATTTCTAATCGCCAATATAAATCGACTTGCATTTACAAAAAAACCACGGCCAGGTGCTATTTTAAAGATTCCACGTTTGGACAATATTAGAATACCAAGTGCAAAACCAAGAGAAAAGCCTTCGGATGAAACGGAAACACAACCAGAGCCAGGAACAGAGATGGTGATAGAGGAATCGGATATATCTGAACCGTCGATTATCAATCCGATTATTGACATTGAGAGTGAACTGACCGATGCTCGGAACTATTTCATAGCCAAAAATTATCCCAAAGTATTGCCGATTACCCAGACTATTTTAGAAAATGACCCTCAAAATAACGAAGCGCTCAAATTAAAAAATCAAGCATATTTATCCATGGGTAAGGATTTAGCACTTAAAAAAAAATATACCGAAGCAATAAATATGTTTAATGAGACAGATGCTGATTTTCAAGGTGCTAAAGAGGCTATAAACGATATAAAAAAACAGATGTCGCAAGAAGCTGAAGAACATTATCGTCGAGGTGTCAAACAATATTTACGTGAAGAATTGAGCAAGGCAATTGAAGAATGGGAGAAAACGTTATTGTTAAATCCTGGACACACCAAGGCCCGCAAGGATATTGAAAATGCACGCAATTTGATTAAAAAATTGGAAAAAATGAAGTAACATTGTTCTGACAATTAACCTAACGAATGAAAGCTGATATTAAAATGAATGATTTTAAAATGGATAATCGACCGGCAGGTCAGGCGAATACACAGGATACAAAAGATGCTGCCGTTACAAAATCGTTAAACAAAATTAAACATAAATATATTATTATGAGCGGCAAAGGAGGCGTAGGGAAAACCAGCACATCTGTGAATTTATCCATGGCGCTCGCAAATCAGGGCTTTAATGTTGGCATAATGGATGTTGATTTACACGGACCTGATATTCCACGAATGTTAGGGCTTAAAGAAATGCTGACCGTTAACGAACGGAAAAAACTAAATCCCATGAGTTATTCGGAAAATTTAAAAGCCGTTTCAATTGAATCCTTATCCACTAATAAAGATGATGCCATTATCTGGCGCGGCCCCATCAAATATTCGGCCATCCAGCAATTTATTGCAGATGTGGAATGGGGCGCACTGGATTATCTGATTATAGATGCACCCCCCGGAACCGGTGATGAACCTTTAACCGTAGCGCAAACTATATCAGACGCACAAGCTATTATCATTACAACGCCACAGGAAGTTGCCTTGGCGGATGTTCGTAAATCAATCAGTTTTTGCAAAACAGTTAAAATGGAAATTAAAGGTCTGGTAGAAAATATGAGTGGCGCTATATGCCCCCATTGTAGCGAATCCATTGATTTGTTCGGAGCTGGTGGCGGTGAAAAAACAGCCCTTGCCGCAGGCATCCCCTTTCTCGGAAGAATTCCCTTTGACCACCGGATGGTCGTCTGTGGTGATACTGGACGCTCTTTTCAGGAAACCTATCCTGATTCCGAAGTGACTAAAATATTTGCCGCTATCGCGCAAAAGGTTACGTAATTTTACAGGCTGGAAGTATTGTAGAGAGCGAGCGTCCTTGCGAGCCATTTGTAAACTGAAAGATAAGTACTTTTCCTAGCATCGCTCTCACGGGTTTGCAATCCGGCGGTATTAGCCGGTGGGTTGCAAACCCACCTTGAGCGATGCGTAAAATACCGTAAAACTTTTGTCCAAGTACTTATCTCGCGGGACATTCACCCTCCAGCACATCACCCAACACCCAACACCATGCTGATACGATTTCAATCCCATTTCCTTATTCGATACCTAAAGACTTTTAGATAATTAATGTCACAAGGATAAAGGGAGGAGATAATACTCGTAGTATATCTCCGACCGCTAACGCAGTGACATTGATTGTCTGAATGTCTATAGCTGTTTGATCTTGTGCTTCCGCATTTTATAACGTAATACCCGTTCACTGATTCCCAACGCTTTTGCAGCGCGTGTCTGCACCCATTGATGATTCTCCAAAGAAGACCAGAGCATTTCCCGTTCTACCGCTTCCAGGCGTTGAGATAACGTTCCTTGGGCTGTTACCTGATGAAAACGAATCTCCGCCGGCAAATCCCGGTGTTGAACGGTGTTGCCTCGTGCCAGTGTAAAGGTGCGCTGAATAATATGTTCCAACTCCCGGATATTACCGGGAAAAGAATATTTCATCAGGGTGGCTGTAGCGTCAGCATCGAATTGCACCGGCCTTGGACTGTACCGCTTGGCAAAAAAAGCAATCAAAGCAGGCAGGTCTTGTTTGCGTTCTCGCAAAGGCGGAACCAAGATATCAAACACATTCAAACGATAATATAAGTCCTCGCGAAACACGCCTTGTGCCACTAATTGTTTCAAATCACGGTTAGTGGCAGCCACCACTCTCACATCTATGTTAATTTCCGTTTCACTGCCAATACGAGTAATTCGTTTTTCCTGAAGCGCGCGCAGCAATTTGGGCTGTAACGCCAGCGGCAATTCCCCGATTTCATCTAAAAAAAGCGTACCATCAGCGGCTAGTTCAAACCGTCCTCGCCGCCGGGCTGATGCACCGGTAAACGATCCCTTTTCGTGTCCGAACAGCTCTGATTCAAACAAATTTTCAGGAATAGCACCGCAATTGATTTCCACAAAAGGACCGTCATTCACCGGACTGAGCAGATGAATCAGACGCGCGACCAATTCCTTGCCCGTACCGGTTTCACCGCGTATCAAAACCGTCCAGGGAGTTGCGGCCACCCGGCCGGCGACAGATAAAATATTCTGCATGGCCGGACTTTCACCGATAATTTTAATGGGAAGTTTGCTTTGATCTAATGTTTCAGTAACGCCAGCGGCTTCTTCGGCGATAGTCAGACGTTCTTGAATCATCTGAATTTTAGTGAGCAGCGGTTTCAGGGCCACCGGTTTTTCCAAAAAATCATCGGCACCCAGTTTCATCACATCAACAGCCGTGTTCACGCTGCCGTAGGCGGTGATCATAATCACCGCTACCAGAGGATTGGTTTTTTTGATATGACGGAGAACTTCATCACCGTTCATATCCGGCATACGATGATCCAGTAAAATCAGTTGAATCGGAGTATTCGCAAAAATTTCCAGCGCTTCATCACCATTAGCAGCCATGAAGGTGTGAAAGCCCTGCTTTTCCAGAAAACCTTGCAACATTTCCCGCTGCATGGTGTCATCATCAACAATAAGAATATTCATTTTATCAAGGCTCAGTGTTCAGGTGTCAGTGTTCAAAAACCGAACCCTGACACCTGAAACCATGATTATTAAATGGGGTGCTTTTCAATGTTACCAGCCTCTATGGCCATGCCCGTATCCGCGCCCGTATCCTGGTCCGCTTCCGCCTGCTTGCCAATAATCGCATACACCGTTACCGTCTCCATCTATAAACCCGGGACCGTGCCAGGTGTTACTACCGTTTTGAGCATAGTCACATATCCCGTCACCATTGCCGTCTGCAAAGCCATGGTCGTTGTAATGCCACGAAGACTCATAATAGTCATTGATTTGGTTGCTGTTCTGATCCTGATAGCGGATGCCGCCATTACGATTATACTGTTGGCTACCTGCTTCCCAGTAATCACATGCGCCATTGCCATTTTCGTCAATAAAACCCGGACCGTGCCAGGTGTTACTGCCATTTTGAGCATAATCGCAGATTCCGTCACCGTTGTCGTCTGCAAAAGGATGGTTATAGAAACCGGTATCCGCCAGCGCCTCTTGAACGCCAAAAAGCAAGCGAAAGATTGAAGACTTGGCAACAGCGCCTGAAACATGGGTTCCGCTTTCCACATAATCGTTTCTTCCGTTGGCATTGTTATCTAAGTACATAGGATATATTCCTACGGCAGCCGAACTGCCGCTGCTATCGGAATCGCTGCTTCCGCTGCAACCCGAAAAAGTGAGAGCCGTCAATACTAAAAAAAATATGAAAAATAAGCAATGGGATTTTCCAATTTTTGATACGTCAGTTGAATTTTTTCGCATTGTTTTTCTCCTCCTTGTTGATATTTTAGCTATATAATCTGAAAATTAGCGCCATATTTATTAGCTGAAAAAAACAGACATACGCACTGTCTCCTCGAACACCTCTACGTTAATGCGCCCGCCGTGAGCAGTCATAATCCTCTGGGCAATGGCCAATCCTAATCCTGTTCCTTTGGCCTTGGTTGTAAAATAGGGTTCCATAATGCGCTGGGCTTCCAGAGCGGAGAGCGGGAAACCACCATTTTCCATAGATAAACAAATAGTCGTGTCTTGTTTATTTATATTGACATTCAGATAGCCGCCGCTTGGTTGTGCTTCGATCCCGTTTTTAACCAAATTTTCGATGACCTCTTCAAGCAACTCCCGATCTCCGATAATCTCTGTATCACAATTGGCCTTAAAATTCAGTTTAATTTGATGCGCTTTACATTGCTGCTCATAAAGGCACAGCACCTCACTCACCAGCGAATCAAGTTTCAAAGGTTTTTTATTCAATGTGAGGGGTTTGGCGTAGCGCCGAATATTACTGACAATATTGTCAGTGCGATTCACGGCTTGGAGCATCGACCTGATCAGGCTTTGATGTTCTGTTTCTAACTGGCCGGCTTCCATTTGCAGACGCTGCAACCCCATGCCGATGGCATTTAACGGATTGCGAATTTCGTGTGTGATAGCGGCGGCCGCACGTCCCAACACAGCATCCTCCCGATGCCGGGCGATGCGCCTCTCAAAATGGCGCACTTGATTCAGATACGCGGATTGGTAGCGGTGCAAAAGCCATGCAAAAAATAGACCCAAGGCCGCCAGTACCACTGATAGAAGGATAAATTCAGACCAAATTTGTTTAATCCGTCGAAAGTAATGTTCGGCTTGCAGACCGATCTTCAGTACATCATCACCCAGCGCAATTTGGACTTCCGCCGCTTTCAAAGCCGGCGTATCAATCAGCTTTACTTTGGGAATGTCAAGGGCCTGCGAATCGGGAGTTTCAGACGGACGAATACGCACATAGAGGATGCCGGCCAGTTGAGAGAGCGAGTTGAGTGCAAAAGGCAAGCCTGACTGCATCTGCAACTTTTCAATGCGATCCGCCGTAATTCCGGCTATGATACATCCGTTGTTTTGTTGTCGTTTACGCATTAGAAGATAAAGATGAGCGTTTTTATTATGATGGATAGAACGGTTCGGATTTTGGCATGAAACCCGGCTTTTTTCAAGCCAGTCCGGAGGCCCTTCCACAATAGAGCCTGTTTCACGAACGATTTGAATACCCGCCAAACCCGCTTGGGCCGCAAAAGCGGCCAGTTCGTCTTCGGAAAAAGATTCAACCGCATCCAGAAAATCAATAAAATGGATGGTATTGCCAAGAAAGGTTTGCATCATCTCTTCGATAATTTCCTGGGATAACACTGCCCCGCGTGCGTTAAGGCGGATAACATCGGCCGCCATTTTGGCATCTTCGCGTACATGGCTTAAAAAAACACGGTTCACATGTCGAATCTGCCATAAAAAATAGATCAGCATAAAAATAATAAGCAACCCAAAAATGAAGAGGCTGCTTTTCCAGGTGGACACCATCGGCAGACGCGCGCTGATGCCCCTTCCTTTGTGAGTCTGCTTTTCATTAGTCCGGCGTATATGTTTGGGGTGCATTTTGCTTCGATGTATTATCATTCTGTAACGGTGCCGCATATTGCTGACACCCTTGACGATGACGTTGGCCATTACGGCGCTTTTTGCCTTTGTTGACACATTTGCCTAACCGCGCCCGAACGCCGGTAGGATCGCAGTAACGCCGAAAACAGCTACTTTTGACAGTTTCGGCCTGAAAATTACAATTTCCCACTTTTTGGTTTTGCAGATAAGCACCCCACACGAAAACATGGTCGCCTTTGCGCACACAGTGAGGTAAACGATCCGGTGATATGTGAATGATAAATGGCACGGCCGAAGCGTTAGGGTTTTTAAGCGCACAGCAACGACACTGATTTCTTCCCGAATTTTTTCCGGAAAGTTGCAGTTGCAACACACCCTTCTCCCGATCAATCGCAATCACTTGCCCCTGAATAAAATCCGCCGTCATTCCGGGGGAAGCGGCGGATAACAACAGGACTATAATCAGTTTACTGAGGGTGCGCATTGTTTTGAATCTGAAAAGCGGAAAAGGTCTGAACCACGAATGAACACGAATAGACACGAATGATTTATTGGGCCTTGATTATCATTTCGGCCATTTCAAATGAATGCCGGTTGAAATGCGGCGCAATTCTGAAAGAATACAAAACGATGATTAAAACCATTTATTATTTAGTGTCCATTCGTGGTTTATTAAAAAATGAACGAGCGATGCCCGCACTCGCCCTTGAAAAGTCGATGCTACATAGCGCGGCCACATCCACGCCCAGCACCCTTGCCTTTGCCAAAACCGCCGCCGGACTTCCAACCTTTAGCGCAAGGCATATCCGGGTGAACAGCTTTCATTTTAAGCCGTTGTTCCATGCGTTTTTGGGCAAATTGCGCTTTAAGTTCGGATAGTTCTTTTTGCAATGTTTTCAGTTTTTCAACATCTGGCTTTGTTTTGACAAATTCGCTTTCCAACTCAAGGCGTTTGGAATTGATTTGCGAGCGCAGTTCTTTGGTTGATTCCTGAAAAGCGTTGCACGCTTCGGTCAACTGTTTAATCTGATCTTCATTCAGAGCAGCCCCTTTGCGCAAACATCCTTTGCCGCCCGCGCCTTGTTTGCCCATAAGCCCCTTGCCACAGCCCCGATTTTGCATAGCGGCGCCACATCCGTGGCCGCCTTTTTGCCCGCCTCGACAATAATAATCATCTGACTGATTGCCGAAACATTGTCCTTTGTAAGCAAAACCGGTAGAGCCAATTCCCATCACCGCCAGCACCGTTAAAACAATCAAAAGTTTTTTGGTGAAGTTCCTTTTCATTTTAACCTCCGTTAGAATTAATTAAATTTTAGTGTTAATCTCTCACAACCGCTGATTAATAGAGGTTGTGTCCTTAATACGTCGACGTTCATTATTTCTATATACAATTTTCGTGCCAAGATTAGAGAACGCCTAAAACCGGCCATTTAGCGCTTAAATGGTTTGCTAATATCGACAATCAACGCTTATACTCGACAATTATGTCGAAAATCGGGCTGATTATATTGAAGTCCAATTAAATTGCTTCAAAAATTAAAAAATTATTTGATTATTGTTACATTTTACATTATAAACTTTCAATTGTTTTTATAGTGTTTAAAAAAATTGGATTATAGAAGGAGGTATTATGCGAGTGTCAGTATCGAAAAAAGATGTCAGTTCTAAGAAGAGATCAGTAAAGAGTTTGCGGGTATATGGTTTTAAAATGTTATTAGCCTGTTGCATGATCATGTTTACTTGCCCCGCTTATGCAACGGAACCGGTTAAGATTGCAGCCATATTCGCTAAAACGGGCAAAGCCGGATTGAACAATATTCCCTTTATCCAAGTGGCGGAATTGAGTGTTGCCGAAATCAACAAACAAGGCGGTTTGCTGGGAAAACCTGTACAGCTTATTTTTATAGATAATAAAAGCACGCCGATTGGTGCTGCTATAGCGGCTGATGAAGCAGTCCAGCAAAAAGTGACAGCGGTTGTCGGGGCTAATTGGAGTTCCCATTCAATGGCCATGGCACCCATTCTCAAAGAAGCGGGGATTCCCATGATAACACCTACTTCGACCCACCCGATGATCACTCCGATAAGTGATTATATTTTCCGTGCCTGTTACACGGATGCTTTTCAAGGGAAAGTGATGGCTCAGTTCGCGTACAGAGAACTCGGCGCTCGAACCGCGGCTGTCATGAAATGCCTTGATCAGGAATATAGCATGACGTTAGCGAAACTTTTTACCGAATCTTTCAAGAAATCCGGTGGCAAATTACTCTTTGATGGCAGTTACAAATCTAAGGCCGTTGATTTTAAATCTATTTTGGAAAAAGTGAAAAAATTAAAACCGGATGTCGTTTTTGTTCCGGGCTATCCGCGTGACAGTGGTTTATTGGTCAAGCAAGCAGCCTCAATGGGAATTAAGACAACTTTTCTCAGCGGCGATGGGTGGAGTCAGATTTACAAGGTTGCGGGTGATGCCGTCAATGGGAGTTATCATGCAACGCACTGGCATCCGGATGTCCCTTTACTTGCAAGTGTGAACTTCTGTGAAACGTACAAAAAAAAGTACGGAAGTGATATTCCCAGCCATGCTGCCAGTGTGGTGTACGATGCATTCATGGTTTTAGCTGACGCCATACGCCGTGCCGGAACGACTGCTGATCGCTCTAAAATACGGGATGCACTACACGCAACCAGAGGATTTCAGGGAATTACCGGAACACTTGAATTTGATGCCAACGGTGACCCTAAAGATAAAGCCGTGATTATTATCAAATTTGAAAAAGGCGTTTCAACCTTTTTTAAAATCATTAAACCATAGATTGCCAGTTACAAGTTATCATGTAACTCATTCAATTAAGGGAATTCCCAATAAATAAACTACCCATTTTAGCCATGATGTAGGGTGGGTGTAGAGGAACGAAACCCACCATTAATCAGCATTCGGTGGGTTTCGCTTTGCTTCACCCACCCTACATTTTGGATATATTATTTTTTGGGAAATCCCTAAGTGAAACTGAAAAAGCAAAAAGAAAATGAGCTATGTGATAACTTCAAACTTGTAGTTGACAAGTCAGTTGGTTGTTCAGAATTATCATTCAGAAACAACTTCTTTAAATTCCACATACAATTTGCTCACACAATCGGGGCATATACTATGACTGAATTCAGCATCTGAATGTTTTTTGATATATCGTTCCACTTGTTGCCAGTACCCTTTGTCATCCCTGATTTTTTTACAATTCGCGCAAATCGGTATCAAACCGCTTAATGTTTTGATTTCCTTTAAGGCTCCTTTGAGTTGATGGATAGTCAGATCCATTTCAAGGACGGTTTTTCTCAGCTTTATATGATTTTTTACACGGGCTTTTATTGTGGAAGCGTAAAAAGGTTTGGTTATATAATCGGCCGCGCCTAAACTGAATGCTTTGGCATTATCCATGGCCTCGGAAATTGCGGTAATGAAAACTACGGGAATGTCCTTTGTTTGTTCAATCGCTTTTAGCCTTTTACACACTTCATAACCATCAATGCCAGGCATCATTATATCTAATAAAATCAAATCAGGCAACGGTGCAATCATGGCCTTTGCAAGACCGGCTTCACCACTTGTCGCGGGGATGGTTGCGTAATCTTCTTTAAGTATTTCGATCAGCATACGTATATTTTCAGGCCCATCATCTATAATAATCACTTTTGGTTTTCTATCTTGCACATCCATTTTAGCGAGCCTCCCGGTCTGATTTGCGGTCATGTTTTGTTTAAAATGCGTTCTTGAATTTTGGGGTACAATTCCTTGACGCACTCAGGACATATAGAATGTGTAAAATCGGCATCTGAATGATCCATAATATAATGTTCCACCTGATTCCAATACCCTTTATCATCTCTGATTTTTTTACAACTCGCACAAATTGGTAAAAGGCCGTTTAGCGTCTTTATTTTTGATAAAGCCTCTTTTAATTCCTTAATAAGTTTTTTTTGCTTTGACAGGGCGTTTTTCAGTTTGATATGATTCTTTACACGAGCCTTTACAGTGGCTGGATTAAACGGTTTGGGAATGTAATCGGCCGCGCCCAACGTAAACGCCTTGGCATCGTCCATCACCTCAGACATCGCTGTTATACAAATAACCGGAATATCTTTTGTTATTTCATTTTCTTTTAATCTTTTACAAACTTCATACCCATCCATGACAGGCATCAGAATATCTAACAAAATCAGATCCGGTATAGGGGCAATTTGTGCTTTTTGAAGTGCTACCTTACCACTTGTGGCCGGAATAATTGCGTATTCATCCTTTAGTATTTCAATAAGGATGCGCAGGTTTTCAGGCGCATCATCAACAATCAGGATTTTGGGTTTGCTGCTCGGTTCGTTCATTATCATCAGTCTCCTAATACAATATTTAACTTTTCAGCGATACGATTCAGACAATTCAGCGCTTCCGCATCATTAAATTCTTCAAGATAAGTTTCCAATTTGCCAAATTCCTCTTTTACTTCTGATTTACCCAATATACGTTTTAAATTGTTTATCTGATTGATAGCCTCGCCATAATCGGATACCATAAGATCTGCGATTCGGTTCAATAAAGGTCTTACTTCTTCAATATCAACCGGGGTGTCTTCGGCATCTGATGAATCCGTGTCACCATCTTTTAACTCATCTTCAAGAGCCCGGACAGATGTCACGACCTGATCCAAAACCTCCGAAAAAATATTTAAGTAGTGGTTAAGCTCATCGGTCAGCTCTTCTGATAGCACCGTTTCCAAATTGAAAGCCGCTTTCTGTAGGGCATCCGCTCCCAGATTCCCGGCCATTCCCTTAATCTTATGAGCCAGTTTGGCGGCTTCTTCCAAATCAGAAGATTGTACAGCCTTTTTTATATCTTTGTCAATGTCATGATAGTTTTGGGCCAATTTTAACAGTAAATCCTGATAAAGCTGTTTATTACCCGCTACACGGGCAATTCCGGCTTCGATGTCAAAGCCGGGTAAAGAAATCGGCAAATCGGTTTCATCAGTTTCGGAATGATCCGGCGCAGTCTTAATCGGTAACGGAGGAATCTCTCTTTCACGCGGCTCAATATGCCGAATCAGCGTGTTAAACAGTTGGTTCGTATCAATCGGTTTGGTAACATAGTCTTTCATACCAAGCTTTAGGCATTTTCCCTTTTCACCGGACATGGCATGGGCGGTCATAGCGATAATCGGAACACGCGATCCCGTTTTTATAATCGCTTGTGTCGCTTCATGGCCGTCCATCACCGGCATTTGGATATCCATTAACACCGCATCGTATTCTTTTTTGCCTTCAGCATCGACCGCTTCCTGCCCGTTTGTTGCTATGTCAACAAGCAAACCGACGCTTTCCAGCAACTCGACGGCCACCTGCTGATTGATTTCATTATCTTCGGCAAGGAGTACCAGCGCTCCTCGAATTCCTTTCATTTTGCCGACATCCGGCGCTGTCGTTTTTTCTCGCCGATATTTTGCTAATCCCTCATAACCGAAAACATCCATGATCGTATCAAACAGGGTTGAAGGATTCAATGGTTTTGTAAGGAAAGCATTTACGCCGATCTGTTCGGATTGACGGGCCAGAGTTCCATCGCTATCATACGCCGACATCATTATAATAGGCGTATGTGCGAGTTTGGTATCATTTTTTAGCATTGTAGATGCAGTAATACCATCCATTCCTTTTAGCATCCAGGCCATGATTGACAGGTCATAATGCTTATCAGCATCTTTCAGATGCTCCAGAACTTCCTCACCTGAAGTGACCGAGGTGGTTTCAAATAATAATGATTTCAGCATGTGGTTGATGACTTTGCTGGAAACCGGATTGTTTTCGGCCACCAAAACATGCAGGCCTGCAAGATCAGGCGGTGGAACGGGCTTTTCTTCTTCAACATCTGTTTGCAAATCGAATTCAGCCTCAAAGTAAAAGGTGCTTCCCTTGCCTGATTCACTTTTCACTCCGATATGGCCTTGCATCAATTCTGCCAGTTGTTTGCAGATAGCGAGCCCCAAGCCTGTGCCGCCGTATTTTCGCGTGGTTGAGGTGTCAGCCTGCTGAAACGATTGAAACAGCCCGGAAATTTTATCCGCAGGGATTCCCACACCTGTATCAGATACCGAAAAACGAATTCGTACACGATCGGATGTTTTTTTGATCAAATCCAAACTAATGAGGATTTCTCCATGATCCGTAAATTTGATCGCATTGTTCACTAAATTGATCAGCACCTGTTCGAGCCTTAAAGCATCGCCAATCAGATGCCAGGGGACATCTTCATCGAAATGGGTCAATAACTCAATGCCTTTTTCAGCGGTCTTGATATAGAATACGCTTGTCAGCTTATCCAAAACCTTGGGAAGAAAAAAAGGTGCTGTTTCCAGATTTAATTTTCCCGCCTCAATTTTGGAAAAATCAAGAATATCGTTAATAATTCCGAGGAGCGATTTGGCGGATAACGACACTTTTTTGAGATAATCTTTTTGCTTGGCGTCTAAATGTGTTTTCAGCGCCAGTTCCGTCAAACCGATGATGGCGTTCATCGGGGTTCGGATTTCATGGCTCATACTGGCCAGAAATTCGCTCTTGGCCTGGGTCGCGGATTCAGCAGCTTCACGTTCTTTTTCAGCACGTTCTTTTTCTTTGCGCTGGGTGATATCAATAAATGAGCCTTCGTAGTAGCGTGTTTCACCGTTTTCATCACTGACGCGTATCACTGAAATGGTTCCCCAAAAAACGCTGCCATCTTTGCGTCTAAACTGTTTTTCAAATCCGGATACACGACCTTGCAAGCGAATCTGTTCAGATAATTCGGTATAATCTTTTTTGTCAGCATAACACTGAAGAGCAAGATCGGTAACCGATTTTATCAGATCACCTGGTGAATCATAACCCATAATTCGGGCTAAAGACGGATTGGCGCTGATAAAACGCCCCTGCGGAGTTATTTGGAAAATGCCTTCAACAGCATTTTCAAAAATACCACGATAATTTTCCTCCGCTTTCTGAATAGCACTATAAGCCATTTTCAACGCAGCGTTCATCTTCTTAAAAGATTGCGCCATTGTCCCGATTTCATCTTGAGAATTATAATATTTGTTAAGGTCGGCAGACATCAGATTAAAGGTTTGCTCAATTTTTTCAGCTTCATATTGCCTCATAAAATTATCTTGTTCGCCGGCCAGACTTTTTTGAATATGTTGCATACTGTTGTTTAACAGATAAACGGGGCGAAGCACCGAACGCATCAGCAATGTATTCAAAAGTCCATAAATCACCACCAATATCGTAAGAAGCAGTGCGGTGAAAATCAAAAAAGTCAAACGTTGGCTGCGCTCCAGTTCATTCAATGTGGTGCGTAATTTCAGTAAACCCACTTTTTTACTGATGACATCAATGCTGTTCCGATATGTTAATACAGGTTGATTTTGCCAGACTTCTTTAACAAAAAAAAGACCGTTTTCTATGATTGTCATTTCTGATTGAGGCAGGTCGGAAGGTGACGTATCTTCTGTGGTGGCAATTAACTTGCCATCCGGAGAATAGACACTGACTGAAACAACATCCTTGAATTCCAGCAAATCATCCAAACTGAGTTTCAGAGCCTCTTTTTGAAGAATAAATATTTCATTGGCTATATCTTCTTTTTTTTGCTCAACGATGGAAATCAGAGAAACCTTGATTTGTTCAATCATTGCATTATGGCGCTTCATTTCAAAGGGATACAAAATGGCACCGTAGATTCCGGCGATAATCACAAAAGTTACCAAAAACGCTAAATTTATTTTTAATCTGAGTTTCACTTGAATATTTTCCTATTTTGATGCGAATTGCGTGGGATGAATAATTCTACAGGTAGATTCGATTTTACATCTGTTTAAAAGTCTGTTTTTCTACTTTCCCAAAAACAAACACATATATATCTTTTCAGGCGGCTTTGTCAACTGAATGATTGCCTAAATCAATGGCGCGGCAACGAAATTCATCGGATTACAATAATATTCAACTAATCAGCTTATCAGTGTTGACAAAAGTGCTTACTTACATTTAAAATTATCATACTTTAGCGGCGTTGCAACCATGCACACAAATAATATTTTAAATTTAAGGAGGCTTTATGAAAAAAATCCAATTTTGTTTTTTAGGTATGATGGCGTGGTTGGTTTTTTCAACGGCTTTTGCAGAAGACACCATTGAAATCGCGGCCATATATGCTCTAACGGGCGCAGCGGCTAATAGCAACGCAATTTCACTTCAGGGAGTACGTTACGCAACAGAGGAGATCAATAAACAGGGCGGAATTCTTGGGAAGCAAATAAAACTGCTGGTTCTGGACAACAACAGCACTCCGATAGGTTCCTCTATTGCTACGGAAAATGCCGCTAAGGCCGGTGTGGTCGCCATTGTAGGAGCGACATGGAGTTCCCATTGTATTGCCATGGCCAGGGTGGCTCAACCTAAGGGAATCCCGATGATATCTAATTTTGCCACTAACCCGGAAGTCACAAAAATCGGGAACTATATATTTCGGGTCAGTTTTACGGATGATTTTCAAGGAAAAATAATGGCCCGGTTTGCTCGCAAAAATTTAAACGCCGGAACGGCGGTTATCTTTACCGATCTGACAAGTGACTTCAGCCTTATGTTGACCGCAATATTTCGGGAAAACTTCGAAAAATCAGGCGGCAAAGTTCTATCTGAAGCTCAATATAAGCATAAGCAGGTAATATTCGAAAGAGAAATACGGCAAGCCCAGAAAGTAAATGCCGATGTGTGGTTTCTTTCCGGCCACAATGAAGGCGGCTATATCATCAAACAAGCCCAAGATACCGGAATTTCAACAGTTTTTCTTGGAGGAGACGGCTGGTCTGCCTCGAATTTTTTGTCCAAAGGCGGTTCAGAGTTAAAGCGGGGGTATTACTGCACCCATTGGTCGGAGTTTACAGATTCGGACCTTTCCCGGGCGTTTGTTAAAAAATATAAGCATTTAAAGAATTTCGGAGTCGGTACGGCTTTGGGATATGATGCCTTTATGGTTCTGGCGGATGCGATCAGGCGTGCAGGTTCGACTGACAGGGAAAAAATCCGAGATGCTTTGGCGAACACCCGTTCTTTTGAAGGCATTACCGGGACAATTACGTTCGATGCGATTGGCAATCCGGTTAAAAGTGCGGTTATTATGGAAATAACAAACGGAAAACCACATTATCTCAAAACGCTGGAACCTTGAATCCGTTGTTGCGCCAAATCATCATTAATTTTGCTTTCAAATTTCAGTATAAAAGGAAGTTTTATGCAAAAGGCCAAATGGTATTTTTTAGGTCTTATGGCGATGTTATTTTTTTCAACAGCTTTTGCGGAAGACACCATTAAAATTGCGGCTATCTATGCTTTGACGGGCGAAGCTGCGAAAGGCGAAGCAAACAGTAATTCAACTTCGCTTCAGGGAGTGCGTTACGCATTAGAGGAGGTCAATAAACAAGGCGGAATTCTTGGGAAACAAATAAAACTGCTGGTTCTGGACAACAACAGCTCTCCGATAGGTTCCGCCATTGCCGCGGAAAGCGCGGCTAAGGCCGGTGTATCCGCCATTGTAGGGGCGACATGGAGTTCCCATTCCATTGCCATCGCCAGGGTGGCTCAACCTAAGGGAATCCCTATGATATCTAATTTTTCCACTAATCCGGAAGTCACAAAAATCGGAAATTATATATTTCGGACCTGTTTTACGGATGACTTTCAAGGAAAAATAATGGCCCGGTTTGCACGCAAAAATTTAAACGCCGACACGGCGGTTATCTTTACCGATCTGACAAGCAACTTCAGCCTTATGTTGGCCGCAATATTTCGGGATAACTTCGAAAAATCCGGCGGTAAGATCGTAACTGAAGTTCGTTACAAACATAAGCAGGTAATATTTGAGAGAGAAATACGGCAAGCCCAAAAAGCGAATGCCGATGTGTGGTTTCTTTCAGGTCACAGTGAAAGCGGCTATATCGTCAAACAAGCTCAAGATGCCGAGATTTCGTTAGTTCCTCTCGGAGGAGACGGTTGGTCCGAATCATTTTTGGCCAAAGGCGGGTCGGAGTTGAAGCGGGGGTATTACTGCACCCATTGGTCGGAGTTCATGGATTCGGAATTTTCCCGGTTATTTGTCAAAAAATATAAACATTTAAAAAATTTTGGAGTCGGCACAGCTTTAGGATATGATGCGGTTATGGTTTTGGCGGATGCGATCAGACGTGCAGGTTCGACCGACAGGGACAAAATCCGTGACGCTTTAGCGAATACCCGTTCTTTTAAAGGCGTTACCGGGACTATTACCTTTGATGCGATTGGCAATCCGGTCAAGAGTGCGGTTATTATGGAAATAAAAAATGGAAAACGGCATTATCTCAGAACGCTGGAACCTTGAATCCGTTGTTGAGCAAAATCACCATTAATTTTAGTTTCAAATTTCAGTATAATACACTAAAATAAGATTTTGTTTGAATTTTATATTAAAAGGAGGTTTTATGAGAAAGATAAAATGTTATTTTTTAGGTCTGATGGCGATGTTCATTTTTTCAACAGCTTTTGCAGAAGACTCCATTAATATTGCGGCCATATATGCTCTGACTGGTGCAGCGGTGACGGGCAAAGCGACAAACAGTAACGCAACTTCACTTCAGGGAGTGCGTTACGCAGTAGAGGAAGTCAATAAACAAGGCGGAATTCTTGGGAAGCAAATAAAACTGCTGGTTCTCGACAATCTCAGCACCCCCATAGGTTCCGCTATTGCGGCGGAGCGCGCCGTGAAAGCCGGTGTGACTGCCATTGTCGGTTCGACATGGAGCTCCCATTCTATTGCCATAGCTAAAGTAGCCCAGCCTCAGGGAATCCCCATGATATCCAATATGTCCACTAACCCGGAGGTTACAAAAATCGGGAATTATATATTTCGGACAAGTTTTACGGATAACTTTCAAGGCAAAATAATGGCCCAGCTCGCACGCAAGAATTTGAACGCGGGCACGGCCGTTATCTTTACCGATCTGACAAGTGACTTCAGCCTTATGTTGGCCGCAATATTTCGGGAAAACTTTGAGAAATCAGGTGGTAAAATCGTAACCGAAGTAAAGTACAAATACAAGCAGGTGATATTTGAGAGAGAAATACTGCAAGCCCAAAAAGCGAACGCCGACGTGTGGTTTCTTTCCGGTCATAATGAAAGCGGCTATATTGTCAAACAAGCCCAAGATACCGGAATTACGTCAGTGTTTCTGGGAGGAGACGGTTGGGACGCTCCGAATTTTTTGTCCAAGGGCGGATCGGAGTTGAAGCGGGGGTATTACTGCACCCATTGGTCGGAGTTCATAGATTCAGAACTTTCCCGGTCGTTTGTTAAAAAATATAAACATTTAAATAATTTTGGAGTCGGCACAGCTTTAGGATATGATGCGTTCATGGTTTTAGCGGATGCGATAAGGCGTGCAGGTTCGACCGACAGGAACAAAATTCGGGATGCTTTGGCAAACACCCGTGCTTTTAAAGGCGTTACCGGAACCATTACTTTTGATGCGATTGGCGATCCGGTCAAGAGTGCGGTTATTATGGAAATAAAAAACGGAAAACCGCATTATCTCAGTTCTCTGGAACCTTGAGCGATTGATGATTGCTAATTTAAATGCGTTGATAACATTCAATTATTAAAAGGAGGAATTATGTGTAAGATCAAATGTCTTTTTTTTTGTCTGACAATGATGTTGTTCAGCATTTCCGCCGCTTCTGCGGAAGAAACTGTTAAAATCGGAGCAATATACGCGTTAACCGGCGAAGCGGCTGTGGATAATGCTGGTTCGTTGGCCGCGGTTCGCAGCGGGGTGCAGGAAATTAATGAACAAGGTGGTATACTCGGTAAGAAGGTACAATTGTTGGTATTTGACAATTTCAGCACACCCATTCGTTCAAGTATAGCGGCCGAGCAAGCGGCCGATGCCGGTGTCAGCGCAATTGTCGGGCCGGCCTGGAGTTCCCATGCAATTCCCATCGCCAAAATCGCTCAAGAGCGCAAAATACCGATGATAACCAATTCCGCCACCAATCCGAAAATTACCAAAATCGGAAATTATATCTTTCGGGCCTGTTATATTGATGACTTTCAGGGCGAAGTGATGGCCCAATTTGCACGAAGGGACCTGCAAGCGGCCACTGCTATTGTCTTCATTGATTTGACGAGTGATTTCAGTATGGGGCTTGCTGAAATTTTCAAGAATCACTTTGAACAATTAGGCGGAAAGATTCTTTTTGATCTTAAATATAAATATAAACAAAAAAGCTTTAAAAATCTGATTGAAAAAGCAAAACTTGCCGATGCAGATGTGCTTTTTATGTCTGGACATGATGAGAGCGGGCAGATCATCAAAGAAGCCCAGAATGCGGGAATTAAATCAACTCCGATAGGATCCGACGGTTGGGATTCACAAAGTTTCTTTGAAAAAGGCGGCACGAAATTGAAAAGAGGGTACCACTGCGCTTACTGGTCGGAAGCTTCAGATTCGGAGATTTCCCGAAAATTTGTTAAAAAATATGAAAATGAATTTCACCTCACCGGCGGTGGCGTTCTAGGGTATGATGCTGTTTTATTGGTAGCCGATGCGATCACACGAGCCTGTTCCACAGATCGGGCTAAAATCCGTGACGCCATTGCTGACACCCGCTCTTTTAAAGGTGTTGCCGGAGATATTACTTTCGATGAAAACGGTGATCCGATTAAAAGTGCAGTGATTATGGTAATTGATAATGGTAAGCCCCGTTATCTCAAGACAATGCAGCCCTGAATGGTTATAGATCGAAAAGGAGTGCCAAACTTACAGTCAGGCATAGAATCGTAACATGAAATTCCATAAAAAACACCGCCTGGCTGTAAGTTCGGCACTCCTTTAGCCGTATTTAAAGACACGGCCTCCCGCCCCAACTAAAAAACCCCCAAGGTTTCATAAACCTTGAGGGTTTGATAAATCATTCAACCTGCAACTTTTGATTTTTCTATCAGATATTGCAAGCTAAAGCTTGCACTTCAAATTACGGAAAAACCAAAATCAGAATTATTTTTTAGAACACTCTCTCCTGATGTCTCACTCACTAAGCCGCGCACACCGAAGCCAGAATCTGTTCATCTTTAAAATGTAACATATCAATGGCCTGTTGCGGGCAGGAAGCAGCGCATAAACCGCAACCTTTGCAGGATGCTGAGATGTTTTCCGCACGATAGCCTTTGCCTTCCACTTCTTCAAGGCGGATGGCGGCAAACGCGCAAACCTCGGCGCACAGACCGCAACCGATACATTTTTCGCGATCTATTTGAGAGACCAGCGGCGAAATAGTGATGGACTCTTGTGCCAGCACCGTTACGGCTCGACTGGCTGCGGCTTGGGCCTGGGCGATGCTTTCATCTATGGGTTTGGGATAGTGCGCCAGACCACATAGAAAGACACCATCCGTTGCAAATTCCACTGGCCGCAATTTGGCATGGGCTTCCATGAAGAAATTTTCGGCATTTAGCGGCAGTTTATAGAGCGATGCCAGCTTTTCATTATCTGCCGGTTGGATAGCGGTTGCCAGATTGACCACATCCGCGCTGATAGCCAAAGTTTGTTGAAGAATCGGGTCGAATACCGTCACTTCCAGGCCGTCATCCACTTCAGCAACAATGGGTTTGTTGTCAGGGGTGTATTTGATGAAAATCACTCCTAACTCGCGTGCTTGTTTGTAGAGCGTTTCCCGTTCGCCGTAGGTTCGAATATCCCTGTAAATGATATAAACATCGGTGTCAGGCTTGTCCTTTTTGAGTGCAATAGCCTGATAGATGGAGGTGGTGCAGCACAAACGTGAACAATACGGGCGTTGGTCATCCCTTGAGCCGACACACTGGATAAACACCACACTTTCAGCGCCGTCGAGCAGTTCGGGGTTGTTTTCAAGATCGTGCCAACGGGTAACTTTGGGATGCTTGTTATAAAGGTATTCATCAGTGACAGACGCCTGGCCGCCGGTGGCGACGATAGTTACGCCATGCGCGACGGTTTGCTCATCATCATTGACCTTCACTTGCGTTTCAAAATTGCCCACAAAACCGGAAGCATCAGCTATTTCGGCATTGAGCAGCACTTTTATGGCCGGATGTTTTTCAGTTTTAGCAACTAAATCATTGAGAAACTCAGGAACGTTTTGTCCGCGCCAGGTATGCCCAATATCGCGGGCGGTGCCACCTAATGCGGTTGTTTTTTCAACAATTGTCGTTTTAAAGCCCTGATCCGCCAGGTTCAGCGCAGCCGTCATACCGGCCACACCGCCGCCGATCACCAAAGAAGACTTATTCACGTCAACTGCAATATCGGAGATCGGATCAAGGAGTGAGGCGCGTGCCACGGCCATGCGCACCAAGTCCTTGGATTTATCCGTAGCCATGGCTTTGTTGTCGGCATGAACCCAAGTACATTGATTGCGGATATTGGCCATATCGAACAGATAAGAATTGATTCCGGCGTTGCGAATCGTTTCCTGAAACAGCGGTTCATGCGTCCTCGGGGTGCAGGCCGCCACCACGATGCGATTCAGGTTGTGTTCTTTGATCACTTCGGCCATCTTATCCTGCGTGTCTTGTGAGCAAGTGAACAGGTTTTCTTCCACATACACCACGTTTGGTAGCTCTTTAGCATAAGCGGCGATAGCTGGAACATCGGCGATTCCGCCGATATTCACACCGCAATTGCAGACAAAAACACCGACACGCGGTTCCAGGCCGGCTACATCCGTTTCTGCGGGATATTCCATGGTTTGGACCAGTGAGCCTCTTGATTTGGCGATCATCGCACCTGCTTTACAAGCCGCGGCGCTGGCTTCCATGACGGATTCGGGAATGTCCTTGGGGCCCTGAAACGCACCGCAAACAAAGACGCCATCCCTTGAAGTCGCCACCGGATCGATTGTGTCTGATTTACAGAAATTGCTATCAGTCAGTTCGATTCCCAGTTGTTTGGCCAACGCTGCGACTTCAGGCGATATCTGCATTCCAACCGATAGGACAATTTGGTCAAACTCTTCGGTTTTAAGCTCGCCTTCATCCGTGGCATAACTGACTTGCAATTCATCTTCGGAACCCTGAACCGGAATGACGGTGTGTACTCGGCTGCGGATGAAACGAACACCGTGCTTATCTTTAGCCGTATTATAGAATTTTTCAAAATCCTTGCCGTGTGTTCGCATATCCATATAAAAGACAGTGCATTCCAGATCTCCGGATGCATGTTCCTTAGCGATAACCGCTTCCTTGATCGCATACATGCAGCACACCGAAGAGCAATAGGCGTTGTCGCATCGGTTTAAATCGCGCGAACCCACGCACTGGAACCAGGCGATTTTCTTTGGTTCCTTTTTGTCAGACATGCGCACAAGATGACCTTCCGTGGGGCCGGTGGCGGAAAGGATGCGTTCAAATTCGATAGAAGTGATTATATTGGGATGTTGGGCATAGTTATAATTATCAAAACCGGATGGGTCAAACGGTTCAAAGCCCGGAGCCAGAATCACGGAACCGACATCAAGCGAAACGGTTTCGGCCTGCTCGGCATGGGTTTCAATCGTAACAGCTTCGGGGCCGCAGACTTCCACGCATTGAAAACATTCACAGCAGTAACCGCAATTGAGACAGCGATGCGCTTCATTTTGGCCTTCAGCAGTTTTATAACCCAACTCCACTTCTTTAAAATTGCCTTGACGTTGATCCACCGGCAGTTCGGGCATTTTAACCCGTTTTTCGGGAGCCATATTCTGAGGCACAGGACGGTAAACCGGATTATCGTTGACAATTGCTTCGCGTCCGGCCGCCATATCAACACCATTTAGATAGCGGACGATTGATTCAGCAGCTTCTTTTCCGGCTGCAATTGCGCCGATAGCCACCCAGGGACCGGTTTGAAGGTCGCCGCCAGCAAACACGCCCTCACGGTTAGTGGCGAAAGTGACCGGATCGACCTCAGTCGTTCCCCAACGTGTAAATTCCAGGTCGGCAATATCTTCCAAAGCAGCAAGGTCAGGCCTCTGGCCGATGGCCGGAATCAATTGGTCGATTTCGAGATCATATTCACTTCCCGGAATCGGAATCGGCCGTTTTCTTCCAGATGAGTCCGGTTCGGTCAATTCCATGCGGATACAGCGCAATCCCACCACTTGCCCGTCTTCAACAATAACTTCCTGCGGAGCGGAAAGGTAGGTGATAGCAATGCCTTCGGCTTCGGTAGCCTCAATTTCTTCCTCCCAAGCCGGCATTTCGGCGCGTGTACGGCGATACACGATGTTTACGGATTCGGCTCCGAGACGTACAGCCGAACGCGCCACATCAATGGCCACGTTGCCGCCGCCGATAATTGCCACGTTTTTGCCGACTTTCGCTTTGCCGGTCAGGTTGACTTCCTTTAAAAAACCTACACCCTGACGCACGCCATTGGCTTTTTCACCGGGGATACCCAGTTCAATGCCTTTATGAGCGCCAATCGCTAGATAAACTGCTTTGTGACCCTGATCAAACAGATCTTCTACGGTCAAATCCGCTCCCAGCGGCGTATCTGTTTTGATCTCCACGCCTAAATTTGTAATCAGTTCGATCTCATTGTCCAGAATTTCGCGCGGCAGCCGGTGTTCGGGGATTCCCACGCGCAACATACCGCCGGCTTGAGGAAGCGCTTCATAAATTGTGGCTTTGATTCCTCGTCGGGCGAGATGATAGGCCGCCGCAAGCCCCGCCGGGCCTGAACCGATAATCGCTACGGTTTCATCGCGGGCCGGAAGGCATTGAATTTCTATTTCGCGTGGATCGAACTCGTCCGCTGCCAATCGTTTGAGATCACGAATGGCTACCGGTTCGTCAACTTCACAACGCCGGCAGGCATCCTCGCAGCCGTGCGGACATATTCGTCCCAACACGCCGGGCAGCGGCAAATCTTCCATGATAATTTCAAGAGCCTCTTTGAATTTGCCTTCGCCTGCCATTTGAACGTATCCCTGAACGTTTAATCCGGCCGGACAGGCCAGATGACAGGGAGCTTTATCAGCTTTTTGAATCGCGAACGCTCCAGGAATAGCCTGAGCGTATTTTTTGTAAATCGCCTTTCGGTCAATGAAGCCCTGATCATATTCACTTGGCAGCGATACGGGACACACATCGACGCAATCGCTACAGGAAGTGCATTTGGCGGGATCAATAAAACGGGGGGTTTTGTTAAGCGTAACTGTAAAATTACCTGTATCGCCTTCGATTTTATCAATTTCAGCGTTGGTAATCAGATTGATGTTTAAATGCCGGCCGACCTCGACCAGTTTTGGTGAAATAATTCACATAGCACAATCGTTAGTTGGAAAGGTCTTATCCAGTTCGCTCATAACACCGCCGATAGCGGGTGATTTTTCAACCAGATGAACCAGATAGCCGGAATCGGCCAGGTCCAAAGATGCTTGCATTCCGGCAATACCGCCGCCGACAACTAATGCGGATCCGATAACTTGGTCAGACATGTAATACTCCTTGAATATTAAGGTTAATCATTATAAAAGTTTGAAGTGTTAAGTTACAAGTTATTTAAATTTGAATTTTTAGTTAATAAGATGAAATTTGTCAATAGCTAATCATCAGGGCTATGTATGGAAAGGCATGCAAAAATTTTTAACCTGCTTCAAATTATTCATCTGCATAAATGACTCTGTTGATTTACCCACAATCTCCAAATACCGACTTTATGCAATTCAGTTGTTGAAGTGAGTTCAGATGAAGCACATCCGGTTGCGATGAGTCATAACGAACCGCCAGAGGGTTTCGCCAGATGGTATCTACGCTATCAGCGGATAAAAAGGTCGAACCAGATTACGTTGAAAGCATGTCCCATGAAACAATTCGCGGCATTTAAAAAAAAACGAAATCAAGCCCCCGGTTATGCAAGGGGCAGGTGATACCGCCCAAACAAAACAGCAGCTTTGCGGCTGATATGGAAATGGTGCCGGATGTTTACAAGCGTCCGTTCGATCCTCGTTTTCCGGTAATATGTATGGATAAGTCTCCCAAACAATCAATCGAGGAGGCGAAAATTCCTATTCCGGTATCATCCGGGAAGTGTGCTGAATACGATTATGAATACAAACCTTGCGGTGTGTGTGATATTTTTATAGCGTGTGAACCCTTGTCAGGAAACCGAATCGTTAAGATTTATGTATCCGACCGATAACACAGTGACATTATTTATCTGAACGTCTATCTCTGATAGCTTCATCAAGAATATCCAGCGCATGGTCGATTTCTTCCTTTGTAATCACCAACGCGGGCCTCAGCGTAATGATATTTCCCTCGATTGTCTTAAACGCCAATCCTTTTTGCATACATTTGTACATAATGATTTCGGCCTCATCAATCGCCCGTTCTTTTGTCTTGCGGTCCGTTACGAGGTCAATGCCGATATGCAGTCCTGTGCCTGAGATATTGCAGATCAGCGGATGTTCGGCTTGCATCGCTTTCAATCGCCGCATCATATAGTGGCCCAAATTGGCGGCGTTTTCATGCAAATTGTTTTTAAGGATATATTCAATTTCCGCCAATGCCGCCGCCGCACAGAGCGCATTTTTTTCATGGGTGTAGTGTCCGACCGAGCGATCCGGGCATACATCATAACGCGACAGGGTGATCATGCCTGCAAATGGCACAATTCCGCCGCCCAAAGATTTGCCTAATACAAGGATATCAGGCGTGATAAAATGCTCACAAGCAAACATTTTGCCGGTGCGACCGAATCCTTCGATAACCTCATCGAAAATCAATAATGCGCCATATTTTTCACATAACTCTTTGACACCCTGCCAATAACGCTTGCCTGGGACTGCCGGTGCGGCCGAAATCGGTTCGCCGATAATAGCCGCCACTCCGGGTTCTCTTTTCAAAATCAGCTCAATCTGTCTGAGACACTCGGCATCCACATCTTCATCTTTGGTAAAACCCCAGGGATTGCGATAATAGTTGGGAAATTCGACGTGCATCGCACCGGGCATCATGGGACCCGCTCCGCCTTTGAAATGTTCCTCACCGCCGATACTGGCCGCTGCAAATCCCGCGCCGTGGAAAGAATCCCAAAATGAGATCGTTTTAAAATGGCCGGTCACCTGTTTTGCCAGAGTGACAGCCATTTCAATCGCCTCGGAACCGCCGGGGCAAAAAAGGGATTTACACAGGCCACCCGGCGTAATTTCAGCCAGTTTGCGAGCCAGATTGACTGCCGGAATGTTCGTGTATCTTCGCGGACAGAACGTCATGTTCGCATCCATCTGTTTTTTCACCGCCTGAATCACTTCAGGATTGTTGAAACCGGCGTTATGCACTCCATTGCCGTGCATATCGATATATTTATTGCCGTCCAAATCTTGGATGTAAATTCCCTGAGCGCCGGATAATACGTTCAATACCGGTGTGGACAGGCTCTGATGCAGAAAATATTTTTTATCCGCGTTGAAAATTTCCAGAGCCTGGCCGGACAGATTTTCATCCCAATATTTTTGCCTTTCAGGCGTTGTATTGACATCCCCTTGTTCTCTAACGATGCGTTTTTCTTTTGTGTGATTTTGCATTATATACTCGTGAAGGTCATAATTTGTGATTTCCATATTCTCTGTTTAGTTCACGAATTGTTTCTTTTAAATCTTTGAAATTTAAGAGTCATAAGTGAATTTGGGCATTCTTCATTTCCCAGTTACCACTTTTAATAAAAATTAACCAAAATCTGATTTGTCGTCAGGCTTGAATTTACAAAAAATAGTGAAACACCTCCAAAAGAAAAATCTTAACAAGCATCAGAATCAGATATCAGTGTACCTAACATAAAAGAGCATGTATTCTGTCAGATAAAAATTTATATCATAGAGGTGTTATAATGGCAAATATAAATAATCATGCATTGAACATGATTTCGAAGGACTGAAATTTAAAAGACGAACTGATTTAACACCGGAGATTCGTCTTTCTATTGACAGGCTGGTAAACAGACTTGAAAAGTCAGGAAAATGGGGTGATCTATTAAAGGTCACTGCCGATAAGCAGGCGGCATCCGGTATAGATTACCAAGCAGAATTTGGGAAAAACTGCGGGCTGCATCGGCATGTTACATGTTTAGAACTGAAACAGGCGGCATGGGAAAATCGTAATTTATTTCTATATTTCTGGAAATATGGTTGACATCTCATTTTTTCTTCTTATTTTATCGCCATGATACTTGATTACGATACAGCAGCTTCATTGCTCAGTCAGCTCGGAAATATCACACGTTTAAAAATTGTGCGCGAACTTGTTAGGGCAGGTGATGCCGGTATGCCGGTTGGTGAAATCCGAAATATCCTTGGCGTACCCAATTCAACTCTTTCGCATCATCTCAGCCATCTGAGAAGCGCGGGGTTGGTTCGTCAAGAACGGGAGGGAACCGTATTGCGTTGTTTGGTCAATTACGATCATATTGACAGTATCGTTTCTTTTTTGACTGAAGAGTGCTGCGCTGCCGATCCGGCCTATACCCAAAAAGATAAGTAAAGTTAAATTTTTTTTACACTTATATTTCCATATTACTGGAAATATAAAAACAAAAAAGGAGGAAAATTATGAATTCACTCGCCGATGCCATTCAGGTATCAAAACCTGTCAACCGTTTTTACAGTTTTATCACAGATCGCGTTTTTATCACGCTGGTCTTAGCATTCTCCGGACTGGTTATCCTGGATCATACCCAGGCTTATCAAAGCCTTAGCTTTGCATTGCGTGCCATGATAGGCATCTCGCCATTTTTCATTCTTGCCGTCGCATTTGCGGGGTTTGCCAAAGCAACCGGATTCGATGCTTATATCGCACGGGTGTTTTCAGGAAAATCGTGGATGACTGTTATCGCCGCATCTCTGGCGGGAGCGCTTTCGCCTTTTTGTTCATGCGGTGTAATCCCGCTGATCGCCGCTATGTTGGCATCCGGCGTTCCTCTGGCCCCTGTGATGGCTTTTTGCATATCCTCTCCGATCATGGACCCGGAAATGTTTATTATCACCGCATCCGGTATCAATTTAAACTTTGCGATTGCCAAAACAATTGCCGCAATCGGCATGGGGCTGGGGGCGGGATTTACGGTATCAGAGTTGCAGAAGTTCGGCCTCTTGCAACAGCCTTTGAAAAGCAATCAGGGGTGCGGTTGTTGCCAACAGTCGTTTGATGTTGGTGCAAAGATTGAAGTGTCCTGGCGTTTCTGGCACAAACCGGAGCGTCGAGACCGTTTCATGGAAGAAATCCGAACTAATGGCGTCTTTCTGGGCAAATGGATGTTTTTCGCATTCTTTCTGGAAAGCATCATGATCGCCTACATACCGGCGGATTGGATTGCGAATATCGTCGGCAGTCAAAGCGCCTTTGCGATTCCGCTTGCATCTGTCGTAGGCATACCCGCTTATATGAACGGCTATGCCGCAGTTCCCCTGATTTCCGGCCTGATGAAAATGGGAATGACCTCCGGAGCGGCAATGGCTTTTATCACTTCCGGTGCTGTATCTTCAATTCCGGCGGCACTTGCCGTGTATGCTCTTGTGAAAAAATCCGTATTTGCATTGTATATTACTTTTGGCCTGTTCGGTTCCATACTGGCGGGATACATCTTTCAAATCAGTATTAATATGTAGCCACAGATTTTCAAAAATATTGGAGCGACAAAAAAGTATGAGGAAGAACTCAAAGATGAGCTTGACACCGTACAACAAAGGTTAAAGGAATTGGAGGTTAAGAAAAAATAGGGATTTTTGGCACCCTTCATATAAGGCTAAAAGTAGCTTAGGAACGAGTCAAAATTAAATTCCCCATTTTAGCTTTTCAAAGGAATTGCACGATAATTCCATCAGCCTGAATATTCATCAAATCTTATTCGCATTGTCAGTTTAAAGTTATCGGCATATTTCCTTCCAGTTTCATAAGCTTTATTTATAATATTCGCTTTTACTTTCAGCCCTGTTTTCGTTGTCGTTTGCTCTATCAACTCTTTGACGAGTTCATGACTTTTAAAAACCACACCTTCTAACTTGAATTATTCATAAACTTATTTCAATTTTCGGTGATATCGATGAGAGAGCGCATGACTATCAGTTATGAGACCAAATTGTTAGCAGGCGATGCCCATCATACATTGAACCCAAAAACTATATCTTAAATACTATTAGGAGTTACGCAGTTGGATTTTAACTATCTGAATTTATTAGGTGTAGCAAAATTCCACATTCAATAAAATCAATGGGTTAGATTCCAACTGCGTAACTCCTAATTATAACACTCTACTTACACCTTCTATAGAAAAGCAATGACCGATCAGGTCACAGGTGATGAATTATGACACTTAAATTTCATGACAGTTGGCGGTTTAATGAAGAATTTGCTTAAACCTGGAAAAAAGCACCGGATCGTTTGTTGCTAAAATCTTTTTTTGATTCCCCCGACACTGACGGGGATGCTACGAAAATGGCTGCGAAACGCTTAGGACAGGGCTATCTACCTTTGAGTTACGCACTGCCGAAGGTGAAGACACCTACGCCTGGTATCGTGGTCCCTTGACTCCAGTCATTCCTGAAACGCTCCCGCAAAAAAACTGTTTCGTTGCAGATTCAGCGATGATTTATGATTAAAAGTATGGAATTTTTGACCAGACTTACGCTGTTGCCTAACAATTGGGACGATCACTTGGCCTGGCTGATGATAATTTCGCCCAGGCGGTTTCCAAGTTACGGAAAGCGGCAAACGATATGGTATCTGTTCTTTACACCCGATTAAAAGCCTCCACAACAAAACAGCCGACAGAGGACTTGCTTCATCCGCAACATTTCAAGAACAAGTTTGACGACTTTCTTAGCAACGATCCTAAAGCTCAAATGAAGACACTTCTTGCCACAAAAACGACAGTGTCGGTAAAATCGACAAATGAGGTGCCTCCCCCCCCTGTGGATATGCTCAAAAAGCTTCTTCAGGATAAAACTGTTCGCAAGCTGATTGCCACACATTTGCAAAAAGAAGCGTCTATCCAAGCTATCCAGGAATGGTCGAAAAAAATACAATATCTAAATCGGATTCCATTTGACCATCTGGTTCCCGACCCCCGAATGCTTCCGGTTGAAAGCCTACGTCTGTTTTATGTGGATTCAGACAATGTGATAATCTACATGCCTCGGCAGGGTGGGTAAAATGCCGCCACCAACGTCCGCATTGACACAAACCTTCGATTGTTTTCAAGCAATTTAAGAAATCGGATTTTTCCAAAAAATCCGATTTCTGATGCAGTTGAATCATGCGGTTGCCCACCCTACCACTTTTTAGAAATCAGGTTTTTTGAAAAAACCTGATTTCTTTAAGCTTTTAACCCCAAACCGATCTTTTAAAATCAATCCCCCGCCACTTTTTCGACCCGTTGTTTGAAACGCTGATAACAACGTATAACTACAAGGATTTTTAATAAGAAAGGATTGAATCCCTGCTTATCTGCAATCCTTGCAGTTTAAGCATAATGAATTTTTGGAATTATTGATTTAAACCGCAACACGGATGTAACACGGAAAGCGGTTACGCGTCGGTTTTATGCACAACTAGCCGCATAATATTTTTTCTTATTAACGCGCCTGCGACGAGCAACTGCAATCACCAGCACGGAAATCACCATAACACCCGCTGACCCCAGATAAAGGGTTGTCAAAGAAAATTCATAACCGTCAGCGACTTTTTCCATTTCCGCCAGTTGTGCATCCGCTTGAATACGGTTGTCAATTGCATATTCAGGAACAATCGCCTGCCCATCGCGTGTGCCGAATTTGCAATTTTTAATTTGGATTTCAGTTGCCCCGGGTTTTTTAACACGAAAAGCGATGCGCATGAGTGTCCCTTCACCCTGGGCGGCCGGGGAGGGATTCAGCATGCTCACGGCATAGTTGACAGTTCCAAAGATGTTATCCGCTAGGTTTTGAAGCATAAAGTGATTTTGGTTCAGATCAAAAAAAGTGCCCGGCTTGATTTGAATATCTTCGGTTTGGGTGTCAGCATCAATAATTTCCAATACTTCAGGGTCGAAATGCAAGGTAAGTTCGGCACCATATACCGGTTGGATATCGCTAATACGCAGGTCAAGGTCAAATTGCTCGCCCGGTTTGGCGGCGTTCGTGGGCGCTTGCACGATTAAACGAGGAACGGCTGCGGATGTAATTGCAGGCAGGGCGATGAGGATCAGAGCGCAAAAGAGATAAAGTTTGGAATATGTTATAGTTTTATTCATGGGTTTCTCCAATCATTAAATATTTGCAGAGTTGGGATAGAAACCGGGTTTTTAGAAAAACCCGGTTTCTTCAAAATTAAATTTTCCAATAACTGCCAAGCATCGCCAAGTCAGCAATATTCACTTTGCCATCCTTGTTGATGTCAGCGCGTTCATCGAACCCCGATTGACCTGTAGCAGTGCCGTAAGCATTGGTCAGCAAGGTAAAGTCGGCAATGTTGATTTTGCCGTCTTTGTTCAAGTCGGCTAACTTGGTGTTCAACAATTGCAGCGGCAAATCGACCGTTGGATTATCGCCGCCGGCACCGCTGATATCTTCCGCAGTGACATCAGCTTCAGCGATAAAACCATCAAGCGCGGCTTCGATATGATAGCTTTCACCGGCGCTCAAATCTTTCAGGTCGTCGAACTGGTAATGACCGTTTTCGTCGGTTATCACCGTGTATTCATGGCCGTCGATTGAAATTGTGACCGGAATGCCGGCCGCCGGCGTGCCATCGGTGTAGTTCACGGTTCCCTGAATAACAACGTCACCGCCGTGGATGCCGTCGTCAATGAAAATTTCGCTGTTGACGGTCTGGCTCGGCAGGGTGTTGCCGCATATGCATCAAGCTAAAAAACAATTCTATATTTAATTTTTTTAATATCAATATGTTATCTTGCAATTAACAAGTTTTCAACTGTGGAATTCAAAGCTTGTCTGATTTGTTATTCCCTTGTGATGAA
>JAUCGF010000098.1 GCA_030378005.1 Desulfococcaceae bacterium HSG9 | reverse complement strand
TTCATTATGATGCGGTGTAAGCTTCAGGCTCTCCTCTTCGACTGAAGGCATAGCAGGTTCTAAAATTTTTTCAAAAACCGTATCGTTTTCATTTATATCATTTATCATGCTCTGTAATCCTTCTTTAACGTGAGTTCGACATAAATCAGATTACAATTGGCTGCAACTTATCTGAAATCGAGCTGAGATCAAGAGACGGCTTTTTCGGCTGCCTGGTATAAGCAATCAAGCCTGCGACAATATTGACCATGAAATTTGTCACGCTCCGATGTCGGGTATGTTCAATTTGGGAGATATTTTTTAGCTGATCATTCACCGTTTCAATCAAAGCCCTTTTTCTAAGCAGAATTTTGTCTATGACAGGCATCAATTTATTTTTCATGTTTTTCCTGATTTTCGTTATCAATTGAACACCGCGGCTGAACAATTCATCGAAAAGTTTTTGGGAAATATATCCCTTGTCTCCGAAGAGTTTGCCAAACAGATCGGAAGACATATCGGGAACCGGTTTGCGATCATCGACATTGCCAGGGGTTAATTTGAACGCCAGCAGTTCTCCCCGCTCATTAATAATAAGGTGAAGTTTAAATCCGTAAAACCAACCCATTGAATTTTTACCGCGTTTTGCTAATTTTTTAAATACTTTATGTGAATGTATCCTTCGGTTATCACAAACTTTGATAGGAGTCGAATCAATAAAAGAGATACCTGTCGCTTTGCCTTTTTTCAAATTTAAGTAACAGCAAAGCGGAAGCTTTTAATTCGATAAATCGGTTATAACTGACTGGATCAGGAAATGCTTTGCCGTGATACTCCGCTATAAAGCCGGTATAAAACTTTTTAAACGTACGATAGTTCGAAGAATGAAATAAGATGATAATTGTCATTATTTCGCTTAACGACATTGTAGATTGTCTGATTCGTTTTTTCCTTCCTAAAGTTATAAGACTTTGATTATATTTAGGTTCGAATTCAATGCTGAAATCATCAACATCACAAAATAATGAAGTGACCGACGGATATGTCATAACAGACCTCCTGTAATGGTTTAAAATTGAATACTGAATTTCGTACAGGCGACAGTATTATCTGCTACATTTATTGTCTGGAAATTTATCATGCTGAAGATAATATTTGAATAATTCTTAATAAAAACAGATAGTACTATGTCGAACTGACGTTTCTTTACGGATTAGGATATACAGATCATGAGGGGAGTGTCAAGAACTTTTCAATTTTTTATGAAATTGTCAGATATAATTTGGCATGATAATTGCATTTGCAATAATCATTCCGTTCTTTTCTGGTTTTATTTCTGAAAAACTATAGGATTTGTAGGATTTATAGATTATCGGATGATGATTTGAGGGAAATAGAGATTAAAAAAAATCCTGAAATCATTCAATCAATCCTGAAAATCATAATTCAGACAACGGTTCACGCATACATCAACTTTATCTCTTTTCATTTATAGACAGCTATAAATTTAGCCGAAGACAAATGAGAAAAGGTAACAAAAAGAATAATTTGCACTCGTTAGTCATAAATTTATGGAGTTACGAAATAACTTCAAACTTCAAACTTGCAACTGACGAGTTTTGCATAAAACATGATGTCCGCATCCGCCGCCTCTTCCACCATTTTCAAACAGATCGCACACACCGTCATCTTGTTTTTAAATAAAAAAAAGGACAGGCCGAAAACGACCTGTCCTTTTGTTATCTCGCTGATTTATCAATATAAATCAGTCTGTTAAGCAATCAGGTTTATTGCTATATTCGGAATCAGCCTGCCGGCGTCGCCGCCCATGCCCGTGCTGCGGTTTAATCTCAGCGGCGACAAATCGGCTTGCAGATTCTTTATTCCCGAAAACCCTTATTTTCAAATTTTTAACCGGCTTCAACCGACCCCGCCATAAGGTGTCAGTAATATCTATCGTCCAAATCCGTCCTTGCGAATCTTTGAGCCGCAACTCTCTATCAGAAATAATTTTATGAATCTCACCGACCAGCAATTCCTTTTTATTTTCATTTTCTTGTCCGGAAAATTTACAATTATCCTTTCCGCCACGTCTCCCACGTCCATCCCAGGGCCGGATTTCATCAGCACGAAAACGGCCTTCCCCTTGCATACGTCCGATAAGCTTGATTTTAATATTTTTTACCGGCTTGAGCTGACCACGCCAGATCGTATTTCCGATCATAACCGTCCATAAGCGCCCTTTCAAATCCTTCAGCCGCATCTCTTGGGCGGAAATAATCTCACCGATTTCACCGGCCAGCAGACCATTTCCCGGGGACATCCAAACATTCATTTTGTGTTCATGCAGATTTCTGTAAAAAGACACATTTTTTTGAAACAGGCTTTCAAGCCGTTCTGGAAATGTGGTTGCACATAAAAGCCCGCCCCCTGTAAAAGACAGGATGATGCTTCCCGCTACCACCCAAAATGTACGATAGCGATAGCCCTGCTGGGTATGCCGAAAATAATAATAGGCGAATCCTGTAAATCCCAGAATAAAAACAAGCCAAAAAAATGGAATCACTAAGAATATAAACTCAGTCAGGCTATGGCTGAAATGATGATATAAATCCCACTCCGCGTACCTTAACTGAAACATAGTGACTGCGGAGGCGAAACTGCCTGACAAAACGGACAGGAGAAACAGCGTCCATATTACGGAGCGTTTGAAAATAAAACGCCATTTTGAATAAGGGCGCACATTATCCACTTTAATTTGGGCAAGTATGTTTTTGCTTAAATCAGTCATAGTTTTATATGAGGCTTTCCAGTTGATGACGCCGGGCAATTTTTTTGAAACCGGATTTGGCCCGGTTAATCAAAGTCGCCACCGTTCCGGGCGGTTTGCGCAATATATCGCTGATTTCATTATAATTTTTATCTTCAAAATAGCGTAAAATCAGTACGTCGCGGTATTTTGCCGGAAGCTCGGCCAGTGCCTCTTTCACTTTTTCAGCATTTTCACGGGATATGTAGCTGTCCTGAAGGTCAAGGGCATCGGTGACGAAATCAGTCAAATTGTTGTCATTATCATCGATATTCAAACCGATCTTTGACGTATAAGCCTTTTTCTTATGAAATTGATTGATGATTTCATTACGCGCAATCCGATACGCCCAACTGGAAAATTTCAGCTTCTGATTGAAACCGTTGAGGTTGCGATATATCTTGATAAATATTTCCTGCAAGAGGTCTTCCGCTTCTTCGCGGCTGGCATCAGTTGAGCGTCTGATATAGCGCAAAAGGCGGGATTCATACCTTTTGATCAGATAATAAAAACGATCCGGATTATCCAAAGATAAGCGCACCAGTTGCGTGTCCGACATATTTTCATAAGAATCACCCAATTTTATAACACCATCCGGTTGATTATCTGAATGTGAAAAAAAGTCATCAAAGAACTCCGCAATGCCGGGAAAAAGTGGAAACGGATTTATGAAAGACACCGAGTCGAGTATATTCAGCACTCCTTTGGCGGCATTCATAAAACTTTTCGATCTGCTGATATTACTATTTTGTTTGAAATTTTCTTATTATTTGCATCTTTTTATTTATTAATACAAGCGCGAATCTGTTTTTCTTTCATTTTTCTGCTATTTTGTGACAATGGAAGGATGCAAGATTTTTATTTTGTTTGCTTTTCGTATCACACTATGGAATAAAAAATAAAATCACACCGCCTCCCACTGTCATGGCAAACCGGATGATAATGGTCTGGCTAAAAAAATCAAATTTATAGAAGCATACCAAATATGAAACGAATAATTAGCACTTCTATCTTAGGATTCTCGCTTTTTGCCGCCATCGCTTACGGTAATGAAACCACGCATAAGAACCGATATATCCATGAACTCAAATTGGGCGTTCTCGATCATGATGTTGACGGATTGTGGAGCGGAACTGATTGCGAAAACGGTATTGATTTTAATTTGGAAGCAACTTTTGCGCCTTCGCTGAAATTATTCGATGGAGCGCTGCGACCCGCATTGGGCGTATCTGTTAATGACTCGGATAACACGTCCAAAATTTATTGCGACGCACGCTGGCAATACGATTTTAAAATACGATTATTTATGATGCTGGGAGTCGGAGCGGCCTGGCATAATGGCGAAACGGATACTAATACAATTAATATGAAAGCGCTGGGTTCACCATTACTCTTTCATATACCACTTGAATTCGGTTATTATATTACCCCGCATTATTCCATATCTGTTTATTTCGACCATATCTCCAACGCCTATTTGGTCGATCCCAATGAAGGGCTTGATACGTTGGGTATGCGGTTTGGTTATCGCTTTTGACGTTAGCAGTCGTGCTATTTGCGCTGGAATCGTGAGGCCGCCTGTGTGATGGCCTGACGCTCTGACTTTGAAGGAAACATAACCGGCATCACTTTTGTAGATTCAACTTCCGTCAAAGTCAGCGACCGCTGAAGAATACATTCACATAAGGTCAGTAGATGGAAAATACCTGAAAATACAGCATGGAGCGCAAAAAATTAAGCGCAGCGGTTTTTTGTAGGCCCCTGAATCGGCAGGCATCCGGGGCGGTATTGGATGCAAAAAATCGCTGCGCTAAATTTTTGCACTCCTGAATTTTCCATCTACTGAAGGTCCTTAAACAATACGCTGAACGGGGTAAAAACTGAACAGGCTGGTTCTACAGTTTCAAGCTTGAAATGATCAGAGAGTGCTTCTATCTTTCTGATTAACCCCCGGCAATGTCGATGATCTCTGACCGGTTCCCGAAACAGCCACCGACCTGTCAGGGAAGCTTTTCGGAGACCGGGGATATATTTCCTGAAAACTTTTTGATCCGCTTTTCGGTAACGGTGTTCAATTGATAACGAAAATCAGGAAAAATTCTGCTCAGGCCTTTTTGCCAAATTTATCCCGCAATATGCGATGTAAAATTTTGCCTGTGGCTGTACGAGGCATTTCTTCGGCTTTGATAAAGATCACCTGCTTAGGACGTTTATAGCCAGCCACTTTATCACGACAATAGTCCATTATCTCTTTTTCGTTCACATCACCTTGGGGAATTACCACAGCCACCACTTTTTCACCCCATTTTTCATCCGGCACTCCCAAAACCGCGACATCAAACACATTTTCGAGACCGCCGATAACTTCTTCCAACTCACTGGGGTAAACGTGTTCACCTCCCGTGATAATCATATTGTCTTTACGATCTACAATTTGATAAAAACCATCGGCGTCTCTTGTGGTCATATCACCGGCGGAAAACCATTCGCCGTGAAATGACGATGCCGTTTTTTCCGGCATTTTGTAATAACCGTCAAAAAGCATCGGCCCGCGGGAATATAGTTCTCCAACCTCGCCGACACCTACTTCAGCATCATTATCATCCAGTATTTTGATAAAATCAGTACCCAACGATTCATAGCCGATAGAACCCAATTTGCGCATCTGGTCTTCCGGTTTGAGTACCGTGACGATACCGGCTTCCGTGGAACCATAGGCTTCATATAATTGGACGCCCGGGAAAAAATCCATGATCTCCTGTTTGACTTTTTGACGCACCGGTGCTGACGAGCAAAGCAGTTTTTTAATCGAACCGATATCCGCTTTGCGTGCTTCTGCCGATACATTCAAAATGAGGTTATAATGCGTCGGAATAAGGGAGATAAAAGTTATTTTTTCCTGTTCAATAATTTGAAGAATTTCTTCCGGCCGGAAAGAACGTGCCGGATGAATATAAACCGATGCGCCGATATAGGTGAACATAAAAGTGAAATATGTGGAATTGATATGGCAAAGGGGCATCACGTTCATGCAGATGTCATGCTCGTTGAATCCGAAATCAATCGCATTGATCAAATAAAAAGCGATATGGGATTCGTGGGAGCGCAGAACACCTTTGGGTTTTCCCGTAGTGCCGGATGTATATATCAAAATCCAGGTGTCTTCCGGCTTGACAACCGCGTCCGGTTCGTTGGCGGAACCTTGGGTGATTAAAGTTTCGTAAGGATTAAAACCTTCCTGAGATTCGCCTACAACAAAATAATGATCTGTTTTGATGTCAGGCAAATCCGCTTTAATATTTTGAACAACGGGCGCGAACTCATCATGCACAATCAGGGCACGGGCGTCCGAATTATTCACGATATAGGAAACTTCCTGACCCACTAAACGAAAATTAATCGGAACGATAATCAGTCCGGTTTTAGCGGTTGCCAGAAAAATTTCGACAATTTCGATACTGTTTTCCATCAACACCGCCACTTTATCGCCTTTTTGCAAACCCAGTTTCAGCAAACTGTCGGCCAGTTTGTTTACACGGACATTCAGTTCCGGGTATGTAAATTGGCGAGAGCGATCTTTTAACGCAACGGTGTTGGGAAATTTTCGGGCATTGACCTTTAATATTTGACCTAAATTCATCCACAAAGCCATGTAGTCTCCTTTTCAAATTCGGAATGTTGAATTCGGAATTCGGAATGCTGCTAAACATATAATTTAATGCTATTATTTTTTATTTTTACGTTTTCTGGAAGTTTTAATTGATGAAACCGTGATGGCAACAATTTCGTTTGTTTCTTCCATCAGCGGTTTGAGTTTGGATGCTTTTACTATTCCACTCTCAACTAGTAGTTCCATCCAAAATAATGATTCATCGGCTTCTTCTTCCACGATACCCATTTTTGAAATAAATTCAGCTGTTGATCGTCCGCGGCAAGCAGAACGATAATTTGCCCCAACCGAAGTCCCGGATCTCAATAATTGGTTCCCAATTACATTAGCGGTGCGACTTCTTGGCAAAGACTCTACTAACGCAATCACCCTCAAAGCAAAAGCCTTGGTTCGTTTTTTCAAATCCCAGTTGCCAGCATTCCGCATTCTAAACTCCCAATTCCCCATTTAAGAGATTCGAATACGCGCATCAACAACAAACGCCTGATCTTCATAGGCAATAATGGGATTCAAATCCAATTCCTGAATTTCAGGCAGATCGCCGAGCAATTGGGACAGGCGCAGAATCACTTCGATTACGCCCTCTTTGTAAATGCCGTTTCTACCGCGAGCGCCTTCCAATATGGCGGCGGCCTTGATTGATGTTAGCATTTCCTCAGCTTCCAATGCCGTAACGGGGGTGAGTTTAAAAATCACATCTTTTAGAATTTCCACATAAATACCGCCCATACCAAACATAATCAGATGTCCGAGACCTTCTTCCGCTTTGGCACCGACAATCAGCTCTTCGCCATCCGGAAGATAGCGTTGAATAAAAAATTTCATATCATGAATTTCCAGGCGACTGCTCATCTCTTCAATAGCGCTGCGCACGGCTGGAGCATTGCGTAAATTAATCGCCACCGCTCCCTGATCGCTTTTATGTTCAATACTTTCATCATCTATTTTCACCACCACCGGCATACCGATCTGATTGGCCGCTTCAATAGCCTCGTCCACGTTATTCGCTATCCGCCATTCCGCGACACGAATTTTATAGGCACTCAGAATCGTATAAACATCGGCGGCTGTAAGGTTTTCAGAACCGGCTGCTTTGGCCTGATCAATAATAAGGCGGGCTTGGGCTTTATCGACGTCATCAAAGATTGTGGCTTCACCGATATCCCGTGTGCGAATGGTGTTGTACCGTGCCATTGCTGACATCGCCCGGGCGGCCGCGCCTGGAAGACTGAAGCAGGGAACTCCGCCCTCTTTTAAAATTCTGACTGTTTCGGTCCACTGATTTTTATCTGTCATCAAATTGCAGATAATCGGTTTTTTTTGCGCTTTATTGACCTCTGCGATCTCCTTGGCGATGCTATCCGTATCAACAAAAAAAGGTGTTACGAAATTGACATAAATACAATCAAACTGGCCATCGTCCATCATGGCATCAATACAAGCGCGGTAATGCGCGGCTGTGCCGGTTGCCAAAACATCTATGGGATTGTTCACCGATGCTTCAGGATATAGCGTTTCTTTCAGGGAGGCTTCCATCAGGGCGGGTAATGGCGGTATTGCAAGACCGGCATCAACAAACACATCAGTTGCGATAACCGCGGGACCGCCTGTATTGGTAATAATACCGACACGGTTGCCTTGTGGAATAGGTTGGGTCGCAAAAGCCGCTGCGGCTTGGCACAGTTCGCCTTCATCCCGAAAGGTCAATACGCCCGCTTTTTCAAAAATCAAATCTGTTGCCAAATCTTCTTTGGCCAATCCGCCGGTGTGTGAAGACGCGGCTTTGGCACCTTCTTCGGTGCGTCCGGCTTTCATCGCCAGAACCGGTTTTTTAGCTGCGACTTCTTTCACCACTTTCATAAAAGTATCGGGATCCCGGAGGCCTTCCACATATAAAACAACCGCCCGCGTACCGTCATCATTTCCCAAATAACGGATAATTTCAGGAATGGTAATATCGCAAGCGTTGCCATTGGAGGCATAAATGCGCGTGCCAACACCCATCAACGCAAACTCTTGATGAATCACTTCAGCCACACCGCCGCTCAACGCGACAATAGATATAAAGCCCGGATCCGGTTTGGTAAAAGTAAAATTGCAATAAGCACGGATATCAGGATCGGTGTTGATAATTCCTTGGCAGTTGGGCCCTAAAATGCGGATGCCATGTTTTTTGGCGCGTTCCATAAAATCATTTTGAATGGCTTCGCCTTCAGGCCCGCTTTCAGAAAACCCGCCTGAATTGATGATAATATTTTTAACACCTTTGGCACCGCAGTCATCTACGGCTTGGGGTACGAATCTGGCAGGAATCACCATGTGGACAACATCAATATTGTCAGGGCAATCCAAAATAGATTTATAAGCTTTGATGCCTCGCACTTCATCCGCTTTGGGATTGATTGGATAAATCGGGCCTTTGAATCCGAAATCCACGAGATTCCGAATCACACGGTTGCCGATGGAAAGTTCTTTAGTGGATGCGCCGATAACGGCCGCTGATTTAGGTCTGAACAATGAGTCCAACATAAATTATTTCTCCTTCTTAAATTGCACGATTTTGAAATGCGGAATACGGAATGCGGAATTCAACATCCCCATTCCGAGTTCCGAATTCCAAATTATTGTTTATTTTCCTCCAGTTGTTCGATAAAGGCTTCCACATTTGTTTTGGTCTGTTCATCGGACAGGCATCTGAGATCATTCAAATCACCGTCGATATTCAGATGCGGCACCCCCGTTTCTTTGCTAAGTCGCTGGGGCATACCGTAGCGACAGTTGGAATTATTGGGGCATGTGCGGGCGTCATGGTAAATGATGCCGTCCACACCAAAAAAATCCAGCATCTTTTTGATATATTTTTCTTTAAAATCATCCGAGCGCACAATAAACAGTTCCGTATAAGCGCGCGCCATGCTGGTGAAAGGGTCTTCCGCCTCAAGGGGCGTAAATATCCAACTGTTGCAATAAGTGGACGCCAAAACATTGGTTTGGTGGCTGGCAAAAAGTTTGGAATGGGCGCTTAGACGGCCCCACACCGGCATACCATCCCAATAAATCCTGTATTTTTCGTCTTCCACCGCACCCACGCCATTTTGCACTCTTTCTTCCAATTCGGCAAGTAAAATTTTATAAAAATCGTTTGTGGCTTGGGTGCCGCGACCGACCACAGCAGGCCCCATCAGGGTCGTGCCGTCAAAGAAAGTCAGCGGAGAGGGTTTGGCAGATGCAGTGTCCAGAATTTTTTTCCAAAGGTCGGAGCATTCGCGCGAAAGGCCCACCACTTTTTTGAACTCATCCATATCTAATGGTTTGCCGATCACTTTTTCCAATGGATCGACTATATCTTCCAACTGTTTTTTAATGGATGGCACCAGATTTTCAGTAACATCCTTGACGCCCACATAAGTATGCACGCCGACAAGCGGAACATTATATTCCTTGGCATAAAAAGCGAACCAATCCTGTACGTCGCGGCATTGGTTGGTGTTGAAAACAAGCACGTCCGGTTTGGGAGGGGCTTGGATGCCTTTGAATGCTTTGGACAGAGGCGATACACCCTGCACATACGCACCGATATCGGCGGTCAAATAGGAACAAATTTCCGGTGAATAGCCCAGCGCGTTGGCATGGGGAATCAAATCTGTGGCCATACGGGTGGCACCGAGCATGGCGGCATGGGTTTCCGGAAAATAAACCAAAAAGCCCATAGCTCTTAATATTTCGGCCGGCCCGACACTGGTACACCAGGCAATTTTACGTTCGCCGGTTTTGGCTGCGTTATCCAATTCATAATAATAATCCGCCATGAATTTGTTACCATCTCTGGCGGCTTTAATCACTTTTCTGACTACTTTTTTTTCTTCTGGCATTTGTTGTATCTCCTTTTTTATCTTTTAATATAATCCACTAATTTATTCGCTTCATTGAAATTCTGCATCAAAAGATGTAATTCAAGTAAACCGATTAATGCGGGACCATCTTTAGCCTTTACATATCGTTTGCCGATTTTTCGTTCTTTGTTTCCTTTTATTTTTACAACATCAAAATATTGTCTTAAAATTGTTTTAAGTTTTTCGCTTGGCTTGCTAATTTGCTCTGGATGCTTTTCTTTTAATAACGGATTATCATTTATATCCTGATCAACTTTTTTTCTTATCAATCTCTCATTTTTTCCAAATTTTTCAATCTTATCAACCTGAGAAAGTATCCATGCTTCCATTTCCTGAATCATAAAAAATATTTTCGTTGTATCAAACGGTTCATAGAAACCAAGTCGTTCATCTTTTTTTTCTTTCGGCGCATCCAAATCAATCAACAGAGCGGCATTAATCCTTTGAGTTTCTATATGTTGAAGCATTTTTCTCGCTTTTGTTATGCTTCCAAAGGGTATGATACTGAGATTAAATTTTGTCGAGGGTAGCTTTTGAACAAACAATTTATGAAAGTTTTCACGAAAAACAGCAGTGTTATCTATAGTTGCCGCCGCAGGATTGTGTGATCGGCCGCCTTCAATAAAAATTGTAATGTTTACCATCGTTTGCCGCCGATAAGCCCCTGAAGCCAAGCCTGGCCAACCAGAAAATCATCAATATAATCATCAAATTCATCAGGAGATTTAACACCGACCTTAGTCGCATTGTCAGCATTTTTTTCAAATATCAAAATATTATCTATTTCATAAGAATTGAGCAGCAATGGCGAATGAGTGGTAATCAGTAGCTGTGTATTTTTTGATGCCTGTTTGATTGCATCTGCTATCGTATTTATCATATCAGGATGAAGGCTTGTTTCCGGCTCTTCAATACATACAAGATTACCTTGTTGCGGGTTAAATAAGATTGATAACAAAAGCAGATAGCGAATGGTTCCATCTGAGATATGTTCGATAGAAACAGATTTGGTAAGACATTTTTCACGAAGCACCAAATATAACTTGGAACCGAGAAAAGCAAAATTGATCGCTTTAAAATCAGGGTTAATCTTTTTTATCGCTTCTTCGATTTTATTATAGTCAAGAGAATGACTGTTTTTTATATTATTAAGAATCGTTATTAAATTTTGCCCGTCCGGCAATAATTTTGTCTCAGTGCCATAACCAGAAGGCTGCCTTACAGGGCTGTTAAAAGTCGTATCAAAATAATAATAAACCGAAAGTTCCTCCAAAGCTCTCTTTAGAGTAAACATGGGATAAAATATTTCAGGATCGGAAATTTGCCTCAAAACAGGTTCTGTTGATTTGAAAGTTATTTGCTTGCTTGCTTGCGGATATTTCTGAAAACCGACTTTTCCCCGTTCGTGTGTCGAAATAATACCCTGAGTGTTATCCATTTCCATATATATAAAATCGTTTTCATCGGCTTTTATGCTTTTGGAAAACAATTTTTCTTTCAAGTAATAAGAAGTTGCGCCGGATTTGAATATTTTTATTTCATAAATCGGATTGGTTGGGAATTGGAATCCTTGATTATGGGTTATATGATTAATCGAATTTTTATTAAATTCAACTGCCAGTTTGATATAATCTTGCGCGTCGTTATTGAAATTGGCAACCGAATCAAAACCACTCCAATTTTTCAAAAACAGCTTTTCCAATCCGTTTCCGATAATACTCTCATAAACTAGCTGAATCGCTTTAAGAAAATTTGATTTCCCACTGCCATTAATTCCCAAAAGGATATTAATATCAGGATTAAGGTCTATGGGCGTCGGATGTCTGAAGCTGAAAAAATTTTCCAATGTTATTTTTGAAATCATAACTTTTTTATTTGTTTTTATACGTTAATATATATAACATTTTTCAACAATAGACGTAAAAAAATTGAATTATTATGGAACCTATCCTACCGGAATCGACCATTTCAGCCGACACCGACAACAAATCAATTCAGCCGAATCAGGTCTTTTTTTAGCATTGGGATTAAGCGAACCCGGTTTATTCACTGACAAAACCCGCACATCCGAACTTCCGCAATCACATAGCCACCATTGACTCGGATTGTTGAAGCCGCCATAATGCGCGAGCGGTTCCGCGACCTGAAAGTCATAAGGTTTTTCAAGTAAGTAGCTTTTATCATTCGAATTCAGAATTTTAACCAATTTATTTACAACCTTATCCAACTCTTTAAGATCGTGCTGCCAAACTCGTTGCACGCGCCATTGCTCAGATTTCAAATCGTCATTTACTGCCAAATCCCTTAGCACATTTTTCTTCAATTTTTCTTTCCAAAACTGCTCGCGTGTTTGCGGAGCCGAATAATGAATCGGGCAGCCATGCCAAAAACAGCCATCAACAAAAATTGCCACGCGCTGTTTGACAAAAACAAAATCCGGTCGTCCGGGAAGCTTATAATGCAAACGGTAACGGAATCCTTTTTTCCACAATGCCTTTCTCAAAATTATTTCCGGTTTGGTGTCAGTTCCTTTCACTTGAGCCATGCAGTGACTTCGTTGTGCGGGGGTCAGGACATCATTCATGAATAAAAAATTCGTCTATTTATTTTCCATCGCAAAAAGCGCAGCCCCAATAGCACCCGTCAATTGCGGATGTTCAGCCACTAAAATTTCATGGCCGATGATTTCCTCTGTCATTGCTACCAAATAGGGATTATGCGCGACAACACCACCGGTCATCACGACCGTATCGGTGAGTGAATCCATCTCCATCACTCTTTTGATCACCGAAAAAAACAAGCCTTTGATAATGTCGGCCACCTTTATGCCGCTACGGATATATTGCAACACCTCCGTACCCGAGAACACGGTGCAGTAACTGCCCAGTTTAACCATCTCTTGGGATTGACGCGCCAGATTGTCCATCTTTTCAAGCGGGATGTCCAGCCGTGAAGCCATCTCTTCCAGAAAAGCGCCTGTGCCGGCCGCGCATTTACGATTCATCTTAAAATTCAGGCGTCGGCCGTTTTCATCTAATTTGATAATTTTATTATCCTGACCGCCGATGTCAATGATAGAAATTGCGCGAGGAAAATAATGAAAACATCCTTTGGCGTGACAACCGATTTCAGTACGCATATCCGAGGCTATGGCCACATTTTTGCGGCCATAACCTGTGGAAAACGCATTTTTTATACGATCCGCAGAAACGTCAGCCATTTCCAAAGCGGAATTAAGGCAATTTTCAGCAGTGGCATTAAAATCAGTGCCGGATTTGCTCACCGCATAACCGATTAAACATTTTTCGGCATCTAAAACAGCCGCTTTGGTGCGGGAGGCACCTACATCGACACCTACATATATCGGGGTTGAACTCATATTTGATTACTCCGTAAGAAAAAAAACGATACCAATCGGCATCTTTCATCATATTGGTTTATTAATAATGATGTTTATCAATTAACTGCCGATAAAGAATGTATGTGCGAATTTAAACACCGGTGTGAAAATCGGGCTTAGAATATAGCCTAAAATCGGAATGTTAAGAATCCAGCCGATAACTATCATACCGAGGAATATTTGAGGCACAACGGTCATTGCCTGTAAATAGCGTTCTGTTTGCTGACGGTTCAGAAAAGCGAGCAAAACACGCGAACCATCAAGCGGATAGATCGGAAGAAGGTTAAATACCGCCAGTCCGATATTAATTTGAAATAAAATGTACAGGAAATTGAAAAACGCCTGATTCATAGTGGCCAGCCCGAGACGGAAAAACAATCCGGCCAGCGCGGCCAAGGCAATATTTGCCAATGGCCCGGCGGCGGCGGTAATAGCCATATCTTTTTGAGGGTTTGCAAAGTTAGCCGGATTGACCGGCACCGGTTTAGCCCACCCAAAAGGGCCGAAAAACAGCATCAGCGTTCCGAAAACATCAAGATGCGACATTGGATTCAGTGTTATGCGCCCCTCTGATTGCGCCGTATGATCGCCCAGATATAACGCAGCATACGCATGCGCCAGTTCGTGAATTGTCAGTGCCAGCAGAATTGCCGGAATTCGTAAAAAGAAAATCGGATCAAACATTTATTTCTCTCTCTTTTTTATTTAAACCGCGACAATAATGTAACGCGGAAAGCTGTTTCGCGTCGTCTCTATGAAAAGAATCATATAGATTATCGCACTTTAAGTTGATAGTCAATATAACTAAGTATAAATTGTGAACATCAACGCAGATTAATTTTCCAGTTCCACAGTCCGGGTCTTTTTTTAAGGTTGACTCCTTTGGGCAACGGTTCTTTCAAATTGACAAACATGGTATATCCCGCTTTATGAAGGACATCTTTATGTTCGCGCAAATTCAGCTCCCAGGCAGGATACACCCAGAACATATCCTGATAAGCTTTCACCCAGGCCCGTTCACCTTTCGGACTGGTGAACGGCTGTCCGATTTTAAACCCTGGCGCAATAATGCGGGAAATACATAACGGCCAGTTGCCGGTCAAGACAATTCCGAGAGGCAGCGGACTTTGCTCAGGTAAAGCCTGATAATGGTCTTTACCGAGTTCGGGGCTGATAATCGCCCCCTGAAAGCCTAAACGCGCTAATGTTTGTAATGCCGCCGCGTTGGCAATATTGCTAAACGGGCCGGCCCATAAATTTAAATCGCGTACCGATTTGAAGGCCGATTTGAAAAACACTTTTTGCCAGGGCGCGTTTAATACAAAATTGCGTCCGCCACGGGAGATAATAAAAGCCAATAGAGAGCGAATTGCATTTTCATCAGATGGCCATATTACCGGAGGAAGCCACCACCATGTGGAAACCGCGGTGCGTCCTGTTATCTGCTTTTTCAGATTTGCGGAAAGCCACACGCCGTTATTTTTATCCGCACGTTGTCCCTCCGGCCGACGATAGACATTCATTTCAAAAGTTGTGATACGCTTAATTTGTCGGTTTGCCGGATATGCAAATTGAAATGATGATGCGCTGGTATGAAAGGCAGGCAGTTGATTAAGCGATTCTTGCATCAGGGCTATTTTCTGATTAAGGGCTTTTTCCCGCCGGTCAGTCAGAAAAACAGGCGCGCCAGGTAAAGGGACAAAGTCCGATTGGGTTTTGATATCAAATCTGCCCTTGCGTGGCACATACCTTTTAATGCGCATACGACCATGCCCGCGTTCATCCTCATAACCGAATCGCAATAAATCGTCTGGCAAAAGTTCAACAGAAGGTCTGAAATAGAGCTTGGAAGCACTTTTGCGGATATTCCCTAAAAGCAAGCCTGAACCGGTTTGACCGGAAACCGGAATTGGTGAATGCCGGTGTTGAGGTAAAAAATGATAGTGTGTACCGGAACGTCCTAACGCCATATCCAGCAATCCGAGGGCAGCTTTTTTCGATTGGCGATTATCACTATGGTCTCTTAACATCCGATAGGCCTGAACCGTATAATAAACGTAGTGGGGGCCTTTTTTACGCCCTTCGATTTTCCATGTGTTTACTTGGGGGATTTTTAAAAGCAAACGACACAATACGTCCAGACTGAAATCCGTGCAGGCAAAAAAACGACCTGTCTGTTTTTTTTGCGTGTAAATCCGGCGGCAAGGTTGAACGCAACTGCCTTTCAAGCCGCTTTTGCCGCCCAGATAACTGCTCCAATAACATCTTCCGGAAACGGCATAACACAGTGCGCCGTGAATAAATACTTCCAGCGACAGGTCGGGAGGACAAACGTTCGCAATTGATCGGATTTCGTCAATCGTGAGTTCTCTGGGAAGAACCACCCGGTCAATGCCCAAATCTTTTTGAATCAGTTGCATGGCTGCGGAAAATGACACATTGGCCAGGGTGGATAGATGCAGTTCGCCTTTAAACCCGGTTTGCCGTGCCAGTTCGATAACAGCCAAATCCTGAAAAATCAGCGCATCGGGACACACTTCACGCGCTAACTGATCAATCAATCGGGCAGTTTCTTTCAGGTCTTGCGGTGTAAGTAACGTATTAAAAGCGACATATACTTTTTTATCCTGTTTATGCGCCAGGCGCGTTAATTGCGCCAACTCGGCAATTGTGAAATTGACCGCCGCCATACGGGCCGAAAAGTGCTTCAAACCGCAATATACCGCATCCGCACCGGCTGCAAGCGCGGCCAAAAACGAATCGCGATTTCCGGCCGGAGCCAAAATAAGCGGAGGCTTTGTGCGGGTTCCGGCGGTTGTATTATTTTCCGGGTTTACCCGATTAAATTCATTTTGTCGCATTTATGTTTGTTTACCTGAATAGGGTTTTTAAGTTAGGTCAATGAAAGGCTTGTGTGCGTTTCCAGATGACATGGTTTTCAATCTTGAATGTGTTTAATGGAATTCGGATCATTTTTTTGTTGATAAATATTAACCATGTAACGCTTGGCGTCAATATCAGGCAAAGCGTATTTTTCTAAACGGATTGTCAGGTTGTGTTGTTGGAAAAAAGCGTGTTCACGCAAAGCTTCGATTTCGGCTCGAACGGCATCACCTTTTAAAGCGATAATCATGCCTTGTTCGGACAGAAGCGGAAGCGCGACACGAATAAAGTTTTTCAGGGAAGAAAAGGCGCGGCAAGTGATAACGTCAAAAGGTTTTTGAAAATGAATCTCCTGACGAAACAATTCAATTCGGCAATGATGCGCTTCAATTGATCTAAGTTGAAGCCTTCGTATCAGATTCTTTATAAAGCTGATCTTTTTATGCGAACTGTCTGCCAATGTGACAGATACATCCGAGCGCATAATTTTGATAGGAATTCCTGGAAAACCACCGCCGGTGCCTATATCTAAAACCGAAGCATTTTCAGGAATTTGAGGTACAAGTGTTACAGAGTCGATGAAATGCTTGATAGCTATGTCACGCGAATCTTTGATCGCTGTCAGGTTGGTTTTACGATTCCAACGCATCAGTTCGACAGCATGAATTGCCATCATATCAGCTTCCAGAGGATTAATGCGTATGCCGCTGTTCAGAGCATTACGAATTAGAAAGGTTTTCCATTCTTGAGAGCCAAGCTGCATGATTATTCACTAATTCAGTTAGGCAGGGATACGGTAAGGATCAGGGGCAAAATAAATTCTCCTTATGTGATTTCTGAAACGTGAGGCGTGAATTTACGTTTCACGTATGTTTGGGGAATTTATTTCATCCTCATTCCTGTGTAAGTTATTTAATTTCCAATCCTTATCATAGCTTGCTTTGCAAAATTAACGAAAAATGGAAGCCTGTTTTTACATCATAAATCACCATTTGTTAAAAGGGTGGTGAACGAGATTGGCATTAAAATATCTGGAATCGTGCGTTACTTCCACATCGACCCATTCCGGTTTTTGAAACGCCTGCGTCTCACTGGAAAGCTCCACTTCGGCCACCAGCAGACCTTGATTTTCACCAAAAAATTCGTCCACTTCCCATATAAGTCCTTGATATGGTATTTTAAAGCGTTTTTTTTCAATCAAAGGCTTCTCACACAACGCCTCAAGCATCTCCCGGGCTTCATCAACCGGGATAACATATTCATATTCCATCCTGACTGCGCCCTTAGAAACGCCTTTAATCGTCAAATAACCTGTATCCTCGATGGTTCGAATACGTACGCTGCGCTCTTTGACGCTGCTTAAATAGCCCTGTCGATATTCTTTGCCTTGCGCTAGTTTACGCCAGCCATCATTTCTCAATAAAAATTTTCTTTCAATTTCAAGTCCCACGGTCGCCTCACTTATCGTTATCAATAAATTTTAAATAAAATATCCATGCCGAACACTATTTGTAATTTTAGTTTTCAATTAAATTGTCCGGCACTGCGTTGTTTGAAACGAGACTTTGGGTACGTACCCGTTTAGCGTCGGCCCATAGGCCTTCAAGATCATAAAAAGTACGCACGGGGTCATAAAAAATATGAATAATAACATGGGCATAATCCATAAGCACCCATTGCCCTTCTTTTTGGCCCTCTATACTGATCGGTTTGATTCCCTGTTTTTTAAGGTCAGTGCGGATATGTTCCGCAATCGCCTTGACCTGACGATTAGAGCGTCCGCTGCAAATAAGCAGCACATCTGCAATTGAAGACAGGTCGTGAATGTCTAAAATAACCAGATTAACCGTTTTTTTTTCCAAAGCGGCCTTAACATAAGTATCAAGTGTCGGGTCCGCATATAGTTCTAAATTTGTGATCATAATATTATTATTTGTATGTCAGTTATCTGTTATGAATTGTTATATAACACATTTAAATTATTTGAATAAAACAGATTGTTGGTATGGTTGTAAAGCCGAATAATTTCAAACACGTATCTGGCCATCACCGAACACCACAAATTTTGTGGTGGTCAATTCATCAATGCCCATAGGCCCGAAAGCATGCAACTTGGATGTACTGATACCGATTTCGGCTCCTAAGCCCAACTGCCCGCCATCATTAAACCGGGTTGAGGCGTTGACAAGCACAACGGATGAATCTGCTTCGCGGACGAACCGACGCGCTGTTTGGTAATTGCCTGTAACGATAGCTTCGGTGTGATCGGAGCCATATTCAGCGATATGGTTCAACGCTTCCTGCATATCAGCAACAACCTTTACGGCCAAAGTCAGGGACAAATACTCTTCATGCCAGTCAGTTTTCGTAGCCGGTTTAATATCGGGCAGGATGCCGCATGTTTTTGAACAGCCGCGCAATTCAACGCCGGCGTTGCTAAAGCGCTGCGCCATTACCGGAAGGAAACGCTCGGCAACCGCGCTGTGAATCAACATGGTTTCCATAGCATTGCAAACCCCCGGACGGTTCACTTTGGCGTTAAAACAGATATTTTCAGCCATTTTCATATCGGCATCAGCATCTACATATACATGGCACACACCTTTGTAGTGTTTTAAAACCGGAATCCTGGAATTGGCAACCACAAAACGGATCAAGCCTTCACCGCCACGCGGGATAATCAGATCGATCTGTTCTTCCTGCTCCAATAAGATGTTCACAGCCCCGCGGTCGCGCACCGGAACGACTTGAACGGCAGTTTCCGGAAGGCCTGATTCTCCCAAAACCGATGCAATCACGGCTGCCAAAGCCTGATTGGAATGAAACGCTTCGGAACCGCCACGCAATATCACAGCATTACCGGCTTTTAAGCACAACGCGGCGGAGTCGATTGTAACATTGGGGCGCGACTCATAAATAATACCGATAACTCCCAGTGGAATTCGCATACGCGCCACTTCCAAACCGTTGGGGCGGATAACGGATTGACTCATAGAACCGACCGGATCATTAAGCCGGGCGACTTCCCGAAGTCCGGCGGTCATGGACTTTATAACGGCATCGTTCAACGTGAGACGATCAATCATCGCGGCTGACAGTCCCTTGTCGCGAGCGCGTTCAATATCCTTGGCGTTTTCCACTTTGAGTTCTGCCGCCTGAGTTTCAAGCAGATCGGCCAGTTTGATTAACACTTCGTTTTTCAGCGTTGACGGACAGCGCGCTATCTCTGCCGATGCCCTTCGAGCCGCCTTAGCCATTTCAATAATCACAGATTCCAATATCAGTTCCTTTGTTCTGTCAGGTAATATTTTTTAACAGGGTCGGATAATTTCCGATGATTGTGGTTCTGACTAAAAAATTGGCCATATTATCCCAAAAAGTGCTACTTTGTTGAAGAGCAATTTTTGTGCCAGAACAAATCCGAAATTGACAATTATACCATATATTTTTATTTTGCAAGATTCATTTTTGCATAAAACACTGGTGATTTCGTTAAAAACAGAAATAATTCATCAGATACTTTTAGAAGCGACCGGTGTGTATCTTTGACTTCTCTTTAGGACTGATTCGCCGCCGGTTAAGGTTTCAAAAATTTAAAGTTTGTGTTTTTATCAGGAATGGAGTATAGTATTTTAATTTTGGTTTTTCCAAAATTACACCCATTTTGACATTTTCGATGTTCTAATCTGATGTTTTTATATATTGATGCAATTTTTATGCCAGAATGCGGAATCGAACACGAAAAATTCTGCATACCCTATATTTTGAACGGTGCGTTTGTCTTATGGCCGCATCGCTCACCAAAACAACGGGCATGAATGAATGCCAGTGAGGTGAAAAATGAAGCTATTACGTGTTAATATTTCTACCGGCTCGATCTCCGAGGAGCCGATTCCCGAACAGTACGCCGGCCTTGGCGGGCGCGGGCTGACTTCGGTTATGATCAACGACCTTGTTCCGGCTGATTGCGATCCGTTGGGAGAAGACAACCTTTTGATTTTTGCTCCCGGATTTCTGAGCGGGACGCCTTTGGCCAATACCGGGCGGCTTTCTATCGGTGCAAAAAGCCCTCTCACGAGCGGCATTAAAGAGAGCAATGTCGGCGGGACTATGGCTGATGCGCTTTCCCGTCATGGTATCCGGGCAGTTATTGTTGAAGGCAAGGCCCCTGAAGGCGCATTGTATCATCTGGTGATTGATCCTGACGGCAAAGCTTCCCTCGCAGATGCCGCTGGTAGCAGGATAGTGCGTAACTATGCGCTGGCTGAACAGTTACTGAAAAATTACGGTGAGAAAAACGCTATCGCTTGCATCGGCCCGGCAGGAGAAATGATGCTGGCAAGCGCCTCCATCCAGACAACCGCCCCTGATGGCAAACCGAGCCGGGCTGCGGGACGGGGCGGCCTCGGTGCGGTCATGGGATCAAAAGGGCTGAAGGCTTTGATCGTATCCAGACAAGGCAAGGAATCAAAGCCCATAGCGGATCCCGACACCTTCAAAGATGTGGCCAGGCAGTTTGCCGCGTCGATCAAACGCGACGGCTGGAGCGGCAGAGCGCTCCCCGAATTCGGAACAGCAAGTATTCTCGCTGGCATTGACGCATCCGGAGCTTTGCCGACACGCAACGCCCGGCAGGGCAGTTTTGAAGGCGCGGACAGGATCAACGGCGACACCCTTGCGGAAACGATCAAGCGGCGCGGCGGCAAGACCACCCACAAAGGATGCAGTCGGTGCGTAATCAACTGCTCCAATGTATATGTAGATGAAGCCGGTAAACCTGTAACATCCGGGCTGGAATATGAAACGCTTTGGGCCATGGGGGCGATGATCGGCATTGATGACCTTGATGCCGTGGCCCGTCTCGACTTTCTGTGTGACGACATTGGGCTTGACACCATGAATACGGGTGTAGCTCTGGCCGTTGCCATGGATTCCGGATTCATGCCCTTTGGCGATGCTAAGGCGGCCATTGAAATGGCAGAGGAAGTAGCCAAAGGAACCGAGATGGGACGTCTCATCGGCAACGGGCCGGATGCCGTTGGAAAACATTTCGGAAACGCCAGAGTGCCTGCGGTAAAAGGGCAGAGCATCGCCGGTTACGACCCGCGGGCCATGCCGGGTATGGGCGTTACTTATGCCACTTCTCCCATGGGAGCTGATCATACCGCCGGATTCGTCGGGGGTGCCAGCGGCACGACCGAGATGCTGATCAATACATCTAAATCGTCTCAGATTCATACCGCGGCGCTGGACAGCATGGGGCTGTGCATGTTTGCACAATCAGGCGGGCTGGATAACCTTTTTAAAGCGATAACCGCCGTAACCGGTAATCTGTTCGGCAACCAAGAATGGCAAAAACTCGGTCTCCGCTGCCTGACCGCGGAAATTGACTTCAACTGTCGCGCCGGGCTTACCCCGGAAGACGACCAACTGCCGACCATGTTCCATGAAGAACCGCTCGCGCCGTTTCATAAAGCCGTCCCCTATCCACAAGATGAGCTACATGGAACTTATGCAGAGATAAGACAAACGCTTGAAGAGAGAGAATGAAGAAGATGGTTCTGCTTATCTGCTAATTATCCACCGCCGCCTTCACCATGGCCTGTACATTCTCAAGCTTTGCATTGGTTGGGATATCGCACCCTGACTGAAGAATGAATCCTTCAGGGCCGATATTCCTTGAATATCGCCTGATTATTTCAATCGGTTATGTTTAAAAGGATATCGACACGATGCTCGTTACATTTTTCAAGCAATGAATACAACATCCCAAAAATAAACCAAATAATCCCGATTGATTTTAATGAAATGCAAGTACTTGTTAAAATTCTTTGATCGAGTGTCTTGAATTACGAATAATTGCATGTTGACAGAATCATCAAAATTTGGTTTATAGCTTGAATACGTTTTATTTTTTTAATTTTTATTCATTTTAACTTAAGAGGAGGAGGAGGAACATGAACAGAATCAGAACAACGCTTATTGCACTAATGGTTATCGCCCTGGCAGGTGTATCCCTGCTATCATCAGCAATGGCCGGCGAGTTAAACGTCTATACGGCGCTCGAAGATGACGAGTTGGCAATTTATCTGCCGGCCTTCAAGAAGGCCCACCCGGAAATCAAACTGAATATCACACGGGATTCAACGGGCATTGTTACGGCTAAACTCCTTGCTGAAAAAGACAACCCGGTTGCGGATGTGGTATGGGGCCTTGCGGCCACAAGCCTTCTTGTTTGCGACGATCTTGGCATGATCAAAGGTTACAACCCCAAAGGCATCGAAAAGATCAGAAAAGGGATGAAAGATGGTGTCAACGATCCTGTTCACTGGGTAGGGCTTAAAGCTTATGTTACCGGAATTGTAGGCAACACCATTGAAATGGAAAAAAAGGGGTTTGGATTGCCCAAATCGTATTCGGACCTTTTAAAGCCCGCTTATGCAGGTCAAATAGTTATGCCGAACCCGGCATCATCAGGCACAGGGTTTCTGACCGTTTCAGCGATTTTTCAGGTTATGGGCGAAGAAAAAGGCTGGGATTATCTGGACCAACTTCATGAAAACATCGCAATGTACACGCATTCAGGCTCCAAACCGGCAAAAATGGCTGGAAAAGGTGAATTTTCCATAGGTATCTCCTTTGCTTATCGTGGCTTCAAACAGCGCAAAAAAGGTGAACCGGTTGAAATCGCATTTCCTAAAGAAGGTTCCGGCTACGAGGTTGAAGCAAATTCATTGATGAAGCAACCTCGCATCAAAAAAGATGCCAAAACTTTTCTGGACTGGGCAATCAGCGATGATGCAATGGCAATGTATGCCAAAGTTTATCCGATCGTGGCCACTGACATTAAAGTTGAAGCTCCCAAGGGCTGGCCGGACGATCCGATGTCCGTACTCATCGACAACGACCTGATGTGGGCCGCCAAGAACCGGAAACGCATTCTTAAAGAGTGGACCAAACGCTATGATTCTAAGAGTGCGCCTAAAAAGAAATAGGGAAAAAATCGGGTTTCTGAATTAAGTAAAATCTGCGGAAGTCACAATGTCCGAGAAACCCGATTTTTAAAACGTGACGCAGGACAAAGAATCGGGTTTCTGAATTGATGTTTAAGAAACCCGATTTTGTTGACAGGGGCTATAAAAAATTTATGGAGAGATTGAAATGGATAGGAATAGCGATAACGGCAATAACGATTATTTCCTGGAAGTTCGTAATATTACCAAGATGTTTGGCCAGTTCACTGCGTTAAGCAATATAAGCATAGGCATTGAGCAGGGAGAGTTCGTTTCGATACTGGGTCCGAGCGGGTGCGGAAAAACAACACTTCTGAGAGTCATCGCAGGTCTGGAAGAACAAAATACCGGGTCGGTATGGATCGAGGGCCGCGATGTATCCAGAGAACCCGTAGCCAGCCGGAAACTGGGGATTGTTTTCCAGTCTTATGCGTTGTTTCCCAATATCAACATCATCGGCAATGTGCAGTACGGCCTTAACCGGCGTCAGTTTACCGCTGCCCAGCAGGAACAGCGCTCAATGGAGATGTTGGAGCTTGTCGGCCTTGAGGACCAGGCATCAAAGTACCCTGCCCAACTGTCAGGCGGCCAACAGCAGAGAGTCGCTCTGGCAAGAGCGCTCGCTCCGAGTCCGTCTCTTCTTTTGCTTGATGAACCCCTTTCTGCGCTGGATGCCAAAGTTCGCGTGTTTTTACGCAGCGAAATCCGCCGGATACAGGAAACACTGGGAGTTACCACCGTTATGGTAACACACGATCAGGAAGAAGCGCTGACTATGGCCGACCGGGTTGTTGTGCTTGAAGATGGCAAACTGATGCAGTTCGCCACTCCTAAAGCGCTTTATGGTTCTCCGGAAAACGCCTTTGTTGCAGGGTTTATCGGCGGCATGAATTTTCTGACGGACAGCATCGGACATGATCCCCAATCCATCTTCTTTGGCCAGTACAAATTACAGACTGAACCGGGTCGGGCGGCAGATTTTCAGGGGCGTCCCGTCACCATCGCAATTCGACCGGAGGATATTCGACTCATCCGTGATTCATCAATAGATATCAACGTTCTGAAAACAAAGGTTGATCACATTGAGTTCCGCGGCTCTCTCTATACGATACACCTTCAGATTCTCAACAAAGGAGGAGGCGCTATCGGCCAGTTTCTCGAAATGGACTTGCAGGTGGAAGCAATGGAATCTATGGAAATCAGCTCCCAAATGGAACTGCCGATTCATTTGCCTCCGGAAAGGCTGATTCTTTTCAAGGCCAAGAAAGCGTCGTAATTCGGAATGTTGAATTTGGATTTTGGACATTTGTAGGCTGGGTTGAATTACAAACAGTTACACTTAATAATTTTCTATCAGATATGCTTCGAAAAAGAGGATCATTGTGAAAATGTTTGACAGCATTGAAGGACTATCGCTTAATTCGGGAACTGCCAGCAACCAGCGTGTGACCAAAAGGGCCAGCGCAGAGGACTGGATGCGCCGTTTGCTCATCGCCTTTGCATGTTTGTGGCTCATTGTGGGTATTGTTTTACCCTTGCTGGATGTGGTGGATAAAGCCACTCACGCTGAGATAGTTGTAAAGATCGAGGAACCCACGGAACAAGAGAAGCTTGAAGACAGCTTTCGGGGACAGATCAATGTCGGCGGCCATGCTGTCATTCTCACAATGGAAGACGATAAAAAAGAAACCCTGTACATCAACAATAAGCCTGTTAAGACCCGCAAAAGAAAAGGCCGCAGTCAGGGAGAGATTCCGGGCGTTTATGCGGAGATAGCCGATGAGCGAATCGAAAAGATTGTATGCAGTGTCGTCCAACCGGACATCACCGGCAAAGACGTATTGCATGTCAGCCCGATCATAATCGAACGCACCAAAGAACAGCGCTGGAAAGTCAATGACAAACTGCTTTCCCTTGGCGACAATGTCATGGTGATTGAACGGTTTATCGGTATGGTGAACTTTTTTGACTATTTCGGTATCAAAGGAATCACCCAAAGCCGAACATTCATGGCGCTCGGCAGCATTTTCCTGGCCGGCATCCTTATTGTTTTCTTCGTTTTCACATTGATACGTCCCACCATGCCTTTTAACCAAAATGGTATGCTCACAATCGGGATTTTGATACTCCTGGCTTTTCAGGCTATTAGTTCAATCGAATTTCTGACCGGGCACATGGAAGACTCAGGGCTGACCCAATCGGTGTGGAACAGTTTGAACGTAGGACTTGCCACCACCACCATCTCAGTCACCCTCGCATTTTTATATGCTTATGGCATTCACCGAACCCTGATGATCGGAAAAACATTTTGCCGTATCGTGGCGATGATTCCACTTTTTGCACCCACCATGCTCTATGGTCTGTCGCTGGTCTATATGTTTGGCCATAAAGGGGTCGTTACGACCGGATTTTTCGGATATTATCCCTGGTTGGCGTGGGACATCGGTCTCTATGGGTTTACAGGAATCGTCATCGCGGAAGTCGTTTTCACATTCCCACCGGCATTTATGATTATGCTGGTAGCGCTGTCAAACACCGATGCCCGCCTTTATGAAGCATCTGAAAGCCTGGGTGCCGGCAAGACCCGGACATTCTTTAAGGTGACCATTCCAAGCATCAAGTTCGGTTTGTTGAGTGCGATTTTCGTATCATTCACCCTGTCATTCACTGACTTCGGCGCACCCAAAATCGTGGGAGGCCAGTATAACATTCTGGCGGTCGATATTTACAAACATGTAATCGGTCAGCAAAACTTCGGAATGGGAGCCACGGTCAGCATCATTTTGCTTATACCCACCGTTCTTGCCTTTATCGCGGATCGAATCATACAGCGCCGTGCCGTTGCGCTTGTCACCGCGCGCGCCGTACCTTTTGCACCCAAAGCCGATCGTATGCGTGATATACTTTTCAGCGTTATAGGCATGTTGATTGCCGCCTTTATTCTTACAATGGTTTTCATGGCCGGTGTGGCTTCCTTGGTAAAAATGTGGCCTTATTCCTTCACCCACCCAGATAGGTACCCTCAGATATGGACTCTTAAACACTATCTGTTTGATGATGTGGGCGGCGGGGGCTATCGGGCTTTTTGGAACAGTATCAAAATGGCGGGCATGACTGCTGTTATCGGTGCTTTCATCACTTTTACAAGCGCCTATCTCATCGAGAAAACAAAGGGCGCAAGATTGCTTAAACAGGTCGCGTATTTCCTTTCGATTCTTCCTCTGGCCTTGCCCGGTCTGGTTATCGGCATCGCCTATATCTTTTTTTTCAACAAACCGAACCTCAGCATACCTTTCACGGGAATCGAGTTTTCCAATCCGTTCAATCTTCTTTACGGAACAATGGCCATTCTGATCGTCTGTAACATCATCCATTTTTATACGGTCAGTTTCCTGACGGCCACAACGGCCCTGCGGCAGCTTGATAAAGAATTCGAATCAGTTTCCGATTCCATGGCCGTCCCGTTCTACAAAACATTCATGCGCGTTACCGTGCCGGTATGTTTCCCCGCAATCCTGGAGATAGCCGTGTATTACTTCGTCAGTTCCATGGCAACCGTCTCCGCCGTGATCTTCCTTTACACCAGTGATAACCCCATCGCCGCAGTCGCCGTAGTCAATATGGACGATGCCGGCGACACCGCTCCGGCCGCTGCAATGTGTATGCTGATTGTTTTCGCCAACGTAATCTTACGCAGCCTGGCTGAACTTGTCGGTCACTTTTTCAAGCAAAAAACACAAGCTTGGCGGGCGCGCTAATGGTTATTGTATGAAACTCAGCTTAATCAGCTTAAAAGGATAAATTTGGTATAGGGCTTTTTACAGATGCTCTGATTTGAAACAGTGAAAATTTGCCAAATAAATAAAAGTATTTTAAATATGTCGAATAGGGATGGACAATACCTGATAATCATATCATCAAGATTGATATGCCCGAAAAGCACCTATTATCGGTGTTATCAGGGCAACTATACCTGATAATAAAATAGACAGGGCAATATTGCCTGATAACCACCTGTTATCGTTGTTATCAGGGCTGACATGCCTGAAAACCGCCTTATTATCAAATTATCAAGGAAAATTCGCCCGAAAAGCACCTATTATTGATGTTATCAGGGCAATTATACCTGATAATAAAATAGACAGGGCAATATTGCCTGATAACCACCCGTTATCGTTGTTATCAGGGCAAATATACCTGATAATCATGGTTCGATGTTCATGAAATATAATAATATGGAAGGCAATTAATGAATTTTGAAGATATATTAAAAAAATCTCGAATGGGGGAAATATTATCGAATAAGGAACTAATCTATCTGCTAAGTTTGCCTCCAGATTCTTATGAAAATTACAAAGTTATGGCTGAGGCAAATCAATTTTCTAAAAAATTATCTGATGGAAAAGCAGAAGTACATGCTCAATTCGCTATCAACCTTGCTCCATGTCCTTGTAAATGTCTGTTTTGTTCTTTTGCAAAAATTAATGGCATCTTTAATGAATCAAGTGAATTGACAACTGAACAAGCTATTGCATATGCCCAACAGTTTGAAAATGATGGAGCGAATGCTGTATTTATAATGACGACTGCAAAGTTCCCTTTTGACCATTTCATTGAAATTTCAAAGGAAATCAGAAAAAATGTTAGCTCGGAAACAAAATTGATTGCTAATGTTGGCGACCAGAAACTTGAGAATGCGGTTAAGTTAAAAGATGCAGGGTTTGCCGGAGTATATCATGCTGTTCGCCTTCGTGAAGGAACAGACACTAATCTTTCAGTTGAAAAACGAAAGCAAAGTATCAAAAACTTTAAAGAGGCAGGACTTGAGATAGGAACTTGTGTTGAACCTGTCGGGCCTGAACATACAAACGAAGAATTAGCAGAAATGATAGAATTTACAGCATCTTTTAACCCTTCTTATAGCGGTGCAGCCAGACGAATACCAATACCTGGAACTTCAATATCAAAACGTGGATTTATCAATGAAATGCGTATGGCACAGATAGTAGCTGTTACCAGATTGGGTATGCCGCATTCAGTCATAGGTAACTGCACTCATGAGCCTTGTACACTTGGAGCAATCAGTGGAGCAAATTTATTTTGGGCTGAAGTTGGTGCTAATCCAAGAGATATAGAGAACAAAACAGAAGATGGCAGAGGTGAGTCAGTAAATAGCTGTAAATCAATTTTCCTGGAAAGTAACTGGGATATTTGGAGTGGCCCTTCCCGCTACTATGAAAAATCATAATAAAAGAACATCGAACCCGGCGCTGAACTCGGACGCAAAAGGGTTCCGGTCGCTATCGCTCCCTCCACCCTTTTGCGCCGGTTAGCTTAGCGTTATACTACAATCTAAGGGAGGTTGAATAATTGGAAGCATCAACTACGATAAGAAAGATTTTGGCTGGAAATAAAATAGTCGTACCACCCTATCAGCGTGCTTATTCTTGGGATACTCCTTCTGAGAATAACGTCAAAAATACAAACACTGACGTATTTTTATCGGATTTGGAAGAATACTACAACAGTAAAGTCAGTAACCCCAAAAGTAAGGCCGGTAACCCATATTATTTCGGTCACTTTCTGTTCGAGGCCAAGAATAATGAGTTTGCTGTAATAGACGGGCAACAACGACTTACAACTATCATTATATTTTTATCTGGCCTGGTTAACAGGCTGAAAACAATCAGAAATTTGAGTGTATCAGAAAGACATTGCTATGAAGATATGGTGATTAGGGACGGTGAAATATGTTTTTCAACCGTAGAGTACGACGACGAACTATTCATAGAATATGTGATCAAACAAACAAAAACAGATCATAACGAACTGGATACAGAGTCAAAGCGTCGTATTGTCAGAGCTTTTGATTACTTTACAGAGCAACTGTCAAACAAACCCGAACAATATCTGGCAGACATGCTCTCTATTGTCAGTGAATCAGCCTGCACAACTCATCTAGTGAAAAACGCATCCGAAGCAATTCAGATGTTTATATTTCAAAACAACAGAGGAAAAAAACCTTCCAACTTAGAAATTGTTAAAGCTCAATTTATGTACAACGTGCATCTGCATGGAGGAGAAAAAAAGAATGATCTTATTAAAAAAATAAAGGAGCAGTTTGAAATAATTTACAAATCAATTTCGGCAATAGAATATCGAATCAATGAAGATGACATACTGGTTTATACTTTGCGAGTGTATTTCAATTCCCTCTGGGAAGCTAACGCATTAGATAAAATAAACAGAGAATTATCAAAAAAAGATCCGATTCACTTTATCGAAAAATTTACGCAATCTCTATCGGCAAGTTTCACTCATTTGAGTAATTTTTTTGGTGATGATGAACGTGAAAATATTTCGATTCATTCTTTAATAACTCTTGGCGGAATCGCCATAGCTTGCCCATTTATCATAAAGGCATATATATTTAGTATAGAAAAATCAAATGAGATAGGAAGACTATGCGCTTCTTTGGAAAACTTGGTTTTACGCCATCGCCTGATTGGTACTAAAGCCTATATGGAATCACGCATTAATGATGTTTTTGAAAAATTTACCGCAACTCAAAAGGAAATAGACCCCATAATTGAAAGAATAGACTCGCTGAAAACTACAACTGATTGGTGGTGGGCCTATTGGAATGACGAAGAATTGGAAAAATCAATTCAAGGTAAGATTAATCCTTCAGTTGCAAAACATTTGCTTTGGAAATACGAAAACCATTTAACGGGTCAAAAAACTCGCTTTGATAAACTGTTTGACTCGGAATTACCAGAATTAGAACATATTGCTCCAACTACAGAACCAGAAGAAAAACCGCACGGTTACGGCGAATATGATGAAGAATTTGAAAATCAATACCTAAATTGTTTCGGCAACTATTTGCTGCTATCTGAATCACATAATCGTTCAATTGGAAATGCAAACTTTGCAGAGAAACTTAAAACATACACCCGTCTTGAACAACAAAGGACAATTAAGAAATTGGTGCCTGAAAATGGTGTTTGGGATAAGAAAGTTATCCAAGAAAGAAAAGAACAAATAATTCAGTTTGTATTGGATAACTGCTGATAATTATAGTGTATTTGATACTGACTTAAAAAGTATAATCATGGTTATCGGGCTGAAAGCTGTCTAAGCTCCAGAACAACCTTAATTCCCTGCAAGGGATTGAAACGAGGCGTGCCAGTTGACTTAAACTATTTAACGCGCCCAATAACCCACCGCTCCACCGGAAGCGGCCTGACATGTTTCTTGCAAATCGCAACAATCACGCCAGGCCGCTCCGGTGAGCTTACAATGTTCGCCTAATATAAAATCGAAAATTCTGAGGTGATGGTATGTGGTGGAAGAGAAATAAGAAAAAAGAGCCTTATAAAACTGGATGGGCCGTTCATGATCCTGATTACATTCGTTTTGACGGTAGCCACGTGACATCAAGAGATAAACGTATCATCGCTGAAGTTAAAAACACAGATAAATCCAAACCAATTATGCTAAATGAGTATCGGATATTTTCAATGGCGGTCCACCTGAGCTTTCAAAGGTTAACTTATGCAACACAAGTACATGAAACCAATGGCACTTATTTTGGTATCAGTAAACATAGGGCATACAAGATTGGCCAGGCTTTAACAAATAATATGAAATATTTCGGCCTTGAGTTAACAACAACTGAAGAAAATGCATTCATGATCCTATCCGATGAAATCAAAGATGGAATTTCAATAGATGAGGTTTGCATAGTACATAAGTCATTAGATGAAGTCACAACCTTAGAGGCGATAGGTATAGCAAAAATAATAACCAAACTTCGCAGTAAATCTATACATATCTGGGCAGGTGAATATGAAGAAGGAGCACTTGGTGGTTTTTGCGATGAGCTGTCATCGTTAAATAATAATTCTCTCATAGAATACGATATATGTGACACATCGAAAGAAGAGCCAGAGGACAAGATTATAATTGCACAGCTTGATGATTTTTTAAGTAAGAATCAATGATTTTATTAGTGGAGGAAGGTTACTAAAATCGATGAATAATATGCGTTGGCGAACCCATCATTCCAGCGGACGCAAAAAGCCGCGCCGCTGAATTCGCCGTTAGGTAAATCATTGAAGTCAATCGTATTGAATCTAACCATTGCTATTTTATTTTCTTTTGCAATAGCAGGCATTCCACCATCACAAAGCTCAAGTGTGGATTTAATCTTTGTACTTTCTTTTGTTACATTTTACCTTGTGAGCTTTTTTCTCCAAAGGCATCAATGTGTAGCGCTCTGGAATAGGTTTGGTCTAACTACATTTTTTTGCTATATGTTTTCGTTACTTTGGTTTTGGCATGGGGCAATGGCACGCGGATTATGGTATCCATCAGCGCCTGAAATTATGCAAATGTTTACCTCTATTGACGGTGAATCATCTTATGATGCTGCTGTTTCAAATTTATTTTTGGTGTTATGGCCTATTGCAATTATCGTTTTTGTGCCAAATTCACCTAACAAAACAATTTTGCGGAGCGGCTGCTGCGTCGCTTCGCTCCTTACAGCCGCCCGCAAATTGTGGCGTTATTAGGCTGAACTAAAGGAGGAATTATGGGATTTATCGTAGATATTAGTGATAGGCGGAGTCTGTTTGGTCGTTGGTGGCACAAAATGTTTAATTGCCCTACGTTTTGGAAATTAAAGCCCGCTTTTCAGCAAGTAGGGTGCGTTAGCGAAGCGTAACGCACCATGTTAATATTAAAAGCGATTTGTCAGGAAAAAAATTCGGTGCGTTACGGCTGCCGCCTGACGCACCCTACTTGCTGAATACCCGGTATATTCCTGGCTACGGGATGTGTCGGATCCGAAGAGAAGATATGGCCGGCAAAAAAATAAAGGCTTGCAAAGGAAAAGAGGTATCGGAGGATTATTTTGATGTATATATCTGGAAGACAACTTGTCACCTTGTTTAAAAAGGCAATAAAGTTTTCTTGTCCAGTCACATTGGACGGAAGCGTTGAAAGTATCAGAAGTTACTATAAAATGATTCAACAATTTGCCATTATGGCTAATACATATCAGTACCTGATACCGGAAAGATATGATGCCTTGTCAATTTTGGAACTTGCTGATTTTATCTCAGATTTAAAGTTTGAAGAATTTCGGAAAATAGCGAACAACTTACCATTCCTGCTTGACGGGGTTATTCTGCCAGATAAGGCACCTTCCTGTTCCGAAGCAGATGCTGACCCTTCTTTTGAGTCTGCCATAGCCATGCTTTCTGAGAATCTCCCGGATGAGATAGATCTGACCGATAGCAGACAGGATAATCTGATTTTTGAGGCAGCCACTGACTTATTGAGCAAATATCCCGATACTTCCGCTCTTATAAATCTTGACAGATGGCTGACTTCCTCTCCAGAGAAATATAAAAACGCAATGCTTCTGGTTTCAAGGCTGGCACTTTCCAAAATACATGTGAAACAGATAGATCATCCTCTCCACATATCACTGGTGCTCGCCATGTATAATGAGCACAACCGGATTCACCCCAAAAGCAGTGACAACCCCAATGGTGAGGATTTTGTCCGGCGTAAGATAAGACAGATGGAGTGGTTGCTGAAAGATTCGCCTCTCTCTTTCAACATGATTCTTGTTGATGACGGCTGTCCCAAACAGAGTGGGAAAAAAGCACATGTAATTATTGAGGCAGAAGGGTACAAAAATGCAAAAGTGCTTTATCTTGAAGTTGGCATCAGAAAGCAGTCAGCGGTTATCAAAGGATTAAAATCCACAAGCGACAGCCGAAAAGGGGGATCCATTCAGTATGGTATGTGGCAAGCTTTGGAAGATTATTCCGAAGGTGACAAGCCGCATATAGTTGTTTTCACAGATGCTGATATGGCAGCACCTGTTGGTGAAATCGGGCTTTTATTGGAAAAACAGGATGATAAGACTATGGTTACTATAGCGTCACGCTATGATGCCGGGGGGATTTATCGCGGTCCCTGGGGAAAGAACGGAAAAGTTCATGGGCTGGCTGAGTTTGACCGTCGAATGATCGGCTTGCGAGCGCTTGTGTTCTCCAAACTATTTCCACAGACAGGTAAAATCACAGATACTCAGTGTGGCCTCAAGGCTTTTAATGCAAAACTTTTAAGACAGATACTTTTGAAAACCAAGGTAAGAACATTCTCGTTTGATATCGAATTGCTGGTACTCGCAGCATCTGCCGGCACAGCCATTGCTTCAGCTCCAATTTACTGGCATGACAGCTTTGCCGAATCCAATTTTTGGGGTTGATGAGTTTAAGACCTCCAGCATGAAGACCTCCGAGGTTTCAGCCGGACGGGATTTTTTCATCCGGAACATTACAGACTGGCTTACAGAATTCCGGGGACACGATAAAATTGTTTATGGTATGCGCTTTGAAGAACATAACCCAACATTGAACGCGGACGGGCGAAAAAGCCCGCCCGCCGGTTAATTTTGCTGTTAAAACACTATCAAAGTTACAATACACTATACATGAATATGACAACAGAAATTTGGGCTGCCATTATTCGCGCGATAGGAGTCATTACAGCAACGATTATTAAAGTTGTCTTCAATTATCTCAAACATAATAAGCAAGAAAAATCTACAGATGTTCTGATGTATGAAGAACAGATAGGAATTCGAGTATGTGATGGAAAGTACTTTCAAATCAAACTTGATATTGGAACAAGGCTATTTACCTTAGAACGCCATATCAAAGAATGGGAACTTATCGAAATTGTGGCAGCTTCAAAACCATTTTCTATTGCCCCAAATAGAGCCGTCCATTATGGAGACAAAATAGCCTTAAAAGCCATAAACAATAATAATTTTATTGGTGCAAACCTCAATAATGTAAATGCCTTATTCATAATTACTTATTTATCGAATTGAAAGCTTCGGCGCTTATCCCCTTTGCCGCTATCAGAATTTGAAAATCAGCTTAAAAACATTTCCCTGATTGAACGTAAGAGGCATCGGAGTGTAACTGATTTCATGGTCAATATTGTTGCCAGCCTGAGCACTTACACCAGGCAGCCGAAAAAGTCGTCTCTTAATTTCAGCCCTGTTTCCAGCGAATTATTACCAATTGTTGTTTGATTTATATCGAACTCATGTTATTTAAACTCATAAGGAGATTCAAATGAAAACACCGATGATTAAAACTGAACTACCAGGCCCTAAAGCACGCGCCTTAATAAACAAGGACAATAATTATGTTTCACCTTCCTATACACGCTCGTATCCTTTTGTCGCGCGTAAAGCCAAGGGACTTTGGATGGAAGATACGGACGGCAATCTGTTTTTGGATTTCACGGCTGGAATCGCAGTTTGCGCCACCGGGCATTGTCATCCCAAAGTGGTTAAAGCGATCAAAAAACAGGCCGATATGCTTTTGCACATGTCCGGTACCGATTTTTATTATCCGTCCCAAATCAGACTTGCCGAAAAATTGGTGTCGATTGCCCCGGGAGAAAAGCAAAAAAAGGTGTATTTCGGCAACTCCGGCGCCGAGGCTGTGGAAGCCGCGTTTAAACTGGCACGCTGGCACACCCGCCGGGAATTGAATATCGCTTTTTTCGGCGCTTTTCATGGCCGCACTATGGGCGCGCTTTCACTCACGGCCAGTAAAGCGATTCAAAAAAAACATTATAATCCGCTAGTTCCGGGAATCACCCATATTCCGTATGCGTATTGTTACCGCTGCCCCTATCATTTAAAATATCCGAAATGCGATGTGTATTGCGCGCACTGGATTGAAGATACACTTTTCCGTACCACGATTCCGGCGGAAGAAGTGGCCGCAATTATTGTCGAACCGATTCAGGGCGAAGGCGGATACGTGTCCCCGCCACCGGAATTTCATCAGACGCTTTATCGTATTGCGCAAAATTACGGTATTCTTTATATTGTAGATGAAGTCCAGTCGGGGATGGGACGCACCGGTAAAATGTTTGCAATTGAGCATTTTGATGTGGTTCCGGATATGATTGCACTTGCCAAAGGCATCGCTTCCGGTATGCCATTGGGCGCTTTAATAGCCATGGCCGATATTATGGACTGGGAGTCCGGTTCCCATGCTTCCACGTTTGGCGGCAACCCGATTTCATGCCGGGCGGCGTTGGCAACCATTGATTTGCTTGAAAAAAAGCTGATCGCCAATGCTGGTGTGCAAGGACGCCGTTTGGAAAAGGGACTGCGCAAAATGCAAAAAGAACACGAATGTATCGGGGATGTTCGCGGTAAAGGATTGATGTTAGGCGCGGAGCTGGTCAAAGATCGGGAATCAAAAGAGCCGGCCGCTGAATTGCGCAATGCAATTATCGCCAAAAGTTTTGAAAAAGGCTTGCTGCTTCTGGGATGCGGTGCTAACACGATGCGATTCTCGCCCGCTTTGACCGTATCAGCGGATGAAATTGATGTGTGCCTATCAATGTTGGACGATGTTATCAGAGAATTAACGCGCTGATTTTTTCACTTGCATAGGAATTCTGTGAAACGTGAAGCATGAACTCACGTTTCACGTTTCAAAAATTACAATTGAGATGGTTCTTTTGTTCCTGATTCATAGGGAACGGATGCTTTATACAGAGTGGCTCGCCCTGCAAGACGGTATTGCGTCGCCGACGCTGATACAATGACAGACGCGCCTTTATTTATAGTCAGCGTATAATTGTTGCCACTATCGGTAATGACAGCGGCACCCTCTGTGCAAAGCATAATTTCAACCCCCGGACTCTCAACTGACACCGCACCCATCGAATGTTTGACTTTCATTTTGGAAAGCCTGAATTCTTCTGCCAGAGTAGGGTAAACCGATTCAAAGGCGTTTATTTTCTCAGCAATACTAACCCGTAACTCCTTTTCCTCAAAATTCAACGATCCCAGCAGTTCTGCAACATCAATATGTTTAGCGGTCAGTCCGCCTCTCAGCACATTATCCGAATTGGCCATCAATTCAATGCCGATGCCTTCGAGATAGGAATGCAGTTCGCCAGATTTCAAAAAAATAGCCTCGCCCGGTTTAAGGCAGACTAAGTTTAGAAACAGAGGTGCTAAAGCACCAATATCTTGGGGATACGCCTGATTCAGCTTCAATATCCATTGGAACGCCGGATCGGTGTCGGATAGCTTCGCAGCCTGAGCGGTTGCCTGAGCGAGAACCGCCAGTTTTTGTTTGGCCGACATGGTCATCAGTGCCTGAAAAAAGGCTTTTAAACCGGAAGAATTCGGATTCGCTTTGATATGGTCAATCTCTTTTGTCAGACGGGTCAGATTGAGCTTTGACATCAGACTCAGCATGTTATCAATCTTACGAAAACCGTTTAATGCCCAAAATGGACCTAAAGCACATAAACATTCCGGTTTATGATTGTTATCACGATAGTTGCGCTGGGGATCGTCTAACGGAATCCCCAACCGGTTTTCCTTTTCAAAGCCCTGTCGGGCCTGTTCAAGATTGGGATGCGCCTGGATTGAGAGAGGCTCCGCGGCGGCCAGCACTTTTAATAAATAAGGAAGTTGGTTATTAAATTGGGCGGCAGTTGATTTCCCTATAATCTCTTGCGGGTGCTTTTTGATAAGATCGGCTAATGATACAAGCTGACTTCCAATTTTCACCATTGAAGAGGCTTTGGGATGTGCGCCCATCCATAGTTCGGCCTGGGGCGTGCCGGATGTATTTTTTTTACCCATCAAATCAGGAATGGCGGCAGCAGAACCCCAAGCATAATCTTGAATCACGTTTTGAAGCAGAAAGATGTTTTGCATTTTATGATATTCTTTCAGGAGTGCAAACTTCAGTTTGCCTTGCCAATCTCGCAACAGGCAAACTGAAGTTTGCACTCCTCTTTTTTTACCGGCAGTTAATCAAGTTTTTGAAACGCTTCTTTACGTCCGGTATATTTTTGACGCATCTGCGGTTTCATCAGTTTGCCGGTTGCGCTGCGCATCAAATTATCAAACATAATTTTACGGGGAACCTTGTAGATTGCCAGCTTGGTTTTGGCAAATTCAAGAATCTCTTCCTCGGTCATAGTTTCGCCCTCTTTCAACTGAATAATAGCCATCAGAATTTCAACATATTTTTCATCCGGATGGCCAATACAGGCAACATCATCAATTTTGGGATGATCCATCAAGGCATCTTCCACCTCCACCGGAAAAATATTTTCACCGCCGCATGTCACCATATCCTTGAGGCGATCAACGATGTAATAAAAGCCCTCATCATCGGTTTTAACCAGATCGCCGGTGTAAAGCCATCCATCTTTAAGGGTTTCGCGGGTCATTGCTTCATTATTGAAATAACCTTTCATCATACGCGGGGTGGTGAAAATCAATTCACCCACCTCATTGTCGCCGACTTCCTTGCCTTCAAAATCGACTGCTTTGGCCTCAATGCCAAACGTGGGTTTACCGATAGAGCCGGGTTTTTGCAGCACCTCTTCAGGATACAGATTAAAAATACCTCCGCCGCCGCCTTCAGTGATACCATATATATTAGAAACGCCGCAGGGAAATGTATCGACCAAGCGTTTCATAATATCGAATGGCACCGGTTGAGCGCCGATTTCCAGATACCTCCAAGTGGAAAGGTCATAATCATCCAGATTGATTTCACCTTTCTGAATGCAGTTTAACAGAGGAATCGCAATGGGTACGACAAAAAGAACGTCTGTGCCTTTTTCTTCACTGATCGCTTCCAAAACCTGCTTGGGATGTTTCAAATCCCGGATAATCGTTCCGCAAGCGCCTGTGGCATAAAAAGGCGCCCATAAAAACATGGTTCCGCTATGATACAATGGAAGGAAAAAGACATAATTGTCATTTTTTTCCACAAAATAACTCATGCCATTGCCAATGGCGGTGCTATTTAAAGAAAAATGGGTGTGCAGCACCGGTTTGGGTTGGCCGGTGGTTCCTGAAGTGAACATCATGGCTAAATCGTGATTGCCATCGACATCGACCAGTGCCTCAGCAGTATCGGTTCCAGACATAATCGCTTGATAATCAATCATATCGGACGGTATGGTTTCACCAATGCAGATATAATTTTCCACGGTTGCCATTTGTTTTTGGATCGGTTGTACAACAGACAGAAATTCATCTCCCAAAATAAAAACTTTGGGGTTGCAGATATTAGCTGCATAAAGAATATCGGATTCAACAAATCGGAAATTTAGCGGTACCACAGCCGCTCCCAGTTTGATAATGCCATAATAGGTTATCAACCACTCAAGGGAGTTGTTTTGCAAGTGCATAACATAATCACCTTTTTGAACTCCCAATTCCTTTGATAAATAATTGGCGGTTTTGTTGATTTCATCATTGAACTGTTTCCATGTGAGCGTTCTGCGTTTGTTTTGGGCCGGCGTCCGTTCAATCAGGCAAATTTTATCGGGCAAATGACGTGCGTGCAATGTAGCATACTTGGCATAATTCATTATGTGTTTCCCTCCTGGTCAATTTAACTGTAAATGATTTATAAACAAATCCATTTTAGATAAATATGGGAAGCGTGTCAAAAGAAAAAATCAATCTGTGCGGATATTGGAAAAAACCGATGACATGAAAGTTATTCGGGCATCTTTTATTTTCCGGTTTACACTTTTTGGAATTTGGCGTAGAAATGAACCACGAATGAACACGAAGAGACACGAATAATTTATTTCCATTAGTGTTTATTAGCGGTTGGCGTTCAAATGAAAAAATCCTTAAATTTCAATACAAAACAAGGACATTTTACAGATGTATCATAATTCAAAAGAGAGCCGCGCATTTATTCTGCTTGTCACAATTTTTGCGGGGAGCCTGACAATCGCTTCGATTCTGGCCGTTAAGATTATTGCCGTAGCCGGTTTTTTTGTTCCGGCCGGTGTGTTGGCCTATTCGGTAACATTTATATGCACGGATGTAATCAGTGAGATGTGGGGCAAAATCCGTGCGCAACATGTTGTGCTTGGCGGGTTTGTGATGCTGTCAGTCATCTTGGGGCTTGTGCAAATAAGCTTGATCTGGCCTGAAGCGCCTTTTTGGAAAGAGGAAGACGCCTTTCAAACGATTTTAGGCAGCACTTCCAGAATTATCGTTGCATCCTTTATCGCGTATATAGTCAGTCAATTCCATGATGTATGGGCGTTTCATTTCTGGAAAAAAATAACGCACGGGCGTCATTTATGGCTCAGAAACAATTTGTCCACGGCTGTGTCGCAGTTTATAGATTCATCTCTTTTTGTGACCATCGCTTTTTATGGTGAGATGCCGGTATGGCCTTTGATTGTCGGCCAGTGGGTGATTAAGTTTGGAATTGCGGTTCTGGATACACCTATTATTTATTTCGTGATTTGGATGCTGCGAAAAAATTCCTGACCATTTTTGAAAGCTTCACTACGGTACACTTTTTTTCTATATTTTGAAAGCGAATGGTATGGTTTGTGTGGAAATGGGGGATAAGGATAGAATTCTGACGTCAGATGAATCAGGTTTCACTAAAAAGGGAACATCACATCAGCTCCGATAATTGGAAATTTGCTTTATGTAGGAAAATTTTTACAATTTGAATTTATAGTGTTTTATAATCCCATAACAATGAGAGGAAAAATATAATGATGTCTGCACTTACCCAATCACCTGCTTGGAAAGCATTGGTAGAACATAAAACCGCAATTGCACAATTGCATCTTAGGGATATGTTTGCCCAAGACCCTGAACGTTTTGCAAAATTTTCACTTCATCTTGATGATATTCTTTTTGATTATTCCAAAAATCGTATTACTGATGAAACAATCACCCTGCTTGCCGAATTGATGCGTCAGACGCATTTGGCTGAAAATATTGAAGCCATGTTTTCCGGTGCGAAAATTAATACGACTGAAGAACGGCCGGTGCTTCATATCGCTTTGCGCAACAGATCGAATCTGCCGATATATGTGGATGGCCAGGATGTCATGCCGGATGTAAACCGTGTTCTTGCCAAAATGCGCTCTTTTAGTCAAGCGGTGCGCAGCGGTGATTTTAAAGGATACACGGGTAAACCTGTAACCGATGTTGTCAATATCGGTATTGGCGGGTCGGACTTGGGGCCGCAGATGGTCACACAGGCGTTGGCACATTATGCCAAACCCGGATTGAACAGCCATTTTGTTTCCAATGTTGACGGCACCGATCTAACTGAAACCTTGAAACGGATTGCCCCGGAAACCACGCTTTTTATCATTGCTTCCAAGACGTTTACCACTCAGGAAACCATGACAAACGCCGTTTCCGCTAAAAACTGGCTGATTAACGCACTTGGGGATGAAGCCGCGGTGGCCAAACATTTCGTCGCTATTTCGACTAATACCGGCAATGTCGCCCAATTCGGCATTGACACAAATAATATGTTTGAATTTTGGGGTTGGGTGGGAGGACGTTATTCCCTGTGGTCCGCCATCGGGTTATCAATCGCCATTGCTGTCGGTATGGATCGCTTTGAACAGTTATTAGACGGTGCCCACAAGGCAGATCAGCATTTTAAAACAGAGCCGTTTGATAAAAATATTCCGATGATTATGGCGGGGTTGGGAATTTGGTACAATAATTTTTTCGGTGCCCATAGCCATGCTATCCTGCCCTATGATCAGTATATGTCCCGTTTTCCAGCTTATTTTCAGCAAGGAGATATGGAAAGCAATGGAAAACGAGTCACCAAAGATGGCGAAGAAACCGATTACGCCACCGGCCCGGTGATTTGGGGCGAACCTGGCACGAACGGACAACATGCGTTTTATCAACTGCTACATCAAGGCACTGGGTTTATTCCATGTGATTTTCTCGCGCCGGCAATTTCGTTGAACCCTGTGGGAAAGCATCATCCGCTTCTGATTTCCAACTTTATCGCTCAGACCGAAGCATTGATGAAAGGTAAAACATACAAAGAAGCGCACACCGAACTTGAAGCATCCGGAATTGATAAGAAGAAATTACACCTGTTAGCGTGCGCGAAAATATTTCCGGGCAACAAACCGACCAATTCTTTTTTGTTCAAAAAGCTTACTCCGAAAACATTAGGCACGCTGATCGCCTTATATGAACATAAAATCTTCGCCCAAGGGGTTGTCTGGAACGTAAATTCATTCGATCAGATGGGGGTTGAATTGGGCAAACAACTGGCTAAAGCGGTTTACCCTGAACTAAAAGATAGCACGACTGCCGCTTCCCATGATAGTTCTACGAATGGACTGATTAACCACTATATACGCACAACTTCATGACCTTTGCAAAGCGTTCATGTTGGCATAAAAAATACAATAGCTACAATTAATTTTGGAAATCTAATAACTAAGGCTGGTTTTACGATAGATTTTAAAGAATCTGACTTAAAAAGAGTTTAGTGCGATCATGGTCCGGATTCTTGAAAAAATGGTCAGGTGTACCCACTTCGACAATCGCGCCGGCATCCATGAAAATGACGTTGTCAGCCACTTCTCTGGCAAAACCCATTTCATGTGTGACCACCGCCATTGTCATACCTTCTCGCGCCAAATTTTTCATAACATCCAACACTTCGCCGATCATTTCGGGATCAAGAGCGGAAGTCGGTTCATCAAAAAGCATCACTTTCGGGTCCATGGCCAAGGCGCGGGCGATTGCCACGCGTTGTTGCTGTCCGCCGGACAACTGATCCGGATAGACGGCAGCTTTGTCCTGAATACCGACTTTCTCCAGCAACCGCATCGCTTTTTCTTTGGATTCCGCTTTAGACCTTTTACGAACCACACGTTGGGCTAAAGTAACGTTTTCAAAAACCGATTTATGGGGAAACAGATTAAAACTCTGAAACACCATGCCAACCTCAGCGCGCACTTTATTTATATCGGTTTTGGGATCCAGAATATCAATACCGTCAATAAAAATATGGCCGCTGTCAGCGGTTTCAAGTTGATTCAGACAACGTAAAAAGGTGCTTTTACCTGAACCCGAAGGCCCGATAACCACCACAACTTCCCCAGCATCAATTTTGCTGGTAACATCAACCAGGGCTTTGACTTCATGGGGTGTCAAAAATGTTTTATATACATTGCGAACATCAATCATTGTACTAAAGCCCTCCTTTCCAGGTATTGTAAAAACATGGAAAAGGTAAATGTCAGAATAAGGTATAGGAGCGCGCAAACAAACCAGAGTTCAAATGGCTGCAAACTTGTGGTGACAACTTCGCGTGTGGCCTTGGTCAGCTCTCGAATCGCGATAATTCCCAAAAGAGATGAATCTTTGATGAGACTGATAAACTGGCCGGCTAGAGGCGGGATAATTCGCAGCATGGCTTGGGGCAAAATGACATGCAACATACTCTGTGCGTAGGTCATGCCGAGTGAGCGTGCAGCTTCGGTTTGACCACGATGAATGGATTGGATACCGGCACGCACAATTTCAGCCACATAAGCACCCGTAAATGACGCCAACGCCGCGACACCGAACCATAATGGCGGAACGCCATTCTCAAAGCCGTATTTAGTCAAAAGGGTGTTTATCAGTGTGCCTAACACAAAATACCAGATAAAAATTTGCACCAGAAGGGGCGAACCGCGAATCAATTCAATATAGGTGACGGCTGACCATTTTAACGCCGGATTATCCGAAATACGCGCCAGCCCGCCAAAAAGGCCGATAAATATTCCGAAAAAAATCGCAATCATACTGACTTTTAACGTCAATATGAGGCCGAGTATTAAAATGCCGGCTTTCCAATATTGTCCGGATGCCAATACATCGTCCGGATAAACGACATCCCCAGGCTCTACCGATATCTCTTGGGCTTCGCCTTCATAAGTGCTGACATCATCGCCTTGCTTTACTTTGACAACGGCAACGCCATCTTTGAGAGAAGTCGATGTTACGTCTCCTTCAACATCGCATTTAAGCTCAATTGTTTGCTGATAAACAAAATACTTGGGCACATTATACCAACGCCAGACATAATCGATCTGAAGCGTGGCATAGTACAACCCCGCTATAAGTCCTGCGAGAAGCATAAAAAAACAAAGCACGGAAAGCTGATACGATCTTCTCTGTTTGTTTAAGCGCTGTGTCAATGAATCATTCATCTGGTACCTTTTTTTTATTCGTAGGGTAGGGTGGGTGAAATGTAATGTAGCGAAACCCACCATATTAAGAAATCAGGCAATGGTGGGTAACGCAAAAACAGCAATATGCAAATGTCAACAGCCTTTACTTAGCGACATTTTTATACCACTTGGTGTTGGTGATCCATTTGTTATAAATTGTTTCATACGTGCCATCTTGTTTAATCTGATTCAGAAAATTGTTCAGCCAGTTGAGTAAATCAGGATCACCTTTTCTAACCGCCCAGGCAAGCGGTTCATACGTAAACGGTTTGTCCAAAAACACCAGTTTGCCTTCGCCTTGTTGTGCCATAAACACAACACAATTGGGTTGATCATATACATACGCATCCGCTTTGCCGGTGGCCACTTCAAGCGCGGCTTCGGTTTCCGTTTCAAAGGATTTATAGGTACACTTGGGAATCATTCTTTTTACAGCCTGCTCTCCGGTGGTGCCTAACTTGGATGTCACCACATACTTGGGATCATTCAGGTCTTTATATGATTTTACAGTGTCTTCATGCTTTTTCGCAAGAATAATTGTCTGGCCCACAACGATATACGGATTGGCAAAATTGATTTTAAGATTGCGTTCCTGAGTCAACGTCATGCCGCTCATAATAATATCAAATTTTTTGGTGATCAGCGCCGGAATAATTCCGTCCCAAGCCGTATTGACTGGTACAAATTTAACTTTCATGGCTTTGGCCATGGCTTTGGCCACATCAATATCAAAACCGACAAATTTGCCATTTTTATCGGTCATTTCAAACGGCATATAGCCCGCTTCAAAGCCGACTCGCAACTCACCTCGCTTTTGAATCTCTTCCAACGTTGATTTTTTAGCCAGTTCAATGTCGGCGGCAAAAGCTGACGTTGATGCGAACAACAAAATGGTTAATACTGCAAAAACTTTTTTCATCACTTTCCTCCTCTAAAATAAATTAAATGGTAAAAAAATACAAAAAGCAAGGCAACTAGCCGCAATGCGGCCTCAGCAAGCCTTGCCTTCCCTCAAAACTTCTTTTACGACCATCCGAATCGCGCATGTGTCACATTTCGGCATATCTTCTTTCGCCAGATCAATAATCTGGGTGCGTTTGCATTTAGGACAACTTATTTCTATCATTTGTGATTGCATCAATCCAACCTCCCTTTTTAGCGCCTTTGTATATGACACCAAAAGAAAAGTCAATGCTTCATATTAATCTTAATAATTATGGTTGCTAACGGAAGCTATATTCTTGACAAATAGTAGCTTTTCAGTCATTTCTGATATTGTTTAATAATTCATTTTACTGACGAAAAATGATTGGGGCATGGGAAAGGTGATAAACGATGAAATATGGCTATCAATTTAACCGACTTGAACTGGCCGGGTCGCTTGGTGACCTGGGAACCCTTCTGCCGATTGCAATGGGTATGATTTTGATTAACGGTTTAGACCCGTTGGGATTATTTTTTTCCATTGGCGTTTTTTATATTCTCACCGGTGTTTACTTTGGCATCACTGTTCCGGTGCAACCCATGAAAGTGATCGGCGCATACTCAATTGCGGCTTCATTGAGCGCGGCTGAGATACAGGCTTCCGGAATTTTAATCGCTCTTTTTCTACTTGTCATTGGAGTCACTGGGGCGATCACCTTGATCGGCAAATATATTCCCAAAGAGGTGGTGCGGGGAATTCAGATGTCAACCGGCGTGTTACTGATGGTTCAGGGCGTCCGGTTGATGATGGGAACATCCCAGTTTCAGCTTTTGCAAAAAGCCGCCGAGCCGTATCTCACGATTCAAACGCTCGGCCCGATTCCTATTGGCATCATTATCGGCGTATGCGGAGGCTTGGCAACGCTCCTTTTATTAGAAAACAAAAAACTGCCGGCGGGACTTTGCGTTATTTTGGGTGGCTTGGCCATCGGTCTGCTGATAGGGGCTCATGAAGGTTTCGACAAAATGAAAATCGGAATCTATCTTCCTACATTTTTACCGTTCGGATTGCCTACGAATGCTGATTTCACGTTTGCCTTGTTAGCGTTGGTGATTCCTCAGACACCCATGACTCTTGGTAATGCGGTGATTGCCTATTCCGATTTATCTGCCGAATATTATGGCAGCGCATCAAGAAAAGTCACCTATCGCTCCGCGTGCATCAGCATGGCGCTTGGCAATATTATCAGCTTTTTGTTTGGCGGTATGCCGTTGTGTCACGGTGCCGGCGGGTTGGCCGCTCATTATCGTTTCGGCGCACGCAGCACCGGTTCCAATATTATTATCGGTGTGATTTTTTTAGTGATGGCTTTGCTGCTTGGAACCTCTGTAATTGCAATAGCGTATCTGATCCCTATGGCGATCTTGGGAATTTTGCTTATTTTCGCAGGCAGCCAACTGGCTTTGACAATCCTTGATATCTGGAATCGCAAGCAACTGTTTGTGGCTTTTATGATGATGGGAATCACGTTGGCTTCAAATTTAGCTGTCGCCTTTATGGTGGGTGTTTTGCTAGCGTATATATTGAAATCTGAAGCCATGAAAATATAATTCGGCAGGGGCTGACTCCGCTGCTGTTTTGCAGCTATCATCTATTGGAAAACAAGTTTGATATTGTGATATTTTCCTGAATCCTGTTCAACTATACGGATTCGGAGCTGTCTTGCAGATCCAGCTTCTCCGGGGAAAAAGATTATTCCGTGTGAAAGGCCTCCCGGCTCAATCGGTTTATTGTTCATTGATTTTTCATGAAAATCATTCATGATGGCTCGCCGTGCATCATCATCTCCATAGCCACCGGCACCTCCCATAACAGTGCCGGCCGCGCCACCTACGGCGGCACCCTTTCCTATGGCCGTGCCTATATCTTCGCCTGTCACGATACCTACCGCAACGCCTATTATCGCACCTGCCGCTGCACCAAGCATGCCGTGGTAAGCTCCTTGTTTGACGATCTCATTTGTCTGGGCATATTTCGTGACCCGTTCATAAGCTATTTCACCGCTTAAAACAGGCCAGAGATTCCCTTCGTGATCCTCCAGGAAAGTTTTCTTTCCATCGATACCCAGAGTTTTTTCGCCCATATTATCGAATACGATCTGAATCGGGAGCATCCCTGCTTGCCGGATATCGAATCCGAATGATTCCTTTGCCTCGACCGGATCAACATACGCCTTTGCAGCGGCTTGCGCCCCCGCAACATCCACGACATTATTGTAGGCCGCAGGTGTCTTGAAGGAAAGCGGTTTCGCTTTGTAATTTGTTGTGCAACCTGCTGCAAATAGCACTCCGAGAAAAACTGACAGAATTGTAAAATACCTTTTCATAATCTATCCTCTCTTTTCTTTTCAAATTTGACCTTTTCATCAAATTCATTAAAACATCGTCTAAAGCCAGGCAAAATACCCGGCAGCCTGCGTTATCCTGAAATTTATATCGAAGCCAAAGATGCGCTTCCATGCCCGAATCAAACCATACCGGACTTTGATTCTATATCTGTATAACAAATTTGCAATTCGTTCAAGGCGTAAATAAAAATTTTTCAATCTATGCCGCTTGTACTGCTTGGCCGCAACCTGAAAATTTACGGCACGCACATAGATTCAAGCATTATTTTTTATAACGGGTATCATTTAAGTTTTGCCTTTTATCAAAAAACCGGGTAAAAAAAGGGATATTTATTCGCCCGCGGTTCCAAAAGAGGCCTTCATAAAAAATTTATCAAACTTAAAAATTACAGTAAAATACCGACTTACGTTTATTTTATTCAACATTTATAAGGAAACCCGACATAAAATGGATTTAAAAATACTTGTAAACACCTACAAAGATCAAATTATTAAGACACGCCGCGATTTGCATCAGATTCCCGAAATCGCCTGTAATGAAGTAAAAACATCGTCATATATTGTGAATTATTTACAAAATGAAGCGCTGGATGTGCAAACCGGAATCGCACAACATGGTGTTGTAGGACTTTTGGAAACAAATGCATCCGGTCCTACTTTATTGATACGTGCCGACATGGACGCCCTTCCGCTTAAGGAAGCCACCGGTTTGCCGTTTGCGTCAACGCATGACGGAATGATGCATGCCTGCGGACATGATGCACATGTAGCGATGGTGCTTGGTGCAGCTACTGTACTCAATCGACTCAAAGACAAGTTCAAAGGCACGCTCAAATTTGTTTTTCAACCGGCCGAAGAGGGACCGGGCGGAGCGTTACCCATGATTGAAGCTGGCGTTATGCAACATCCCACAGTTGATTATTCTGTGGGATGTCATGTATGGCCTGCTGTGCCGGCAGGCTCTATTGGCGTCAAAACCGGCGTACTAATGGCCGCCATGGACCGTTTTGATCTGAAAATTATCGGGCGAGGCGGCCATGGTGCGATGCCGCATTTGTGCGTTGATGCGCTGGAAGTCGGGTGTCAGGTGATCAACGCTTTACAGCGTATCACCAGTCGGCAGGCTGACCCTTTAAATCCCACCGTAGTGACTGTCGGTCAATTTAAGGCCGGAACTAATTTCAATATTATACCGGATATGGCTGAGATGTGCGGAACAACGCGTACTTTCGACCGTGATATTTGGGAATCATGGCCGCAACGACTTGAAAAAATTATCAGTGGCGTTTGTCAATCTATGGGTGCGCAGTATGAATTAAATTTCAGTAAAGGCTATCCGCCGGTGGTTAATGACGCCTTCATGGCTGATGTGGTGCGTGATTGCGCCGCTGAAGCAGTGGGGCCGGATAACGTTGTGGAACCCGCCAGGACAATGGGAGGCGAAGATATGGCGTATTTTCTGGAACAGTCGCAAGGTTGTTTTTTCTGTCTCGGCGCCGGTAAAGAAGGCGGGTTCCCGATTCATAATCCCAGATTTGACTTTAACGAAGACATCCTGTTAGACGGTGTGGAAATATTTTGCAGGGTCGCTTTGCAATTGCTTCGCTGATGATTGGAACAAATTGCACCGCCATGAAGTTCACCCACTGAATTTTCTTTAAAAATTTTGGCATCTTTCATTTGTCAGTTTACAATTTTCCGGAGTGCCAAACTTGTAGTTTGGCAGTAGCGGGTACTGAATGCCAAACTACAAGTTTGGCACTCCGGATAAAAGTGTAAACTACTTTTGGGCTATTATGAAGGATGCCAAAATTCTGATGGTTTCGTAAAAAGTCATAGATATTTAACTGTTTGTAATTAAAGTCTAAATAGAATTTGTAATCCTTGATGGAGAAGATCGCATATCAATTTATCGGCAGCTATCATATTCTTCTGATTTCAGGTTTTTAGTTAATCTGATTTTTCATAACCGTGCCAAGTCCCCCAGAGGTATCGGTTTAACCGGTGTTCGTACGGAGAGCGGATGCGGTTCCTGTTTTCCGGCAACTGAACAGGCCGCTAAAATTTCGTAAATCAGCGGTGCGCATGTGCGCCCCTGACAGATTCCCATACCGCATCGGGTCGCTCTTTTCAGGTCTGGCGCAGACCTGATACCTTTTTTAATCCAACCGCGGATGGTGCCCATGGTTATGTCTTCGCAACGGCAGATGATGGCAGCATCATCAATTCCGGCCCACTCACGCGGATGGATTGCCCATTGACGGTTTAAAAATGCTCCGAAACGCTGACAATGTTTTCGTTTGTTCAATAAGGCGGCCCGCCGGATACGATATTTCTTTGAGTTTAATTTTCCGAACTGATTCAAAATCGACAATGCAGCCAGCCGGCCCTCTATCAACGATTTATCACTGCCAGCGATACCGGTGATTTCTCCGGCCGCAAAGACTCCGCTGACCGAAGTTTCCATCGACCTGTCTGTTTTGACGATCCAGCCGCCCTTATCCACAGCGTAAATCAAATCGCACCCGGTTAGTTGCGGCAACTCGATATTGGGGACAAAGCCGTTGCCGCAGGCAAGCATTTGCGTCTCATAACGCTGTTGGCTGCCATCTACGGCAGTGCCGTCAGAAGCGATTCTAACGGCAATGACTTCTTGTAGTTTGTCTTTACCCTTAACTTCGACAACTTGCATCCGGTGCTTTACCGAAACCCTTTTTTTGATCAATCGGCCAAGCGCAAGCAGTCCTTCGCCGATTTTCGGCAACTGACCGGCCATCACCCACACGGCGTTTAACATTGTAGCCAGAGAGGAGCGATCCAACACGGTCGTAACTTTGCCGCCGGCGCCGATGATTTGGCTACTCAATAAATAGGCCAATGGACCCGCTCCGGAGATCAAAATTTCAGATGACGCCAACACCCCGTATTGTTTGAGCAATATTTGAGCAGCTCCCAGCGTCATTACACCGGGCAAAGTCCACCCCTTGAACGGGAGGACTTTCTCTCTGGCACCTGTTGCGAATATAATGCTGCGTGCCTTGATTTCTCTTACGCCTTGATCAGAGGTTGACAGCAGAAGATGTTTATCGGGAAATACACCCAGTACGCAAGACGGCGTGGTGATATGCAGGTTGTTTTTATCAGTACCGATGCCGGTGCTTAAATCCATTGGCTGCCTTGTTGGAGGTTGATGGCCTCTGAATCTACTCACCGGTTGATATGCCGGTTTGCGCCAAATTTGACCGCCAATCTGATTATTCTCATCGATCAGGAGTATTTTCAGAGAATATTCGGCCAATACGGTTGCTGCGCCGATCCCGGAAGGCCCGGCTCCGATAATAACCACATCATAGGCTTCAATCCCCATCGATCTCAACCTCCATGCCCTCTTCAACCACCGTCATACAGGCTCTTTGGATGGATCCGTTGTTTACGGTTACCAGGCATTCATAGCAGACACCCATACCGCAAAATACGCCCCTCGGTTGACAGGTTTTACTTTTACGAAACTGATGATAACCGGCGGCGATCAAAGCGGCGTGGATCGTTTCCCCCATATAGGCCGTTGTGTAACGGCCATTGACAAAAAAGACGATTTTTCTGCCCCGTTGCAAAGAATCAATCCGTATTCCGGATGCGTTTTTGCTATCCTTGATTATGCCCATGTTTGTTCCTTCATCTAAGAGCCTGTTTGAAAAGTCTTAAATCGGCTCTTAGCGGATTCGGGTCAATGTTATGTCGTGTCGTTTGAAAACCGGTTCAGATTAAAACTGTCCAGAGCGACATCTGTTTTTCCCTCAGAAACCAATTCGCTGATCAATTTTCCGGTGATGGCAGACAGGGCAATTCCGTCGCCTTCATGTCCGGCAGCCATTATAAACCCCTTGATTTTTTCCACTTTCCCTAAAATGGGCAATCCATCGGGCGTGTAAGGCCTCAGCCCGGCAAATGCCCGGATTAAATGCATATTCTTTAGAACGGGCAATATTTGAACAGCGCGTGAAGCGATCTGTTTTAACCCCTCTGTTGTTGTTCGCTTGTCATAGCCAACAAATTCGCGCGTAGCCCCTATAAGAAAGTTGCCGTTTTGAGTCTGGTCTATGGATACACCGCCGGCGCCTTCCTTGGCTAGCTGGGGATTAAATTTTGCGGCAATATAGTTCGCCGACCCCAGCCATGGCTTCAAAAGGTCCGGCCGCGCCTCAGTGACCAGCAATTGCCCTCGTCTGGGCTTGATGGGTATCTCGATACCTAACATGCGACCGATTTCCGAGGCGTAAACCCCCGTCGCATTGACAACCGTACGGGTTTCAATTTTACCGGCTGCGGTTTCAACTGCAGAGATTTGTCTTCCTTCAACCTCGATGTTTGATACAGTGCTGCCGGTTATAATTTCCGCGCCCATTTGTTTCGCACCCATAGCAAAGCCAAGCGTCAGGGCGATGGGATTGATTGTACTGTCCTGGGGTGAATAGGTGGCACTGATCAGGTGGTCGGACAAGTGCGGCGCCAAGGCGTGAAGCTGCTTGTGATCTAAAAGTTCGACATCCAGGCCGGCTTGACGCTGGGCCTTGACAAACTGCTTCATAGCTGTTTTTTCCTCGTCGGTTTCGATGACGATCAGACCACCATTCTGTTCAAATTCTATGGGCATCTGCAGGTGATCTTGCATTCTGCTTAAAAGCGCGTGGCTTTCCATGGCCAACTTTAAATGAACGCCAGGCTTTTTGGTTTGCATGACAACCGCCCCATCACACGCTCCTGAGCTTCCGGATGCAATTCCGTCCTTTTCCAAAAGGATAACATCGATCTTTTGACGGGACAAAAAATAGGCGATAGCTGTTCCAATAATACCACCGCCGATAACGACCACGTCTGCACTCTTCCAGGCCACTGTTGTAATTCTCCTGTTATAAGCTTAAAGTCCGCTGGCTTCCCAGTTTGCATCCATTTCGGGTATTTTTTAATAAAAAGATGCGCCACGGTTTCAGGTGTGATGTTTATGCCTGTGAATCCCGGTAGGTTATATATTTATCAGGGCACGCCACTTCGGCCACATTTTTGAAATGTTGTAGTAGAGGAAACAGAAATCATTGCAACCGATTAACTGTTTACGGACTATGCCTCGACTGTAACCGGTTCAAGCGGTTTCTTTTTCCTGAAAACCAGAATCCAAAAAATCACCAGCACGGTTATGCTGGCTGCGAGCATCAGGGGTTTATCAGTCAAATCCGGCATAGTGCAAAGCGCAGCAGCTCCGATTGCAAAAGCTAAGGTAACGACTCGGCCGCCAACGTCCATGGCTTTGAATAAATAACCGCTTAATCCGCCGGCGGATAAAATCACACATAAAAGAAGCAGGGTGGAAACGGTCAGTATGCCCACAACGCTGCCCTGCATGAGAAGGGCTTCGTTGAAAACAAAAACGTAAGGTACGATAAAACCGACCAGCGCCAGCTTTAAAGACTCAAACCCCGTCTGCAAGGGCTTGGAGCCCGCAATGGCTGCTCCGCAGTAGGCGGCGATACATACAGGCGGGGTGACACCGGCCAGGATCGCGAAGTAGTACACGAACATGTGTGAAGACAACAGGTCGCAGCCCATTGCAATGAGTGCCGGGCCGCCGATAGTGATGGCGATAATATACGCTGGTGTGCAAGGAAGCCCCATGCCCAAAGTCAGGGATGTAATCATGATTAAGACCAAGGCGGGCAGCAATTGGCCGCCGGACCAGTTTGTTATAACAGTGGCAATACCAAGTGCCAGTCCGGTGTGAGTCACAATGCTGACGACCATGCCGGCCCCGGCGCAAGCCATGCCGATCATGATCATATTCTGACCGCCCAGACGCAGAGTCTCCCAAATTTTTATGGGGGTCATCCGATTTTCGCGCTTAAAAAAACTGAACAAAAAGCATATAGCGATAGCATAAATTGCAGCCCTGAAAGGCGAGTAGCCGATAAGCAATATAACCACCAAAACGACCATGGGGACCAAGAGATAAATATCCTTCAGGATCGCCTTTAACGGTTTTATATCCTTTTCATCCATGCTTTTAAGTTCTTCCCTTAAAGCCGTGAAATGAACCCTGAACACCAGGCTGGCGTAGAACAGAAGAGAACCCAGAGTGGCAGCGATGATGATTTTCACATAAGGAATTCCGGTTATCTCGGACATGACAAAAGCGCCTGCACCCATCACCGGAGGCATCATCATGCCGCCAACGGAAGCGGATGCCTCCACCGCACCGGCGAAACGGGGTCGGTAGCCCAGTTTTTTCATCAATGGGATAGTGAACGTTCCGGTGGAATAGACATTGGCCGCGGCCACCCCGCTGATGGAGCCGAAAAGGCCGCTGCTAATCACCGCAATTTTAGCGGGGCCGCCTTTGCTTTTGCCAGCCAAGCGTGATGCCAAGTCGGTAAAAAAAAGACCGGTGTTGGTCGTCTCCATGACGGCTCCGAATATCACGAATAAAGCCACAAAAGTGGCGGCCACACCGGTAATGGCACCGTAGATACCCGAATCGGTGATCAGATAGTGCATTTCGACCAATTCGGAAAACATCGGAGCCTTGCTGTAAAAAACCCCGGAAAGAAAAGGGGCGATGTACAGGTAGCCGATAAAGGATGCGATCAGAATAGTCATGGCCAGTACCACCGTACGTCGTATCGCTTCCAGCAGCAGTATAATGTTCAGCGCACCGAGGATCATCTCGATGGGAAGCACCGGATCGACGAATTTAAGCCGTTCAGTAAGATAGTCATTGTTGAACAGCAGATAGATTGGGGGTAAAAGCGCCAGAATGGCCAGGAACCAGTCATAGATAGGCACGCGGTCAGATGCCCATTTTTTTGCGGCGGGAAAAAGAATAAAGGCAGCCGGCAAGATAAACATCAGGTGAATACCGCGTTGCGGTCTTGGCTGAAAAATACCGAAGATGGCGGTATAAAGCTGGAACAGAGACAACACTACAAGCCATCCTTCCATTATCCATTTCTGCGTACCTTTAAACTCTCGCACGATTTTTTTCCTTTTTAGATTCTGTGAGGTCGGGCCGGAGACGATCCGATCTCAATTGTCAGTTCAAACCCCCGGCACGATACCTTGCATCAATTTTTTACTTCATATAGCCTTTTTCTTTATAATACTTAATTGCACCGGGATGCAACGGGACGGCTACGTTAACCCAGCCCGTTTTGGGAATGAATGTCTTGTTTTTATCGTTGATTTTATGCACTTCCTCAATATTGTCACCGAGTATTTTAAGGATCGTGTAGGCCACTACATCCGGCACATCTTTGCTGACCAACAGCTCGGCAGCCGTGGTGACGGACGGTACATTATCAGGATTGCCTTTATAAGTGCCACCGGCAATATGGGCTATGCCCGAAGCTGTGCCAATGGTACCCAATTCCTCGGCCAATGTGTCGATACATTCTTTGGAGGTGGATAAAAGAACGCTATCGCGGCTCATCGTCATTTCGGTAATAGCGGCACCAGGCAGGCCCAGGTGGGTAAACACAAAATCCACATGTCGATCCTTATACAGACTGACCATGTCGGCATAGACTGCCTGCTGGATTTTGCCACCGGCCTTTTTGATGGCTTCGAATGAGATACCGTAGTATTTCAGAATCGCCTTAACCACGGGAAGGTCGGAAGTGCCCTTCATCGGCATGGCCACACGTATTGATTTACCTGCCTTGACCATGGCTACCACCTCGTCAAAGGTTTTGATCTTCTGGTCGGCGGCCGCCAATATGTGGATGTATGAAATGCCAAAGATACCGCCCATGGCACGTACATTGGGATTGGGGCTTTTATAAACAGGAGCTATGCCCTCGTATGCCATTTTATCCACAAAGGTGACCCCCCAGGCCAAGCCGTCCTTGCCTCGGGAAATCCGCACTGGGTTGACCACTCCTCCACCGGGTACGACTTTGAGTATGATCTTGGGCTCTTTTTCTGTTATGAGGCGTGCCAGACCGCCTGCCTGTGCGTACCAGCCCCCTCCAACACCACCGGCCACCCATGTCATTGTAGTCGGTTTAAGCTCCTGAGCCATAACGCCCATGGGCGCGCCTCCTGTCAAAAGCATTGCCATTGTCAAAACGAAAATAACACTTGAAATTTTCTTCTTCACTTTCTCCTCCTTTGCTTTGGTTAGTATCCATCCATTATTGGAAATCATGGATGGAAGTTTTTAGAAAAAACGGTTCAAAGACAAATTATTACATAATAGCCAGTATAGCTCCATCCTGCTGTAAGCCTAAATGTACTTCATAAATATTTCATTATTATTAATTCTAAATGAGCTTCATAAATTTTCTGCGACTATAATACCAATTATGTTTATTTGTAAAGCTTTTTTTAAAAAAAATTATCTTTAAATTAAAATACAACTGTTTTTCGCTTTTTAGCAATTATTTCAAAATATTATATCGGACAAGCATCGCACTCCAGGCCGAACTGTTCCTACAGATAAATCGCTATTGTAATGGAAAACGCATGCTTTGATATGCTGTATATGTTTGTAAACAAGCGTAAGTGAAAATTTTCGCATTATCACTTGACAAGCGTTTATCAACCATGCTAATAAATTCGCATGTTAATAATTTCGCATAGAAAAGGAGGGGAAAATGTCACAAAAATCGTTAATCAGCAAACTGAGCCGCAGGGAGCGGCAAATCATGGATGTCGTTTACAAGCGCGGGGTCGTGTGCGCGGCCGATATGGTTTCGGAATTGCCGGACAAACCGAGTTACTCGACGGTTCGTAAACTGATGAGCATTCTTGAAAGCAAAGGGTATCTGTATCACGAACGGGAGGCCAACAACCGCTATATTTACCATCCGGTTATTCCGGCGGCGGAAGCCAGGGAGTCGGCTCTGGCGCATCTTCTGGACACTTTTTTTAAAGGTTCGGCGGGAAGGGCCGCCATTGCGCTGCTAAAAAAATCAGAGGCCGACATATCAGAGGAAGAAAAGAGTAAGATCGTCAGTCTCATCAAGGAATCTGAACGAAAGGGGCGATAGATATGGAAATCGATCCGGGTTTTGCTGCATGGTTCACCAAACTGGCCATAGATATTCTTGTCAAAAGTGCTGTGCTACTCGCGGTTTGCGGATTGATATTGAAGATATTCCGATATCGTGCCGCATCGTTTCACAGTCTGGCGCTGAATTTTGCGGTTTTCGGCATTGTGTTACTGCCGTTTTTTTCGATAATCACGCCTGAGTGGAGGGTTTCGCTATTAGCCGCTCCGGTTGCCGGTGTCAATCTGAACAGCGCGCAGACCGCTCCCCCTGCCGCGAACCTGAAATCAACAGCGCCTGATAAGAGTTTGGCTGAAAATTCTTCCAAATGGCCGGCCGCTTTGCAGAGATGGCCGATATGGTTTCTTTCAGCTTGGATTATGGGCGCAATCGGCAGTCTTTTGTGGCTGCTTCTTGGTGATATAAGCCTGCGATGGTTATTACGAAAGGCGTTGCCGCTTCGCGGTGATCGATATATGGCTTTGCTCGAAGAACTCTGCAAAGAGGCTGGCATAGATCGCACGGTTCAATTATATCAAAGCCGGGAGATAAACACCGCTGTAATCAGCGGGGTTTTCAGGAACAAAGTCGTTTTGCCGCAAAGTTCGCATCAATGGAGCGAACAACAGTTAAGAATCGTGCTTTCACATGAGTTGGCACATATCAGACGCCGGGACAGCTTGATTGAAATCCCGGCCAAGATCGCTCTGATTTTATATTGGTGCAACCCATTGGTGTGGCTGATCGTGCGTCAACTGAGGATAGAACGAGAACGCGCCTGCGACAACGCGGTACTGAACGCCGGTGTCAAACCGTCAGCTTATGCCGCTCAATTGATGGAGGTCGCCGCTGATTTAGGGGCGTTCAGCAAGCCGTTATGGCGGGAAGCGGCCATTTCCGAAGGGTCCGGACTCAAAGATCGTTTGTTGTGCATCCTTGATCCGAAACTTGATCGAAAACCGATACGTCCGCATACCGCAGCGGTCGTGGCCATGCTGATCGCGGCGGCTCTGCTGTTCCTGTCACCGGTGACTATCTGGTGCGACAATTCATATCAGAGCCAAAGGGTCGCTTCTAAGGCCGAATCTTGTAACCGGGGCCATACGATTCAAATCAGCGCCCCTGCCAAAACTTTGAGCAATCAACGAATTACCGAGCTAATCACCCAGATCAATGACGAATGTAAGGATGTTCGCTTTGATGCTGTCAATGCCCTGTCCATAGAAAACCATAATCCCAGAATAGTGACAGCATTACGCAAGACACTGCAAGACCCGATGCCGGAAGTCAGACAGAAAGATGCCGAAGTGCTGTCTGAAATTGATAATAATTCCGATGTGAAGCCAAATAAATAAAGGGAACTAAAGTTTTTTAACATTGAGTTTCCTCCTGTGATAGTTAAAAGCTTCGGTATGCCAAAAAAAATGCTTGTCTGGCAATTTTAGAACTGAACAGTCCTGCTTACTCTATATTGCAACGTGCCAAAGCAGATGTTACAATATGGTCGATGAGTTTGCGATATTCTTCCAAGGGGCCGTCAGAAGAAGGATACCGTAGGGAAAATATCTGGGGACTCCAGCTTTTCGCGGGTTTTAAGCCGGGTATGCCGTTGACTTCGATGATTTTCAGGACGCCATCAGCATCAAGGCGCATGTCAGCTCTGACATGATCCAGGCAGTTCAACGCTTCCACAGCTTGTCTGCAAAGTTCGATAAGCTCTTCTTTCTTGCGAGTGACAGGCTTTATTTTGGTAACACCAACCCCTCTTAAATCACTTCTCAGGATGGGATATTTTCCGAACAATGACGAATCAACCATAACCTTGCCGGGTAAAAACACTTGATGCACACCATTGCCCAGCATCAAAACGGTATATTCATCTCCGGGAAGATATTCTTCCACCAGAGCAGGCTGTTCAAACCGGCTTTCAATATAATTGATTCTTTTGCTAAGTTCTTCAGAAGAAAAAACAACGCTTTCATCGCTGATTCCCACAGACCTTGACTCATAACTCGGTTTTACAAAAGCGGGATAAACAATGTCTGGAAGGGGATCGGATGTTTCGAGTTGATAATGGTAGGGAACTGAAATTTTCATTTTTTTCAGTATCTTGTGAGTTTCGGTTTTATGGATTAAGGCCTTCATGGTTTTGGCATCCGGCCCGATATAGGGGATGCCTTTATCATCAAATATATCAGCAAGCCATTTTTCATTATTATCACCCATGCCGACGGTCTCTGATTTGCCGGAAATATGATAAAGCGCACTCCAGACAATATCGAAGCTGTTTTTTTCAAGGCTGAAGTAAAACTCATCCATAGTGTTCACAAAGGCGATTCGGGCATTTTTTCCGGAATCATCAATCGCTTTTTTGATACTTTGGGTGACGTTGATATCTCCCCATCCTTGGGCATCGCCTGCCGGGCCGGTAATTAATAATATTTTTTTCATTGAATATAGCGCTCTGTTTCACTTAAAATTGTGGATGCTACTGTGTTAAATCGGTGTTGCCACCTTTATAGTTAGTTTACCTATCTTGCCAATATTTGATATACTGCTGGATTTTTTTCAATTTATTCTTTGCACAACTAATCATGTTTTGATATTCAGCAATGTTCTTATATTGTGTGATAAAATCTACTAAACGATTCTCCATTACTTGTAAATCCTGTAAAATGATGCTAGTTTTTGTCTCAACATCCTGCTTGCTTGGTTCCAAGGATAGTATACCATCATATTCAGCTAATAAATTGAGAACCGTAGATATTTTTTCTTTTAATTTTTCTGATTCTATTCCTTTCAACTTATTGATATACTTTTGAATCGTTATGCTATTTTTTAAAATATCAGAACTATTGAGGATATTATGATAAGTACAAATCTGAATTTTTTCTTGTATCATTTCCAATGTAACAGGCGAAGAAGTCTCCTGATTAGCGTAATAAAATTTAACTTGTTCAAATGTTTTCTTCGCTTCGATAAAGTTATCTTTAATTAATAATTCTATGCCTGTTTTCCATAACTTATGAGGTGCATCCTTTAGCTTTTTCAACTCTTGCTCACAAGAAGTATTTTTGACTTTTAATTCTTTATTCTCCATGATGAGAGTATAATTCATCTGTTCCAAACGTTCAATCTTTTGTTTAGGGGTTTCGAGTTTGGCTGTCGTTCCTTCTGTATAAGTCTTTATAAGTTCCATGACTCTTTTATCATTAATCCGTTTTGCAATACCCATGGGGGTAACTGTTTGATTGTTTTTTATGTGTAAGTCAGAACCATGTTGCAAAAGAAATTCTACTGATTTCCTTCTGTTTTTTTCGATGGCATTGTGCAAAGGAGTATTTCCCTGATTATTGGTCAAATTAGTTTCACACCCTTCGGCCACAAGGTATTTAACGGTCTGCTCATTATTATTCATAGCAGCATAGTGTAGAGGGGTGTTACCATATTTGTCTTGAGCATTAATATTAGCTCCTTGAATAAGAAGATATTCCATAACTTCCAAGAATTGAGGTTTAAAAAGGTTCGATTTTGCGGCATAATGCAAAGGGGTTCGTTTGTAATAATCTAATTCATCAATAGCAATATACGTCTTATCTACCGTTGCTTTGACTCGATCCAACTCTCCATCTTTTGCCATTTCATGGATCAATGATTCTGATGCAAGTGAAAACAATATCCATAAAATTAACGACAGTACATTTATAACGAATAAGATAAAACAAAACATTGAACGAATTTGTTCTGTTGGACTTATTCGATCGTAGGAGGAGGAGGGGACAATTGCTTCTGAAAATATAAGTGGTAGAGGTAATATAGCTGGGGTTACACAAAGAATAATTAGCGTAATCAAACCGAAGTTCTCATTGAATACAGACAATAAATTTTCCATCACAATCCTCCATATTTATTTTAATTCAAATCATAGAATAACAACTCGACTTTGGCCATTTTAAAATCGTTTTTACTTACTATCAAGGAGAGTATTTTCGAGCTGATTTCTAACACAGAGTGATTTAGCGATGGACAGAGCGCATGAAATAGCTTACAAGTAGAATTTTGAATTCTACTCGGAGGTTATGCTATGCATTTTCTGTCACCGGAAATCGAAACTGTTTTAATCCCTTTTGCCACTCTTTTTTCAAATACGGTTTGGCTTAACACCCAAGTGCTGATCATCGGTTCCGTACTTTGTACCGGTAAGCGAACCGTCACTTCGGCTTTAAGGGTTATGGGGCTAAGTGATGAAAAAAAATTCACCAATTACCATCGGGTGCTAAACAGAGCAAAATGGAATAGCCTCTGTGCCGCTAAAATATTACTTCCTTTACTGATTGTTATGGTAGCCCCTTGTCTGCCAATTGTCATCGCAATTGATGAAACTGTTGAACGACGTAAAGGAAAAAAGATCGGAGCCAAAGGGTGCTATCGAGATGCTGTGCGGTCTACACAAAATAAAGTGATTCATTGTTTCGGTCTCAAATGGATCTCAATGCAGCTAATTGTGTCTGTTCCA
>JAUCGF010000195.1 GCA_030378005.1 Desulfococcaceae bacterium HSG9 | reverse complement strand
TTTCCTTCTCCGTTGATGTGAGTGCCTTGCCTTGAGTGGTCATATTTCGCTCCTTTTAAAAATCATTCGGAGCGATTATAATACACGTTTTTGGTAAAAGTATCAAGTCATTTGACCAGGACTATAAACAGATCTCTTTCTGACAAATTTATTTTGCAATTTCAGTTGCTCCGCCGTGGTTACCGGACCAAACCAATGGGGCATTCAGAAAGGCCTCAACTTCATCAAGTGTCTTAGTGGTAAAATATCCGTTTACCTTACACACCTTGAGAACATCTCACCAGGTCGCAAGCCAATGAAGACGCAGGTTGTGGTTCAATAAATTTTGTCGTTCACAATGTTTTCTACATGCCAATATATTAAAAACATGGGGTCAAATACTGTAACATATCCATCCCTGGTCTGAATTTTTTCAGGCTGCCCGGCGTGATCGCAGGTTTTATATAAGCGTATTTTAGAAGTGTTAGGCAGTAATCCATAAAATTTCGGACCGTTTAGAGAGACAAATGCCTCTAACTTATCCAGTCTATTTTCCTGTTCAAAAACTGTTGCCAGACATTCAAGCGCATTGATGGCTGTAAAGATTCCAGCGCACCCACACCCGCATTCTTTTGTTCCATCAATATGGGGGGCGGAATCTGATCCAAAGAAAAATCGTGAATCCCCTGATACTACAGCTTCCCGCAAAGCCAGGCGATGCTTCTCGCGTTTGGCAACAGGCAGACAATAATAGTGCGGCCTGATCCCGCCTGCCAAAATATCATTTCTATTGATGATCAAATGGTGTGCCGTAATAGTTGCAGCCAGATTTTTATCGGAAGATATTATATATTGTACACCCGTTTTGGTTGTTACATGCTCCATGACAATCCGCAACTGTGGCAGGCTACGCCGCAGCGGATCGAGAACCGTATCAATAAAGACAGCTTCACGATCAAAAATATCGATGTTGGAATCTGCCACCTCACCATGCACCAGTAAAGGCAGGCCAATCTCTGCCATTTTTTCAAGTACGGGCATGACCTTTTTTATATCCTGAACCCCACTTTCAGAATTTGTGGTTGCACCGGCAGGATAGAGTTTTACTGCTTTAATTAATCCTGATGAAGCTGCCTGTTCAATATCATCCGCCCTTGTAGATTCAGTGAGATAAAAGGTCATCAACGGTTTAAAATCATGCTGATCAGGAGTTGCTTTTACTATTCTGCGGTGATACCGGGTGGCCTGTTCCATGGTGGTCACCGGCGGAAGAATGTTCGGCATGATGATTGCCCGTCCGAAATCTGCACTGGAATAGGGTAATACAGCACTCATCATGGAGCCGTCCCGTAAATGCAGGTGCCAATCGTCCGGGCGTCTTATAATTAATTCAGTATTGGTCGTCATTTGTCTGGCCTTGTCAAGTGTTTATAAATGATTGCACTGGCAATGAGAAAATCGCTAATCTCCATTGCCTCATCCGCGTTATGAGAGCCATTCCGGTTACGAACAAAAACCATTCCGGTTGGAACGCCTGCATTGCAGAATACAGCTGCATCATGCCCGGCTCCCGATGGCATAACAAATGGCTCAAGCCCGATCTGTTTCATGGCATGTTTAAGGTGAATGGTCAACTTATCAGTCATCATTGCAGGTGGTGTGGAAATCTCTTCATCTAAATCAAACCGCACTTTCCGATCAGTTTCGATTTGGTCTATTTCCATCTTCATCAAGTGACGCATTTCTTCGAGTACTGTAAGACTTTGGCTGCGGCAATCCAAACTGAAAAGAATTTGGTCCGGGATGCGTGACAGTGAGTTCGTACTGGGATCTGTTGAGACAATGCCCGAAGTTAATACAAGGTCACTGCCCTTCTGTAAAATGGTGAGCCAGCTTTCATCCAGGCGAGACAAAAAATCAGCAACCGCCATAACCGGGTCACGTCGATACGCTCTTGGAACAGCTCCGGAGTGACCGGCTTCGCCTTTACATATGATGCGTCTGTGCCGAAGGTTTCCACGAACTCCGGAAACAATTGCAACGGGTATTTTTTTTTCAACCAGCATAGGACCTTGCTCGATATGCAATTCAATATACTCCAGGATAGAACTGACATCCATCAGAGGATTACCTTTTTGAACGGCATCAACATCTACACCCAATGCTGCCATATGTGTCTTCAAAGTCTGCCCGTCTTTTTTGTGCTTGGAAAACAGCTCGGATTCTTTCAGTTGACCTGTCAGACATTTCGACCCGATATAACAAGGTCCGAACCAGTCACTCTCTTCACCTCTTAATGCAATAACCTTTACCGGGTGCGTGAACTGAACAGAATTTTGGCGAGCCGTAATAAGACACAAAAGACCTGATATGATGCCTGCAAGGCCATCAAAATTCCCTCCCATTGGTACAGAATCGACATGAGAGCCTACCAAAATAAATTTTTCAGCATGTTGGTCTTCTGGTAGTGAAAATAGATAATTATGCCCTGCATCCTGCCATACTACAAGTCCGAATCAAGTCAGAAGAGGGACGGATGAAGGTGATATGTGCGGATATTTCCCTGGATGCCGATATTGTCATAGCAGCCATAGGAATAAAGCCGAACAGCGAACTGGCCGCTGATGCCGGCATCAAACTCAGTGTGAACAACGCCATTGCCACGGACTGCATGCTCAAAACCTCTGATAAAAACATATACGCGGCCGGAGACTGCGCCGATGCCTATCATGTAGTTACAGATGAAAAAACATGGATACCCCTGGCACTGCGGGCCAACCGGGCCGGATGGGGCGTGGCTGACAATATCTGCGGCAAGGTGGTTGAACTTGCAGGCATAGCCGGCACAGCCGTTTTCAAGGTGTTTGATCTTGAGGTCGCGCGCACCGGGCTTACGTTGAAAGAGGCGCTGAAATCCGGTTTCGATCCCGCAGCGGTTATTATCAAAACCCGCTCACGCGCCCATGCGCATCCCGGGGCTTCGCCGATTCGGATTCAAATGATCGGCGACAAAAAATCAGGACGTCTCTTAGGCGTTCAGATGGTTGGCTGGGAAGGCGTCGCCCATCGAATCAATGCGGCCGCGGTTTCCCTGCACAATCGGATGACCGTGGAAGCGTTCAGCCAGACCGATCTGGCGTATGCGCCTCCTTTCGGCCCGGTATGGGACCCGTTGCTGACCACAGCGAATCAGTTGCTTAAAAAAATCTGATTCCATTTTTAATAATTATTTTTTAATGAACTCAACTCGGCTTCGGGTATATCATTTAGACGAATCATAGATTCATCCGATACTAAATAAAAATATGGAGATGATATGAACTTACCCGAATAGATATTTTCATTAAAAGATTCAACTGTGACTTTTGAATTTTTTTTATTTTCAGAGAAAATGCTTATTAACTTTATAATCGAAATTAAAAGCAAGTAGGGTGCGTCAGGCGGTAACCGTAACGCACCCTACTTACTATATGCATCAGATCAGTTTGTCAGGTTTCAAAAATAAAATATCAAAAGAACCAAATTAACCCAGCATTTCACATATTGTGTCACCCTTTTTCATTTTTTAACATACTTCGGACAATTTTTATAAGCATTTGCTTTTATTAGATTATTTTTTTAGCTATGCTCTATTTTCAAAAAGTGTCCGAACTATTGTTTTTAAGAAATTGGTAAATTATTCAACATGGATTATTTTGGAATCTTTTACTCTTTCTCTTAACAATTTATAATTTTCCTTTACTATTTTTTCATCTTTTTTTTTATATTTATTAAGTATGAATTTGACTTTTCCTGTAATATCATCACCAACAATTTCGAAAATATAACCATTGAATTCAGCTCTCAATATTCTATCTCCTGAATAACTACCTTTTTGATCAATCGTAATAGTATAATTTTTTCTTAGATATTGCAAACTCATCCCAGCATAAGGTTCACCCTTAGCTTCTTCGTAAGATTTCAAATCGTTATCATTTGCCTCACCGACCAAACAATAAGAAAAAGAAACCATTGATAATAAAAGAATAATAAACCATTTCATTTTAAAAACTCCTATGACTAATAGGAGTTACGCAGTTGGATTTTAACTATCTGAATTTATTAGGTGTAGCAAAATTCCACATTCAATAAAATCAATGGGTTAGATTCCAACTGCGTAACT
>JAUCGF010000097.1:18500-60820 GCA_030378005.1 Desulfococcaceae bacterium HSG9 | reverse complement strand
TAAAACAATTTGGGATTCGATGTAAGCTTAAAAATAAGTGTTAACTATTTGGTTTTCCATATTATTTTGTTGGTATCCCTGCCAACTCACCTAAAAAACAAGGCAATAACATGCGCAAAATTATTCAAATCACCACTGGTAAGCGAGAGGAACTGGTTGATATTACCGCTGAAATTCTTAATCTGGTGCGTCAGAGTCATATTTCAAACGGACTGGTGGCATTGTATGCTCAAGGAGCTACCAGCGCTATTATGATTCAGGAAAATTGGGACGAAAGCGTTCAAACAGATGTGATTCAATTTTTGAAAAAAATTATTCCTCAGGGAGTTTGGCTCCACGATCAGCAGGATGGCAACGGCGATGCCCATTTGAAATCCGGTTTGATCGGTCCTTCCGAAACGATTCCTCTGATTGATGGCAATTTGGGATTATCGCAGTGGCAAAATATCTTTTTCTGCGAGTTTGACGGACCTCGTAAAAAGCGTTCCATTGTATGCACTATTATTGAAATTTAAAGTTGCAAGTTTGGCATCCCTTATTTACTTTCTCGTCGGTTTTACATCAGTCCCGCTTTATGTTGACAGTCAAAATCACAAAAAATGATATTGACGAGTACAAAAATTAAAATTTAAAACTTTAAACTGAACATTTGAAAGGTCTGCTATATGATACATCAAAGTTTACTGGGCTTGGCGGCATTTACCGGCATTGCCTGGCTGATAAGCGAAAATCGTAATCAAGTGCGTTTCAAACTTGTATTGACCGGTATTGCGATTCAATTGATTATCGGGGTTGTTTTATTGAAAATCCCGCTGTTCCGGGAATTTTTCTTCGTATTAAATCGCCTTGTGATGATATTGGAAAGCTCTACCAGAGAGGGAACATCTTTTGTGTTCGGCTATTTGGGAGGCGGCAACCTTCCTTTTCCGGAAAAATTTCCAGGTGCCGGATTTATTTTGGCGTTTCAAGCGTTGCCGCTGGTGCTTGTGATAAGCGCGTTGACAGCTCTTTTATTTCATTGGAAAATTTTACCGGTGATTGTCAGGTTATTTTCATTGGCCCTTCAGAAAACTATGGGAATTGGCGGAGCCGAAGGTTTGGGAATTTCAGCCAATGTGTTTGTGGGCATGGTTGAATCGCCGCTTCTTATCCGCCCCTATTTGAGTGCGATGACACGCAGCGAAATTTTTTCCCTTATGACCTGTGGTATGGCCACAATTGCCGGAACTGTAATGGTCTTATATGCTGGTATCCTGAAGGATGTTTTACCTGATGTCATGGGACATATTTTGACAGCATCAATCATCAGCGTACCGGCGGCGGTGACAATTGCAAAAATAATGATTCCTGAAACCGCGCTGACAACTGTCGGCCAGGAGGCAACTTATGAAAAATCGTTCAATGCCATGGATGCGGTTACCAGGGGGACAATTCAAGGCGTACAACTGCTGATCAATATTATCGCTATGTTAGTCGTCATCATAGCACTGGTTCATCTTGTCAATCTGATTTTGGGATTTTTACCGGAAGCGGGCGGCCAACCGCTTACATTGCAACGCATTTTGGGTATTGTGATGGCTCCGATAACGTGGTTAATGGGTATCCCCTGGAATGAGGCCGTCCCTGCCGGTGCTATCCTGGGCACCAAAACTGTTTTGAATGAATTCATCGCATATCTTGACATGAGTCGTCTTGCTCCCGGTGTTTTAAGCAACAAAAGCACTCTGATTATGACGTATGCCTTATGCGGGTTTGCCAATCCGGGCAGTTTGGGCATTATGATCGGCGGGTTAGGCACGATGGCTCCGGAACGACGCGACGAAATAGTTGCGTTAGGTTTACGCGCTGTTGTTGCAGGAACTCTGGCGACATGTATGACCGGAGCGGTTGTCGGAATTTTGGTGTGAGCAATTAATTATGATGGTCTCGTAAAAAGTCGAAATCCCAAAAATTCTGGCTCGTAACCCATTGAAATCATTAGGTGCGAAATTATAAAAATGACGAAATTCTGATTTTTTACGAGACCATCAATTATATGATTATAAAGTTGCTTTGAGCAGTTTGGCAGCTTGAAAAAGTGATTATCTGTCAGTTCTTTGTTCGTTTAGAAAATGATAGAAATGGCTGTACTGAGTTATCAGGGTAAAAAAGCGCCTCATAAGTTCAGGATTTGTTTGCCAGGTTTTTTTCATTGCTCTGAAGCAGAGGTGCCTAACCTGAGAATTTTCTTTTAATGTGAAATGTTTGAATATTCTGTATCCGAATAATAACTGTTTGGGGTCGAATTTTTTGTTGGTGTAATCGGTGTTGCGGTATTCTACATTATTCAGCCATTGTTCCAGTCGAGCTTCAAATAATTCAGGCTCATACAATTTTTTAAACAGATTGCGGTAATGTTCGATCAATTCATCTCTTTTCATCTGTTTAGGTATGATATTTGTATATAACTGCCATTCCCCGGAAAAGTCATCTTCCGCCAATCGTCCTTCTTTTTTAAGCCTTTCATAAAGCGGAGTGAATTTCGGAGCATTCAACAGGCTTATCCCGGCAATGGGGCTATGGGTCGCTTTGATAAAATGATAAAGATCATCGAACACACTCACGTCGTCGTTGTCAAAACCGACAATCAGGCCGATAAAAGGTATTATTCCGAAACGCGAGATTCTTTCAATTCTTGCATATATATCATATTTTAAATTCTGAGTTTTATGCACCTCTTTCAGGCTTGCTTCCCTTACTGTTTCCACTCCGAGAAAAAGAACTGAGAATCTTGCATCTGCAAGCATTTTCAAAAGTTTTTCATCATCAGCCACCTGCACGGTAATCTGGGTTGAAAAAGATAATGGCCGGGTCTGTTCCAAATTCCATTTGATCAACCTTGGCAGCAGTTCTTTGGTAAACGCCTTGTTTCCAAGGAAATTGTCATCTGAAAAGAATACGGTGCGAGCGCCTATGTTATGCGCATTCTGTACCTCGCCCATAATCTGATCTGCGGTTTTTATCCTGTATTGCCTTCCCACATAACGGATGACATCGCAAAAATCACACCGATTCGGACATCCCCGGCTTGTTTGAACACTGATATTGATATAGTCGTGAACATCAATCAATGACCAATCCGGCGCAGGGCTGTCTTTAAGATCAATGTATTCAGCCTGTTCATACACCTTGACGGCTTTATCGCACACCCATTGGCGTAAAAATTGCGGCCATGTATATTCGGCCTCTCCGATAAAATGATAATCGGCAATGTCCCGACAGTTGTCAGCTTCAATAGTCGCATAAGTTCCTCCCAGGGCGACAGTCCGCCCCTTTTCACGAAAAATTTTGCATAATTTATTGATTCTGCGTACATGAAGAGTTGCACCAGTAATGACAGCAAGGTCACATTTTAAATCAAAATCAATTTCCGAAATATTTTCATCGCAAAGAATGTAGGCGATATTGACATCATCCGGTGTAAGCGCCATCAGGGTTGCCAAAGCAGAATTTGGCATAAGGGTTTTGGCACCCAAAATATCGACAGTTCCCTGCATAGACCAGAAATTTTCAGGATGCCTCGGAGCTATCAGGTATATTGTTTTATAATTCGTCCCTTTTCCGTATCGCTTGACTTTTTGTGATTTCATAATTCTTTTGCGGCATCCTTCATTGTCGTTGGCGGAATTGTCTGATAAAGCCTATTATCTTGCAACAGGTCAACCAATCCAAATTTTTTGATCATTCGTATCACTTTAAATTAATCACAAGCGCGTTGCAATCAATAAATATCTGAGCAAAACTTTTAAGGTAAATTAATTTTTTTCATAAGGACAAAAAATCGGATTTTTAAAGCAAGGAAAAATTAAGGCGAATGTCTTCAAAAGGTTATCCTTTCTTTTTAACCCTACAACGACACTTACAGATAAAATACAATAAATTCAATAACTTAAAATTTTGGGCGGTTTTGTTAAAATCCTATAATTTCAAGTAGTTAGTTGCTAAGTGTCGTTGTAGGGTTAAATTTAAAACAATTATTAAACGAATTTCAGATTGATCGCTAATAACATTTCAGATATGCTTGTAATATGAGTACCCGGCGGCATTTCATAAAATTTTTCGATCTACTGAATATAAATCAAAATGGATACGAGCAGGATCAAATGAAGTGAATCATAAATAAAAAAGGAGGTTTGTTATGACAATTCAATGGCATAAATCAACATGTCCCTATTGCGGTTTCGGCTGCGGCCTGATGGTTGGAGTTGAGCAGGGCAAGGTCGTTAAGATCAAGGGAATGAAGGATCATCCGGCTAATCAAGGCGGGACATGCGTTCTTCCAACCAATTATCCGCCGATTTTTACCGATAAAGACCGCCTGAAACATCCCATGTTGCGACGTGACGGTAAACTTGTGCCGGTTGAATGGGAGGAAGCCATTAACCATGCCGCATCCGGTTTCAAACGAATCATTGACCAATACGGTCCCGGCGCGGTCGCTTTTTATGGCGGCGCGATTAATCTGACCGAAGAATACTACCTGATGAATAAGCTGATGAAGGCGGCTATCGGCACAAACAACATGGAATGCAGCACGCGCCTTTGCATGGCCAGCTCGGCCATCGGATTTGTGTCCACTCTGGGCGCGGACGCCCCTCCCGCTTGTTATGCCGATATTGAAAAGGCCGATCTTTTCTTGATTGCGGGCAATAATATGGCTGTTTCCGTGCCGGTTTTGTTCCAGCGTGTGCGCGCAGCTAAAGCAAAAAACAACGTCAAAGTCATTGTCATCGATCCTCGCAGGACTCCGACTGCGGACTTGGCGGATATGCATCTTCAATTAAAACCCGGAACAGACGTGGCCCTAAACCACACCCTGGCTCACATTTTACTGAAAGAGGGCTTTGTTGACGAAAAACATGTCGAGCATTATGCCTCCGGTCTGTGCGACCTCAAAGCGCTGGTGGAAAAATATCCGCCTTCACGCGGCGCCCTGATAACCGGATGTCCCGAAAATCAGTTGATCGAGGCCGCACGCGCCATCGGCCAAGCCAAAGCGATGCTCACCTTCTGGTTTCAAGGTTACAATCATTCTTCGCAGGCTGTGTGTAAAAATAACACCTTACATAATTTATCATTTTTGACAGGAAACTACTGCCGCCCGGGAGCCGGCCCTCTTTCGATTACGGGTGAAGCCAATGCCATGGGAAATCGGTGGGTAGGTGCGCTTTCCCACCTTTTGCCGGGTATGCGGATGGTGGCTAATTCCCAGCACCGAAAGGAAGTTGCCGATTTCTGGAAAATCCCCGTAGAAAATATTTCGCCAGTGCCAGGGCGTTCCATTATGGATACAATCAAGGGGCTTCACACCGGAGATATACGCGCATTGTGGGTGATGACCACCAACCCGGCCGCCTCGATTCCCAATACGCGCTGGGTGACTGAAGCGCTTGGAAAAGCTGAAATGCTTATCGTTCAGGATATCTTTCATCCGACCGAGACGACATTGCTGGGGGATGTGATTTTTCCGGCAGCGCAATGGTGTGAAAAAACAGGTACGTTTATATCGGGCGAACGGCGCATCGAACTGGTCGAGGCCGTAATCGAGCCTCCGGGTGAAGCCAAACCTGATTATGAAATTATCTGGTTGATGGCGCGCGCCTTGGGCTTTGAAAAAGAGTTCCCTTATTCATCGTCTGAGGAAGTCTTTGAGGAGTTCAAAACAATTACCAAAGGGCGTTTATGCGATATGAACGGAGTCACTTATGAACGCTTGCGAGGTCATGTCGGCCCGCAACTGCCCTGTCCCGACGCTGACCATCCGGGGACCGCACGCATGTTCACGGACTGGCGTTTTCCTCGCCCCGATGGCCGCGCCGCACTTTTACCGCGTGAATACAAAGCGCCCGGCGATACAATTGATGAGCAATACCCGTTTGTGCTTATCACCGGACGTTTGAGAGGGCAGTTTAACACTCGTACCCGTACCGGACGTTCTCCGCAACTCTGCAAAATGGCGCCTGACGCATTCATCGAAATTCATCCAGAAGACGCTTTTAACCTGAATATTTCAGAGGGACAAGAAACTGAAATTGCTTCACGCCGCGGAAGCTTGCGTCTTCCCGCCCGATTTTCGGACCGCCTTCTCACTGGCAATGTTTTCATTCCCTGGCATTACGGAAACGCGCTAGGGGGCGGCAAGGAAAAATTGGCCAATCAGGTTACCAATACGGTGTATGATATACATTCCAAACAACCGGAATACAAGTTCAGCGCGGTAAAAATCCGGCCGATTTCATAAACTCAAGGGAAAAGAAGGAATTAATTATGGATAAATCTGACTCGGTTAATATCCTCTACATGGAAGACGACCTCGGCTTGGCGCGTCTTGTTCAGAAACGAATGAAACGGGCCGGCTATAACGTGGATATCGCCGGCGACGGAAAGATCGGTTTGGAAATGTATGAAACCGGTCAATACGATGTCATTGCCGTGGACCAGCAGATGCCGGGCTATAGCGGTCTTGAAGTTATCAGGATTCTGGCCTCTAAAGGGCCATTGCCGCCCATCGTTATGATCACAGGGCAGGGTAATGAACTGGTGGCTGTCGATGCCATGAAAATCGGTGCCGGCGATTACGTCGTCAAAGATATTGAAGGCAAATATATTGAAACGTTGCCTGGGAGCATCGAACGACTGCTTGAGCGCCAGCGTCTTATTGAAAAAAATAAACGATCCGAGGAAATGTTGCGGGAGAGCGAGAAACAGTTTCGTTCCGCTTTGATGGATTTGCCTTCAATGATCAATGCTGTTAATCAAGACGGTGTTTTGCAATTCTGGAATAAGGAGTGCGAAAAAGTCACTGGATATGCAGCCGCAGAAATGATTAACAATCCTGACGCTATGGATTTACTCTATCCTGATAAAGAGTATTTGGAAAAATCACTTCAAAAATGGACAAAAGATGGTTATCAATTAAAAGATGCGGAAATTATTTTGAGAGCTAAAGATGGAACACCCAGGACAATACTTTGGACTAATCCTGATTTTTCAACGCTGGGATGGATTTGGGCTGTAGGTATAGACATCACCGAGCATCAAAAACGGGAAAAAAGAAACAATCTGCTCAATTCATTGCAACAGCAACTTATTATCTCCTTCCCTTTTTACGAAAAGATAAAACTGATCACCGAAGCAGTGACAGAAATGGTCGATGCCGACTTCACCCGCATCTGGTTGATCATGCCTGGTAATCGATGCGATAAATGCGTTCATGCCAAAGCTCCTGATGAAATCCATTTCTGCCGGGATAGAAAACGCTGCCTTCATCTTATTGCCAGTTCAGGCCGATATACCCATATCAACGGAGATGCCCATCGTAGGGTACCTTTGGGGTGCTACAAAATCGGGTTTATCGCTTCCGGTGAGGAGGATTGTTTTTTAACAAATAAAGTCACTACCGATCCCCTGATTCATGATCACAAATGGGCAGAGAGACTCAATCTGGCCTCTTTTGCTGGTTATCGACTCCAAGATAGCAAAGGAGACAGCATCGGCGTACTAGCCCTGTTTGCCAAGTATCCGATTACCAATGAGATCGATGAGTTTCTTGCCCGCATCGCTCACTTAACGTCACAGGTCATCATGATTGGACTGGCCGAGAACAGGCTGCGAGATGCCCTTGAAGAATCAAAGGATCTCAATATCCATCTTGAACGACAAAAAGATATTGCCCGTCGCATGGCTGCCCGGGCCGAAACAGCCAACATGTCTAAAAGTGAATTCCTGGCAAACATGAGCCACGAAATCCGCACTCCCATGAACGCCGTTATCGGTATGACCGGTCTGCTTCTGGACACTGAGCTTTCAGAAAAACAGCATCACTATGCCGAAATAGTTAAGACCAGCGGTGATTCTCTGCTGCGGCTGATCAACGACATTCTGGATTTTTCCAAGATTGAGGCAGGCAGGCTGGAGATGGAGACACTCGATTTCGACCTGCGCGCCTTGTTAGAGGATTTCGCCGAGATGTTGGCCATCAAAGCGCATAAAAAGGGCCTTGAGCTTCTTTGCGCTGCCTCGCCTGATACGCCGGCTTTGCTGCGGGGCGATCCAGGCCGCCTGCGTCAAGTGCTCACCAACCTCGCGGGTAACGCTGTCAAATTCACCCACAAAGGCGAAATCGCAGTGCGCGCCGGACTGATTTCGGAGAGTGACGAGGAGGCTCTGGTGCGTTTTTCGGTGCGCGACACCGGCATCGGTATCCCGGTTGACAAACAAAGGCATCTTTTTACGCAGTTTACTCAGATCGACGCGTCCACCACGCGCACTTATGGCGGCACCGGCCTGGGCTTGGCCATATCAAAACAACTGGTCGAAGCCATGGGGGGCGAGATTGGCCTTATTTCCGCAGAGGGCCGGGGAGCGGAATTCTGGTTCACGGTCCGCTTCCTCAAGCAGTTAGGGCAGAAGCACGATTCACCACCGGCCGAAGTGCAAGGAGCGAGAATTCTTGTGGTGGACGACAACGCCACTAATCGGGAGATATTGCTTATCCAGTTAAGGGCTTGGGGAGCGCATCCGGACGAAGCGCCGGACGGCCAAACGGGTTTGAGACGACTGCGCAAGGCTGCCCGTACAGGCCATCCCTACAATATAGCGATTCTTGATATGCAGATGCCCGGCATGAACGGTGAATCGCTTGGCAAGGCTGTCAAGGCGGACGCGCTGCTTGCGGAAACGCGTCTGATAATGATGCCGTCCCTGGGACTGCGGGGCGATGCCCAGCGCTTTGAAGAGATCGGCTTTGCCGCGTATCTGATCAAGCCCGTACGCCGGTCTGATCTGTTAGACAGCCTGGCCGCCGTGTTGACGGATGAACCGAGCAACGCCGAGCGGTTAATCATCACACGGCACTCAATTCGCGAAAGGCGGCGCGGCAATGTGCGTATTCTTCTAACTGAGGATAACGACACCAACCGGCAAGTGGCGTTGGGAATTCTTGATAAACTTGGCTACAGCGCTGACACCGCAGCCGATGGCAACGAGGCTGTCAGAGCGCTTAAATCAATTCCTTATGACTTGGTTCTCATGGACTGCCAAATGCCGAATATGGACGGCTACGAAGCCACCCGGAAAATTCGCGATTTTAAAGCCGAAACTTTGAATCATGGCGTTCCGATAATCGCCATGACCGCCTACGCCATGACCGGTGACCGCGAGAAGTGTCTCGAAGCCGGCATGAACGATTACATTGCCAAACCCGTTGATCCTGCGGTGATGACTGAAAAGCTCGAACGATGGCTTGCAGGCCGGGATGAAACAGTTCGTTTGAAACCCGCAACCGCTGTGAAAAAGGAACTGATAGAAAATATTTCTGAAACCGGAGGGCATATTCTCAAGGTTTACAACCGCAAGGCGTTTATCAGCCGGCTTATGGGCTATGAAGACCTTGCACAGTCGGTTATTGATGGATTTCTGAAAGATATCCCCAGGCAAATCAAGGCGCTGAAGGGCTATCTCAATGCTGGAAACGGAAGAATCTCAAGACGTCAAGCCCACACCATCAAAGGAGCCGCCGCCAATGTAGGCGGTGAAATCTTGTGCGAAGCGGCCTTTGATGTGGAGCAAGCTTGTCATGCTGGCGATTTAAATGGAGCCGGGGTGCTCATGGCCGAGTTGGAAACGCAGTTTGAGCGATTGAAAGAAGCGATGAACGAATAACAGACTGCAAATAATTTAAAATAAAATGGAGAAACTGACATGAAGATACTGATTGTAGAAGACGATTGCATTCGCCGCCTGTACGGCGCTCACCTTGTCAAACTCATGGAAAAGGCTGAACTGCCGGAAGATATTCCCGTGTTTTCTTAATCTTACTCTTGTCATTCGATTAAGAGTAAGAGCAAGAGGAAAAATTTAAAGGATATCAAAATACGCAATAGAGCCGGGGAATCCCCGGTGTGAATAAAAAGGAGGTCACATCTATGCGAATTCTAATCGCCGAAGATGATTTAACATCGCGCAATATACTGGCGGCTGTGTTGAAAAAAAACGGGCATGAAGTTTTGGAAACTGTTGACGGTGCGGAGGCATGGGATGAGATGCAGAAACCCGACGCACCTAAATTAGCCATCCTCGACTGGCTTATGCCGGAGATAGACGGGTTGGAGGTCGCGCGGCGAATCCGCGCCCTCAGCCCTCCCCATCCTCCGTACATCATCATGCTGACTCAGAGGGATAAAACAAACGACATCATCACAGCTCTTGACGCCGGAGCGGACGACTATCTGGCTAAACCGTTCGATCCCGGAGAACTCCGGGCCCGAATTGGTGTCGGACAACGTATGGTCAAAATACAAGAGCTCTTGGCTGCACAGGTTGTGGAGCTTAAACGGGCTACAGAGCAAGTTAAAACCCTTCATGGTATTCTGCCCATCTGTTCGTTATGCAAGAAGATTCGTAACGATCAGGGCTACTGGGACAAGGTGGAAGTGTATATGCGTGACCACTCGGAAGCCGAATTCATTCAAAGTTTCTGCCCGGAGTGCTTGGAAAAAAATTATCCCGAGCTTTATAAGGGGGCGAAAAAACTCATCCCAAAGCAGGCCAGGCTAGCGAAGTGTAACCTGGCACAATACTGAAAAGCGGGAATGAATTGCCTAACTGATTTCAGAACAGGTGCTGGCCGCCAAGGTGCGTGAAATTTTGGACAATGATTGAAAGGAATTCATTATGAAAAATTTAAGATGTTTCATTTTATTTTGCACTGTTTTTATTATCGTTTGCATGAATTTTTCAACCGGATATTCCGCAGAAAAAAAGAAATATTCGACATCTCCGCCCGCCAAAATCGTCAAAAAATTTCGTGTCGGGTATCTTGAAGGCGGGCCGTATAAAACTTACCAGAAAACCTTGGTGGCAATGATTAACGGGTTATGCGAACTTGGATGGATCGAACCGGTCAAAATCCCTCCCTTTAAAGACATAAGTGACACTGATAAACTGTGGAACTGGCTTTCAGAAAATGCAAAGAGCCGGTATCTCGAATTTCCCTTAGATGCCTACTATTCGAGTGCCTGGGACAAGAAGCTCCGTGAAAAGACAAAAAAAAGCCTTTTGCAAAGATTGAATCAAGAGAATGATATCGACTTAATGATTGCGATGGGGACTCTGGCCGGACAGGATTTGGCAAATAACGATCATTCAGTCCCCACAATTGTATGCAGTTCCAGCGACCCGATTGCCGCCGGGATTGTAAAAGGCGAAAAAGATTCTGGGTATGATCACATTCACGCACATCTTGATCCGACGCGCTATGCAAGGCAAATTCGGGCGTTTCATGATGTCATCGGATTTAAAAAACTGGGAATGGTTTTTAGAAATACGGTGGAAGGCCGAAGTATCGCCGCAATTGAAATTGTAAAAAAAATCGCCTTGAAACGTAACTTCGACGTATTGGAATGTCATACGCTGATGGGCAAATCTGCGGAAACCATAGATAGAATGCATACCTGTTTTCGGGAACTTGCGCCCAAAGCAGACGCTTTTTACATCATTCAGCAATCCTCGATCAATGTAGATACACTGCCTCAAATTATCGAAACGCTCAACAATTATAAAATTCCGTCATTCTCACAAGGCGGGGCCGATTTGGTCAGGCATGGCGTTTTAATGAGTATCGCAGATACAAGCTACAAAGATGTTGGCCGTTTTCATGCCGAAACCATGGCAAGAATTTTTAATGGAGCAAAATCCCGCGATCTTGACCAAGTGTTTGAAGCTCCGGTAAAATTCGCTTTCAACAAGGCCGCCGCAAAAAATATCGATTTGAAAGACGACACGTATCGCCTGCTTGCGGATGTGGCAGATGAAGTTTACGAAAAAATTGAAGTGACATCGTCGCCGCCTTTAGTAGTGAAAAAAAAATGGCGTATCGGTTATCTGGAAGGAGGACTGTACAAAAATTATCAAAACACTTTGCTCGCAATAGTCAATGGCCTTTCCAAGATAGGTTGGATCGAAAAAATCACTATTCCTCCTCAAAAGGACAAAGAAAGCACAAAGGAAATTTGGAAATATTTGGCTGATAACGTCACAAGTAAATATATCCGATTCGTGTCGGATGCCTATTATTCAAACAATTGGAACAGCGATAAGAGAGCAAAAAATAAAAACCGGATTCTTGGAAGGCTGAATCAAAAGCGGGACATTGATCTGATGATTGCCATGGGGACTTGGGCGGGACAGGATCTATCCAATAACGACCATGCCGTTCCCACGGTTGTATGTTCCACATCAGACGCCGTCCGCTCCAAAATTATTAACAGTGTGGAAGATTCCGGATATGATCATATTCATGCACAAGTCGATCCGACGCGCTATGAACGGCAAGTTCGGGCGTTTCACGATATTATCAAATTCCATAGACTGGGGTTGGCTTTTGAAGATACGGAGACAGGCCGGACTTACTCGGCTACAGAAGATATAGAAAAAATCGCCGGGGAACGAAATTTCAAGGTAATAAAATGCCGTGTTAAAGAACATGACGTATCCATCACGGAAGCCGAAACCGGTATGATTAAGTGCGTCCGAAAATTAGCTCCGGAAATAGACGCTTTTTATTTTTCGGCAAGCATCGGAACGACCTCCAACAGCTTACCGCGAATGCTTGCCGTCTTGAATGACCGAAACATCCCAACATTTGCGCAGTCCGGCTCCGATGAAGTCAGACAAGGCGTTTTACTAAGTGTCGCCACTCCTGATTTTTCATTCTTGGGACTGTTTCATGCGGAAACGATGGGTAAAATAATCAACGGCGCCAAACCCCGCGATTTGAATCAGATACATGAAGCCCCTGTTAAGATTGCCTTCAATGCCGCAACGGCTATGATGATCGGTATTAATCCTCAAATATATAATTTACTTTCAGAAACAGCGGAAGAAGTTTACGAAAAGGTGGAAAAACCATGATAAGGATGAATCTCAAGAGCAAATTTCTAATCCCGGTAATCGCCCTGATCGTTCTGGGTCTCGGTGTTTCAACCGCCGTTTCCTATATTATTTCTAAAAATGCTCTAAAGAAACTCATCCAAAACCAGTTGGTCATAATGACGAATTCGAGTGTCAAACAACTGGATTCATGGGTTACAATTGTTAAAAAAGATATTTCCCGGTGGAGCGAAATGAATTACTTCAAAATGGCCGTGCGCGAAACTTTCATGGGCAAAGCCGCACGTAAATCAGGGAACCGCTACTTGGAAAATGAAAAAAAAGTGTATTTGTTTTATGATTCTCTTTATGTGGCGAATGCAAAAGGCCAAGTAATTTCCTCGTCCGAACCTGACAAAAACCGGTTTTTTGATGTATCGGATCAACCGTATTTTAGAGAAGCAATTCAAGGCCACATTTTCATATCGGATGCATTCCCCGGATTTTTAACCGAAAAGCCCGTATTTGCTGTTTCATCCCCGATTCGTGACAAAGATGCGATTGTCGGTGTTCTGTTCGGGTTCGTGAACATCGAATATTTCAGCACTACTTACCTTGATTCGGCGACAATGGGACGAAAAGGATATACTGTTATAATCGACAGGGAAGGTGTTGTAATTTCCCATATAGACAGGTCAATGGTTCTGAAACCCGAAACCGCAAAATTCAATCATCATCAAAAGATGATAAAAGAGCGGGAAGGATTCTTGGAATTTTCCTTCAAAGGGGTTAAAAAACTGATTGCCTTTGAAAAACATGCAGACACAGGATGGACAATCATAACTGCCGTAGATTTTTCGGATGTTATGGCACCTGTACAATGGGTTGGCTATATAAATCTGTTTATCATTACCTTGACCATTCTTATTGCCGCGGTAATCGCCGCTATCTTCACCCGCCTGGTTAGTATGCCTTTGAAGAAAGCGGCTGACCTTGCGGACGCTGTTCGCCAGGGCGACTTTTCCAAGCGTTTGAATGCGACCGCCAAAGACGAGATCGGACAACTCTCGTATGCTCTGGATATCATGGCGGAACAGCTTCACGAGTACACGAGTTCTCTTGCCGCCGCAAACCAGAAAAGCCTCGAACACACGCACTTTTTAGAAAGTATGGGGCTGATCGACACGGCCATCCGCAAGGCCGCCGACCTTGATCAGATGATGAACGACGTCCTTCAAACCGTGCTGGAAATTTTTCAATGCGACCGGGCCTGGCTTCTTTATCCGTGCGATCCGGATACTTCATCCTGGCGAGTCATTATGGAATGTACACGCCCTGAATATCCCGGCGCTTGCGCGGCAAAAGATGAATACCCCATATCCGCGGAGTTGGCGGATGGTTTTCGACAATTACTTGAATCAAGTGATCCGATAACAGCCGAAATAAAACCGGGGGAGCATGATTGGAATAAAGAAAATGCCATTCGTTCTAATATTTCCATGGCCCTTCAACCCAGGTTGGGCAGGGCCTGGCAGTTTGGACTTCATCAATGCACTCATACGCGAATCTGGGCCAGAGACGAGAAGGAACTGTTCAAGGAGATCGGCCGTCGGATCGAAGACAGCCTTAGCAGCCTCCTTTTTTTACGCGATCTTAAAGATAGCGAGGAGCGGCACCGATTACTGATGGCATCGACTCCAGACCCTGTTGCCGTTTATAATATGAACGGCAAGGTGATTTATCTGAATCCTGCGTTTGAAAAAACATTCGGATGGTCTCATCAAGAGCAGCTTGGAAAACGTATTGATTTCGTTCCTGATGACAATATGCCGGAAACCCAACAAGCCATCAAGCGTATGTTTGCAGGCGCAAAAGTTCAAGCCTTTGAAACCAGACGATTTACGAAAGAGGGCAAAATACTTGATGTTCAGCTCAGTTCCTCTTTTTTTAATGATAAATACGGAAACCCGGCTGGGAATATCGTTTTTTTAAGAGACATCACAAAATTCAAAAAACTTGAAAACCAGCTTCACCAAGCCCAAAAAATGGAAGCTATCGGCACTCTTGCGGGTGGTATCGCTCACGATTTTAACAATCTGCTCATGGGTATCCAGGGAAGAACTTCCCTGATGTTTATGAAAATGGATTCCCCTGAATTTCTCCATGACAACCTCAAGGGAATCGAGACTTATGTGCAAAGTGCCGCTGATCTCACTAAACAACTGCTCGGGTTTGCAAGGTCTGGAAAATACGATGTCAAACCCACAGACATGAACCGGCTGATTCACAAAACTTCGGACATGTTTGCACGAACAGCGAGAGAAATCCGTATTAATAAACAATTCCAGAATGGAATCTGGCCGATTCTATCAGACTGCACGCAGATGGAACAAGTCATGTTGAATCTCTTTGTCAACGCCCGGCAGGCCATGCCGGGCGGCGGCGATCTTTATATCCGTACGGAAAATGTCCGGCTTGAACAAGATCAGGCAATCTCTTTTGCTGTTAAACCCGGAAAGTATATTAACATTACCGTGAAAGACACCGGCATAGGAATTGACGAAAAAACTGTCGAGAAAATCTTCGATCCATTTTTTACGACTAAAGATGTTGGCCGAGGGACCGGTCTCGGCCTCGCCTCAGTCTATGGTATTATAGAAAACCACGAAGGCACCATCCGAGTTTCAAGTGAAAAAGGGGCCGGTGCCGAATTTTCGATTTTTTTGCCCGCCACGGAAAAAGGAATCGTTTCGGAACCTGCTGTGGAAATGAAAACTATCAGGGGTAAAGAGAAAATTCTGGTAATTGACGACGAGAAAATCGTGCTTGATGTCGGCAAGGACCTGTTAGAAGCATTGGGTTACAGTGTCCTAACCGCCGGGGGCGGGCGAGAGGGACTGAAAATTTATAAGGCCGAGCATGAACGAATCGATCTTGTCATTCTGGATATGGTTATGTCAGATATGAACGGAGGCGAGACATTCGACCGGCTGAAAGCCTTGTACCCTAATGTTAAGGTCATCCTGTCAAGCGGTTATAGCATTGATGGACAGGCTACGGAAATATTGAACCGGGGATGTCGTGGGTTTATCCAAAAACCATTTAATCTCCAAAAACTGTCCCAAAAGATTCGAGAGGCCCTATCATAACGCGGACGTTGCCCGCAACCCAATGGAAATTGTTTATAATTTATTGAGTGCAAAAATTGAGTGGAGCGGAGAAACGAAACGGTCTTTCGCAAAAATCATGCCCGACATGGAAGATGATAAAACACAACATGATAGCCGCTCACTGAACATTGACAGTGAAAGGAAACGCTAAAATGAATAAAAATCGGAATCACTCGGATGCAACATCTAAGCACGGAAATATGATGAAAACAATAAAACAAATCTTGATAACGAATTATTTAAGAAACATAATGATTGTATCATTGATAATCTCCATTGTATTACCTGTATTTGTCATCTCCTACATCTTTCCACTGTTCATCATGGAATTGACAAAATACGCCGAAGATGACGCCATTCGTGTTGCAAGGCATCTTATGCACGATACAAAATTGATCACACTTTGTCAAGATTGCATATCCGATGAAATTTTTAATAAAATCAAATATGTTACAACCGACTTCGAACTGATGAAATTAAAAGCATTTTCCAATACTGGCGAAATCACCTTTTCCACCGATCCCGATGATATCGGTAAAATAAATCGTAAAAGCTATTTTCACGATATTGTGGCAAAAGGTGACATTTATACGCAGGTTGTGGCAAAAGACACCTTGTCTTTGGAAAATCAGTTGGTTACAGCGGATGTTGTTGAAACATACGTGCCAATCATGAGCAATGGTTCATTTATGGGCGCTTTTGAAATCTATTATGAAATTACAGATAGAAAGGAAAATCTTGACACGCTTTTGAAAAACTCCTCTATCCTGTTAATCATTCTAACAATCAGCCTCCAGGTTAGCATCATCATCATCTTATTCAAAGCCGGTGAAAATGTCGCCCTTCGCAAACAGACGGAAGAGGAACTTAAAAAAAGCAACCGCGGGTTGAAACATACAATTGAACACGCCAATGAGATGGCGCATAAAGCGGAGTTTGCCAACAAGGCTAAAGGCGAATTTTTAGCCAACATGAGCCATGAGATACGGACGCCGTTAAATGGCGTAATCGGCATGACAGGTCTGCTATTGACAACGGAACTTACGGACGAGCAGTGCCGGTTTACCGAAACAGTGCGGGCCAGTGGGGAAGCGCTCCTTTTTCTGATCAATGACATTCTGGACTTTTCCAAGATCGAGGCGCAAAAGCTTGACCTTGAAATTATTGATTTTGACTTACGCACCCTGCTGGACGAAATATCAGAGTTGATGGCTGTTAAAGCTCATCAAAAAGGCTTGGAACTGATCTGCCTGGTGGCGGCCGAAGTTCCTTCATTGTTATTGGGCGATCCGGGCCGGCTGCGGCAGGTTATCATTAACCTAATGGAAAATGCAGTGAAGTTCACTCACAAAGGCGAAGTGATCATTCGAGTCGGAACGGAGAGTGAAGACGATAGTACGGCCACCCTGCGATTCGAAGTTGCCGACACGGGCATCGGAATCCCTGCTGATTCATTGGATGTCCTGTTTTCTCATTTTACCCAGGTGGACGGCTCCACTACCCGCAAGTACGGCGGCACCGGTCTGGGCCTGGCAATATCCAAACAACTGATCGAAATGATGGGAGGCCGGATCGATGTCAAAAGCTGGCAAGGCAAGGGAACAACCTTTCGATTCAGCGTTTTGTTTGATAAACAGACTGAAAAAGTGATGTTGAAAGAGAAACTTGATGAAAATATCCGGGGAGTTCGAGTGCTGGTAGTGGACGATAATGAAACCAATCGACTGCTTGTGTCCACGCTGCTGCGTTCATGGGGATGCCTCTGCATGGAAGCGAATGGCGGTGAAGACGCTCTTTCCGAGCTTCGCCTGGCGACCCGGGCAGGTGCCCCCTTTCGGGCGGCGCTTCTCGACATGCACATGCCCGGGATGGATGGGCAAACTCTTGGAAATCGCATCAAATCCGACCCGGAGATCAGGGAAACAGTTTTAATAATGCTCACTTCTATGGGACGGCGGGGAGATGCAAAACGGCTCAAGGAGATTGGCTTTGCGGGCTATCTTGCCAAACCGATTCGCCAGGGGCAACTGCGTGACTGTCTGGCGCAAGCTCTCGGTATGAAGAAAAATGACGAAGATGCCGCGGCCGCGAATTTTATCACCAGACACACCATCACAGAGTCGCGCAAGCGTAGCGTACGCATCCTTTTGGCCGAAGACGATCACACTAACCAGGATGTCGCTGTTGGTATTCTAAATAAACTCGGCTACAAGGCAAACGTTGTATCCAACGGCCGGGAGGCAATAACAACTTTGATGGAAATACCATATAGTCTGATCTTTATGGATTGTCAGATGCCCGAAATGGACGGTTATGCCGCTACGCGGGAAATCAGGAATATGGATTCCGAAACTCGCAATATTCCCATCATCGCCATGACCGCCCACGCAATGAAAGGCGACCGGCAAAAGTGCATAGCAGCCGGCATGAACGATTACATCGCTAAACCTATTTCGCCTGGAGCAGTGGCAGAAGTGCTTGAACTGTGGCTGGCCAAATCAGTGGATAAACCTGCCGGCGATCCAGAATACGCTCCGGGTAAAGCATCGAAATCCGAGGACGAATTCGACGCGCCAGATTGCCAGCTCATTTTTGACAGCCAAGCCCTTTCAGAACGATTGATGGGTGACGATGAGTTGATTCGGTCGGTCATTGAAGGGTTCCTTGATGACATGCCAAAGCAAATCGCCAAACTGAAGAATGCCGTTGACGGAGGTGACTGTCGTCTTGCTGAACAACAGGCTCATCGAATCAGGGGCGCATCTGTAAACATCGGAGGTCTCGCGCTTCAGCAAACCGCCCATGATATGGAGTTGACAAGCAAAGCGGGAGACATGGGAAAACTCAAAGATTTGATGCCTAAAATGGAAGAAGAGTTTAACCGCTTGAAGCAGGTTATGGAGAATAAGTAAGTGAATCAGGAATACCCCAAAGGAGAAAATATCATGAAAAAAAGCCAAGTTAGTGTTAAAAAGTCCGTTGTCGTCGTGGTCAACGACGATGTAACGCAACTCAAAATTCTGTCCGGTTTGCTGGCCAGGGAAGGTTTTAAGGTCAGAGCACACGAAAGTGCCGAAGATGCTATTGATGAATTTAACATTGAGGGTTCGCCGGATATCATCGTCACCGATCTGTATATGCCAGGTATCGACGGATGGAAATTCTGTCGACTGCTGCGTTCTCCAGAATACGCCGCTTTCAACAGTACCCCCATCTTGGTGGTCTCGCTTACTTTTGTCGGCGATAATGCTTCCCAAATCACGACAGATCTGGGTGCCGACGCTTTTATGGCGCAACCCGTGAACGGCCCTCAATTCATTGATACGGTGTACGCGCTGTTGCGTGATGAAGCGCCCAATCACGTATCTCAAGCCCTGATCGTTGATAACGAAAAAAAACCGGCCGACTTATTACAAAATGCCTTTAACTCCCACGGATACCATGCGGATATAGCCTTTACCGGACGGGAGGCCGAAGAAAAGTTTAAAACAATTAAGTATGATGTGGCCGTCCTGAACTATCCACTCCCGGATGTACAGGGAAATGCGCTTCTTGAGAACCTTATCAAGTGTCGCCCTCATTCCGTATTCATTATGATAACAGCCGATCCTCAACCGACATTGGCTCTTGAATGGATGAAAAAGGGTGCCGCCGCATACATACGCAAACCTTTTTATCCTGAGTATCTCATAGAACTGTGCGCCAGAGCCTGTCGCGAGCGGGCCCTGCTCCGAGTGGAAGCACTGCTGGATAAGAGAACCTTGGAGTTGAGAGAGAAAGAGGCGCACTATCGGCTTATAGCGGAAAACGCCGCTGATGTTATATGGACCCGTGACATGGAACTTCAACTCACTTACATGAGTCCATCTGTTGAAAAGCTGACCGGTTATACCGTTGAAGAATCCCTGGTTCTGCCCAATGAGAAAAGGATGACGGCATCCTCATATAAATTGATGATGAAAACTTACAAGGAAGAACTGGCCCTTCAAAAGCGGGGCACCTCCGATTCTTCGAGCTTCCGAATTCTGGAAGTCGAATTATATCGAAAGGATGGCTCCACCACCTGTTGCGAAGTAACTGTACGAATCATCCATGATGAAGATGGCAAAGCCTCCGGTATTCTCGGCATTACCCGCGACATCACCGAACGTAAGCGTTTCGAGAAGGAGCGTTTACACATCCAACGGCGAATGGGGCAGATTCGGAAAACGAAAAGTTTGGACCGCATGGCCGGAGCCATTGCCCACAGTTTCAACAATATTTTCCAAGCGTTAATGGGCAATCTGGAGTTAGCTATGATTGAGCTGCCGCGTGATTCCATGATTCTAAAAAGCCTGGACAGGGCCATGAGGGCGGCTCGTCGGGCCGCGAATTTGAGCGGCCTTATGTTGACCTATCTCGGACAAACAATCGCCAAACGAGAAACGGTTGATCTTGCCGATACTTGCCGAAAAAATCTTATCGAACTTCGAGCAGCCATACCCCCAAATATAACCATGGAGACCGATTTACCTTCTCCCGGACCGGCGATCGACACGAACATCGACCAATTACAACAAATTTTTACCAATTTAGTAACCAACGCCTGGGAAGCTGCGGACAAAGAACGAGGCAGCATCCGTCTGTCTGTCGGGACAGTTTCATCCACGGATATTCCACACTCTGACCGTTTCCCCACGGACTGGCGGCCAAAAAACAATGCATATTCTTACCTCGAAGTGGAAGATAAGGGACACGGAATCAGACACGAGGATATGAACAAAATATTTGACCCATTTTTTAGCGATAAGTTCACTGGCCGGGGCTTGGGTCTCCCTGTGGCACTAGGTATTGTTAAATCACTTGACGGCTGCATCACAGTGGCAAGCGAGCCTGACCGGGGAAGCGTCTTCCAGGTGTTTCTGCCGCTGTCATTGCTAAACGTTACTCGTCCAGATGATAGCGCGAGGATGCTGCGGATGGAAAGTGGCGGCGTCATTCTGGTGATAGACGATAAGAAAGGTGTGCGTGACTTAGCCAAGATAATGCTGGAGCGGATCGGTTTTGAAGTGCTTACCGCCCAGGGTGGAGCAGAGGCCGTTGAGATATTCCGCGAAAAGCAATCCGATATCCGCTTGGTGATTTCAGACTTGTCCATGCCGCACATGAACGGCTGGGAAACCATAGCAGCTCTGAGGCGTATCCTGCCCGATATTCCGGTGATCCTTTCCAGCGGGTACGACGAGGCTCAGGCAATGAGTGAAAGAAACGGCGAACTGCCCCATGCATTTTTGTCAAAACCCTATAGTATGAATACCTTAAAGGATGCCTTGACAAAGACCTTGGTAAAAAATAAAACTTAAAATATTGTCAGCAACTTTGAGAGTGCTTTACATGTCCGGATACACTGAAAACGTGATCGCCTGCCGCGGCGTATTGGATGACGGAACACAGGAAACGTGTTAGGGGCGGCAAAGAAAAATCGGCCGCTTTCATAAACTCAGGAACGAACAGTGACTAAATAACTTACTCATTTTTTCAAGCCCTTAATCCTAACCTCGTGTAATTTGATGATTAACTGATAAAGGAGAAAAATATTATGGATAAATCCGGAACAGTTCGTATTCTCTACATGGAAGACGACCTCGGATTGGCGCGTCTTGTACAGAAACGAATGAAGCGGGCCGGCTATAGCGTGGATATTGCCGGTGACGGCGAAATCGGTTTGAAAATGTATTTGACCGGGTGCTACGATGTCATTGCCGTAGATCATCAGATGCCGGGTTATAGCGGGCTTGAAGTCATTAAAAACCTGGCTTCACGGGGTCCGTTGCCGCCGATCGTGATGATTACGGGGAAGGGCAATGAACAATTAGCTGTTGAAGCAATGAAAATAGGAGCCGGCGATTACGTCGTAAAAGATGTTGATGGCAAATATATTGAATCTTTGCCTGGTATCATTGAACGGTTGCTTGAGCGTAAGCATCTGATTGAAGAAAAAAAACAAGCTGAGGAAGCGCTTCGGAAGAAAACACAGATACTAAGCAAACGTGTAAAAGAATTGAATTGTCTCTATGGCATCGCTCACCTTCTTGAGAAGCCGAATATCTCGTTATCCGATATCCTGCAAGGAACGGTAAATCTTATACCATTTTCCTGGCAATATCCGGAAATCACTTGCTCCCGAATCATTTTGAATGATCAACAGTTTCAAACTGACAACTTTAAGGAAACCGTTTGGAAGCAATCTAATGAAATTATGGTAAAAGGCAAGCGGGTCGGTAATCTCGAAGTTTATTATCTTGAGGAAAGAAAGACAAGTGATGAAGGCCCTTTCCTGAAAGAAGAGAAAAGCCTGCTCAATGCTCTTACCGAACGGTTGGGGAAAATCATTGAACGCAAAAATGTGGATAAGGCGTTGAGAGAACGAACCGATGATTTAAAACACACCAATCAACTGTTGTCAAAAAATATTCAAATATTGAATCAAGCACAGGAAACCGCGCATATCGGGCATTTTGATTATGATATTATAAAAGAAAAATTACACTGGTCAGATGAAGTTTATAGAATATTCGATAAAATTCCTGGCAACTTCACGCCTTCTTATAAAGATTATTTTAAAATGATACATCCGCTGGACAGAAATTTTGGGGAAAGTGAATATTTAAACTCTCTTGAAAATAAAACGGAGTTCGATTTTGAAGTTAAAATTCTTTTAAACAACGGAACTGTTAAATATATACAGAATAAAGGGCAAAATGAATACGACAAAGCAGGCAATCCGATTCGAGCTGTAGGAATGATTTTGGACATCACCGAACGCAAGCGGCATGATGCCGAACGTCTTCATCTTGAACAGCGACTCAGGCAGGCTCAGAAAATGGAATCGGTCGGCACTCTTTCCGGAGGAATCGCCCATGAATTTAATAATCTTATGTTTATCATATCGGCTAACGCCGAACTTTTAGCAAGCAATGCACAATTTGAAAAAAAAAAAGAGTTGAAAGCAATTATCAAAACCGTCAGGCGGGGTTCGGATTTGGTTAAACAACTCCTTACATTCAGTCACAAAACCGAGCTCAAGCTTCAACCGATCGATCTTAATGTTGAAATAAGAAAAATCAAAAAAATGCTTGGACCGTTAATTCCTGGAATGATTGCGATTGAATCGGACTTGGCCGATGATTTATATACGGTTAAAGCCGATTCGGGACAAATAGAGCAAATCTTGATGAATTTGTGTATCAATTCCAGGGATGTGATGCCCGATGGAGGCAAACTTACCCTTAAAACCGCAAATGGCGTCATTGATGAATCTATTCATGATGGCCACCTTAAAATCAAAAAAGGGCGGTGTGCCATTGTGACTGTTGCCGATACAGGCTCAGGCATGGACCGTAAAACCAAGGAACGTATTTTCGATCCTTTTTTTACCACCAAAGAGGTTGGGCAAGGCACAGGACTGGGGTTGTCGGTTATCTATGGTATTATAAAAGCCCATGGCGGTTATATTTTTTGTGACAGCGAAGTGAATAAAGGCACCGCATTCAGAATTTATTTGCCGGCAGTCGAAAGCACTAAAATTCACCTGCAACAAAAACAATACCCGTCAACCCCTCCTAAAGGCAGAGAAATAATATTGATTGTCGATGATAATAAAGACGTTGCCGCTATCACTAAAACAATGCTTGAACAGGCGGGCTACAAAACGATAATCGCCTATTCAGGTGAATTCGCTCTGTACACCTACACACGAAGTGGCAAAAAAATTGATTTGGTTGTTCTGGATTTGAACATGCCCGGAATGGGAGGGCAAAAATGTCTGAAAAAACTGCTTGAATTTGATCCTGATGTAAAAATCATCATTGCCAGCGGCTATATCGATGACGCCCTTATTAAAAATGCTACGAATTATGGGGCCAAGGCTGCTATAACCAAGCCTTATAGAAAGAATGAAATTTCAAAACTGATTCGGCTGGTTTTGGATGAATAATATAATGAATTTCCCTGATTCGTTAATGAAAATTGAATATTGTAAGGAGGTATAGTATTCCAATTTAGGTTTTTCCAGGCACGAATTATGCATGCACAGTTTCGAATTTTTCTATCATTAATGTTTTAAATTGATCTATATACATCAATAGTTCGGTAAAAAATTAAAAATCTAATAATTTCAATAGATTATGAAAACGAATCGGATTCAAGGGCGATAAAAACCCATAATCAGCGGTTTCTATTTTTAAGATATGACCATCAATGGCTATATCTTGGCAGCCATTACAATAGTATTCTATCTGAACAATATTTTTATCGAAAACCTGTAAATCCCTGATTTGTATAGTTCAGATCAGTTGAAGATATGGCGGCCACTTGAAAAATGTCAAATTGTAATTATATTTCAAACTTTACATTATTCCGGATCATTAATTTCTTAGTAATTGTGATTTCCGTATCTTTCCCCGCTTTAAAAACCCGATTTTTGGCCTACATTTTCAATATAATAAGAAAACATTACCCAGGAGTCGTAAAAAATTATGAATATCCAGAAACTGACAGGTTTGACAGGGCTTGTACATTATAAGACTTTGGAGGACAAAGTTCTTTTTAACACCGATGCCGGAATGCTCAACATCGGATTTTGGGATGAGGATATCGTCCGTATCCGTCTCGGCAATGCACAGGTGAACACCTATCCTATCATTGTGGGAAAACCTGCCCAAAAAAAGATCATCTACTCTGGCGAAGATGGTAAGCATGTCGTTCGATGCGGTGCCGGAGAACTACGTCTGAATCCGGGCCGACCCGATGGAGAAGAACCCTTTGAGCCTATCAGTCTGACCTTTTCCTATAATGGCCGGAAAGTGGTTCAGCCCTCCCCGGATGGCCACTTTGTTCGCAGATTTCGTATTCCCCCTTTTGCCAGAACCCAAAATGGCTGGTTTTTCTCCGTAGCCCTTCAGCCCGGCGCACCCATATACGGATTTGGTGAAAAATACGGTTCCCTGAACAAACGCGGGCAAAAATTGGTGAGCTGGGCAGAGGATGCTTTGGGAGTGAACGAGGAAGTTTGTTACAAAAACGCTCCCTTTTGTTGGACACCCACGGGCAGTCACAACCAAGATGGCCGTTCCGGTTATGGTGTGTTTATCCATACTTCCGCCCGTGTAACCCATGGGGCCGGGTATCCCCAGTGGTCCAACTGGAGCTATGCCGCCCATGTTGAAGACGAGGTGCTGGACCTGTTTTTCATTGCAGGTGATTCTCCGCAGGATTTTATAAAACGATATACCGATATCACAGGACGAACAACGGATGTGCCTTTATGGAGTCTTGGCAATTGGATATCACGGGCTTACTACAAGACCTTTGAAGAGGCTGAAGATGTGGCCAGAACTATCCGGGAGCGGAAAATCCCTTGTGATGTTTACACATTAGACGGTCGTGCCTGGCTGGATACAAGCACCCGTTTTTATTTTGAATTTGATGCCGCAAGATACCCTGAACCTGAAAAATTCATGGCAATTATGAAGGAGCTGTCCATGAAACTGTGTGTCTGGGAATACCCTATCTGTTCAGCAGAGCATCCCAAATTCAAAGAATTTGATCAAAAAGGCTGGTTTCTTAAAGACAGGGACGGCAACACATATCAGTATGAATTTGATCTGTCCCCTTTCGGCAAGGTATTAACCCCTTTGCCCAAATCCGGACTTTTGGATTTCACCGTGCCAGAAGCCGCGCAATGGTGGTATGATCAGCATATTCGGTTACACAAGATGGGGGTGGATGTTTTCAAAGTCGATTTTGGCGAGCAAACTCCTGAAGATGCCTATGCTTCCAATGGCGACAGCGGTATTAAATTTCACAATGCCCTTCCGCTATTATACAACAAAACCTGTTTTGAGGCTGCCGAGGAACATCACGGCAAAGGCATTATCTGGTCCAGAAGCGGATGGGCCGGTTCCCAGCGATTCCCCATGCAATGGGGCGGCGATCCGCAAGCTTCCTGGAACGGGCTTGCCGGCTCCATCATCGGCGGCCAGAGCTGGGGCTTGACCGGCGCACCTTTTTATTCCCACGACATCGGCGGGTTTTATGGCGGCTCGCCGGATGCCGAACTCTATGTTCGCTGGTTGCAGGCCGGGGTCATGGGGCCTTTCTGCCGTATCCACGGTATCGGCCCCAGGGAACCCTGGTATTTTGGAGACGAGGCCGAAGAAATTGTCAAAGAGTGGCTGGCGCTTCGTTACCGCCTTCTGCCCTATCTGAAGCGTCAGGTGCTTGAGGCCGTAGATTCCGGGCTTCCGGTCATGCGGGCAATGGCGCTGGCTTTTCCCCATGATCCGCTTGCCCAGGGCTTTGAACTGCAATATATGCTGGGAGATCACCTGCTGGTCGCTCCGGTGCTTCAGCCCGGCGGTTTTGTTTCTCTCTATCTGCCCCAAGGGGTCTGGTATGACTACTTTTCCGGTGAAAAAATTCAGGGTGGCCAGGTTTTGGAACTTACGCTTCCCCTTGAACGTATTCCTGTTCATGTTCGAGAAGGCGCTGTGCTGGCAGAAGGCCCATCTGTTCAGCACACGGGAGAGTTGACCGCTGACAATCGAATTGAGACCATCCGTGTGTTTGGCATGCCTGATTCCCATGCGCTGGACCATGAACCTGACGTTAGGATCACTTGCCAAGCAGATTTGACAGCGATAGAATGCTCGGCTGTTGTAAAACATGAAGTATTCGGTGCTGCCTTTAAGAAAAAAGAAGGGAGGTTGGAAGTATTTCAGGAAAAGGATTAAAAAATCAGAAAGCTGGCAATTCGCCCTGATCATTAATAATGAGATGGGCTTAAACTCGTGATTGTCCGGGATATGTGGCTGACCGGTTTTGACGTGCCTTGCTTAAACACGCTTTAAGTACTTGGACATATATTTTCAGGTTACAAATTCTGCTGGAAATCGGATTTTTCTAAAAAATCCGATTTCTAAAATACCGGAAAACTTTTGTCCAGGTACTTATATTGACAAACCCATGCGAGGCCATTGCCCGGATGAACCGTGTTTATAAGGAAAAATCCGGCGGACTTGTGGCGGATTATCTTGGGATCGCATCAGACCTTAAAAAAAGCCTGTCCTTGAAATACGGCTTTACAAATTCAATCAGATGTGTTAATTGTGTTTAACGTGATTTGAGGGTAACATACTTAATTATTTTAGAAAAGGAGGATTTATTATGAAACAATTGGTTATTATCGCGATTCTTTTAATGACAACAACCATCGGTTGCTCAACAATGACAATGGACAATGTCAAGGATGTTTCTATTGACAAGGTTTATAATGTGATTTTTGAAAAAAAACCGGAAATGGTCAACAAGGGCGTATATTCAGAAAATCTTGAAATTGGAGAAGTGCTGGCCCAACAGTCTGCGGCTAATAATATGGGTATCATAAAGATATCAATTAAGAACGAATATGATGACCTGATGAAAAGCAACGTTGTATTCTATATATCAGACAGTCAGTTGAAACGTGATACCATCGAAGACACAGGAGAGCCTTTATCAGATGGGGCCAAAATAATGGGATTTTCGGGGAACTATTCTTTGACCTTGTTTAAAACGAAAAATAAGGTAAAAGATTTTTCCAATACCGCGATCAATAAGGCTAAGGAATTATATAACGAAGCTGTTAAGGATTAAGAATTTCAGGCTGCTGACATAATGCCGGAACAGCTTAAAAATCGGGTTTCTCAGCCATTGTAACTATCCTGGATTTTTATTGCTTTAGAAACCCGATTTTTTGTTCCATATTAAGTCAGCCGAATTTTACAACTTCCTCGTTCCCACGCAGAACGTAGGAACAAAAGTGATGTATTATGAACGAATCAGACTATTTTTACATAATCGCAGGTTTAATAATCGTTATTACTGTCTTTAAATCTCTGCGGAAACGGAGAGATCCATTGCCAAAGCGCGACCCTAAGTGCGTCTGGCACAGCACTGTCAAAAAAGTTGACAGGGTCTATGACGGAGATACGCTATTTGCCTTTGTCAAGGGCCACAAACCCATAGACAACAAACCCATAGGCATCCGTGTTCGTGGCATTGACACACCGGAACTGAGAGACCGCCGTCCATCTGTGAAAGCAAAAGCGCAAAAAGCAAAAGATTTTGTTGAATCAGAAGTTCAAACAGCGCGCAAGGTTCATTTGTACAATATCAGCATGAAGGATAAATACGGCCGAATGCTGGCAACAGTATTTTGTGACAGAAAAGATATTGCAAAAATGCTGTTGGAAAAAAAACTTGCAAAAGCTTATGACGGAGGAACCAAACCCAAATGGTGATTATTCGTACTCGGAATATGATACCCTCAATGGAGAGGTGACAGAGATAATCAGTCGATCTAAAAAGGAGTATTGAGTATTGAATATTGAATTTTGTACAAGTGACGCTATTATCTGCTGATTTTTCATACAATTGCCCTGTAAAAATATCAAAAAGGACAAAATAATAAAATCAGTTAATGCCTCGAACTTTTGGCAATCGCATCGGCAATCAGCGCCTGTCCCAATGACAAACCGCCATCATTGCAAGGCGTTATTTTGTGCGTATAAACCTGAAAATCTTTTTTTTGAAGCAAGCGCATCATACCTGTTAAAATAAACGTGTTTTGAAAGACACCGCCGCTTAAAGCGACTTGATTGACACCGCTTTTTTTTCTAATTACTTCACAAGCCTCACAAAACATTTTTATCACTGTGGCGTGAAATCTGGCGCTGATGATTGCCACGGAAACACCGTTGTGCATATCTTGAACAATGCCTCGTATCAGCGGTTGCCATAAAATCAGGCAGACTTCCTGATAATCCAATTCATAGTTGTATGATGTTTCAACGCTGTCTGCGGCAATCATTTCCAAGTTCATAGCAGCTTGCCCTTCAAAGGAAATATGATTGCATAAACCGATAATTGCGGCAACACCGTCGAACAACCGCCCCAGACTGGACGTTAAGGGGGAATTGATTTTTTTATTGATCATGTCTGCGATGAAGCGAATTTTCTGATCCCCAACCTGTTCAAACAGGGGCAGATTCAGATTCTGAAAATCTTCCCCAAAGGATGCGTACAGATAACTCACAGCCAGGCGCCACGGAGCTTTAACAGCCGCATTGTTTCCGGGAAGAGCGGTATAAGCCAACGACGCCATGCGCTGAAACTGATCCATATCGGCCAGTAAAACCTCACCGCCCCAAGCCGCCCCGTCCGAACCATACCCGGTACCATCCAAAGCAAGGCCGATGACAGGACCTTGCGCCCGATTTTCAGCCAGACAGCTTATGATGTGCGCATGGTGGTGCTGCACGGCAATTACTGTGGTATTAAGTTCCCGGGCATAGCGTGTGCTGAGATAATCGGGGTGCAGGTCACAGGCGACAATTTCGGGTTTGATATCCAGTATTTTTTGCAGATGCCTGATCGTCTGCTGAAAGCCGATATAGGTTTCGTGATTTTTAAGATCGCCGATATGCTGGCTCAGAAAAGCCTGGTCGCCTTTGGTCAGGCATACCGTGTTTTTCAATTCACCGCCGCAGGCAAGGATCGGCAACGTGTCGTGCCTAAGAAAAATGGGCATCGGTGCATAGCCCCGGGCGCGTCGCAAAAAACGCACAGCACCATGTGTGTATTTAACAACCGAGTCGTCACAACGCAAACAGATATCGCGATTATGAATCAGAAAATAATCAGCAATATCCGACAACATTTTAAAAGCATCGCCATTAGCAATACATATCGGCATTCCTCCCGAATTGCCGCTGGTCATTACGAGCGCTTCAAAATTATAATTAAACAGCAGATAATGCAGTGGGGTATAGGGCAGCATCACTCCCAGATAACGATTATGGGGTGCTACGGCGGATGCGATGAGATGATTTTGCTTTTTAGTCAGGAGTACAATAGGACGTTGGTAACTGTTTAAGAGAATTTCTTCATCCGGATTTACATGAGCGAACCGCCGTATTTGATCAACAGTTCCGGCCATCATAGCAAGGGGCTTGGCGTCACGCTGTTTTCGCCTGCGCAACCGTAAAATCGCATTATTATCAGTGGCATCCGCTACGAGATGAAAACCGCCTAAACCCTTAATTACGATTATTGCGCCTTGTTTCAGCAGTCTGACCGTTTCTTCAATGGTATTAGCATTAACATCTGTAATGAGGGACTTTTGGTTGTCATATAGGGAAACATGGGGACCGCAAGCAGGACACGCATTCGGTTGGGCATGAAAGCGTCGATTATGTGGGTTGTCATATTCGGCCTGACATAGACGGCATAACGCAAATTTGTGCATACATGTGCTTGGCCGGTCATAAGGGACATCTTTTATAATTGTGTAGCGAGGCCCGCAATTGGTACAGTTGATAAACGGATATTGATAACGACGATTATGCGGATCGACCAGTTCAGCGCGGCAGTCATCACATACGGCAACATCAGGAGAGATAAGAGTGGTACGGCGTCCGTTATCCTGGCTTTGGATAATTGTAAAATCAGGATAATTGCGGATTGACTCAGATGAAACCGTAATGTCAGTAATGTGCGCCAGTGGCGGGCTTTCCTTTTCCAGGTCCGTACAAAAGTCCTGGATACTTTGCAGTGCGCCTTCTGTATAAATCAATACACCTGCTGCCGTATTGGAAACGGTACCTTTCAATTCGTACTTATGGGCGAGCAGATACACAAAAGGCCGAAACCCTACGCCCTGAACAATCCCTTTAATCAGGATTTTGCGGGCGACAGGGTTTTGAGAAGAGGTGAAAGCAGAAGTAAGCAAATTAGAGGGTTTTAGCATCGGCTGGTTTGCAGAGCGGCAGTTTAACACATACTAAGCAATATTCCCATGATTCTGTTCAACTCTTTTATATGATATTCGTCAAAATCTATGGAGACCATCTGATTTTGCAATTTTAAAAATTTCCAGTTGCTTCCGGTTGTTACAATTCCGTAAACTGTTTCAATCTGATTTTCTCTTTTTTCGTTGAATATCTGAGCTGCCCTCATTTCGGCAATACACTGCGGCAGCCCCTTTATTATATTCTCTTTTTTGGCCTCCACTATGACAACTACGGGAGCATCCAAAAAAAACTGTTCCACAGAAAGACTGACAATAAAATCACAGACGCCATTCAAACCCTGTTCTTCGATAACATCAAATTGAATCCCTGAAAAGAGACTTATTCTTCTATTCGTCATCTTTCTCAGTTCGAGCAGCACCGGAGTTATAATCAGTTCTGATCGGGCTTTCTCAGTATTAATTGCGAGTCCGAGAGGGATATTGTCTTTTTTCAAATGCTTTAAAAAATACTCATCTATTTCTACTTCAGCTATATGGCTGAAAAGACCGGCCTTATCCTCAGTTATGAGATGAAGCTCTTTTCTGATTTTATCAAAGGTAAAATTGCTGTAACCCATCGTATTCTTTTTTAACTAAGGAATGAGGACGAAATAACTTCCCCCATTTGTATTTTGATTTTGAATTCATAATCCTAATCGTACTCATAATCTTAATCGTTCAGATTAAGATTATGATTAAGATTATGAAATGGGGAAGTTATTTCATCCCCGATCATAAGGTGCTTTGCGGATAAGAATATACCAAAGTTGCGAAGGGTTTTATTTCGTCTTCAAGGTGCGGCAGAGGTTGCATACTTCATGTATTCGGCCTCTAGTGTAACACAGAAGACGAGAAAAAAGACAAGCAGGATTGGTATTTTCTTTTTCGCAAATCACCTAAGCACAAGATCATAGTGATATTTATTTATCCAAATCTTCAATGCCCTGAAGAAGGATATCAAATAATTCTGGAATTTGGTTTTCATCCAGGCAAGAAAAGGCAACCCTCAGATTCTTTTGACCAATGGCAATCAACCCCACACCATATTTGTCAAGCAGATGACGCCGCACTGTTTCAGCATCGTGCTTTTTAAGACGAATACACATAAAATAACCGGAGTTAAACGGATAAACATCCCATGCCTGGCTGTATTTCGGGTCTGCGAGAACCTTTTTAACGCACAAAGCGCGGGCTTTTAGGATTGCGGTTTTGGCCTGCTTTTCAGATTGATATGCATCGTTTTGCATTGCATTCAATAAAAGCGATTGGCTTAAACGCGAGGCATTTGATACCATCCCACGCACACACCCGGCCGTTTTTTTCACAAGTGCATCATACACCGCATCAGTGTCGCCTTCAATTTTATTGCCGTAAGTTATGAAGCCGACACGCAAACCCCAGACAAAATCCTCTTTGGTCGCACCATCCAGTTTGACCGCCAGGATACGCGGGTGCTTATTGTAAAGACGTGCAAAAACAGACTCTTTTAACGTATCTTCTTCATAAAAGAGGCCGAAATAGGAGTCGTCAGTCACGGCAATTACATTAATGCCGCCTTCTGCAAGACGGGTAAGAATTTCGACAATACGATCTGCTTCGGCTTCGGTTATCGTATAACCGGAAGGGTTATGGGGGAAATTCAATAATACGATGATCTTGCGTCGGTCTTCGGCCTGTTGCCGCACGGTTCGTTCAAACGCATCCAGATTGAAACCGCCGGATTGTGAAAAAAGGGGGTATTGCTCAATGCGCGCGCCTTTGCGAACGCAAAAAATCATATTGTAGTTGCCCCACATCATATCTGGCAGGATAATAACATCATCGGGTTTCACCCATATATCGGCGAATACACTGATGCCGTGAGTGATTCCGCTGGTAACGACCGGAAGACTGATCGCTTCAGGGGCGTCGATAGAAGGATTTTTACGATGCAACGCTTCACGCCACGTTTGTCTTAATTCCGGAAGGCCGTAAGAAGGCGCGTACGTTAAAGCGTTTTCAGGTGTTATATCAGTAATTGCGCTCATCACTGATGGCAGGTGCATTGTGTTCCCATTTTCAGTGGCAATACCGACAGTGGCATTGAATTTATGCGCTTTTTCTTTGGCTTCCGCACTTTGCGTCAAAATTCCTTTGGGAAAAAAAAGATTTTGGCCGATGTCGGAAAACATTGCCATCAGGTTGGCGTTACCGGAAGTGATAGTTTGGTTGAGTTCTTTAGCAATCGGGTTCATTGGATTGTCCTTGTATGTTAATAATATTTGGCAATGCAGACGCTATGGGATAAAAAAACCCCGCTTTACACAAAAGCGGGGTTCACCGGATTGTCCAAAGCCGTGTTATCTTTTTCTACTGGCTCGCTTTGATGCCTTCAGCGGATTGATCTTGGTTTTTATTACAGCTTCGCCTGCTTTAACATGGGTTGCAAGATTGCAATTTCCATTTTTCCATTTTGATGCCGGCTCCGGACATGCTGCGCAGTACCATGCAGATGCGTGTTCAGATGACCGCGCACAGCCGTCACACTGATCGACGGTTGTATGGCAAACCCCGCCATTAAAAGAACATCCTTTGGCAGTCATAAAAAGACATTCAGATCCTTTTTTAATCGTTGTACAGTTCATTGGAATCACCCCCTTCTTAAAATTGAAATAACAAAATTGTATAATTTTAGTTACCAATTCACATTTTGTCAACTTTAAATATGCCATCTGAACTCTGGATATACAGTAAACTCCAGGTAAAAAGTAATTTTTGGCCAATCTGATGATTGCGATCAATATTTCCTGAAATTGTCGAAAATATTACTTCAGCTTTATTTATCCGATTTAAATTGCAAAACGATTTTTTTAGGTGTAAGAGGTGATGACATACAGGTAACTATTTGGAACAGTTGTTGGAAAAATTGCCGAATTGATTGTTGCACGAGTGAGTGCGCCTTCGCCCAAGCATCAGTACTTTTTTTCACTATTCGGTAAAAATGCCTGTCACTTGAAACTTAAAAATTAACACCATGTTTATCACTTTAGAAGGCATTGAAGGATCGGGTAAAACGACCCAGATTGATCGTATTGTCAAATTGTTGAATCAAAAGGAAATTCCGCATCTTACAACGCGTGAGCCGGGCGGAACACCTATTGGCGCTAAAATCCGGTCGATTTTACTTGATCCTGAAAATCGGGATTTAGTGCCTGTTACCGAACTGATGCTATATGCCGCTGATCGCGCCCAGCATTTGGAAACTTGTGTGAAACCGGCGCTTGATGCCGGTAAAACTGTAATTTGTGACCGCTATTATGATGCTACGACAGTTTATCAGGGATTTGCCAGAGGATTGGACCTTAATCTGATTGCCCAATTGCATTCCCTGTGCTGTAAAAATTTAATGCCGGATATCACCTTCCTGCTTGACCTGCCCCCTGAAATCGGTTTAAAGCGTGCTTGGAAACAAATTGATAATGGCAATCGCAGCGCATCGGAAACCCGGTTTGAAAAAGAAACGTTGACCTTCCATCGTAAAGTCCGCGAAGGCTATCTTCAATTGGCACAAAATGAACCGGAACGTTTTTTTGTAATAGATGCCGCGCAGAAGGCTCGTCATGTGTCTGAAAAAGTGATAGAAACTTTATCTTTGATGTTATAGACAGTCACATATTAAATCACACTGTGTTATCAGTCGGGACAGACGTAGGTTGGGTTGAGGAACGAAACCCAACAAATTCAGGCTGATGTTGGGTTTCGTTCCTCAACCCAACCTACGACTACATTTAGTGTCCCAGCTTATGTTGGTAGCCTTCATAGTCAAATAATTTTTTATAGGAAATATGATAATGGCGAAATGTTGGTTTTGCAAAACAAAAAAAGGAAAAAGGTATTGCGCTCCAATTGATAATCTTCTTTGCCCAATTTGCTGTGGTAAAAACAGGCTACAAAAGATAGACTGCATTGAAACTTGCAGACATCTTAAAGGGGTTGAATTTCAGAAACAACGGGATGACGAAAAAGAATTTTCAAAATTAATGGCAAGTGTCCCACACGGTCAATACGATGATATGTTTCAGGAACCCGGAGTGGCATTAATTGCTCATGACATTGAAATCTTAATCTGCAATATTTATATGGCAGAGGCTATTCGCATTACTGATAAGTCAGTATATGAATCCTATAAATTAATTTACAAGCTTTATTTTGATAATCAACCTCTGGAAGAACCTCAAATAGATGATTTAACCCAAGAATTGGTGAAACTATATACGAATACAATAAAAGTGTGGGAACTAAATATGGAAAGAACTAAAATTGGCCAGATATTTTTACGCTTAATGATTTCAGTAAAAAAAATGAGTGGAGGCCGATTTGGAGGTTTTGGTTATTTGAATTACTTAAAAAACAACTTGGGAAATACAGATTTAGATGAGGGGCAATTCATAACCGAAAATAAGTTTGGAGATAAAATAACGCAGCAATCATAAATTTTATGGGAAATCAATTTAGCCTGAACTTGATATGGAGGCTAAATTAAATGCCAATGTTTCAAAAATCCGTAATCAATAAATATCTATCCAATATTGACCAAAATCTGATTGAGACTGCCTATCAAACTTTCAAGGGCAATTACACATCTACAAAAATTGAAAAAATTAAGCGGATGAAAGAGGAAGAGTATCAGGATGGTTTCCTCAGAGATTTATTTGTCAGTTCGCTTGGATATGTACTGAAACCTGATGATAATTTCAATTTAGTACGCGAATTTAAAAATCTGACCGATGGCGGAAAAGCGGATGGTGCAATTTTAAAAGACGGTATGGCAATTGCCGTGATTGAATTGAAATCTGCCAAAACAAAAGAATTAAAAAGCATTACCGAACAAGCATTTAATTACAAGAACAACCAACCTGAGTGTAAATATGTAATCACCTCAAATTTTCATAAATTACGGTTTTACATCGACTATTCCAATGAGTTTGTAGAATTCAACTTGTTTGATTTGTCCAAAAAAAAGTTTGAAGTTTTATATCTGGTTCTTTCAAAAGAAAGTGTCTTTGCAGGCACACCCATAAAACTCAAAAAAGAGTCAGTTTATCAGGAAGAAAATATATCAAAGCAATTCTACAAAGATTATTCTGATTTTAAGAACAAACTATTTGAAAACCTGATAAAAAATAATCCCGAACATGACAAGCTCACTCTGTTTAAAAAATCACAGAAACTAATAGACCGTTTTTTATTTATTCTTTTTGCAGAAGATAGAGGATTACTGCAACCAAACTTAATTAACAGGATAATTCAGCGTTATAAAATCCTCGAAGAGCAAGATTTCAAACAACCTCTTTACGATATATTCAAACAATTTTTCGGCTATTTAAACACAGGTTGCAAAGGGAAAAAATCAACTGATGATATTCCTGCCTATAATGGCGGTTTATTCTGTCCGGATGAAACGCTGGACAGAATCATCATTGATGATGCAACACTGCTGACTGATTTGCCCAAACTGTCATCTTATGATTTCAACACCGAATTGGATGTTGATATTCTTGGTCACATTTTTGAACATTCGCTGTCAGAAATCGAAGAGATAACAGCCGAATTAAAAGGTGTGCCTGCTGATAAAGCAAAAAGCAAAAGAAAAAAAGATGGCGTTTTCTACACTCCTAAATATATCACCCAATATATCGTTGAAAATACAATCGGCAGGCTATGCACCGAAAAAAGAGATGAATCAGAGCTTACAGATATAGAAATCGATGACACATGTCACCTGAAATCCGGTAAGCTGTCAGAAAAAGGCAAACAACTATATTCCAAAATAGAAGATTATAAATCCTGGTTATTGTCCCTTAAAATTGTTGATCCTGCTTGTGGCAGCGGCGCTTTTTTAAATCAGGCTCTCAATTTCCTCATTGACGAACACCGATTTATTATTGAGCTTGAAACAGAATTGAAAAAAGGGCAAATATCTCTATTCAATATTGAGGCCGCCGTCCTGGAAAACAATCTTTACGGCGTTGACATTAACGAGGAAAGTGTTGAAATAGCAAAGCTGTCTCTTTGGTTGCGTACCGCCAGAAAAGGCCGAAAATTAACGGATTTAAGCAATAATATCAAATGTGGCAATTCGCTGATTGACGATCCCGAAATTGCCGGCGAGCGGGCGTTTAAATGGGAAAATGAGTTTTCTGAGATTATGGAACACGGAGGGTTTGATGTTGTGATCGGGAATCCGCCGTATTTTAATATACAAACATTAGGTGTTGGGTCAAAAGAAGCGCAATGGATACAAAGAAACTATTCTGAAATTTGGCAAGATAAAAGTGATATTTTATTCTATTTTGTTTATAAAGCATTGGAATTGTCAAAAAATGAAATTGGTTTTATTATTTCAAATGCTTTTTTATTTTCAGCTAAAGCCCAAAAATTGCGTAATAAAATTATTATGGACGGCAGATTACACAAAATTGTAAACTTTGAAAAATATTTAGTTTTTGCTGATGCATCTATCACATCATGTATAACTTTATTCAGTAAACATAATAGAGATAAAGATATAAAATCCATTGTTTTGAAAAATAAAAACTACTCAACAAAAGAAATTATTGACTACATTTATAACCAGCAGAATTTGTTTAACATAAACCTTTATAAAAACAGCGTATTTGCATTGGTAGATAAAAATATTGGCAATCTGAATAAAGCAATTGACTGTCAACATAGAAAACTTAATGAAATATGTCATTTGGGGAAAGGTATGGAAACAGCCGCAAACAACGTGTTTTTGTTTGATAAATATCCTTCTGAATATCCAAAAAATTTCATTAAAAAAAGAATGGTAGGTGAAAATATCGACAGGTATTTTCTCAAACCTAACAATACATTCTTGCTTTATTTTGAAGATGTTGAAGAACTTGACTTATTACCGGAAAGTATTCAAAAGCATTTAAAGGTAAATGAAGATTTTTTGTTAAATAGAGCCACAGTTAAAAATGAAGGTCGGGTTTGGTGGCGTTATTCACGACCGATGCACAAAAAATATTATCATTTGAATAAAATATGGTGTTCGTACAGGGGTAAAAATAACGCATTTTATCTTGATGAAAGCTCTGATTACATTGGTCTGACTAATACAACTGTAATTTTTGATACAAACAAAGAATATTCTTTAAAATATATTTTAGTTTTATTAAACTCTAAATTGTTGAATTTTAGATATAAATCTATTGGAAAGCAGACAGGTAGCGGGGTTTACGAATATTTTGCAAATGGAGTTGGGAAATTGCCAATTCCAAATTGTAAGAGTCAACAACCCTTCATAGAAAAAGCCGACCTCATGTTAGATTTAAACAAACAGCTACAAAACGAACAAAACAATTTCTTAAATACCTTGAAAGAGGAAAAAGGTATAGAAAAGATAAGCAAAAAAATAGATGCTTTTTACAATTTGGAATACGCTGAATTTAAAAAGGAGTTACGCAAGAAAAAAGTAAAAATACAGTTAGGCAGCGAAAATAACGAATGGCGCGAGTATTTCGACGCTGCAAAACAGAAAATAAAAGAAATACAAAGCCTGATAAACAACACCGACCGAGAAATAGACCTGATGGTTTATAAACTCTATGATTTAACGGATGAAGAAATAAAAATCGTAGAGTCTGGAACTTAAAACACAACCAATAAAAGAATGAACAGTTTTGCCGAAAAATCCCCTGAAATATTAAAGCCGATTTTGGAAGGTTAATATGAGTGAAAAAAGACTGATCATAAGAAACAGTAAAAGATTAGGATTTTTCCAAATCCGGAACGTTGGAACAAGACGAACTAAGGATATGTTATGGAAACTATGAACTATACGGTATTTCGTAAAAATTTAGCCGATATGATAGATATTGTTAATAATGATCACACTCCTATTCTCATTACGGGTCAGAAGGGACGGCCCGCCGTCCTTATGTCTTATGATGATTATAAAGCTTACGAAGAGACAGCTTATCTTATGAAAAGCCCCAAAAATGCCGAGCGCCTTAATGCAGCTATTGCTGATTTAGAAGCAGGGCAAGGCATTGAGAGGGAGCTTATTGATAAATGAAGTTGATATGGGACGAGCGAGCATGGGAAGATTACCTTTACTGGCAGAAAACAGATCGAAAAATTCTCAAGCGGATTAATCGAATTATAAAAGAAACCAAAAGAAATCCTGTAGAGGGCATAGGTGCGCCAGAGCCGTTAAGCTATAACTGGAAAGGTTATTGGTCTCGCAGAATCAATAGGGAGCATAGGTTTGTTTATAAACACGAAGATGATACGCTTTTAATAGCCCAATGTCGATATCACTATTGAGCAGTTGGGGTTACAATAAACATTGTAATTTATATTTTCGAAAATCACCTTAAACCTTAAAATTTAAGCATTGTAACTTAAAATATGAACCCTTCAATTTTAGATTCCATCGGCAACACGCCGCTGGTTGAAATAAAACGTTTAAACCCAAACCCTAACGTAAAAATTCTGGCCAAACTCGAATATTTCAATCCGGGCGGTTCAATCAAGGACCGCGCTGCATTGGCCATGATCGAAGCCGGTGAAAAATCGGGCGAACTGACTTCGGATAAAATCGTTTTAGAAGCCACAAGTGGCAATACAGGCATCGGCTTGGCGCTGATATGCTCTGTCAAAGGCTATTCCCTCTTGTTGACGATGTCCGAGATGGTCAGTCTTGAACGGCAAAAAATTCTTAAAGCGCGTGGTGCCGATATTTTATTGACGCCCGGTCATCTCGGAACCGATGGCGCAATCGAAGAAGTTTACCGTCTGATGCGCGAAAATCCGGAGCGTTATTTTATCTCCGACCAGTTTAACAACGAAGCCAACTGGAAAGCCCATTATCATGGCACGGCTCAGGAAATTTGGGATCAAACGGACGGTCAAGTGACTGTCCTTGTGGCCACGCTAGGAACTTCCGGAACCTTGATGGGTGTTTCCCGTAAGCTTAAAGAACTGAACTCCCAAATTCAAATTATCGGTGTGGAACCTTATCTAGGCCATAAAATTCAGGGTCTTAAAAATATGAAAGAAGCCTATCGCCCTGAAATTTTTGAAAAACAGCGTATTGATCAGAAACTTAATATTGATGATGAAGACGCCTTTGCCATGACACGCCGTCTGGCGCGTGAAGAGGGTCTTTTGGTGGGCATGAGCAGCGGCGCCGCTATGGTTATCGCCGCTCAGATCGCGAAGACCATGACTGGCGGCCTCCTTGTGGTCATATTTCCCGATAGCGGTGAACGGTATCTGAGCACCCCTCTTTTTGATGTTCCAGACCGGGTTGAACTCCGCTTCTACAACACCATGACCCGGCGTAAGGAACCTTTTGTGCCGATCAAACCGGGTAAAGCTTCGATCTATTCATGCGGCCCGACCGCTTATGCCCCATTGAATCTGAGCGAATGCCGCCGGTATATTTTTGCTGATTTGTTGTGCCGTTATCTGGAATTTCGTAGTTTTGATGTTACCCATATTATGAACATGACGGATTTGGATGACAAAACCATTCAAGGGTCTGACGAGGCCGGGATGAGTTTGCCCGAATTCACCGAGAAACATATCCGTTCATTTATGGACGATTTCAAAACATTGCTGATTAAACCGGCGACTGAATATCCGCGCTCCAGTGAACATACTGATGCTATGGTGCAAATGACCCAGAAACTTTTTAACAAAAGCGCCGCTTACGAGAAACTGAAATCAGTATATTTTAATATTTCCCGTAGCGGTGACTATGGCCGCCTATCCGGTGTGGATATTCAAAAGATCAAACTTGGTGCGACCGTGGATTTGGATGAATATGAAAAAGATAATCCGCGCGATTTCACACTTTTGAAACGCGTTAAACTTTCGGAATTGAAAAGAGGCATTTTCGTTAAAACCGATTGGGGGAATGTCCGTCCGTCGTGGCATCTGCAATGTGCGGCCATCTCTGCGAAATACTTAGGTGACAGTTTTGATATTCACACCGCCAGTCGCGAGTTGTGCTTTCCCCATCATGAAAATAAAATCGCCATTGCCGAAGCATTAAATCGTAAATCCGATATAAAATACTGGATGCACTGTGACCGGGTACTGCCTGATGGCAAACGTGCAGATACAAATGGGGATATACTGACTCTCAAAGACCTTTCAGACAGAGGTTATTCCGGCCGCGAGGTCCGCTTTTGGTTGTTAGCCACTCATTATCGTAAATCGATTGTTTTTGACACCGAGCGATTGGAACATCTGGAGCACGCTCGCAATACGCTTAAACGGATTGACTATTGTATCAGCCGGTTGCTGAATGTTAAAACCGTGCAATCGCAATATTCCGATACGGATCAACTGCTTTACGATATCAAACAAGGGTTCATCACGGCTATGGACGATGATCTCAACATTTCGGCCGCGCTTGCGTCTATCTTTAAAATGGTCAAAAAAATTAATATCCTTATGTCAGATCACCTGTTTTCAGAAGACGATGCCAGACGTATTGTTGATGCTTTTCGCCAAATTGATGAAGCCTTACAGATTTTTAATTTTGATCTGTCGCCGGAGAATGCCGAAATTCAGGAGATGATCGCCCAAAGAAATCAAGCCCGGCAGGAAAAAAACTGGGCGTTGGCGGATAGCATTCGTGACCGGCTTCTGGCGCGGGGTATTGCTGTGCAGGATGGAAAAACTTTTTGAAACTTTATCAGTAGGTCGGGTTAGCGATAGCGTAACCCGACAATATTGCCGATTGATGTCGGGTTACGCTATCGCTAACCTGACCTACTTTTTTAGACACTTAAAAATTAAAACTTCAAACTCTGATGAAACCTATCTATCTTATAGCGCGGGGTATTGCTGTGCAGGATGGAAAAACTTTTTGAAACTTTATCAGTAGGTCGGGTTAGCGATAGCGTAACCCGACAATATTGCCGATTGATGTCGGGTTACGCTATCGCTAACCCGACCTACTTTTTTTAGACACTTAAAAATTAAAACTTCAAACTTCAAACTCTGATGAAACCTATCTATCTTATAACGCGGGGTATTGCTGTGCAAGATGGAAAAACTTTTTGAAACTTTATCAGTAGGTCGGGTTAGCGATAGCGTAACCCGACAATATTGCCGATTGATGTCGGGTTACGCTATCGCTAACCCGACCTACTTTTTTTAGACACTTGAAACTTAAAACTTGAAACTTGAAACTCTGATGAAACCTATCTATCTTATAGCACGGGGTATTGCTGTGCAGGATGGAAAAACTTTTTGAAACTTTATCAGTAGGTCGGGTTAGCGATAGCGTAACCCGACAATATTGCCGATTGATGTCGGGTTACGCTATCGCTAACCCGACCTACTTT
>JAUCGF010000097.1:0-18401 GCA_030378005.1 Desulfococcaceae bacterium HSG9 | reverse complement strand
TTTTTAGACACTTAAAAATTAAAACTTGAAACTTCAAACTCTGATGAAACCTATCTATTTTCCCTTTACATCTATTCCCGAAACAATTGTAAATAGCTTAAGTATATGTTTTAAACCGCTTTGCGTATATCAGCCCTATCAGCAAGAGCCTTCTGAGGTAATGCGGCAGTGGAAAGCGCAAAATCGGGTTAAATGGTACCTGCCGATTCGAACAGATTCCGCCAAACTGAATAAAATCGTAAGGGACTACCAAGCTTGGATGAAGATGCATGAGCGCAGCGGCGGGGTTGAGTATTTTAAAACCCGTGAGTTGCACGTTCCGTTTTTTGATGAACTTTCCACATCCCATATTAGAGCGGCGATTGCGCAACGTGCAAAATCAGAAGGCAATCCGACAGATACAAAATTCGATAGTTCGGCGCAGCTTCTGGAAGCGATTGTGTTTCTTTGCATTGCCCAGGAATTTGATCAATATCAAAATGAAATTGCCAAAGACTTATCCGTTGTTAATGCCCGTCAGCAGGAAATGTACAAAATCCTTAAAGGCGAACTTGAAGGTGTGGATTCGGATATGAGTGCGAATCCATCATCATTTGAAGACTTGGGGCAATACCAGACTTTGGCACGGATACAGGCTTGGGTGCAGATTTGGATGCACGGTCATACGGATAATGGCTTTTTCATTACCGATAGCCCGGCAGTTATGGAATATTTAACTGCAAGCACAGCTAATCTGAAAAAAGCGTTTTCATTTCACCTTCCGATAGCTGAAAATGATACATCTCTAAAAATTGCCGAATGTGAAACGCCAGTTCAAAAAATAGAATCCCTGATGCGCACAACCTGGTTGGATTCAACGGAGGATACAGTTGACGCTATTCAAACTGGTGCCCAGGAGGCGACGCTGACTTGTTATATTTCACCTGACGAAACCCCCGATCAATTTTTTATGCGCTTCTTGCCGGATAAAATAATCATGCCTGCCAATGTTACAAAAACGGACAAAGCAATAAAAAACACACTGATCGGATTGGTTGAAATTTAGCAAAAAATACCTGATATTGGGCTTGACTCCCAAAATAAATTGGTATATGGAGTTTGACTTGTGTGTATGAGTGGTTGGCTGACTAACACTATTTATAGAGTTGGTTTTATATAAATTAAATTTAAAGGAGGTTTTTTCAAATGGCTTTTAACCCGATTGTTGACGCTGAAAAATGCGAAGGCTGTGAAGAATGCGTTGATGTTTGCCCGACAGAAGTGTATGAAATGCAGGATGGCAAATCCGTTCCCGTGGAACCTGATGAATGTCTTGGTTGTGATAGCTGTGTGGAAGTTTGTGAAGCGGACGCAATCACAGTAGAAGAAACTTAATATTTGACAACTGCGCCTTTTAACCAAACTGGCGCAGTTATCTATATATTTTAAGCAATGCGACGATAATGCCGCCCCTTTCGCTACTTTTACGGCGTTGTCGTCGATTCTAACTGCTCGTTCAAATCGCGCAACTGATTGTTCAAATCACGTACGCGTCTGTTAAGCACCTTGATAATTCCCCGCGCCACTTCAACACGGTCGGTCATCAGTTCGTAAAAAGTGTCTTGGTCAAGCCTGAGCAAGAGGGAGTCTTCGGCTGCGGTTACAGATGCTGCACGTTTTTCCGAATCCAGAAGCGCCATTTCCCCCACCAACTGTTTTTCACCCAAATAGATGAGGTGTTTTTTGCCAATATGCACATCCACCTTGCCATCGGCAATCAGGTACATGTGAGTCCCCATATCACCTTGGGTAATAAATTGATCTCCTTTGGGAATATGTTCTTCTTCCATAATGGAAGCAAGATCAATTAAAACATCTTCGGGTATCTGTTCAAAAATTTCAACATCTTTCAGGATGATGGCCTTTTCAATGGTCAATAACATTGTAACATTTCCTTTAATTTCATTTTGATTGGCGATATTTCTTACATCGGCATTAACGTCATTCCGTAGTTTAGGCGCATATTTATTAAATACGCCGGAATCCAATTTGGCCAGTGTGTTGAGAGCGGTTTCCCTGATAACCGGATGGTCCGCCTGTAAATTGGGAATGATGTATCGGATGAGTTTATCCAGAGATATTTTACCCACCAGATTGAGGGTATAAGACATTTCGCCCACCAGATACAAAATATATACTTTGGTTAATGGCGTTATAGTCCCTTCCTCTTTCTGTATCATCTCTGTCAACCGCTGAATACTGGTATCCGTGTCATACGGAAATCGGTATTCCAATTGCCGGAGTCGTTCTTGCGGTGGCAGGTCCTCAATCAATGGCAAAAGAAACGCCCGCTCTTTTTTGGAAACGGTTTCGTCGATTATTTCCAAGGCGTAATCCCGTTTAGCGCGTTCGTCAGATTTGCTGTACAGCAAAATATCGTTGGCCTGCAAAATCGCTTTCGATTTGGCTGGATAAAGAAATGAAAGCAACAGAAAAATACGTTTACGGTTTTGTTGAACCTCATTATCCAACGCGGTTCTCAAAAATGATGTTTCTTTGAGTCCAAGGTCTGCCGTTACCGCACTTGTCCACACTGCATCGGCCACTTCCGCTTCGATTTTTTGCTGAATGGCCGCTTTCTGCGAGCTTTTAGCGCTATACCCGCACAAGTTCAAAGCCACTAAAATGTGATAACGGATATCTTCAAAAGCGTAATCCATTTTATCCAGCAAGAATTCAGTAGCCTGTTCTCCACCGATTCGTCCGAATATACGAACAATGCGGGAACGCAGAGCATTATCAGTTTCCTGATTATTGAACATTTTTTCCAGCGGCGACAGGGCTTTGTCACCCATCTTAATAAGAGCGGCCATCGCGTCACTGCGCATCGCCGGAATAGTCAAATTATTAATAATGTGTCCGACCAGACTGGGATTGCCTATTTGTGGAGCGGCCTTAATGGATCTGCGGCGCACTCTGAAATTTTCATCCTGCAACAAGGGTATCAAAGGCCGGTAGAAAGTGCGCATACCGACTTCTCCTAAAATATCAGCGGCATAAGCTCTTTGCTCAGGTTCTGAAGACTTTGGCAACATGTTAAGCAAGCCATCATCGCCCAACACCATGCCGCTGCCTTCGGGACCGGAATGACGAATCAATCCCACCATTGCGCCTTTCTTAATATTTCGATCATCGCTTTTCAAATAGGGAAGCACAGTTTCGATGACATCCGCCTCTCCCAAAGCGCACAAAGTACGCAAAGCGGCCGCTCTTACCAAAGGCGAATCATCCGTGTCGATTTTTTGGCGAACCGCATCCTGCATACCGCTTATTTTACGCTTTTCAATTCGTTTGAGCACATCCTGCCGCACTTGAGGAGAATCATGTTTTATCAAGCGGGCAAGGATTGCTTCAAAGTCAAGTTCGTCTGTGTTTTCCAGCATGTTCAACGAATAGATCACTTCAGTAGGATTGGTGCTATGCAGCTTTTGTTTGATAACATTAAAAACCTCTTTATCTTGCATTGAAATATCAACATCATTGCCCAAACCCACTGTTTCAATCGCTTCGATCAATGCCAATGAATATTTCTGTGAAACCAGAAAAGAAACGAAAACCCATCCACCGATCAACAATAAAAGAATGTATGAAAAATGTACCAGAGTAAAGCCTTCAATCAATTTGAACAACAGCAGCGCACCGCCGGCCAGTCCGGTTACGATGGGTTCAAAAATACCTTCTGTTTTGGTTTGAAAGGCTAACCGCTGGCGCGGATTGAGCGGTTGGTAAAGAATCCGAAAAGAAGTTTCATAAACACTGCGGCGTCCGATTCGATCAAAGAACTTGGTCAAAATAATCAGCCAGAAGAAAACCAAGCCCATATCCGCCACTGTGCCTGTTATAGCGGCACCCAAAGCCAGAAGGCCCAACACCACAGGAAGCATGAGAAGACCGGCTTTGATACCGAAACGATTGACAACACGTCCGTAAATCACACTTTTGACAATCAGTTCGACAAATTTAGCCGTACCGTAAAGAAATCCGAAAAAACGGGCAAGTTCCTCTTTATTATGATAGTGCGCACGCGCTTGGTCTAGAAAAGCGTAGTCAATGAAAAACATAGCAAAAGTGGCAAATACCATCACTATGACAATCGTTAAAAGATAAGGGTTTTGTAACAAATCAAAGAACTTGCTTTCAACCTTTTTCTTAGCGGCCGACTGTTGGCTTTCGGTCTCAAGGATAAGTCCTTCGAATTTGCGCGTAATAGTAATCAGGATTAGCAAGCATATAGCGAAACTGACACCTGAAATCAGAAGCAGATTAACAGCGCCGATGCGTTCAACAATAAAAGAGATCGAAAAATAGGAAAGAATGCCGGCAGCGACTTCGCCCGATCCCACCAATCCGAATAACCGCTTGGCCTGTTTAGGATAATACAAACGTCCCGCCAATGCCCAAAATTCGATATAAATCAAAGACAGAACCGGTGTAATCCAGACAAAAATAGCGAAACTTAACCATTTGGAATCGCTTATCCAGAAGCCTATGCGGAAAAAGCATACGGAAGCCAGCAAAAAAGCCAAATTAACGATTAACAAGTTGGAAAATGAAAGGTATTTATCCAGCTTGGAATAAAGCAACCCCAAAGAAGACCCCACGATGGCGGACACAATATAGGCATGGGGCAGCATTTCGGAGCCGAAATCAGCCACAAACGAAGCATTGGCCACGGCAAAAAATGAAGTGACGGACAATCCCACCAGGCAGGAATGCAAAAACAAAAGAGTTGTTAAAAGTTCCTCTTCTGGTTTTATATTAAGTGCCGAAGAAAGCGTTTTGGGTAGTTTCATGTGTCAGTTTAAACTTTTCGTTGTTATTTTTCGTTGTTATAGGGTGTATTTTGCGGCTTTGTTCTTAACATACGTTTGCTCGACAGCCATTTCAATGTTTTTCAAAACATGTTTCAGAACTGATCGCGGACAGGCGAAATTCATGCGTTGAAACCCTCTGGCACCAGGATTGACAATCACACCATCACTAAAACGCACACGGGCTTTGTCTATCATAAAGCGTCTGAGCGCAATGACATCCATTTCCAATCCCTGGCAATCCAGCCATGCCAAAAATGTGCCTTGCGGCCGGACCAGTTTAATTTGCTGAATACGTTCTTTAAGATATGAATCCAAAAAATCAAGATTGCCTTCAAGATAGGCCAAAACCTGATCAAGCCATTCGGTACCTCGCCGGTAGGCCGTTTCGATAGCGGTTACATCGAAAATATTACTGATATCCAAATCCATATCAATCATACCATGTGCAAACGGATCTCGCAATACCGGATTTTCAATAATAAGGGTTGATGCTCTGACCCCTGACAAATTGAATGTTTTACCAGGGGAGATGCATGTAATTGTTTTTGATGAAATTTCTTCATCTAAATCAGCAATCGGAATATGTCGATGGCCTTTAAAAATAATATCCGAATAAACTTCATCAGATATGATAATAACATTATGTTTCAGGCATAAATGCGCCAATTTTTTTAATTCATCTTCTTCCCAAACCCGGCCGGTAGGATTGTGCGGACTGCAAAGCAGCAAAATACGTGTGCGCGTGTCTTCCAGTTTTGCATCCAGGTCTTCAAAATCCATCACATAGCGGTTGTCCTTCATTTGGAGCGGGTTGATCAAAACCTGGCGGCCATTGTTACGGATAATATTAAAAAAAAGATGATATACCGGGGACTGCACAATAATTTTATCCCCGGGTCTTGAAAAAGTTCGCAATGCCACGGCCAGCGCAATCAGCACTCCGGGTGTATAAATCAGCCAGTCTCTGTCAATTTCCCACCCGTGACGCTGATAAATCCATCCCATGATCGCATGATAATAAGATTCGGGTCTTTGGGCGTAACCATAGATACCGTGTTTAACTCGATTTTTAATCGCCTTAATGACGGGTTGCGGTGATTTAAAATCCATATCACCGAGATCTTGAATCACGATATCGGGATCGTCTTCGGCGTCGGCCCATTTAAGGGAATTCGAACCGCGACGATCAATAACCTGATCAAAATCATATCGCATTGTTATCAAATCCTTGAAAACTCAGATATCGAATTGGGATAGGAAATTTGTTTGCAACCGCTTTGTGTCACTTAATCCAGATCGTTACTCTGATACTATGTAACTATGCGAGTGTCAAGAAATCATTGAATCGGAAGGAAATCTAAAGATATTTTTTATAATATGAAGGCAAATCTGAAATGCATTTTCATGAGGTTATTGCATCTGAAATAAATATAATCAATAGGTTAAATGATATATTGGAAAGGTCAATTTTAAAAAAATGTTTAAATCGAATTGGAAAAGCATGCCAGCTTATACTGCTGTTCGCAATATCATTCTTCGCCAGTTCAACATAGGAGAAAAAAATCGGGTTTCTAAGCCGATGAAAAGCCACGGGAGTTAAAATGTTCAAGAAACCCGATTTTTAGATAGCCCTTTAGCGAAGATCATCGTTTTACACAGCAAAGTATAAGCGGAACTGTTTTCCGTTTTACATATTCGGATAAAATGACAATCAACGCCATTACTTTTATAATTTACAAGTAAATCAATCAAAAGCCATATCCGTCTTCCAAACCTCCCAGACCTTTCCGACAAGATTTGGCCCTGGATTCAATGTTATTTTGCCCGGCTTCCATCCTGAAGGTGTGGCCTCGGTTCCCTTGCTTTCGCGCACAAGCTGAAATGCCTGAAGCTGTCTGATGGTTTCATTTACATTCCTTCCCACAGGGGGTGTAAGCACTTCATATCCCTGAACAACGCCATCAGGATCAATCAGAAACCTGCCCCTTGTTTCAACTCCGGCATCTTCATCATATATACCGTAAACGGTGCCGACCTTGCCGCCTGCGTCTGACATCATGGGAAAAGGAATACCGCCTTCAACCATTTTTGAAAGCTCATTGTCATTCCACATTTTGTGAACAAATACGCTGTCAATGCTCATTGACAAAACTTCCACATCAATCTTACGGAACTCGGATATTTTTTCAGCAACTGCTGAAACCTCAGTGGCTCAAACAAATGTAAAGTCACCGGGATAGAAACATAACAAAACCCATTTGCCAAGATAATCTGAAAGTTTTACATTAATAAACTTGCCCTTGTGGTATGCAGGGGCAGTGAAATCCGGAGCTTTTTTGCCGACTTTGATCATACTGACATCCTCCTTTAAAATTTTAGTTTGTTTTTCAGTTCCCTCTGTTTTAACCGTTTCCCCAACAGGACCTCCTGTCGGCCTTGCACAGGAAAGATCTATTTCTTCAGCCATACGCAACCTCCTTTCAGTGTTAAACACCTTTGTATAAAGTTATGAATATCATAACTTCGCATTCTCTGTTGCTAAATCTTAATTTTATTGCTTGCAAAAATTATGCCAGAAATGATGGTAGCCCTCATGTGCCAGCTTATACTTTTTACCGCAATCTGTTTCGGAGTGCCAGGTTTGTAGCTTTATTTTAGATGGAATCGGAACTGGGAGATAATTTCAGGCTACCAATTTTCGCATAAAATTTCAAAATGGCCGGAAGGGCGGACGCAGGCGGGGCATTTATCAGGTGCATCCGTACCTTCATGGAGATAGCCGCAGTTTCGGCAGCGCCAGATCACCTTTTCCTCCCGTTTGAATATTTTACCGGACTTGATGTTTTGCGATAGTGCCAAAAAACTTTTTTCATGCTGTTTTTCAGCAATGGAAATGGCATCCCAAGTTTCAGCGGCACGTTCAAAATTTTCTTCCCGCGCAACCGCTGCAAATCCGGGATACAATTTGGTATGCACATTATTTTCAAGATTGGCGGATGCAATCAAATTATCATACGTGGCCTTTATGACACCGGTAAGAAAGGTCGCCGTGATTTCGAGTTCACCGCCATTAAAGAACTTGAAAAACCGTAAGGCATGCTCGAATTCCTGGTCAGCGACTTCCTTAAAAATATGAGCGATCTGAATATATCCGTCATCTTCAGCCTTATTCGCAAAAAAATGATAACGTGTATTAGCCTGAGATTCAAACGCATACGAAGTAAGCAGGTTCTTTGCTGTACGGCTTTCTTTGAATTTTCCCATCTCATACCCTCCGTTAAACAGTTAATCATTAGAAATTAAATAACTTACACATATTAACAAAGAGGAGTGCCAGCTTGCGTCACTGCTAAAGCTGACAGAAGCCGGCACTCCTGATGGGTGAGTTATTTAATTTGCATTCCTAATCCTATTCATCATCTTCGATTTCAATGGCTTCAGCGCCACATTCAGCCGCAGCCCGTCGCGTCACCTCTTTATACTGTTCCGGTATCTCTTCAAATTTGACGATAGATTTCAGTGCATCCTCATCGTATTCGAAAACCTCCGGACAAAGATCGTTACAATTTCTGTCTCCCATACATGCTTTTGTAATAATGACTTTCATTCAGTTCTCCTTATTTTATAAGATTTAAAGATTGGTTCAATCGTACAATTTACTATTTCAAACAAAATATCTCTGCAATTTTCATGCCAAAATAAGACAGCGTGTATGAACAAGGGCTTACCGATATAACAAAGTCTTGTAGAGATAAAATAGAAAAAATATCCATTATTTTAATGCTATTTTTAGAGTGCCTCATTGCTTAAACTGTCTTTTGATACATTTGTGTCCCATTATCAAACATAATACATAATTATCAGAAACAACCCTCCAGATTTTTTATTAAGCCAGATTTATAATCGTTCTTCCCTTTTTCTTGCCTTTCAAGATGAGTTCTATATGATCATCCAGATCATCCAGCCCGATCTCGGAAGATAGCTCCACAAGATGATCCGATTTCCAATCAGCGGCAAGTTTATTCCATATTTTGAGCCTTAATGGCATGGCACAGTTTTGGGAATCGACGCCGAGAAGGCTGACATCTCGTAAAATAAACGGAAATACGGTCAGAGGAAGGTCAGGAGAAGCCACATTGCCGCAGCAAGTCACAGTTCCGCCTTGCTTGACAGATTTGATCGCGGTCGCCAATATGTCTCCGCCAACGGTGTCGATCACGCCCGCCCATCTTCTTTTTAAGAGCGGCCGGCCGGAAACATCGGTGGCATCTTCACGACTGATAATTTCCTTAGCTCCTAAGTCTGTAAGAAACCCTTTTTCCTCTGTTTTCCCGCTGACTGCGACCACCTCATAGCCGCATTTGCTAAGAATGGAGACAGCCATACTGCCCACACCACCCGAAGCGCCGGTGACCAAAATTTCACCGTGTTCAGGCTTAATCGTATGTATCATTTTATGCACGGATAATCCTGCGGTAAAGCCGGCGGTGCCGTAAATCATACTTTCTTTCAATGACAGACCTGAGGGAAGTTTCACCACCCAGTCAACCGGTGTGCGAATATATTGCCCAAAACCGCCGGATGTGTTCATACCCAGATCATAACTGGTCACGATAACTTTATCTCCGGGTTTAAAATCTGCGCTGATACTTTCTTCCACAATTCCGGAAGCATCAATACCGGGAGTATGAGGATAATTTCTTGTAACGCCTTTATTGCCTGAAGCCGACAGGGCATCTTTGTAATTCAAGGAAGAGTATTTGACTTTAATCAGCACATCGCCCGGAGGCAACTCGCTGACGGATTTGTTTGCAATTTTACGATTAAATTTTTTTTCTGCGGTTTCTTGAACCACCATTGCCTTGAAAATTTGGTTTTCCACTTTTTTATTTCCTGAATAAGTGATATTTTTATGATATTTTATGATCTTCAGATTATCCGTTTTTCAATCGGAATGAAAAAAATCCCATACAGTCGCCGCATCCGGTCGCTGTTTCAACAGGCCGGAAAAATCATAGTTGTTTTCTATGGCTTTTTTGACTTCACCGCTGATTACCGTGTTTCCATAAAGAATACATCCGACCATGCGGGAATCACGAAAAATATAGCGACTGTAATTGCCTTCACACTCAGCTTCAATCACGCTATCACTGCCATCTTCCACCATGAATCGGCCGATACTCAGCAGATCGACTCCCAGCACTTTAAGTGAATTTGACCTCGGAATACCACCGAATTCCGCATTTTTGCCAAGCGCATTCATGCCGGCAATACTGCCTTGATATTGAGCGGCATTCCAAAGCCCGTAAACAATACCGCGATGTTCGGCAATGTCTCCGGCCGCATAGATAGCAGGTGTCGAAGTCAGCATAAAATCATTCACAATAACACCTGAATTCACACTTAAACCCGCCAGACGCGCCAAGTAACTGTTGGAACGAACCCCCGCAGTGACGATCACCAGATCCGCGGGAAGAATAGCGCCGTCTTTTAATTGCACTCCGGCCACGCGCTCATCTCCTTTTAATTCCTGTACGGTGACACCGGTCATTAATTTAATTCCGATACTTTCAATATGTGTTTTCAAAAGTTTAGCCGCGGTTTTATTCAACTGTCTCGGCATCAGCCAGTCGAAACCCTCAAGAAGCGTCACATCAGCGGATTGTCTAACCAGGGCACCGGCGGTTTCCAGTCCGAGCACACCACCGCCGATAACGACAATTGACTTGGCATTTTGCGCTTCGTTAAGAATATATTTGGCATCATTCAAATTGCGCAAGGTGGTGGCACCCTCCATGGCCGCTCCGGGTATCGGCGGAATAAATGGATGCGCGCCGGCGGTCAGAATGAGCTTGTCGTATTCATAAACAGTACCGTCTTTTGACGATACCTGTTTGGCTTCCGATGAAATATTTGAAATTTGCACATCGGTGATAAGGTCGATCTGATTTTGAGCATACCACTCTTCGGAATGGATCGGAAGCGACTCCTCTGCGATTTCACCTGCCAGAAAACGTGTCAGATTCAGGCGATAATAGGGCTGATGAGGCTCTTTGGTTAAAAGCGTTATCGCGGCATTTTCAGAGTGCTGCCGAATCGTTTCCACAGCGGATATTCCGGCAATTCCGGCTCCGATGACAACAATGCGGTCCGAATGTTTGGCATCTGCCGGTTCGGTGCGTGCTGATTCTGCTATGGCCTCAAACCGTTCGGCAGGCGAACCGCAAACAGGACATATTGCCGGCGGCAGTTCACCGGAATGAACATAGTTGCATACCAAGCAGCGCCAATTTTCAGGTGCAAGTGCGGTTTTCGCCGAACCCGATTCTTGGTAAAGTTCAAACAGTTCTTTGGGAGAACCGCACACCGAACATTCGTCCTGCGGCTCCGGCCCCCGATGAACATATCCGCAGACCGTACATCGCCATGCCATGTTGGCCTGTTCATTCATATTAACGCTCTCCTATTATTTTTCATACGCTTGAAATTTCTTTATAAATTTGCGGTCAATATAATCCTTAATCATAAAAGCCAAGCGGCCTCCGAACACAAGCCAATTTTTACGTAAGACACCGGTTCCGTCCCCCAGATTAAAGATAAGCAGATAATCTCCGCCGGGATCAAAGGGCATCAGCTCGGCATCATCCAACGAAGCCATTAAGTTATGAAAAAGCACCGGATTTTGGCGCACCGCATACACACCGACTTTATCCAGCGGCTGATCTTCAAAATAAATACAATCACCGCCGCCGAACATATTCGGATATTTAACGCTTTGCAAGTATGTATTGACTAAAAGCCCTCCATCAGGCCCTATTGGCAGGCCAGATGCTTTGAATATCGGCGACGGTTTGACGCCTGGTGCCATAAAAATGAAGTCCGTGTCATAAGCCGTTCCGGATTCCAACGTTATTTTTCCGGCTGTTATTTCACTGACATAGCCGTTTTCTACAATTTCAACACCTCGTCGGGTGAGTGACGCGGTAACCTTTTGGCGAATATCATCTGGAAAGCGTGACATGAACTTTTGACCGGCCAATATCCGTATCAGCGGTTTGTTTTCACCGCAGCCCTTTGTCAACTGCATCACATTTCCGGAGATTTCGGCCGATGAAGGGCCGCCTCCGACAATGCTGACAGTTATTTTCTTTTGCGATGCAAGTTCCAAAATACGGGCTTGCGCCTCCATGAGCTTTTCAATCGGCTTGACGGTATAAATATCCCCGACATCTCCTTTTACCGTTGATAATGGTACTTGGCTTCCCGCGTTAAATGAAACAACATCGTAAGGAATCGTGTCACCGGAATCAAGAAATACGATTTTTTCTTCCGGATCAACGCGCGCTGCCTTGCCATGTACAAAGGTTCCGCCCTTTTTTTCCACCAAATGCCGAGTGGCAAAGCGGATGTCATCGGGTTTGTATGTTTTCCCCAACATTCCCGGCCCCATGCCGGAGTAGTAATGATAGGGTGAAGGACCGATAACGGTCACTTTGTGATTTTTTTCAACAAATTTATCCAGGTTCGCCAACGTTACCATGTGAGCATGGCCGCCGCCGACAAGTACAAGATGTTTTCCCATAATCATATCCTTTTTCTGAACCGTGAAGCGTGAGTTCACGCTTCACGGCATGAAAGGTATAGCCACAGTTACTAAATAATACGTTCCATAAGCTTGCCCAGTTCGGACAAGTGCGTGCGTTCTTCGTTAGCAATCTGAGTCAGCACTTTTTTACTATCGGGATTGCCGCTTCTTTCAGCGGCGCGCATGTAAAGGTCAAGGGCCTGGGCTTCAATAGACATGGCCAGACCGATAATATCGGTTTCCGATTCCCAGTCAGCCGGTTGGAAAAGTTCGATATACTCCTGGGTGGTGAGGCCTCCTTCGGCCACCTTTTTGACCATCTTTTTTTCAAATTTCTCACGGTCCGCCCTTTTGCCGACGACTTTGACATATTCGTCAAAAACACGGTCTTTGTGACTGATTTCTATTTCAGCGAGTTTTGTAAAAATATCCTTAACCGTATCATTTTTTACCTGAAGTGCCATTGACAAATAGAAATCGCGCAAACCGTCTTCAAGGGAATAAGCGACGGCCAGCGTTTTTTCAGGAGATTCATCTCCTGTGAATAACTCTAAGCCTGTTTCCTCTGATTTGAAAGCGGCTTCACCTTGCCAGCCTTTAAATCCGCCGGAAAGATTATACACGTTATCGAATCCTTTGCCTGACAGCATCTGAGCAGCAACCCGGCTGCGTCCGCCGATTGCTCAGTAAACCACAGCAGGTTTGTCAGGATCGATTTCATCCAGGCGGTCGGCCAAATCGGGCAAAGGAATAAGTTTGGCTCCCGGTATATGACCGTCTTCGTATTCACCCGGCTGACGTACATCCAATATCGTTACGTCATCAGAAGACCTGTCAGATATATAGCCGCGGGCTTGTTCAGCATTAAATGATTTGGCAGGGGTTAAAAATTGTTTCCAACGCATAGTTTCCTCCTTATAAATTATAATAAGTACGTAGCCATAAATTTTCGCACATCAGACCTCCGAGGTTTCCAAAACTTCGGAGGTCTGCGGTGTACAAACTTTAGCACATCGTTGCGGACTCGAAAAAAATGCAAACAGATACCAATTTTAAGCTGACAAATACGCACATGCTGTCAGCTCGGCCAAAAGTTGTTATCATTCCAAATTTTTTCTTTCAATTCTTTATCAATGGCTACCAAAGCATTGAGATGTTCCTGCTCCCAATCAGCCAGCCATTGATACAGTTTTTTTTCTTGCAGGTCAGCCGTCGCGGCCGCTCTGGAAGAGTAGAGTTCAATGGCGTGCTTTTCCATTGATATCGCAGCTCCGATAGCGGCTGCTTCAAAATCGGCGGCGGCAATCTCTTTTTTCAAATCTTTAGTCAATACGGAAGTGGCGATTCCGCCATGATCAGCGGGCTTGAAATCCATCCGGCTAAACCCCTTTCGGGATTTATATTGTTTGAACTGAGTGTTAAGCATTTTAACATGTATCACTTCTTCATCAGCCATGAATTGAAAAAACTCTTTAACAACGTCACTTTGCGCCTGGTCGGCAACTTTTTGGTAAAACGCTTTGCCCCTTTTTTCGAGAAGAATTGCATTTTTTAAAATTGTTTCGGTTTCGCTCATTTTTTCTCCATTCAGTTTTTTATATCAGTAAATAATTACGGTATCAGCAGTTTCTTTGTCATTGGTGATTTTATTAAGTATTATGCAATATTCATGCCGAACGGTATTGATTGAATATCATCGTATCAGAACATGATCGTATCATGCAAGCTAAACATATCAACAACAGGAATTTCAACAGAGCTGTTTCCAAGCAACGTGTTTGCAAAAGCTTGGGAAGCGCTGCGGTATTTCAGAGTCGCCTCAACTGTCAAAGGTGATATCACATCCGGCGGTATCATAAACGAATATTTTTCAATCAGATACCCTTTTGGCGGCACACGATGATCAGATAGAATCCGGTCTGCCAAAGCGACGTTCGCAACAGGCTTGCCTTGGGAATCACCGAGCTGCGTGTGAAACAAAGCCGCCGATTTATCAATGTTGCCCTCACTGTCAAGATTGCCGGAACGGAAAACCGTTTTTCCATTTTTATCGGTAATTTTAACGTCAAGCCACATCTGTCTGATTTCGGTGATGCCGGTGGGAAGATAATGCCCGGCTCCTGAATTAATGACTTTAATCTTAATTTGGGAAAGGCCGTTTTTATGATAAGAGGCGCTTTTGATAAGCTCCAAATCAGCGGCATTTTTCAAGCGTTCGACCGCCATCTTGGCATGAACCGGATTGTTTTCCAGTTGAGCGGCCAGTGTGTTGGCACCTACAAAATAGTGCGTATTGACATGCTCCCGGTCCGGTCCGTTATCGGCCGCTTTTCCCGGATTGGCAGGTCTTGCTGTTTTTCCTGTTGCCGGAACACCGGGTTTCTGCCTCATGTGGCAGTCCTGACAATTGACCGTAGTGGCCGGGTCTCCACTGTTGTAAGGGCTTTTTTTCCATTCATCATACGTTTGTTCAAACGGAAGATTATTGGTGGCGTGGGAAACATTATGGCACAACCCGCAAAATTCCGATTTTGTATGAAGTTCCGAATATTTTACCGGATGGAAATCCGAACTGGCATCTTTAAGCGGGCCAAGCATGGTAGATGGATCATCTTTTCCGTTTCCCGGAGCCACTTCATAGCCGGCATCACCGATATGTTTGACTTCGTTAATATTATGGCACCAGTTACAGAAAATTCCTTGGGCCGGCAACTGCGCCAGTTTGTCATAATCATCCCCCGGAGATGAAATATGATAGGCACGGAAACCCAGTGGCGTATGGCATTTGACACATGCCTTCATTTCAAGGGCTTGTTTGGGATCGACCGCTTCTTTGAAAAAATGCTTAGTCGCAGCCCGCCAGAGCGGATCGGTGAATGCTTTGCTGTGCATAGAGCCGTTCCATTGTTTGAATTTTTCAGAATGGCATTGTTGACACACCGAAGGGTCTATAAATTGGTTCACACCGACTTTTTTAAAATTATACAACGCATTTTTCTCAGGCGCTTTTACTTTTGTGGCCGGTTTTTTTTGAGCTACTGTCAGAGCCGGTTCAGATTGGCCGGCCAAATAGTTCGCTATCTTTTCCGCTTCCGGTTGTGTAATCGTTCCCCGTGAATATTTTACCATCCGCTTTACCGTTCTTTGCCATGCCGCTAAATTCTTGGTTTTGCGCAAAGATTTTTTTAGGGAATGACATTTGGCACACTTGCTTTCAAAAAGTTTTTTATCCACTTTTTTATCTTGGGGTATTGAAGCGAAAGTGAAAGACGCGGTAAAAATTACGATTAAAATAAAAAAAGCATACTTCATAGAAAAACCTCCTTTTTAATTCTTGATAACACACTATTTTGTTAATATCAGCGATGATGATCACCGTTTCGGCCAAACGAGTTTCAGTAGATCGAAAAAAGAGTGCTGAACTTACAGTCAGGTATTCCTTTGGCTACATTTTATGAATTTTTTCGATCTGTTGTGTCTTTTTAAAATGTCATTTTGTCACAGATTTATGGTTTGTAGAAATTTATTTCGGAGACATGGTTATTGAACCCCATCTCTATTTCAAGTAAGCAGATTGCAATTTTCATGCCAAAAAAATACAGCACGTTAAAAATTCGACCTTAACCAAACTATTTATAAAATATTTCGCAACTTATGATCATCTCTGAGGAGCATGATTATAATCTTATGATTCAATCTCAAATTAATTTTTTGCAACACCATACAAGTATCCATGACGAAAATCAAGCTTACAAAATCAGATTTATCACAGATATATTTTGACTTAAATCCTTCAATCCGTTATACAAATGCACATTTGAAACGTAAAACATGAAACATGAAACGCCGCGTGGCAAGGTGAAACAACGTGCCAAAATCTTCGCCGGCATCGATCCACAAGTGGTGAGCGCCCAACATGCCTGGTGGTTTCCCGAACGCGATACACCGGGTCATGGTTGGGATGAATCGAATATCAATATTTTGACGGATAATGCCTATCAAAGTTGCGATCCGGCCATGGGAGCCACCAGCGTCCGCACGCTTTTATGTAAAATTTATCCCGCTAAGGTGATAAGTGAAAATCAGGAGTGCAAACTTTAGTTTGCCGCTTTCAGAGCGTTTTGGCAAACTGAAGTCAGCACTCCTGCCCGTCAGCCAAATGTTGACACAACACTAGAAAATAAGGAAAACGGCTCATGCGCAAATATAAGTTAATAATTGATCATGATTCCTGCTGGGGGTGCAAAACTTGCGAAGTAGCTTGTAAACAGGAAAATCCCACGCAAGACAGCGTTAAACTGATTGCTGTTTCGGAAGACTTCACTAAGCGCATCAACGGCAAACCGGATTTCGTATTTCATGTTAATGTATGCCAGCATTGCGATGGTCCTCCTTGTGTAGAAATATGCCCGGAAGATGCGATTGAAAAGCGCACAGATGGCATCGTGATCATGGATTACGAAAAATGCAGCGGGTGTGGTGCCTGCATAGAGGTTTGTTCATACAATGTTATTGATTTTGACGATGAAAATAATATCGCCCAGAAATGCAACCTCTGTCACCATCGAATCGATCTGGGGCTTGTGCCGGCATGTTCAGATAATATATGTTTAGCTCACTGCTTCCAATTTGGCTGTGCCGATCAAAACCGAATAGTTTGCAAGTGATACATTGTTGACAGAGCATCTCTTTGAAACGTATGCCACTTGCAATAATCGCCTGATATTCGATTTCCAGCTTGACATGAATGCCGTATATATGGAATAAGCTCTATTAAAATTATACATCAGAACTAAAATAATGAATGCAATTCAGAAATACGATTGATCTAAGTGTCCAGGTGTCAGGGAGTGAGAATGCTAAACCGCACCCTTAATGCCCGTTGATGTTTAAGGTGGAAAATTCGTAACGAGTTGTAAATTTGGCGACAGAGAAAATACTCTCAATATTCAAGACAAGTGATTGATAGATGGTCTTTTATTCAAAGCTGATTTTACTGCAAAGATGCCTCTTTTCAGAATAAACTGAATCTCAGAAAAGCATTTACCTCTTAACAAGGTGTACTGATTTCTGCTTGTGTATTCCACGCCGAAAACTGAAAACGAAATACGATGGCTATTTTTTTGTAAATCAAAATTCATGTCGGCAAATATGCGATATTTTATATTGTCCGACAAAAATCGTTTTATATGTCGGATAACGATATTAAGACGGGATAGGCCGATCCGCTTAATAACTGGTTTCAAAGGATAGCCGGTGCTTGCAAATATCATATCTGATTTTATGCCATATTTAATGATAACTAATTAGGAAAATGGGGCGATGAAAAGAGATTGGGATTTAGTTCGAGAAATTTTAATTCGTGTAGAAGAACTATCATCTGTTAAAGATTGTGTTCGACCTAATGAATTTGAAGAGTATGATGAAGATATAGTTTCTTATCACATGTATTTGCTTGAACAAGCAAACCTTGTAGAAGGGCCGATAAAAAAGCATCACAACGCTGGTATTATGGCATTGCTTTTTAATTTAACTTGGCAAGGCCATGAATTTTTGGATTCGGTAAGGAATGACGGTGTATGGAATAAGTTGAAAACTACAGCCTCAGAAAAAGGAATTTCAATGCCGTTTGAGGTTATTAAGGCATCGGCTGTTGCTATAATAAAGGGCTTGTTGGTTTAAAATATATTCAACATATAATCCAACTAGAGCCTAACAAATAAAATCCATCGGATAGTGGGGCAGGCAGATTCAAAGTGAGTAACAAATCAGCCAGCCATTAAATTTAGTCGTTTTTAATTATCACTCAGAATTGAATTATTAGGGAATACCATGCCATTAACCTGAATTATTCATAAACGCATTATGAGATCAATTTTCAACCCGCTGCCGTTAAAAAATCTAACTGATCGCAACTCTGCGGTGGTTATCGGGAGAGTGCCCGGCACTTCCTGTCGGTATCG
>JAUCGF010000065.1 GCA_030378005.1 Desulfococcaceae bacterium HSG9 | reverse complement strand
GGATAAACTGATGTTCTGTTAAATAAAACAATATCTTATGACTGTTACGGCCGGCAGGACAGGCAGGCTCTGACTCCGTAAAAACATCTGTGCCGCTCTGAATATTATGAGAAAAAACCTGCGATACTGGCAGGAAGTGCCGGACACTCTCCTGATAACCACCGCAGAGTTGCGCTTAGTCAGATTTTTTAACGATGGCGGGTTGAAAATAGATCTCATAATATGTTTATGAATAATTCAGGTTCAGTGTATATATTATTTTTTAGGAAATCCCTTATTAATCAATTAAACAGTCAAAGGAGGAAAATGTCATGTCAAAGAAAATGTTGTTGTCAGTCATGGTCGCACTTGTCGCATGTTTAATCTTCAATCCACAGGTGGATGCCCGGCGGGATGCGGAAACAGGCGATAAAACCCTTGCGCCCTATTTTTTGGTCAAAAGCGATGATCCTGAAACAGATCTGTTGCCGTTGAAAGCGACTTCCGCGGAGGTGAATATCGCCGGTGTGATTGCCGATGTCACGGTCACGCAAGTTTATAAGAATGAGGGACAAAAGGCGCTTGAAGCGATTTATGTGTTTCCGGCTTCTACCAAAGCGGCGGTTTACGGAATGAAAATGACAATCGGCGAGCGCACGATTCATGCTAAAATTAAAAAGAAGGAAGAGGCGCGCCAGGATTACGAGCGAGCCAAAAAGGCCGGTCAAAGCGCATCACTGCTGGAGCAACATCGCCCCAATGTTTTTCAGATGAACGTGGCCAATATCTTACCTGAAGATGTGATCAAGGTGGAGCTTAAATACACGGAATTACTTATTCCGACAGATGCGGTGTATGAATTTGTTTATCCCACGGTAGTCGGTCCGCGGTATGCCGGGGACCAAAAAGGTGGAGATGCACCTTCGGAAAATTGGATCGCCAATCCATATTTGCACGAAGGCGAAAAACCGTTGAACACGTTTGATATAGGCGTACATATTCGCGCCGGTCTTCCGATTCGGGATATCACCTGTGAAACGCACAAGACGAACATCAATTATGAAGGCAAAAATATTGCAGCTGTTCAATTAGACAACAGCGACAAGCAGGGCGGCAACCGGGATTTTATATTGAAATACCGTCTGGCCGGCGATAAAATCGAAACCGGCGCTCTTTTGTATGAAGGTGACGGCGAAAATTTCTTTTTGCTGATGATGCAGCCACCTGAACGTGTGAAAGCATCTCAGATTCCGCCGCGCGAATATCTGTTCGTTGTGGATGTTTCCGGTTCCATGCGCGGCTTTCCTTTAAACACATCCAAAGCGCTGCTTAAAAATTTGATCGGAAGTCTTAAAAAAGAAGATCGGTTTAATGTTTTGTTGTTTGCCGGAAGTGCCACCGTGATGTCTGAACATTCGCTGCCTGCCACCCAGTCCAACATCAACCGCGCTGTTCAGACTATCGACCGACGCCGCGGCGGAGGCGGTACGCGCCTTTTACCAGCGCTTGAACGGGTTTTTGATATACCCAAAAGTGAAGGGCATTCCCGCACGATTGTTATTGTAACGGACGGCTATGTGGCGGTTGAAGCGCGGACGTTTGACCTGATTCGCAACCGTCTTGGAGAAGCCAATATTTTTCCGTTTGGCATCGGTTCCAGTGTCAACCGTCATCTGATCGAAGGCATGGCCCGGATGGGCATGGGCGAACCGTTTGTCGTCATTAATAAGGGCAATGCCCAGGAAAAAGCGAATAAATTCCGCAAACTGATTCAGACACCGGTGTTGACCGGCGTGAAAGTCGATTACAATGGGTTTGACGCGTATGATGTCGAACCGCCGGCCATACCCGATGTGTTGGCGGAACGTCCGGTGATTGTTTTCGGCAAATATCGCGGCAAATCTGAAGGGCGTATCCGATTGCTGGGAGTTTCAGGAGAAACATCGTACAGCACTGAAATTGACTTAGGCATGTTGAAACCGTCTGCGGGCAATGTAGCCCTGCGTTATCTATGGGCGCGCCATCGCATTGCCGTGTTAGCCGATTACAACCGACTGCGCCCTGATGATGGACGTATCAAAGAAGTCACCGACCTGGGGCTGAATTATAATCTGCTAACCGCTTATACGTCATTTATAGCGGTGGATTCTCTAAAACGGCTTAAACAAGGGCAGGCGACTACGGTCAAACAGCCCTTGCCTCTGCCGCAAGGTGTTGCTGACACCGCTGTGGGAATCCGTGGCATAATGGCGGCACCTAAGGCTCAGAGCGGCGATAGCAAAAGGCGTGCTTATCTAAAGCCGCCGTCTTCTGAACGGAGATACCAAAAAGCTTATAGTGCTATGAAAAGTATTGCTTCCAAGCCGGAGCGAAGCAAAAAAAAGCCGGTCCAATCATCCCGCTCAAAAGACGAAGAGCTTCGCAAATATGCTAAAGCGCCGGAGCCGAATGCTATCGCAAGCGTTGAACAAAAGCGCGATAAGACCGAAATGGATGCACTTACACCTGCTGCCACTCCGGCGAAAGGTAAACCTGCCGAATCTGAGGCCGCCATAAAGCATTGCATCAAAATCGGCAGTATCACAGTAACCGGCAATATCACCAAAGCGGACGTGCGCAAACAGTTGGAAGCGCTTTTAGATGATATTGGCAAATGCTATCAAAAGAGTTTTGGCAACTGCTCCCAATGGCCGCAAACCGTTATTGCAACCATGGTGATAGGTTCACAAGGTGTTGGTGTCAATTTCAAAGCGGCAGGCGTTAAAACGACAGTCAAAGGATTTTATAAATGTATGGAGCCGCTTTTCAGAAAAATGAAATTGACGCCGCCTGATCAAAAGGGTGTTGTTAAAATCGTTGTTACGTTTGTATTGCAAAAATAGGTTGCCAACCTCAAACAGGAAATATTTGAATATCAGTTAATGCCAAGTAAGTCATTACGGAATATTGCAAATTCAATTGCTTACTGAACTGAAAGAATTAAACCAAAGGACAGCTAACACGGTGTTATGGAGGGCGCGCGTCCCCGTAAGCCGCTTTCTATCACTGTAAACCAAACGAACCACCCCTGCCGACTCCGGCCTCCGCACGGCAGCGGCGGCTCGTTTCCACGCTCCGCTTCCTGCCTGGCTTGCCGGAATCACAGCTGACCTGAATGCCGGTCGCGGCTAGAAACTTCTGAAAGGTGCGATGGGAAAAACGAAGGCACCAGCACCATTATCCTGAAGCAGGCCGGCACGGTTTTGAATATAAGTGTTTACCTCTTCAGCCCTGCCCAGACCGCATTCCAGACCGGCGGCCAGTTCCTGGCGCTCTAACTATATCGGCGCATCCCGAACGATTCTGTTTTTCTGATTCCTGACACTTATGCGCGGATAGAGCCACACGTTCCAGAGCGTTTCTCAACACCTCTGCACGGACGCCCAATTTCATCACCGCCCTGTCTTCACGGTGCGACTTTCGTTATCATCAATTAGATGGTCCAATGACACCACGGCCTGGGGTTTCCGCCTCATAGAGGCAGCGTTGCTCAGTCCATCCTTTGCGCGGCCCGGTTTTCCAATACCAGGTACGGGTGAAGGCTTTGATCTGTTCGGCGCGGAACAGATCGAGTTCAACCACTGGAAAAACGAACTCAGGCAAGTGCCAGGCGTCATCTTTGCGATAAGCGTACTCCCGGCAAGTGATAATGATCCGGTATTTTGTAAGCGATTTGGCAAAATTTTGGATGGCCTTAACCATAATTATCCTTTTTTTAGCTTTGTCCACTTCGCTCACTTCATCCAGACCGTCGAAAAAAATCACACCGCCGTCTTCATCCAAGGTGTGCTGCAATGCAGGGAAAAACTTACCGCATCCCATCTCTTTAAGCTGATGTTCAATAAATTCCCACACGATTCTTTCAGAAGTTTGTCGGTCATCATCCGGCATCTGTTCGGCAAATTGACGCATGATAATCCTGACCGGAAGCGGTTTGCGGTCAGACGTCCATCCGGGCAGCGCTTTTTCGGAAACCGCATCACCCTTTCGCAGCCGCGCCAGTTGACCGGCGATATGATTCACCAGCGTGCTTTTGCCGCCGCCGGGGCGTCCCAGAATCACCAACCGGTTCACCGCACCGGCCGCTTGGATAGCTTGAACGGGAACGCGTTTTTTGTGTTCAGATTTTGCTGATCTGATAACATCATCAAGTGATTGATGCAATCGCTCAATATCTTTTAAAACAAGGGTTGTAAAGACGTCTGAAATCCGGAGGGGTGCGGATTCATGATCGTCGCTATGGGCTTCATCAATGGCGCTGTTATCCAATTGATCACATTGCGTGATAAGGCGTTTCAAATAATAATTTTGGTAGTCCTAAACAAAGTAGTGCTACATAAAATCAAATCATTTTAGCGGTATTTATCTTAGCATTATAATGATGAATAAAATACCTGATGGCTCCAATATGATTTGCGAGTTTTTTGGAAAAC
>JAUCGF010000072.1:127368-190601 GCA_030378005.1 Desulfococcaceae bacterium HSG9 | reverse complement strand
CTCTATTTGGTCTGCCTCAAACCAGCTCATCAGTTCTGTTTTTTTGATGAAAATTTACACTTAATTGATTTTTATAAACAATTGTTAATAATATTTTTACCGGAGGTATATCTCCGGGAATTGCTGTTCAGCTTGCCTGATTTCCAGTCAGTGCGATCCATGGACAAATCCTGTTTTTCATCACGAATCGGCAAAAAGCGAACGATCAGTCAGGCGATATCATCCATGGAAAAATTAAAACCTGAAAAAAAATCGCTGTAAGCGTTTATATTTTGAATCCGTTTTGGCGCTACCTGGCATCACCACAGCTATTTTGGCCAGACAGACAGTGCGAGCCTTTAATAACGCAACGATGAAACAAGACAGCAGAGCGGCTCCGGCTTTGTTCCTGCCTGGCACCGAATTGAAAATTTTCGTGAGTTTTGTGATCAGGCACATAAAGTTTATCTCCTTTATGGTTAAAAGCCGCACAACTTCATAAAAAAAACACAAATCCATGTTTATGTCAAATAATTTTCTATAAATTCATACCGTTATTAACGGTAATATCAAAAATTATCCTGTACAGTGAGTATCGTCAATAAATCCGGTGTGTTTTTCCGGCAATGCCGGCCGCCTTCTCTCAGTTCCGCACTGATCCAATACCCTTCGGCGCCAAGATATGCAAACATAGGCGCATAGCTGTCACACCCTTTATAAGTTCCGGAAACGCCTTCTTTTTGAGTCTTTGAGTTATCAAACGGGCTGACATCCATATCCGGTGGAACAAATTCTCCGACACCGGTCTGAATCGGTGGTATAGCCGGCATTTTTCGGAAAAGCATCTCCGCTGAAGCGTCCTTAAGGATATTACCATCTCTTTCTCTTATTAAATCAATGAGTTGACGCAATGTAGACTGTGAGGGCAATCGAATATCCTCAAGGCTCGAGTAAAGTGCCACCGGTCTTCCCTGAAGATTTCAATAGCACTGTAGTCCGGCTTACCGAGACAAATAAGACCTGCCATAGAAGAAAGGTTGTTTCCATATGAAATATCGGGGTTTACACAGTGAACACCCGGAATATTATCAAGGCGCTTTGTGAGTTGCATATGCTCAAGCGAAGCTCCCACGGAAAGCGATCCGGCGTGACTGACAAGCTTCTCGTCTCCATTTTTGACATTGATAACAGGTTGCATTTGATCTTCACCTCCCAAGTGAATGTTTTTTGAAACCTATGATATTATATTTAGTTTATTATTTCAAGAAGTTAATGCAATTTCTTGTAAGTTTAATGCCACGGATTCAGGTATATTTTTATCCGTTTCAAGGTTTGTTAAATAAAAACGAAGTTGTCATTGATTTCTGATACTGTCAAGTATATAAACTGACTGATTCACATTTTTGGTATCTGACATTCAGATAATCACCCGCCCGGATATAAATGAGGTGTCCGTTATGAACGATTCAGATGAAAAAAGAACATTTTCCATTCTTATCGTTGACGATGAACCCATTAACATTCAATTATTAGCCAATATTCTCAATAAAAAAAAGTACGAAGTCGAATTCGCAATCAGCGGCGAGATGGCTCTGAAGTGGACTGCTTCAAAGCCCTTTGACCTGATTTTATTGGATATTATGATGCCGGAAATGGATGGTTTCGAAGTGTGCCGAAGACTGAAAGCCGATCCTGACACTCGTAGCATCCCGGTCATTTTTCTTACTGCGATAAAGGCGAACAAAAAAATTATCCAAGGCTTTGCCACCGGCGCGGTAGATTACATCACCAGGCCCTTCGATTCGCAAATTGTATTGGCCCGCGTGAAACTCCACTTGGAATTAAAATGCCATCGGGATCATCTTGAAGACTTAGTGGCCGGACAGATACTGGATTTAAAAAAATCGAACCGGCATCTTCGATCAACCCTGAATGCACTTGAAAATGAAATCACTGTTCGCAAAAACACGGAAAGTCAACTGCGAGCCAGTGAAACCAAACTGACTTCTATTATTGATGCATTCCAAGGATTTATCTATATTTGCGATCATACCGGTTATCGTATCAATTTTATGAACCAGGCACTGATTGATCATATTGGGGAAGATCGGATTGGGGAAAACTGTTATAAAGCGATTTTCGACTTTGATGCACCCTGTTCAAGCTGTGATTTTGGAAATGTATTCAAAGGTGAAACCGTGGAGATGGAAATTGAAAATCCGCAAAATAGGCATTGGTACCACATCATTCACACACCTCTATTTGACGCTGATGGGGTCGTTCATCAACGGCAGGCGATTTTGATTGATACTACCGAACGTAAGCTAGCCGAGAAAGCATTGATGGCTAAGGAAGAACGTTTACGCAGGGAAAACCTGCTTCTCAGAATGTCGATGAAGGAGCGGTACCGGTTCGGTGATATTATTGGCAAAAGCAAACCCATGCAGAATGTCTATAAGACCATTCTGAAAGCCGCTTCTACTGACGCCAGCATTATTCTTTACGGAGAATCCGGAACAGGCAAAGAACTCGTGGCTCAAGCGATTCATAACTACAGCGAACGCAACGACCGTGAGATGGTGATTGTGAATTGCGGCGCTATTCCTGAAAAACTGGCTGAGAGTGAATTTTTTGGCCATAAAAAAGGGGCGTTTACCGGAGCAGTCAGTGATAAAAAAGGTTTTCTTGAATCTGCTGACGGCAGCACCCTGTTTCTGGATGAAGTTGGCGAGATTCCGCTGAGTTTACAGGTAAAATTGCTGCGAGCGATTGAAAGCGGCGGTTTTAGCTCGGTGGGTGGACGAATCCTTAAACGCCCTGATTTTCGAATTATTGCGGCAACCAATAAAAGATTGAGAGACCTGATGAAAGGCGGCTTAATGCGCAAAGACTTTTTTTACCGCATCCATATCATTCCCATTACGTTGCCCCCGCTGCGCAAACGCCGTGAAGACATTCCTCTTTTGGTGGATTATTTTATTCAAAAATATGATACGGATCAACATCGTTCGGTGGATGTAAAGACAATGGACGCTTTACTTAAATATGATTGGCCCGGCAATGTGCGCGAATTACAAAATACATTGCATCGTTATGTCACGCTGAACAAAATTGATTTTATGGGAGCGGAATCAGCTATTTTGGACAGCGAATCGGGTATTGCGGGCATCAATATGGATATTGAAAACCAGGCGCTGCGGGATGTTTTGCAATCTGTGGAAAAAAAACTTATTATTGATGCATTAGACCGAAACTGGTGGCATAAAAACAAAGCTGCGAAGATGTTGGGAATTGACCCCAAAACCCTTTACAGAAAAATAAAGCAGTACCGTTTGAAATAACATTTTTCAAATAGAATCGTTGCTCCTTGCATATAAAATCAGGGCATTTTGCCCGATTTGGGCACTTTTTGCCTTAACAGTAAAATTTCCTTAAATTCAAGCATATTATGATTATTTAGAGCCTGTAATCAGGGCATTTTGCCCGATTTATGTTTTTATTCCCTCCCGCCATTTTTCTTATCAAATAAAATAATCCCTTATAATTCAAGTAGATAGATAAATATTACATGTATGGCACCGATATTGCATTGTGTTATAATATGCGACGTTGCAACGTTATGAAGCGAATTATTTGGATGTCTGGCAGGAAAATATTTGCAAGCTTTATTAAAATCTTAACAAAAGGAGAAAATGAACATGAAAACAAAAGTTATGGTAGGTTTGGTCGGTGCGATGGTGTTAATGAGTCTTCAGATTTCTTCCGTCACCGCAGCGGGTGAAAATCTTAATCTGACAGAATATTATAGCGCCATCATTGATGAACTGGTGATGAAATGTAAATATAAGACTGCGATGCGCTATTCCAAAAGCGATACTATCCAGAACGCGGCCATGCTATCGTGTTTGAAAACAACTTTTTACAAGAAAAATAAAAAAAACCTTATTCGCGCCATGATTGAAGAAAATATCGGAATAAAACGGTATAAGGTGCGTTACTATTTGAATACGCAGTTTTATAATATCGTTCGTCCTTCCGGAGTGAGAATAATGTAAACCGGTTTTTGTTTAAAATCAAAGATCATCGTCGTAAGAAAGTTGCAGCCTGATTTATGTCTAGCTTACGTTAATTAAAGTAGTCAAGCAGAATTTGTGGGCAGCAGCACTAATATAAAAAAGCGGCTATGCTCAAATAAATTGTAGAATCGAAAAATTACGCTTAATATGCCACCGCCTCTGGCGGTGAAACTTTCAGCAAAAGGAGGATGGTATGAATTCCAACACTTTAGAACAGAGTCAAGTATTGTGCGGCGATTGTATGATTAATCCGCTCCCATTGTTTGATGAAAAAATTTTATACTCAACTCAGGAAAGCAACTTTTATCAGGAGAAGCTTGAAAAGCTGAATGATTGTAATATGATTTTGACAGCGGAACAAGAAATAAAATCCGGAAACAGAAATACATGGAAACGTATTTTTAGAAAAGCGAGTTCTTTCTGCAATTTGCTATTTCTTATGGCAATTCCCAAGAATTTACAATCTGTTCCGCCTCCGGAGAGGCGTCTGTATTACTGACGATTTAATTTCAGTAGATCGAAAAGTTCCTTAAAAGTTCCGTAGGAACGGCATGTTTGTAGCAGATGTCAGCCCCGTCCCCCTTGAGTCCCATAGGGACGGCATGTCCGCGCATCGGAATATACCGTCCATATATGGGACTCAGCAGAGACACAGGGCATTCGGATTCTACAAATATGCCGCTCCTACGGAGCTGAAAAACAGACATGCCGTTCGTCACCTTTCAAAAACTTTTCGATCTACTGAATTTGTCTGGTGTATCCTATTCAAAAATTATGGTTTCGGGTATCAGGCGTCAGGATAGAGATGCCGGCAAATTGACGAAGAATCGACGATTTAAGGCGTGAAAGAGAACTATTCCTTATCAAAAAAAGTTTCCCTATACCTGAAACCTGAAACCAGTACCGGTGGATTTTTTACTTAATCAGTTGCCATTTATGATTGACACTTGGCATAACTTACAAAGGACTGAAATATGTATATAAAGGACAGAAAAAATTGGGTAAAAAAGATTATGGAAATCGCCCAAATCGAAGGATTTCAACAAGCGGATGAGATAGCTCAGGCGGTCATCAAATTGTTTCAGGCCAGTATCAGCCAAATCCTTGCTAAGGAGATATCCGAATCCGTGCCCGCCGATTTGAGCGAAGGGTGGAATTTGATCCGCAAACGCAACATCTGGGGAGAGATCGATACCATTGAGAAGCGCAAGGATTTTGTAAAAAAACTCATGGAAATCACAGAGATCAATGATTATAAACGAGCCGATGAGATCGCTCAGGTCGTACTCAAACTGCTACAAGTAACGCTTGATGAAGACCTTTCAAAAAAAGTCGCCGCTTCTGTTCCACCTGATCTGAAAAAAGGTTGGGAGATGATTGAACAACGACAATGGCGGGCGTTGGATTTTATGAAACAAGAGGCGGTCAGAACAATTATAAGATAGAATGAGCTACTAACATAAAGTGGGACAATTTATTGCAAAACCACAACCTGTGCGGTTGAAATTTCATAATAATATTAATTGAAATTCCTGAAAGTTATAGAAATCCTGTTTGAAATTATTTAGGTGACTATATGTTATAAAACTACGGTTCTTAAAGGAGCGAAAATGAAACTTGAAATTTTAGGATGTTGCCCCAATTGTGGTTCTCTGTTCTATGATCGCCTTCTTCAAACTCTAGAAAAAGTAGGCTTGAGGGGGAAAGTTCAGGTAGAACAAGTTAAAGACCCAAATTATTTTGTTGAATTGGGCGTATATATGACACCTGCTCTGGTTTTGGACGGCGAGGTGATTTCCATTGGCAAATTGTTGATGCCGGATGACATCCTGAAATTGTTCCAAGCGAAGGAAACAGAGTAGTACTGCAATTCGGAAGTTCGAGAACATGCCGAGGCATGATGATTGCCATTGACGCCAAGCACCGGATTATATTCCACAATATGCCGCCGATGGACGGGTGGCGGATCGAATGCCTTCCCTGGACCTACCGTATGGATAAAAAACTTATGTATCAACCGGATATTAAAAAGTAATCGGTTAGAAATTCCGAAGGAAAAAGTTATCTAAAAAATATTTTAAACCCTATGGAATGCGAATTAAATAATTTAGGATCGGGGATGAAATAACTTCCCCATTTCATAATCAAAATACAAATGGGGAAGTTATTTCGTCCTCATTCCTTACCCGTTTGGAGTGCAAACTTCAGTCAGCTTTGCCCGTGACGCAAGCTGAAGCCGGCACTCCTCTTTGTTGATATGTGTAAGTTCAGTAGATCGAAAACTATTAAAATCTTGATTTTCAACAAAGCGTCTGAAGCGCTTTATGAAAGCATTGTGGGACTGGTGTAGGAAGAACCGTCACAAACCGCTGAAAGAACAGCATAAAGAGCTTTGTGCCAAGCTGCTGGGGTATTATCAATATTTCGGTGTGCGAAGCAATTACAGGGCACTTGAAACAGTGCGTAATCATGCGGTGCGGGTATGGCATTTTCAGTTAAGCCGCCGGAGTCATAAAGGCGGCATAAGCTGGGTAAAGTCAGAGAAATTGAAATCAGACTTTCCCCTGCCGTTACCTGGAATAATTCATAACATCTGAATCTGGGGAAATGTCTGCGGGCAACATAGTTATGCGCCAGACGGGGTCGTGCCTGTCTGGTTGCTGACAGGTTGGAAACTGTCAGCATTGAGGAACCGTATGAGGGAAATCTTCACGTACAGGTCTGTGGGGGGAGCGTCTGGTGACAGATGCTTCTACCCGGAAGCGGACGGGCTACGGTAGCGCATTTTACGGCTTGCAGGGTCTTGCGGAGTGCGGTTCATTTAACAACTATTTTGTAGTGAGTCGCCCGCCGCTTAACTCAGTCGTTATGAAAGCTCTAATTTAATCGAAATGACAATAAGCTAATGATAGGAGAATGGTCATATTATCATAGCGAGGCGGAAAGGAGGTAGGCGCATTTTAGAAAAGGGGGCAAATTATTAACACTTAATGAACCTTTAATTGTCACCATCTTAATTTATTTCAGCTAATTAAATTTTTACTGCTGGTTTTTTATGGAAGTTGTTAAATGATAAGTGCAACTTTTCTGGGGCTAAGAAGCATAAATATCTATCCGTAATATTTTGAATTTAATTGATATTTATATAGGTTGAAAAATACCCCCTTTTTCAAAATGCGCCCAAAGGAGGTTAGACGCAGGTTCAAATTTTATATTGCATTATCGTCTGTTGTTGAAATAAATTTTTGGGCAAATTCCGCACGAAGGATTATTGGCCTGTATTTTTCTAAAAAAGGAGGTGTGATATGGAAAATAATGAACAGGTTTATTTCAAACTGCAACGCCATTTAGACAGTCAGGCGGTAGGATTTCCCGCCACACGGTCAGGTTCTGAGATGAAAATTCTAAAACACATCTTTACGCCCCAAGAAGCTAAGATTGCAACATGTTTAACCTACAAGTTTGAACCGCTTGAAATGGTATTTGAAAGATCTGGGCATTTAGCAGAATCACCGGAAAAACTAGAGGAACTGCTTGGCCGTATTGAAAAAAAGGGAGGGATTGAATTAAAAATTAAAGATGGCAAAAGATTTTATTGTAATGCCCCCCTTGTGGTTGGGATGTACGAATTTCAAGTCGGCAAACTTACTCCGGAATTTATAAAAAATTTTGATGATTACACATCGGACAAAAAATTTGGGGTGGAACTTATAAGTACGAAACTTCCACAGATGCGCACCATTCCGATTGCCAAAAGTATCAAAACGCAACATAAGGTCAGTACATTCGATGAAGTCACTGCGCTATTGGAACAAGCTGAAGCACCTTTTGCCATCTTCGAATGTATATGCCGCCAAAAAAAGAGCATAACAGGCAACCCTTGTCATGTTACAGACCGAAAAGAAACTTGCTTTGCCGCCGGCAGCATGGCCCAAACTGTTCTGCGGAGCAGTATCGGAAGAGAAATCACGCTGGATGAATCTATGTCAATCCTGAATAAAAATCAAAAACAGGGATTGGTTCTTCAACCATCCAATACGGAAAAGGCCGAGTTTATTTGTTCATGTTGCGGATGTTGCTGCGGAATGCTCGGTATGCATAAAAATTTACCTAAGCCGGTAGATTTTTGGGCTTCAAATTTTTATGCTGTCGCAGATGCCAATTTATGCGATGGATGTGGTAATTGTGAAAAGCGTTGCCAAGTCGGAGCGGCAAGCGTGTCTGAAAAGAAGAAACAAACCTCAATAGATTTGAATCGTTGCATCGGATGCGGTGTATGTGTGCCCACATGCCCTCAAAAAGCCATATCCTTGCAAAAAAAGCCTGTAGAAGTCAGGCCTCCGCAAAATAGAGAAGAACTTTACGACATTATTATGTCCAATAAGAAAGGAAGATTGGGCAAAATGAAAGTGACCGGAAAACTGTTTGTCGATGCAATCCGAACAGGACAAACCCATTTGCTCAAATAAAGAAACTCAATGAGGTGAGTTGATTATGTTATCTTTCTTTGCAGGTTCAAGCGCATACGAACCAGAACCTATAGCAGAATCCGTGTTTCCGCACGAACCGCGTCTGCTCGTGGGATACCTTTTCAGAGAAATCAGACAGGAATACGCAAACGGATGTGCCCTTGTGAAATTTGGAAGAACGGGACAAAACCAATGCTTACCTGCACCGGAAACGGAATGAGCGTCAAATCCGCCTGCTCCAATAACAAATGAAATACTGAACTTTAAATTATCTAAAGGAGCGAAACTTATGAACATTGAAGATAAAGACTATATCATTGTCGGCAGTGGTCCAGGTGGGGCAACGGTTGCCAGGGAATTGTCAAAGCGAAAGAAAAAAGTGCTTATTCTCGAATGGGGGGATAACGATCCGTTGACCGGAAGCTTCTGGCAAGGCGCCAGGGCACTGTTATTTCCGGGCAGAAGCATGCTTTTTACACGTCAAATGCTGGGATTGGTCAGGGGCATCACAACCGGCGGAAGCACAGTCCATTATTATGCGACGTCGTTTCCTGTTCCTTTCCGTATGCTACAATCTTACGGGATAGATATCAGTTATGAGGTGAAAGAACTAAGGGAGGAGCTTCCTGTTGGACCACTTAAAGATGAAATGGTTGGTCCAATGTCAAAGCGGCTCATGGAGAGCGCTCAAAATCTTGGATACAGTTGGAAAAAACTGGACAAATTTATGTATCAGGATAAATGGAAACCAGAATATAAATTTGGCCATTATGGAGATCCTCATCGGGTGAAGTGGAGTGCAAGAATGTATATCGAGGAAGCTGTGGCGAATGGGGCGACACTCATAAATGGCGCAAAGGTTAAAAAGGTTTTATTTGAAGGCAATAAAGCAATTGGGGTAGAATTTACAAAAGGTATAAAGAAATATAAAGTTTTTGCACCAAAGGTTATTGTTTCCGCAGGTGGTATAGGCACCCCCGTCATACTTCGAGCAAGCGGCATAAAAAGAGCCGGATATGATTTCTTTTTTGATCCCCTCATAGGAGTTCGGGGTACGGTAAAAGACATTGATGTTCCGACCAGTGAAATTCCTATGACCGCAGGTGTGCATATTGAAGATGAGGGTTACATGATGACAGACATGGCACACCCATTCGCTACAACCGCAATGTTTGCGGCCGGGGTATTTAGATTTCATAAAGTGTTTTCACGACGAAACACTCTTCAGATAATGGTAAAAACAAAAGACGAACTTGGCGGAAAACTCACCGACAACGGAGGAGTACGTAAAATATTAGATAAGAATGAAAAACAGAAGTTACGGAGAGGATATGAACGGGCAAAAGAAATATTAAAAGATGCCGGTGCGAAGAGTATTTTCAAGACTCAGTACCTTGCCGCTCATCCCGGTGGTACAGTTAAAGTTGGCGATCTTGTGGATTCGAATCTTATGACAAAACATGACAATCTGTATGTTTGTGATTGTTCGGTAATTCCTGAGGCTTGGGGAATGCCACCAACAACAACCATTATTGGCCTTGGAAAGCGTCTTGCAAAGTATCTTTCAGAAGAAACAAGATAACTGAAACTTGAGGACAATATCGGTTATCAGATGGGGGCGACCATTGACTTTTTGGTAGTGGTGCATTGAGATGATGGTGTGGTGAACTATTTGTTCTCGTACCAATGCGTAGAATGTGCGTCAATGCCAGTTATACGGATTCCAACGTAGGAAAAGGAAAATAGAGCACCATCATCTCAATGCACCACTACCGTAATATTTAGTGTTAAAATAGATTGGTTCCAGGAAAATTTAGTAATAAATGGGAATTAATTGCAACTCAGGGATGACTTGACTTGCATTTAATTCATATTCAGATGAAAATACCACTGCAAACAAGGGATTCAAATTTATCATAAGTAATAAAAAATTGTTATTTCAATATGTTATAACTTTTAATACTAAAGCAGAAAAATTACCGAACCATTGTATAAGGAGATCAGACATGTATAACGTTGCAGTCGTAAAGTATGAAAAACCTTATGAATCATTAAAGCTGGCAATAGATGAAGCCGGAGGACTTGGAAAGATATCGAGCAGTTCAAAAGTGTTTATAAAACCAAATTTCGTGGTATGGTTCAAAAAAACAAATTTCCCTAAGTATGGCGTTATAACAACTGCACGATTAATTGAGGATATTGTAATTATTCTGAACGAGCATGGTGTAAGAGATATAACTTTGGCAGAAGGAGTGGCGGAGACAGAGAAAAATTCTGAATCGTTGCTACAACTAGCTGTCAAGGGTATGGGGCTTGATATCCTTACAAAACGATATGGGTTAAAAACCATTGATGTCCATAAGGGAAATTTTGCTAAAGCCACTTTGGGTGATGTGAAGTTATCAGTTAATTCAGATATTTTTGAAGCAGATTATATTATTGACATGCCGGTAATGAAAACACATTCCCAGTGTATGGTTTCTCTTGGGATAAAAAACCTGAAAGGTCTATTGAATATTGACTCCAGAAAGAGATGTCACAACAGAGACCAAGGTAAAAATCTGGATTATCATGTCGCACAATTTGCTGCCATGCTCTCCCCAGAACTCACGGTCATAGATGGAATATATTCCCTTGAATGTGGATCTACTCCGGCAGGTGATGCACGTCGTTCAGATTTAATAATTGTCTCAAATGATATGATCTCAGCGGATAAAGTAGGCGCCAAACTTTTGGGATATGCCCCTGAATCGATACCCCATATTTCTTTGGCTGCTAAAAGCAAGAGGCGAACGGCTGATTTGAGTGATATAAGTATCAAAGGAAATGTTGATATATATAATGCTGCAAAGCTGCATAAGTACTCACGTGATCGGAACAAAACAGACGATATGCCTCTGCTGTTTGAAGAAATGGGTATAAAAGGCATCAGATTACCGGCTGTCGATACTACGATATGCACATATTGCGTACTTTATCTTTATTGTGCAATGTTAGGAATATTAATGGCTAAAAATAGGGATAAACCTTTTGACGATATTGAAATACTTTATGGTAAAATACAAAAACCTTCTGGAAAGAATAAACACACTTTACTTCTCGGCCAGTGTCAGGTGAAACTGAACGAAAATAGTCCCATGATAAATCACTGTGTGAAAATTGATGGATGTCCGCCCCAAAAAGAGGATTTTGTTAGAGCTTACACAACGCTTGGAATCGAATTGCCGGATAATCCCAAAGAATGGATGGAGACGGTTTTTGGATTCTTCATGGGTAAATATACCGGAAAACCAGAGTTCGACGAGACATTTTATAAAATATGAGGATAGCACCAGATGTCAAATTATAAGTATTGCGAATATCTAAAAAGATAATAAAATCGCCATATAACACGTCGTTAGGTGGTATATTTTCCAAAAATATATTGACGTGTAAGGCTTTACACTCATATTTGGATCGTCAGATATGCAATAACCCTGTTAATAATTCTTATTTTTAAAGGAGGAAAACGATGAGCGCTAACTTCGAATCGGCGAAGCAATTCTTTGATGCTTGTGAAACGGGTAAAGGTTGGGACGCCTGTAAGGCATTCTGTCATCCTGATGCGACATTTTCGTCTCAAACGGCGGTTTTGTCTGATATATCTATGTTATGTGCAAAATTAGGCAGTTAGCAAGATATTCAAAACCAACTTGATTTGAAACAATTTTACCAATAAAGTGGGTACAAAAGGATTCGGAGTATGATTTTAAAATTACCTCTATAAAGCCTCTGAAGGGATTCATATACTTTCGGAGGATAGTTATCTGATCATAGAATGAATTAAGCTTAAGAGCGAACTGTCACTTAAAATCTTAAGAGGAGATTTATATGAAAAACTTATTATCAAAACAGTTAGTATTTGCCATAACTGTAATTTTTTTCACAATTCTATGTAGCTTCTCAGTACAGGCTGCTGAAAAAAAGAAAGTGACCTATATCAAAAAAAACATACAGACCATTTCCAAAGAAAATATTTACCCAAGCGATGTTCCCAAACACAAAATATCTCAATCTGTGAAAATATCTAATAACACTTATTCAGATCCTGATTTTGGGTCTTCAGAGAATTGGTCATATGGTCAATCTGATTCCGTTGCAGGAAGCGGTACTCACAGGGGATATACTGTCAGCAAATTCAAAAATGGAGATAAAACATATGCTAAGTGGGAAGGAACTCACAAAATCACTTTCAAAGAAGGTGGCGACTGGGAAGTGAATATTAAGGGAGATTTTCAGTGGACCGGCGGAACCGGAAAGTTCAAAAATATAAAAGGAGGAGGTGTGTACAAGGGGAAAGTCACGGCAAAAGGGGAAACCCAAGAAGGTGAATTTGAAGTAGAATATTGATTTGCTAAACAAAGGTGATGACTCACTCCCCCGAATTAAAAACTGTTAATCTGACAGTATCTAATGGGGGTGAGTCCTTTGCGTTCGGCTGCTGTCACTTGAGCAATGTAGTTAAAATGAAATCGGGCCGCGCCAAGCTAACGTATTTAAATATAATGAAAAGGATGAGACAGTTCGACAGTTGTCAATTTACCCATGAACAGTGCCGATTGGCACGCGGGATGAGTTCTTTCAAGGGCTTGCTGTTCGGCAGTGTCAGCACCAAGGTGACCCATTACGCCGCATGCCCGGTGCTGGTGGTTCGGTGAAGGCAGATCCATTTTTTGAGTTTTATGCGGTTAGTTTTCGGATTCCAGTTCACCCTCCTGTGACGCATCAGGCGTCCTGGTTAATCGACGACGGGCGGGTGAACTTGATGTCAGGCTGCCTGTCAACGTATCACTTAAAAAGAATGCCGAAAAAGGAGGTGATTTGCTATAGTTATCCAATTATACAAATGGGACATCCGCCCGGAAAAGGCGGAAGCTTACCAAGAGTGGGCCCCGTCCGCGATCAGTCGTCAGTTGGCTGTTCCCGGTGTTGTTGAGTTTCGAGCATACCGACCGGCCACGGGCTGCCATCAAGTGGCAGTGACGTATGAGTTTGCTGACATGCAAGACTGGGCTTCTTGGTATTATAACGAAGAGATTCAGAAAGTCTTTGATGAAGGGCGTACTTACATGGCTAACATGAGTGTGGAACTTTGGGGACCGTCACCGATTGTTCCGGAACCAATCCGTCCGGGCCAATAGGACGATAATGCGTATCGCAAGAAAAAAGATTAATATGATTCCGCTTATCAAGCTTGGTTCGCGGAATTAGCAGACTATGGGCAGCCTGACAAACCCGCTTGATTCAGCAGTTACACCTCCTAATATTTAACGTGAGTTCGACATAACTATTATACTATTTCAGTTAGTTATGAAAACAATTGGTATAATTTGTCAGTTAGCCTGTTTTTGGCAAGTGTTCAATTCAGTATATCTAATAAATTCAAATACTATTATGTCGAACTCACGTTATTTAGGAGGAATCGGAGAAAGTATAGAGAATATTTGAACAAGAAGAAATGACATCCCAACCTGTCGCTTCGATTGACAGGAAAGGGGTTGCGGATTGTGGTATTAACCCATTGCGAAAAGGCTGGCCAATCCGCCCAGGAGAGAAAGTAACTGAAGCATAAGATGAGGTAACCGAATTGAAAGGAAAAAAAGGTATATTGGGATAATGGTTTTTCTTACCCCTATCTTACTCTTCTTACTCTTTTTTTTAAGCAATGATGATATGGCCGAATGGGAGTTAAAAGCCAATGCGGGGGTAATCGTACCCCGAGCATGAATTCCCAAAACGATAAAGGAGGTGGTGAAATAATTAAGCAGGTGTTTTATCGGAAGTTTGAATTCTCAGAGTATCGATCATTTATTAACTAACTATGAAAGGAGGCAGAAATGAGACACATTAAAAATACTTTGATTGGGGCGTTGATATTACTCTTTCTTTCTACTTCTCTTGTATTTGCGGGTTACCAATACAAGCCTAAAAAGGACCACTTGGGTGGAGATATCGCTCCTGTTGAAGCATTGAAAATGATGAAGAAAAATCCCAAAAACACTTTTATAGTCGATGTCAGAACCCGTTACGAATATCAGGTGATCGGGCATGTAGAAGGGGCATACAATATACCGATTAAATTTTTTACGACAACGGTAGGGAAAAAAGGTTATACCAAAGCCAAGAATCCCAATTTTGGCCAGGATATTCTCGCCCGGTTCAGTCCCGAAACCGATACGCTGATACTATATTGTCGGAGTGCAAAAAGAAGTTGCGATGCAACAAATGACATGTTCGGATGTGTCAGTTCCGGAGCGGTCTGACTTTTGAGCTGTAGGTGAATCTGACCGTTTATATATTGTGCTGTTTCAATAAAAGCGGCTTATTGAAAAACGGTGCTTTGCACTGCGTCGATTCGCCGGAATCAGCGGTCGACAGTATAAGACCGTCAGCGAGGGGGAAATTAGAACTGAACAGTCCTGGGGAAAATAGAGTGTCACCATCTCAATGCACCACTACCAATAACTGATCGTTGTAAAGCATCATAATAACTGACTTGCTAAAGCGCTTGGCGGTGTTTCGCTGACAAACGTTTTTTAGCAGCGGAAGCCGCTTCGATCTGTTTTAATGCCTTTGCTATAAGGTTAACCTTATCTTTAGCGTCGAAAAGTTCAATTGTTTGGCCGCAGGCATCATTAAAAAGCCTACGACCCGTTTGGGTGCGGATAATCACAGTGGTCTGGCCTTCAGGCGCGCCAATGCCTCCGCAAGAAATGTCCGCAAATTCGGCTGCATAGTCTGCACAGAAGCGGCAGGCCGGGCGTTTCATAAAATCAAGGTGTTCCAACGGGATCGACTTTGTTTCTCCATCCTTCAGGTGAATTAAAAACGTTTCCTTTATATTATACTTTTGAACATTTTCCCACTCAAATCCCCCGATCTCCGCCAATTTTTCCTGCTGCTCAGAGCCACAAAAAAAGTTGCCCGAACAAAAAAGACCCAAACAATAGTGGATTGAATCGGACGGCAACACACCCAGCGCCTCGGTTTTACGAATAGCGGTGATCTGGCATGGCATCCCCACCAGAGCCACTTTGCGCAGTCCTTGCTGAAGCATAGATTTCAGCTTCCGGGTAGAGGGCGTATAAATCGAATAACCGTCCAGGAAGCGTTTCATGCCGTGCGATGTATCAAAATAAAAGCCTGCCGAGGCCGCAATCTCTTCTCTGGTGATGGCGAGCCAGGGTTCCCGTTGCAAGCGTCCTGACGGTTTGGTGACAATTGCGCCATCAATGCGTCCTTCTTCAAACAGATGAAGCAGCAAACCGGTAACGACCCCTCCGTCCGTGGCATTTTGGCGAATTTCCGGTTCTATGGCGTGGGCAACGTGCGTTTCCATAATACGGCCCATGGGTTCGCTCCAGCCGGCGTTTTTTCGGATGTCATCATCCAGCTCATTAATTTCAGGGCATATCGAATAGCAAAGACCGCATTCGGTGCATTTTTCCATGTCACTCAGGTAGGGCATGCCGTCTTCATCCATCTCCAGAGCACCATAATTGATAGCCGTGCAGAATGTCAGACAACCGCCGCAAAGATGGCACAAACCCGGCTTTTGAACTTCCTCGACCAGTGATGCAAAGGTCTTCATGCTTCCTCCTTTAATAAAAAATCAAATTTCCGCATCAATCAGCGGAGGCATCATAACTGCCTTTTTCGCTAATAAGCTTGCGCGGGCCGCCGGCTCGGTCGCTGGACCAATCCTTGATCGGTGTCAGTTTTTCATAATCATCCAGCCTTTCTAACAAGCGGAGGCGTTCGATGATCAATTGCCAAGCACAGTCAAGGTGTTTGTCAATTTCACATTTACCCATTGAAGAGCCGCCGCACGGGCCGTTCAATATACGTTTGGCGCATCGTGAAACAGGACAAATCCCTCCGGTCTGATCCAATATGCACTGGCCGCAAGCCTGACACTTTTCTTCCCACACACCGGGCTGGTCAGTGGCTCCCAAAAAGGTCGTGTTCACACCCGGTGAAACCGGTAAAGATGGAAATTTTTCAGCCATAAATTGGACGCCTACACCGCAGGCGGTGCTTAACACCGCTTCGGCCCGCTCGATCTCTTCAAGTGCGGCATCGAAAAATTCATGTTCGCACTGTCTTTCAATAGCGGCATGGCGGATTTCCATATCGACACCGGCCTGTTTGGCCTTGATACGCATCAGGGATGCCAGAATTTCAGCCTCTTTACCGCCCCCTTCATGGCACACCGCAATACAGGTGTTGCAACCTAAAATTAATACCTTATTATAAGAACGAATCATCGCCCATATTTCATCAGGCGGTTTCTGTTTACCAACAATCATTACAAAGACTCCTCTACACATTTTTTATGGTCTGCAAGCCAAACCGGCGACGGCCCGAGCAGCTTTATTTGTTCGGTGAATGATGTACATATCCGCGCCCATTCAGGCCCCATGGCCGCAGATAAGTTATACATGGCAAGGCGCTGGGGATCAATCTCCACTTGGCTTAAAAGTTTTTTGAGATGACGGACTCTTTTTTTTGCGTTGGTGTTTCCTTCCAGGAAATGACATTGACCTTCCAGTCAGCCAGCCACAAAAAGGCCATCAATACCTCGCTCAAACGCCCGCAGCACATAGATATGATCCAATTTTCCGGTGCAGGGCAGGCGAATAACTTTGACATTGTGCGCGTATGGAAGCCGCATGACACCGGCCAGGTCGGCGGCCGCAAAGGCGCAATAGGTGCAGGCGAACGCCAAAATATTAGGTTCCCAGTCCGGTGGTGTTTTTTTTGGTTTTTCAATAGAAGCTGTGTCTTGATCCTCAGCAGCTAGGGATGTGTTCATGTTGCTATCTCTCCTAAGTTTAATGAAGGCAACTTTGGTTTCAAAGTATATCTTTTTACTCACCTAAATAAGTCAGCATGAGCCCCTGTCCGATACAACACCAGTTGATCATTCTCAAAAGCATATATGGAAATCCAATCCGGCCTAAGATGGCAATCGCGTTTTCCTTTGTACTGCCTTTTTAATGGATGATCATCGTATTGTTCAGAAAGTGGAAGGCCTTCGGCGAGTTTCTGAATCGCTCTAAGCAATTCTTCAATGCCTTTTCCGCGTTTGCACACACGTTTGACATCTTTTTTGAATTGAGACGTTCTTCTGATTCTGTATTTCAAGCTAATAAATCCTCTCGCAATTCCGAGATCGTTTCAAATACAGGCATATTGATTTTTTCCTCAGCAAAGGCCTTCAAAGTCGCATCATTTGGAATTTGCGATTGTTCAAGTTCTTGCCGAATTTCATTATCGTGAAAGATGTAACGCGCGATGGCAAGGCGATCTTGCTTCGACAATGCACAAAACACGCGATAAAACGCCTCTGCCGTATTGATATCAGTTCTTGTTTGCATTATTAAATTTTCTCTGTTTTCCAGTTTGCACTTTATCTATGCCACCTCATCAATCATCGCCAAAATCTGCTCATCCCGAAAACCGTTCACCTGAAACGCTTTAGCAGGGCATACGCCAGCGCAGATTCCGCAGCCAGTGCATTTGATTTCATTATGGCTGATTTTGCCGTCTTCATCAATAAACGGCGAGTCGTATGGACAGGCGCGAAAACAGGCGAGACAGGACATGCAGCGCTCGCGGTCATGCTTGGCGATGATGCCGGAAACGGTGAGCCGTTCCTGGGAGAGCAGCGCACCGGCACGTCCGGCAGCCGCTTGCGCCTGGTTGATGGTTTCGTCAAGGTTTTTGGGAGCATGGGCAAGACCGGCGATAAACAGGCCTTCTGAAGGAAAATCCACTGGCCGCAATTTGATATGCGCTTCCATGAAATAGCCGTCGGCATTGCGGGTGAGTTTATACATTTTACCGATTTTTTCGGCTGACGGATTAGGCCTCAGCCCGGTTGACAGCACCACGAAATCGGCATCCATCTCAATATCTCGATCTAAAAGATAATCAAAAGCGTTCACTTTAATTTCAGATGGATTCACCGATACAATTGGCTTACGCTCGGTTTCAAACCGCATGAACAAAACACCCAAATCACGCGCCTGGGCGTAAAATTGTTCTCTCAAACCATAGGTGCGTATATCACGGTAAAGGATAGTCACCTGAGCATCGGGGGTACGTTTTTTGATGGCAATGGCATTTTTGACGGCATCCTGACAGCATATCCGTGAGCAGACGTTGTGGGGTTCTTCGCGCGAACCCACGCATTGAATCATCACATAATGTTCGCCGGCTTGGGGTTTTTTATGCGCTAATTTTTTTTCAAGTTCCCTCTGGGTGATGATACGTTCACTTTCGTGATAGGCATACTCATCCGGTTCATATTCGACGCCGCCGGTTGCGATTAAAACGATGCCGTGTTCAAATTTGGCCCCATCCGTCAGTTCGGTTTTGAAATTGCCCACAAAACCGTCACAGTGGTACACTTGGGCATCCTTATGCACCGTGATACGCGGATGCGCTTCCACAGCGGCAATTTGTTGACGGATAAATTGCCGCACATCACTTCCATCCAAGGTGTGCAACAGATGATTTACCAGACCGCCCAACTCTTTTTCTTTTTCCACAAGATGAACATCAAAGCCCTGTTCAGCCAGGGAAAGTGCTGCTGTTATGCCCGCTGCGCCTCCGCCGATAATCATGGCAGCGGGAGTGACATCGACCGTATCAATATCCACAGGGGCCAGACGCTGGGCTTTGGCGATACTCATTTTGACGATACCAATGGCTTTTTGCGTGGCAATCTCGTTTTGGCGCATATGGCACCAAGCGCACTGTTCGCGGATATCGGCTAATTCAAAAAGATATTTGTTCAGGCCCGCCTCCCTAACCGTATCTTGAAAAAGAGGTTCGTGGGTGCGCGGCGTGCAGGAAGCCACCACAACACGATTCAAATTTTTATCCCGAATCAGGTTTTTGATGTGTTCCTGGCCATCCTGAGCGCAAGCGTAAATCATATCTTCGGCATGAACCACGCCCGGCAGGTCTTTGACCGCATCCACCACTGCCAGTACATCCACGGTTTGAGCGATATTGATGCCGCAGCGGCACACCTGAACGCCGATACGGACATCATCGGCAGGCACCTCTCTTTCCGGCGGCAGCGTTTTGACGGTCACTTCGGTTCCACGGGAATCGCTCAAAAGCGCCATCGCGCTTCCAGCCACGGCGCTTCCCTGTATCACAGTTTCCGGAATATCCTTGGGATTCTGAAAAGTTCCGGCAACGAACACGCCTGGACGGTCTGTTGCTGACGGTTTAAAATGATTGACCTGGGGAAAGCCATCGGTATCGCACCCGACACCCAGACTTTGGACAAGTGCCGGCGTATTCGAACGCGGTTCAAAACCGATAGAAAGCACGAACAGGTCAAATGTTTCATCCACAAGCACACCGTCAGGTTTGGCGTAACGTAAAATGAGATCTTCGGAGCCATAAACATTCTTGACATCCGATATCATCGCACGAATATAGCGCACTCCGTATTCATTTTTGGCACGTTCAACATATTTATCAAAATCTTTGCCAAAGGCCCGCATCTCCATATAAAAAATGGTAGGTTCGATATTAGGATCATGCTCTTTGGCGATCACGGCCTGTTTGGTGGCATACATGCAGCAAACCGAGGAACACCAAGGATTGGCGTTGTGCGGATCGCGTGATCCCACGCATTGAAGCCAGGCGATTTTACGAGGGTGTTTTTCATCTCCAGGACGTTTGATTTCCGCCTGATAAGGGCCGGAAGCTGACAAAATTCTTTCAAATTGAATTGACGTGACCACACTGCCCCAACGCCCGAATCCGAGTTCTTGTCGTTTTCGAGGATCATAGCGCGCCAGACCGGGGCACAGGATAACAGCACCCACATTCAGATCAAACATTTTTTCCGTATCATCATAACAGATAGCACCGGCCGTGCAAAATTTTTCACACGCACGGCAGCGGTTGCGCTGCAAAAAAAGGCAATGCTTCGCATCAATAACGCGCGTATTGGGTACGGCTTGGGATAACATGGTGTGAACAGCCCGGCGTTTGGACAACCCCTGCTGGAATTGGTCGGCAACCAGCCGAGGACATTTGTTTTCACACACGCCGCATCCGGTGCATTTATCCGCGTCCACATAACGCGGATGCTGTTTAATGTGGACGGTAAAATCTCCGGCCTCACCCTCCACACCGACCATTTCCGCCAATGTGTGTAGCTGGATATTGGGATGACGACCGACTTCCACCATCTTAGGTGAAATCATGCACATGGCGCAATCACCGGTAGGAAAGGTTTTATCCAGCATTACCATAGTCCCGCCAATGGAAGATTCCTCTTGAATGATATGAACTTTGAATCCGCTATTGGCCAGATCCAGCGCCGCTTGCATTCCGCCAATGCCGCCGCCGACAACGAGTACTACGCCGCGTGTGCGGGAATTTTTTTTATCTTGAACATTCATATCAATCCTAACTCCTTCACTAATGTCGTGCTATCTGTAAAATGTCTGTCAATTTGCAACTCCTTAACATTCATGCCGATAGCCAGGCCGATCAGTTCGGTCAAAAAATAGACTGGCAGCCGCTCATGGATACCGTTCAATTGGCAAAAAGTTTCCTGCCAGGCGTCCATATTCAGCTGACACATCGGGCAAGTGACAACCATGCAGTCAGCGCCTCGGGACACCGCATCCTGCATTATTTTTCCCATCAGATTCAACGACGTTTGATGATCATTGACGGCTGCGGATGCGCCGCAACAAGCGGTTTTGGCATTCCAATCCAGAGGGTTGGCTCCCAGTACTTTCAGCACTATCTCCATGCCTTGGGGATTTTCCACATCATCAGGTACAGAGACGTTATAGGGAAAACGGGTCAACATACAGCCATAATAGCAAACCGGATTGAGTCCTCGAAACTTTTTTTGCACTCGTTTTTTTAAACTGCCGGAATGTACGGTTTCAAGCAAGGCTTCCAGAATTGACGCAACTTTGACCTTTCCGTTCACTTTTTGCGTAATTCCCTCGTTGATTTCATCTCTTAACATCGAATCATCACGCAGACGCTGTTGCGCCACCATTGTTTTGGAGTAACAGGCCGAACAGGGAATCACCACTTGATCATAACCGGAAGCTTCGGCAATGCCAAGGTTACGAGCCGATAGAGCGACAGCTAAAAAATCATCGACTTTGGCGGCCGATGTCGCCCCGCAGCAGTTCCAATCTTCAAGCTCGGTCAGTGTGATGCCAAGCGCTTCAAAAACCTGACGGCATTGAACATCATAAAGTGCGGATGATTGTTTGAGGCTGCATCCGGGGTAATATGCTATTTCCATTGGTTTTCCTTTGTCTCGACTTGCCCTTTTTTCATTCTTTGATGCTTTTTCAGCAATTGCTTTATCTCACGACGCCCTTGAGACATCTCAAAACCGAAATGCAAACGCCGGAGTTTGGCCATGGCCGCACCGAATTCAACCTGCTGGCGAACCTCTTTAATAAAGGCTTTCAAATTCTTCTCGGCGGTATCATTAAGAAAATTTTTTAGCTCGTAAAAGCTCATAAATTCCGGTTCATTGACCCGCCCCCAGCGTGTGGCAGATTTTGTAAAGGCATCATGAAAGAAAGCGACTTTGGGCGTCAACGGCTTTACGCGAGCTTCGAGCGTCATTTGTTTCAAGGTGTCATTAATCTTGGCGGTTTTGATGTCATTAGGGCAGCGCGCACCGCAAGTCAGGCAGGAAACGCATTGCCACACCAGTTTATTGTTAAACACACCTTGACAATCACCGGTGACAATCATACGAATAAGACGATCCGGCGTCATATAACCGGTTTCTTCGGCTACCGGGCATCCGGCGGCACATCTCCGGCACTGATAACACGCCGTCAGGTTTTGCCCGGAACGTTTCATAACCTCTTGAACCAGGTTCTTTGCGGTTGCAGGTATGAATTGGTGTATAGGTTTTGGCATATTTAGGTATCCCTCATTACAGGTTTATATTTTGAAGCCGGAATAAACAACGCTTTTATCTCTTCCAAGCGCAGTTGCGCCTCTGTACCTAAAGAGCCGCTGGCGGTGGCGACTTTACGAATCATTTTAAAAAGTTCCGGCCCCGCGTCTTCAAATTCTGCGAGCAGTTGCGGGATGGCTGCAACGGCGCGACGCTCATCCATAAGTACCATAAAAAATTGTTCACGGTAAGTTTGTTTGAATTCTGCCAGAGGTTTGTTGCCGTATTGCTTGGCACGAATACGGCGAATACGGCGGATCATTTCAAAACCGCGTTCGTCTGACACGCCCTCCGGCATACGAACATAAATCAACCCGCGCAGCACGGCCTCACGCGGGCCTCCTATTTCCATACCGGCCATGATTTCTCTTTTTCGCCACTCTATAAACGCCAGATGCTCAGAAGTGTGTCCGGGATGTTTGCGGGGTGGATCGTCTGATGCGCGCAGCCCCATCAGGGCTTGCAGCCAGGGTTGGTTATAGACGCCAAAAAACATCTGTTCGGTCATCATATCGCGCCAGTCGCGATAAATATTGAGATTTACCGTCAACATATCGGAACATAGTGTCTGCCACTGAAGAAAGGGGTTGTCCGGTTTAACCGGCTGACGGTGTGTCGTCACCCACTTTGCGGTCGATTCCACAGATTTCATCATCGGATTGCGATCAGACAGAAGTTCATATCCCAGTCGCAATGGATGCAGGCGCCGCATCAGTTCAGCGCTTTTTTCAGTGGTCATTGCGCGTACCATCGGCTGGTACGTTGTGCGGTACAAACCCTGACAGACTTCCGACAGCCGCGCAACTGTTGCGAAACAGCGATTGTCTTCCAACGTGTTGCCGCCCAAAGCGCGAATATCATCTAACGTGCGTCTTTCAAAGCGGGAGATGTGGTCGCCGACCACCAGGCCCGGATTGGCGTCATCCTCATCAGTTTTTTCAATAACCGCCTCGTACAGGCCGGGAGGCAGACAGTCGATGAAATCGATATTGGATGCAAATTCAAAGTGTTCCTTGCGAGCCACGCCACCGGATACGAAGATTCCCAGATGACCAACGCGATCATGCAGGCAGTAAACGATGGTCTGGCCGGCGGCGTGAATATCATCGACACTATGATACAAATCTGTAATCCATCCGAGGGCCTGTTGCGGCGGCGTTATATTGTCGCCTTTAGAGCAGAAACAAACGATTGGCGAGCGAATTTTACGCAGATCGACATTTATATTCCCGGAAGTTACGATTTCGGCACTACTGAGTTTGTTGCCCACAAAAAGATTGTTTACGATATACTTGATTTCCGCACCACTCAAAAAGACATGACCGCCCCACCAGCGCTCGAACTTCAGGTAGCGCGACGCTTCGGTGTCAACTTGTGAATAAAGATTGTATTGTTTGCCCCAGAGCGTATTGGCCGGATTCAGCGATTCGAAATTTTGCACCAGCCATGCGCCGTCGAATTTTCCATCTCCCATATCACTGAACAATGCTGATAGCCAACTTCCGCCCAGCATACCGCCGCTATACCGCATGGGGTTTTGGCCGTGTACGCCTTCCCAGTAAGAAATCGGCGATCCGGCTACAATTATCGGTCCGCAGAGGTCAGGTAGCGTCGCCGCCAGCATCATAACCGCCCAGCCCGCCTGGCAGTTGCCGATAACAACCGGTTTGCCATCCGCCTTAGGATGCAGTTCATGTATTCGTTTTAAGAAATAGGCTTCGGCATGCATAACCGTTTCAATGGTCTGATTCGGTTCAGGCATCGGTGTAAACCCGATAAAATAACAGGGATGCCCTTCCGCCAGCGCAACACCGATTTCACTGTCCGCCTTAAAGCCGCCGATACCGGGACCGTGGCCGGCGCGTGGATCAATCACCACAAACGGACGCTTGCGCTCTTCGATAGTAACACCCTTGGGCGGAATTATTTTAACAAGACCGTAATTGACCGGTTCAGGTAGTGAGCGTCCGTTAATGATCAGTTCATAGTCAAATTTAAGCACATGCGGAGTACTTTGCGCTATATGATCCAAATATTGATTTCCACGCCGGCGCATTGTATCCCAGTATAAAACCGACCTTTGGCCGGCGTCGATCAGATATTCGGTCATAGAGTTCGGGATTGAAAATAAATTATCACTTTTATTTGCAGTCATTTTATTTGCGTCCTTTTTATGTTCCCCATCTAATCTAACAGGAATCACTTTCTCTTCATCGGATTTTTGGCTTGCTCCATAGCAAGTTCTTTTAATTCTCTGAAAGATGTCTGGCCTGATGCGCCTTCGATGGCTTTGATCGCAAGTTCCTGGGCCTGTCGGGTGGCGACTTCCAATTGCTGACTCAAGCTCTCAATTCCTGCGGCCTGCTTGCTGATCTCTTCTTCCATAGCCTGAATTTTCAAATCATAAGCCGCTTGTTCCCCTGTAATTTCTTTGGATCGCAATTCCGCCTTGATACCAGCCTGTTTCCGGGCAATACCGGCCCCTTCTTCTTTGGCCTTTTTGACAGCATCTTCCAATTCTTTGGGAAAACTTTCAACCTTCTGCTTGTGTTCCTCAAACTGCTTTTCCCGCTCAGAGACCTGTTTTTCCTTTTCTTCCCATTCCGCGTTACGAACTTCACGGGTTTCCTCAAGAGCCAGTTCCGACTCTTTTTCCTCTCGCTCATATTCTACATCACTGACACCGCGATTGAGCGTCAGTGTATAAGCGTATTCAGCATTTTCACGCTCACGGGTCTTTTTATCCGAGGCTTTCCGCTCCTTCATCTGCCGGATGGTTTCTTCTTTATCTTCATTCCAGGCGTTCTTTTTTTCAGCCAGTTCTTTTTCAAGCGACTCACGTTTTTCCTCAAGAGCATTTTCACAAGCTTCTGCGGTTTCAGCGTATTGCTTGAGCAACTCTCCCAGCGTGTCCTCTCCGATCTCCAGATCGTAGAGTTCGGTGAGGCGATGCGTTTCCGTTTCCAGTTGGAAACTGACATCTTTGAGACGGGATGCCTCTGCAAGCAGATCTCCGGATAATCGGCTGACAGCGGTGTTAAACATTTCCCCGATATGTTCCAGAGCTTCAATCACGTCCTTCATCTTTGCTTTGGCAACATCTTTCTCCGCCTTAGCTTCGACTTTTGCAGGTTTTTCGGAGGCTGATGCATGTTTCTCTTTAAGCGACTGTTGATAAATTTGTTCCAATTCCTTATATGCTACAAGAATCTGGGCTTTTGTATCTTTAATGGTCGGTCTTTTCATTATGATTATACTCCCTCTGCTTCAGATTGAGTTGTTCCGCCCGTTATGGACTGGCTTGCGCTGGTTACCGCATTCAATGCAAGTTGCTGAACTTGCGCCAAAGCCGCCTGGAGTTTTTCAGACAAACCGGCAATTTGGGCAGTTTGATGCTCCGCCGTTTTATTGAGAGATTCGATTTTCAGTTCAAAGACATTCTTCCTGGCTTCGGCCTCCTTTTCCAACAACTGAGCCTTGTGTGCCTCTCCTTTGGCAGTGTCCCGAATCGCTTCTTCACGGGCTTTTTTAACAGCTTCATCAGTTTTTGTCGGCATGGCCTCGACCTCAGTTTTGTATTCCTCAAACTGAGTCTCATGTTCTTTAAGATATTTCTCCCGTTCAGCCCAGTCTTTCTCCCAGTTTCGGTTTTCCTCGCCCAGCTCATACTCCAGCCCATGTTTACGTTTTTCATACTCATCCGCGTCTTCAGTGCGCTGACGCTTGGAGTCATAGTCATAACCTTCTTCTTCCCGCTGACGTTCCCTCTGAAGCGCGGCTTCCTGTTTGGCTTGAATGCTTTGATGTGCCTCAGTTTCAGTGTCCCAAGTTTCTTTTTGCCGATCTATCTCCGTATCCAGATCGTCGAATTTTTGCTGATACCCTTCTTCAAGGGATTCAATGGCCTTGGTGTGTTCCTGTTGCAAAATATTCAGAGATTCCGCCGCAACCTGAGTGTTGTGCAAAGTTTTCAGAAGCTGATTTTCGATTTGAATCGCCTTCTGGATACATGCTAATTTTTCCGTTTCGGTCGTTGTTTCTTTAATTAAACTTTCGGCCGACTGCCCAAAAGCGGTCTGCAATTGGGAAAGGGATTGAAAGATACTCTCCGATGTATAACCGGTCGCCTGGCTGACAATCTCTTTTTCCTCCTGTATGGCGGAAATATCTTCTTTAGTGGCGATACGAGCATCCTGTTGAGCATGGTCCGCCTGTAATTTTTTAAAAGCTCTTAGGATGGCCTGGGGGTCTGAATATTGTGTGTCCATCATTACTCCTTAATCATTAAAAAATTATTGCCAAAGTACACTCCGAAAGTAAGAACGCAAAATTTCCGTTTCCTGTTTTAGGTCGCCTGCAAATGAGGGCTGGCACAGATATTTTGTAATCCTGTCTTTCTTTAAATTTTGATGTTCTGATTTTTGGTAATATTTACAGGAAAGCATCATTTTTAGCAACCTTTTTTTGAATAATGCCCGAATCAGTGGTATAAAAGTTGCAAAATATCTGATTCAGTCGGATTGTGTTGAAATCCCTTAACAAGGCGGTTCTCCCGAATATCATGTATGTGCCGCACAGTTATACTCAAAACACCGACTGGAAAAAGGACGTTCGTTATGCCCCGAACCACCTGTTCAAAAGATCACACAGCAAGCATGTCCGTCACTATGATGCCTGATAAAACGATTGTGCCGCCGTTTGATGAAACGACGTATGCTGCTCTCATCGTTGATAAGGCCGCCTATACAGCCTGCCTGGAAAAAATATTCCCCTTAAAACTCAGGGCGTTTGTGCTCATAGGACTGTTTTTCATATCCTGACACGGGCTGCCGCCGCGGGGGACAGCGTGGAAAATATTTGTAGGACAATGCGAGATGTGCGGTGCGGCTGAAATATCCATTATCATCAGGAAAAATATAATGATATGAATGAGTTGGAAAGTCTGATAAACAGGGCGGTGCGGGCGCGTCTGTCTCCCCGAATTATCAATGGTGAACAGAGTGTCGCCATCGACCGGAATCTCATCCCTTATTATGGCAGACCGAATCCTAAAGAGGAGCCGTACATTGTTAAAAACCGGGCTGAGGCGGGCACATGCGCCTTCTATGCATACGCCGCCGTTTATGTTATCCGAAAGAACAAGCGGGGCACAACAGCGATAATCGCTGTCCGGCATGATGAGATCGCTGTTTCGATTATCACCCGCCTCCTCGACCGAATAAGCTGTCTGAATCTCAGAATCACCTGTCTTTACATCAACAGGGGTTTTTTCAGCGTCCCTGTCATACGCCGGCTGAAAGCCCCAGGCATTCCGTTCGTAATGCCGGTTATCATTCACGGGAAAAAGGGCGGTGCCCGGCAGTAGCCAAGGGGAGGCTGAAGCTATAAAACCGTTTATACAGTTGATAAAAGGCTGACTTGTCAAGCCGATTGAACGGAAAAATTTATAGTTCTTGTTTGGTGAGGGAGATATGTGTTTGCACTCATCTCTCGCAAAACTTATGACTGACGAGTTATTAATAAAAACAGACAGTATTATGTCGAATTCACGTTAAATAAGATGTTAAAAAAGATTCCCCTTTTGAAATGATTTCATCATGATCTTCTGGTATCGTCGGATTGTTCAAAAGTTCACAGGTTCTGTCTTTCAAAATTTTATCAGCCTTAGGTTCGCCCTGTGCCATCCATTTTTCAAGGGTTAAATAAGGCCAGATAGTGCTTGAAAACCGGGATTTCTTGAAATTTTCCATTGTCAGGTCTGACAAAAGAAAATTTCCTCCCGGCCCGATATCAGATATGTCTGAAAATCCAACCGATTCATCATCCAGAGAAAACCCGGAAGCAAATATTTTTGACTGGTGAATCACATCATCTGCATATACTATAAGTTCGGGAGAAAAAACAAGTGAATTAAAACTGCCGCCCACAAAAGGAACCATACCGGTATTGCCGAGGCAGCTTGTAAAATGGTTAATGCACTGGGTGGTAGAAGCAAGAAGATCCGCATTCCAGCCATTCCCGCTGCCGGAAGTCCCGCAGTGGGGAATTTTGTAAAATGTCATCATTTCAGCGCAAGCCAGATTCAGCAGCAATGTATCAGGAGAGTAAAAATTACTCGCGTGTTGCATGTCAAAAGCCGCCGGAAGGCTTCCCAAAATGATGGGAGCGCCTATTTTTACAAGCTGACTGTAAACCAATCCGGCCAGCAGTTCAGCCGTCAGCAGTACCAGAGTTCCGGCCGGTGTGATGGGACATGAGGCGCCGGACATGCCATAATTGGAAAAAATAAGGGGCAGCCCTCGTTTAATAGCGGCATCCATTTTCATCGTAGTTTCAGAATTTAAAACCAGCGGGGTAATAGGATTCAGATAGGGTATCAGAAAAGGATGGGTCGCCAGATCGCCATACAGATGTTCACAAAGGTCCAGGGACGGATTAAAGGAATTCCATTCGGAAATAAGCAGTACCAATGGTTTTGAAGTGTTGGCTGTCATTTCCAGAACATTGTAAATATCAGCGGTTTCAGGGGGAAGGTCATGAATCACACCCGGAGTTGAAATGAAATCAAAATTATCAAGCGTGTGCCCCAGTCCTGTGGCTTTTGCTATATGATGACGAAAAAAAGGCTGAATAGTGTTTGTAAACGGGTCTTGATAATGGAGGTTGGTCACACCGATTCCAAAAACAGTATCACCGGTTCCATTCCCATTTAATTCAAAACAGGGGTTCCCCAAGCGGTCATAAATTTTTATTTCAGATGGGGCAGAATCTATTGCCCACTGGACAAGTTCTTTTGGGATTCGGATGCGATTATCTTTATATGGCTTTCCGACAGCTTTCTCGAACAGACATCCAGCTCCCTGATCATTCACTGCCACGCCGGTTTTCTCAAGGATCGAAAGGGCATCATTATGAATTTTTTTTATCTGTTCATGTGTCAATGCCCTTATTTTGGGTTTCACATTAAGCATGAATTTTTCTTTCTTAGGAATGAGGACAAAATAATTTACCCATTTCAGGGTAAAGGGAATTAAAGGATATGTGCCAAAAACTGTCTGGTACGCTCTTGTTCGGGATTATTGAAAATTTTATCAGGAGGCCCTTCTTCCACCCAGTTGCCATTGTCCATAATAAAGACACGGTCGGCCACATCGCGGGCAAAGTGCATCTCGTGAGTCACGGCAATAATGGTCATGCCCTCTTTGGCCAGCCGTTCCATCACTTCCACCACCTCTCCCACAAGTTCAGGGTCCAGAGCTGATGTAGGTTCGTCAAAAAGCATGACTTTGGGTTTCATGGCAAGACTTCTGGCAATGGCCACTCGCTGTTGCTGTCCGCCGGACAGGTGGGAAGGATATTCATCGCGTTTTTCTGTCAATCCGACCCAGTCGAGGAGTTCTTCGGCATAGGGAATCGCCTGATTTTTTTTCTGATTCAGAACGGTTGTCGGCCCTTCAATAATATTTTCAAGCACCGTCATGTGAGGGAACAGATTAAAAGATTGAAAACACATGCCTGTTTTTTTCCGAATATCAAGAATCTGCTGGTTTCGCAGCTTGCTATTTTCCCCGGCATGAATCACAACCCCGTCAACTTCGATACTTCCGGCAGTGGGGCCTTCAAGAAAATTGATGCAGCGCAGAAGGGTGCTTTTCCCTGAACCGGAGGGTCCTAAAATAACAACTGTTTCACCTGCATTCACCTCAAGATCGATGCCGCAGAGTACGTGATGTTTGCGTCCGAATACTTTGTGAACATTAGTCACTTTAACCATAGGTTCTAAATCTTGCGTCATTGTGTTCTCCTATCTCCTCGGGACATGTGTTTTTCAATCTTTTCCTGAACCAATTGCAAAATCATGCACAAAACCCAGTAAATCATTGCCACTGTGATCAGCATCTCCAAAGATTGAAAATGCCGCCGCCCGATCTTGATGGCCCGGTAGCTCAATTCCCATACTCCCATAAGAGATACAAGCGAAGAGTCTTTGATCATGGCGATAAACTCGTTGGACACGGGTGGAATAATCACTCGCAGTGCCTGTGGAAAGATGATCCTGCGCATGGTCTGACTGTTGGTCATGCCCAGTGCTTTGGCCGCCTCTGTCTGGCCGAGTTTGATAGACTGGATACCGGCGCGCACGGTTTCTGTCATATAAGCGCCGTAACAGACCCCTAAGGCCAGAATTCCGGCCGGGATTGCAGGCAGCGTGAATAGAGCCTGAATGCCTGTAATCCCAAATTCTTCAAGAGATTTGCCGATCTGGGGAAGCGCGAGATACCACATATATACTTGAACCAGTAAAGGAGTTCCGCGTATAAGAGAAACATAAGAAGTTGCAATACTGTTTAAAACAGGGTTTTCGGACAATCGTCCCAGAGCGCCCAGCACTGCCAGCACACATGCCAGGGATATCGCCAGAGACGAGACCAGAAAAGTATATCCGATACCGGTAAGAATAAACGGCAGCCATTTGATCATAAACTTAAAATCAAGTCCTATGATAACAAGAGAGGCTATCATAAGTGAGAGCAAAACAGCAAAGGCGATGATCAAATTGCGCCGGTATTTTGTTTCTTGGGCTTCAATTCCCTGAAGGACTGCCTGAGCTTCTTGAGGAATTCCGGAAGGTATGGCCGGTGTTTGCTGGTCGGTTGTGTTGTTGTTCATCTGATGCTCCTTAAATAACAGGTCATGTAACCGGATAATTGGAAACAAAGCAGTCTTTGTCTGATACAACCCCAAAGACTGCTTCGTTGTTTTTCTGAGATAGGAATGAGGATAAAATAACCTACCCATTTTCAGAGGAGGAGTGCAAACTTCAGTTTGCGATGCTGTGACGCAAACTGAAGTTTGCACTCCAGAATGGGAAGTTATTTCGTCCACGTTCCTTACCAACTTAGCGTTGGGCAAAAATCGGGTTTCTGGAGCAAAGAAAACCTGGAATAATTACAAGGTCTGAGAAACCCGATTTTACGCTGTTCCGCCTATGCTGGCAGCCTTTTTCTGTTATAGTTTAGGAATCAGATTCGTATGATAGAATTTTTCAGACAGCTTGACCAAAGTGCCGTCATCATACATGGATTTTATAATTTCATTGAGTTTATCCACAAGGGGCTGGCTGTTCGGCCGGCTTTTATCCAGAGCAAAGCTAAGGGGTTCAAAATAGGGCGCTTCACCCAGCATTTTTATGGGGCAGCCTTTGCCGCATCCAGATCTGATCGCTTCGGCAATTGTCTGTTTGGATGTAAAAATCGCATCCAGTCTCAACCCGTCTCCCAAGGACAAATCTTCTATATGATTGGCATCCGTAGGGTAGGTTTTAAGCTCGCCTGCTTTCCAATCCTGATAAACAATTTTCATACCTTCAATAGTGAGATCTTTTTGAAGATATCTTTCATTGGTGGTTTCACTGGCAATCCCGATTCGTTTGCCTTTAAGATCAGCCAGGGTCTTTATCGCCGTATTGGCTTTGTGTATCGCAAATTGGGCTGGTGAACTATAATAGGGTATTGTAAACAAAAGGGCTTTCTTTCTTTCCGCAGTAGGGGTCATGGAACCAATCGAAATATCCCATCGTTTGCCCCATTTACCGGCCGTAATCAAATCCCAGTCCGGTGTGATGAATTTCACCTCAACACCCAGTCTTTTAGCAACTTCCTTTGCCACACTGATGTCGAACCCTTCCAGCTCTCCCTTATCATTTAGAAAGCTTTGGGGCGCATAGTTAGCATCCGTGGATACCTTGATGGTTTTTGCTTTAAGGATTTCATCAAGTGCGGATGTTCCGGCTATGCCGGTTCCTGTAAAAACTACCAATGCCATTGAAATTAAAGCCCCCATCCAAAACAACTTTTTCATACTAAACCTCCTGTTCATCTTCTATTAATATTAACTCCGTAGCAACGCGCCGCGGAGCCTACTCAACACCTGATTATATACAACTATGACCATGCGTAAAACATGAATTCACGCATCATGTTTTAGAAATCACAAATGGGTGGTTATTTTGTCCTTGTTCCTTATGATGTATGACTTAGAATATGCTGTAGAAAATGACTTGTTCTGTCCCACTTTGGATTTTTCAGCACTTGTTCCGGAGGACCTGTCTCAACGATTTCCCCATCAGACATAAATATGATTTGATCGGCGACCTGATGGGCGAATTGCATTTCATGCGTTACACATATCATGGTCATTCCCGATTCGGCCAAATCAATCATCACATCCAGAACCTTTTTGATCATTTCAGGGTCAAGTGCGGATGTCGGCTCGTCAAACAGCATAATTCTGGGTTCCATGGCCAAGGCGCGGGCAATTGCGACACGTTGCTGTTGCCCTCCCGATATTTGGCCGGGGTATTTTGATACCAACTTGGAAACACCAACCCTGTCCAACAAGACCATGGCTTGTTCAACGGCTTTGGATTCGGGTATTTTTTTCAACCATATAGGACCCAGCGTACAATTTTTTAAGATAGTCAAATGTGGAAACAGATTGAAATTTTGAAATAACATGCCGACATTTTCACGGATTAGTGTTGCACTTTTTTTGTCATTCAAAAGTTCCTGTCCAAATATGGAGACAGAGCCTTCCTGAAATAGTTCCAAATGATTGAGGCATCGAATCAGTGTCGATTTTCCGGATCCCGAAGGCCCGCAAATAACGATGATTTTCTTTTCTAAAACTGACATTGAAATGTCTTTGAGGACATGGAATTTGTCAAACCATTTGTTCAGTCCATCGACTTTGATGGCAATTGTGCCCGAATTTTTTTCCTGAGATGATATGTCAGTTATTTTATTGTTCATCTTCAACGGCTTGTTTTTAATTTTTTTTCTAAGGACTGGCTGTATTGCGACATACCGTAGCAAACGATAAAGAAAATAAAAGAGATGGCTACAAGAGGCTCGCTATGAAGACCATACCAGTCTTTATCGATGGATATGTTTCGAGCCATTAACATAATATCAAAAAGGCCGATAATAGATACCAAAGTAGTGTCTTTAAACATGCTGATAAACGATGTGACAATATTTGGAATCATAAGTTTTAATGCCTGGGGAAGAATAATGAGGAACATGGTTTGCCAATAACCGAGGCCCACCGATTTTGCGGCATCAAATTGCCCTGGGGAAATGGCCTGCAAACCGCCTCTGACCGTTTCTGCCATATAAGCGCCGGCAAATATGCATACGGCTATAATCACTTGGGATAGTTTGTTCAAATCCATTGTATTGGGAAAGAACAGCGGCATCATTGTCACAGACATAAACAAAACAGTGATCATCGGAACCGATCGTACCAATTCGATTATGGCAATTGAAAACCATTTGATCACCGGCATATTTGAGCGCCGTCCCAATGCGAGAAAAACACCTATGGGCAGGGCCATCACTATTGCAAAACTGGAAATCACGACAGTTAGAAACAAACCGCCCCACATATCAATGGGAACATGTTGAAGTTGGACGCCCTGAAATATGGATACAATCAAAAGACTCAACACAAACCAGCAAGCAACATGACTTAAAAGAGCCGCTTTTTTTGGGGAAATACGTTCCAACAAAGGTTCAAGGTATTGCTCAAGCAGTTGACAGCCTGTATAAATTAAAATGATATTGATGTAAATCATCATCAGGTAGGCCAGCGCCACACAGGCAATGATATAGTGCAGGCCGTTCGGTTCTCCCCCGATAAACAGATAATTGGCCAAAAAAGGGTACAAAACCACCGCCATAATGGCGATACCGATTTTGTTTTTTAATTTTTTTAACACCAGGGGCATAAGCCATACGAGACCGAGACCGAAGCCCAGGTTGATTCTCCATTGCAGCTCATCAGGATAACGGCCATAAATCAAATTGTTAAACCATGTAATGACACCTGCCCAACATGCTCCATCAGGGCTTATCTCCAAGCATTCGCGGCGTGTTGACGCAACCCAGACAGCATCTATAACGGACCACTCAATAAAGGGCTTCAAAAGCAGATATAAAAGGCTGAATACCGCGATGGTTTGCAATGTATTCCAGAAGCCGCCAAACAGGTGTTTTTTTAACCATCCTGTAAAACCATAAGTGACGACCACAGGAGGGCGGCTTGGGCGAGGTACAAATTCCAATAATTCTGCTTTGGGATTGGTCAGTTTTCCCAAATCATCCTCCCTGCAACTGAATACGTTTATTATATTGGTTTAATAAAAAGGATATCGTTAAACTGGCGCACATGTAAAATCCCATCACCATCAATACAATTTCAATGGCACGCCCGGTTTGATTGAGCGAAGTTTGCATGAACACCGAGACCAGCTCCGGAAATCCGATAGCTACCGCTAATGAAGATTCTTTGACAATGGTAAGCCATAAATTGATCAACGGTGGTAAGATAGCACGCGCTGCTTGAGGAATAATGATGAACCATAGAGATTTTGCCGGAGGAAAGCCAATGGCCGAGGCGGCTTCAATCTGTCCCGGGTCTATTGATTGAATACCGGCACGCACTGTTTCTCCGATTGATGCGGAACGATAAATTGTCATCGCAACAAAGGCGGCGGCAAAGGCGGTCGGTATAAAAAACCCGCCCTCAAAGTTAAATCCGGTCAGTTTTGGAATAGCCCAATGCAAAGGCTTTCCCGTCAATACGAATACCGCCGTTAAAAAAACGAGCGGCGCAAAAAGCAATGGGTAGTAGTAAGGTAACAGATTACCCGTGCGTTTACGATACGATTTCGACTTCTTTAACAAAACGGTCAAACAAACGATCACTGATAAAGCCGTAATAAATGTCCAGATAAAACCGGGCTGAAAAATTGGTGCCGGAAAATAGAATCCCCGGTTGTTAAGAAAAAAAGTGGTGAAAAGGCTGTAGCTTTGTCTTGGTGCGGGGAGGGTGGAAAAAACGACGATAAACCAGAACACGATTTGAATCAGCAGCGGCACATTACGGAAAAATTCAACATACCATCTGGAAAACTGGGCTGCCAAAAGGTTTGGTGACAAGCGCACGATACCAACAAAAAAACCGAGCAAGGTTGAAAAAACAATGATGAATGCAGATAACAGCAGCGTGTTGACAATTCCTACCAGATATACACGTCCGTATGACATGGAAGGATCGTAGGGGATGAGTGACCAGCTCACGTCAAATCCTGCGGTGGAATTGATAAACCCAAACCCGAAGGGAAGCTCCATTTGACGAAGATTATCAACCACATTGGTTAAAAGGTAATACCCAATAGAGATTGAAATAATAATGACAAAAGCCTGTATTGTTCTTGCGCGCAGTGATGTATTGTAAATTGCTTTATTCTTACTCACGCTGCGTTCTGATGCCCTTTCTTAAACTATGAAAAATGGAAAACTATCCAAAATACAGGGTGCGTTAGCAGAGCGTAACGCACCATGATAATATAAAAAAATCAGTCAGGAAAATGATTTCGGTACGTTTCGGCTAGCACCTGACGCACCTTACAATATTTTAGCGGAAAGATTTTGAATAAAGCAAACCGCCGCGTGTCCACAGTTCGTTGAGTGTTCCTTTGCGATCAAGAGCTAGCGGAGTGTTAGGTCCAAGATTACGCTCATACACTTCAGCATAATTACCCACCTGTTTGATGACCTGATAGGCCCAGTCCTGATTCAGCCCAAGCCCTTTATGAAGATCACCTTCAAGGCCAAGAAACCGTTTGATAACAGGATTTTTTGTTGTTTTGCGGATTTTGTCTATATTCTGGGAGGTAATCCCCAGTTCTTCAGCCTCGAGCAATGCGGCAAATGTCCATTTAACAACATTGGCCCAGGCGCTGTCGTTTTGGCGAACCGCAAAAGACAGCGCTTCTTTTGAAATTGTCTCCGGTAAAACAACATAATCGTCGGGATTTTCAGCAGCTGAACGGGCGGCTGCCAAACCGGATCGGTCGTTGGTTATGCAATCACAATTGTTGTTGAAAAAGGCGGCATTCCGTATGGATGAATCGTCAAAAACAACAGGTTTCAGGTTCAGGTTGTTTGTGCGGTTGAAATCCGTAAGATTAAGTTCAGAAGACGTACCGGTCAACACACAGACAGTGGCTCCTTTGAGATCAAGCGCTGACTTGACACCAAGGTCTTTCCGAACCATAAAACCCTGTCCATCATAAAAATAGGTGTCTAAAAAATCCAGCCCCTGGCTGGCATCCCTTGACAATGTCCAGGTCATGCCCTTTGACAGGAGGTCACCGGCACCGCTTTTGATCGAGGTGAAACTCTGGGCCCATTGTACTGATACAAATTTAACCTTTTCTTTATCACCGAATACAGCGGCGGCCACACTGCGACCGATATCGATATCCATACCTGACCATTTGCCATCTTTATCCACAGTATAAAAACCTGAAAATGAATTTCCAATGATACAATTCAGATACCCGCGCTTTTTAACCGTATCCAAAGTCGATTCGGCAGCCACGGTTTGAATTTGTAAAAAAAGAAATCCACAGATTGCCACAACGGTACTCAACAACATTCGGGTCGTTCTTTTCATTGACTTTCTCCTTTTAAGTTTGATGGAGGCATGCGATTGTACATGCCTGCCCGGACAATTGATTTAAATCCCTTTGCCCGGAGTTATACCGGGCAAGGATATGAATTGATAAGACTTCATCCCCTGACGATGAAGTTTAATTATAGATCAATTTAATTCTTGTCAAGAATATAATTTATCTATACTAGTGTTGAAAAGATACACGTTTTACAAGGAATAATTAATGTTGCTTTTTGATAATGAGAGCAAATGAAAAATAAACTAAAGGAGATGAAAGATAAATGAAAGCGATTGTACTTGGTATGGGCCAACAGGGCAAAGCTGTTATTCATGATTTGGAGCAAAGTCAGATAATCAGTCAAATTTTTGCCATAGATATTTTTGAAAGTGACGAGAGCCTGAATCATGCGATTGAATATCTTGAAAAAATGGGGTATTCCAAAACACGGCCTATACGAATGGATATCTTAAAACAAAAAGATATTGCCGGAGAATTTTTACGCTTGGATATCGATGTGGTGATTTGTATGTTGCCTATTGAACTTGCATTAACGGCTGCTAAGGCCGCCCTTGATTTGTGTATCCCTTTTGTAAGCTCAAATTATACATACGATTTAAAGGTCTTGGATGATCTCGCCAAAGAAAAGGGAAGTATTATCCTCCCTGAAATGGGTCTTGACCCCGGGATCGATCTTGTCATGGGCCGTCTTGCAATAGAAGAACTTGATGAAGTTCATGGCCTGTACTCTTATGGCGGTGGAGTGCCGGCACCGGAATGTGCCGATGACAGTCCGATTAAATACAAAATTTCATGGATTTTTGACCGTGTGCTTGCTGTATATATCCGTGAAGGCCGGCTCATTAAAAATGGCAAGCTTCATCTGGTACCCGGCAATGAAATTTTCAGAGAAGAAAATATTCATGAAATCGAATTTCCGGAAATAGGAACAGTGGAAGCGTATCCCAACGGAGACGCTCAAAGATATGTTGATATTTTTGGTCTGGGTAGCAAACTTGTTGAGATGGGTCGTTTTGCCTTGAGATGGCCAGGGCATTCAAAATTCTGGCGAACAATGGTTGACCTTGGCCTGCTGGAAGACACTCCTGTCCGGATAAATAATACAGATATTTCTCCCAGAGATTTTCTTACTGAATGCCTCACACCCAGACTTCAGTTTAAAGAAAAACAACGGGATTTGGCATTGCTGAGAGTGGAAGCATGGGGAATTAAAGAAGGAGAAAAGGTAAAAATCACTTATGACCTTTCTGATTACCGGGACCTTGAAACAGGACTTTTTGCCATGAACCGAACGGTTGGATTCACATCAAGTATTGCCGCCCAGATGATTCTTCAGGGAAAAATTACGGAGCATGGCGTTTTATCACCTGTGAAACATGTCCCTGCCCGGGAGTTTATTGAAGAAATAAAAAAACGCGGAATGAAAATTGATTACAGAATTGAAAAATCAGATTAAAGAATATTTTATCAAGAAGTAATTTTAATTGAGAGAAAATGCCGGAAATTATAGCCAAACTTAAAAAAGTATATGATTTCCGGTAATCCGATCTCAGAAGCTATTTGGTCAGCGTCGCTTAATTTTCAGTACTGGCTACAATTTTATTCCCAATCATTTGAATCCATTGCGGCGGGTATGGCATTTTGAAGGCGGCTGTATCTTTGTGTTGTTGACGGTTAAGAAAATCTATTTTAACAACGGATTGGTGCAGATCAACATCTTTGAGGGTACTGCCGTGATAAACCCGGTCGATGCACTTGAAGGGGATTTCAATTTCCAATTTGGCTCTTCGACTGCAAAAATATACACAACCCGGAAGTAATAGGAAAAAGCCGCTGATGCGTCGCGGAGGGCCTGGATCAGTCGCATTGCCGTAATAATAAACGCCGAAACTCATAGCCAGAACATTGTCGAGTCCGAAGCGCTTTTCGATCTGACGCCGATCTTGCCAACGATTCCAGGCAATATAGGCGAGAAATCCAAAAAATGCCAGCGCTATCAACGGCCAATGCTGATTGCCAAAAATGTTCGACATCGTATTATCCCTGAGTGAATTTCAAGTTCACTCTGCCCTGGCTATTTAAAATCATTCAAATATACAATCAATTTCTTACGAGCCATGTTATGGCGGTAGCCGCGAACACTTCCCATGGCCGACAACATAGAATCCGCAATTTGGTTATCATTTTTGCCCTGGACGCGCATTTCCCTAATTTTATCAGCATTCAATTTGAGCAGATGTTGAAAGCCTTCCTGGTCGCGGGAAAAGAAGATAAAAAATCCCAGAACAAAAACACTGAATGAGGAGGCCGCAGCGATATATACGTCGTAGCGAGAATCGGGTATAATCAGACGCAGCAAACTATCCGGTGATCCGGCATTGAGCAGGGCATACATCGCCACCAAGCCGATGGGCAAAATAAGAACATAGATGATGTAAAGGAATGGTTTGGGCAAGTTGGTCGGTTCCTGAAAATATTTCGATCTGTGCAATTCATTCAGAGTCCCATCAGGACGACATATTTGTAGAATCATTGCGCTTATGTTTCGTCAGAGTCCCATCGGGACGGCATATTTGTAATGTAATAGCGCATATACCCTTATATTGCTACAAATATGCCGTCCCGATGGGACTCTGATGACGGACTTGGAGCCAATTGTACTACAAACATGCCGCTCCCACGGAGCTTATGAGGAATCTTTCATTTTAATTGCACAGGTCAAAAAAAATTTGAATAGTATTCCAATTTTGGTTTTTCCAGATAACACTCGCAAGCTGAAGCTTACGCTCCGCTATTCCGGAAAAACCAAAATCAGATCAGTAGGTTTAAAATTAAAACGAATATGCTCAGACTGCTCGCATTTCGCCTTCCTTAATGCTGGCCCATTCTGCTTCGGCTTTTTCCCATGCTTCTTCGGAAGCATCTTTTTCCCAGACTTCCAGGCCGCGTTCCGCGCGGGTGGCTCCGGGCAACAGGTTGTCTAAAATAATACCAACAAAGGCTGTTACGGCCATGCCTGTGCTTAAAATGGCTTGCAGAATGTTACCGATGACGTTAATGACATCCCCTTGAGAACCCCACGCAATAGCACCGCTTACAATTTTTTGGGTGGCTACGTCATAATGCGGCGTAAACCAAAACGGTACGCTTAAACCGGCAAAAAAGGAAAGCCCGATAATAAACAGGTTACGTGAATTGTTGAGATTGACGATTTGGAGATTGGAAAGCCCCACCGAGGCAATCATTCCGAAAAGCCCGACGAACATGGCTCCCACAACCGGTTGAGGCAAAGTGGCCAGTGCAGCTCCGAATTTGCCTATGATGGGAATGAACAGCATTGCACAAGCGCCGGCGCGAATCACCCGACGCGAGGCCACTTTGGTCAGGCCGATGGAGCCGATGTTTTCAGAATAAGTCGTGGTTCCGTTACAGGTTTGCAAAACACCGGCGATAAAGCAGCCCAGACCTTCAGCTCCCAGTCCCCTGGAGATCATGCGGCCCGTGGGAACAGGCGCTTCGGAGATACGGGCACAGGCATAATAGTCACCGATAGATTCAATCATGGATGCCAGATAGCCGGCTAACATTCCGAAAACACCGGCCCACAAGGTGGAACTGGACAAGTCCGGGAAACCCCATTTAAATGGCATCAAAGGTTTCAAACTGAACCAGGGCGCGGAACCGATCAGTCCAGGTTTTAAAAAAGCGGCGTTGGTTTCCGGAATCAGGCCGGTAACGGTGCCGAATAAGGCCGCCAGCCATCCGGTCATAATAGCTAACAGCACCGGAAAAAGAAGAAACACTTTGGATTTCAGGGAAAATACCTGCGAGTATATGATCAAAGCCAATAGGGTGATCAGGGAAATAATCCAGTTGCCCGCCATCCAGGGCGCGCCGATACCAAAAAGCGCCAGACCGATCATGGCAATTGTCGGACCGATCACAATGGGGCTGATGATTTTTCTGACCTTGCCCATCACACCTGTGTAACCGAGGACGATTTCCACTACTGAAGCGATCATAATCGCGCCGGCAACTTCCTGAATCTGAATTTGCCAGAGCGGTGTATCACCGGTGAGTTTTTTGGCGGCCACCATGCCGATAATAGCAAATGTGGGTCCGAGAAAAGAAAATGTCCCACCCTGAACCACCGGCAGACGGTTGCCTAACGGAGATTGCTGAATCAGGGTGCAAATGCCAGATGTGAAAAAAATGGTTGAAATCATCAGTGCCAGTTGTTCCGGGGGCAGTTTCATCGCACCACCCACAATAAAGGGAATCAACACCGTAGCGCCGAACATGGTCAGATACTGCTGGATGCCAAGCAGCACCGCGACGGGCCACGTAGGCTTACTGCCGATTGGATAGACAATCCAATGCTTTTTTTCTTGCTGTGCTTGTTCGTTCATACTTTCATAACCTCCTTGGTTTTGGCCCCTTTGGGGCGGTTTAAAGTGCATTTGCTTGTGCAAATAGCGTAAATTTCAAATTACAATATTCAAATATCAAACAAATTTCAATGTTAAAATATCAAATTAAACCCAAACTACAATGACAGTTTGTTGTTTGGAATTTGATTATTGCAACTTATTTGTAATTTGTATTTTGTCATTTGAGATTTCATTTTAGGGTAGTTGTTGACTGATTTCAGTGTACATCTCCGGCCGTCGATCCCGGAAGAACTGCCAGCCATCCCGAACTTCCCGGATGACTTCCAGATCGAGATCGGCGATGACAACTTCATCTTTATCATCACTTCCTTTGACCAGCATTTCACCACGCGGATCAACAAAATAGCTGGTACCGTAAAAACGGCCAAATTCCCACGGTTTTTCCAGTCCAATACGATTGTTAGCGCCAATAAAAACGCCGTTGGCCACTGCCTGCGCCGGTTGTTCCAGTTCCCAAAGATACTGGGATTTACCGGCAGTGGTGGCTGACGGGTTAAAAAGAATTTCAGCCCCGTTCAAGGCTAAAACTCGGGCGCATTCGGGAAAATGGCGGTCGTAACAGATAAAAATGCCAATTTTGGCATACGCCGTATCAAACACCGGGAATCCTAAGTTACCGGGTTTAAAATAAAATTTCTCCCAGAAACCGGGCCAGGTATGGGGAATTTGAATTTTTCTGAATTTGCCGAGATATTCTCCGTCAGCATCAATCACCGCGGCGGTGTTGTAATATACTCCGTCAAATGCCATTTCATACACCGGAGCGATTATCACCATCCGATATTTTTTAGCATATTCGGCCATTTGTTCGGTGATCGGCCCAGGCACTTTTTCAGCCGTGGCATACCATTTTATATCTTGCTCACAGCAAAAATAGGGGCCATGAAAAATTTCCTGAAGACAGAGGATGTTGACGCCTTTTTCACCGGCTTCCTCAATCAAAGGGATATGTTTGGCAATCATGGCCGTTTTGATTTCATCCGGCGTGCCATCATGTTTGGCATTGGATGCCTGGATATGGGCGCATTTTACGATTCTTGACATGCGTTTCTCCTTTTCCTTTTGAGTTTACAGATTTACAGCAACCAAAATCAAGAAACCTTTGTTATATGATTTTAGTTAGCAGCGGTTTAAATTTGATTTCAAGTTGAAACCCTACGGCCTTTGCATATTCTTCTATTGAAGACAACTTAGGGGATATTTCAGAGTTTGCATCCTCAAGTCGGGATATGTTTCTTTTTGGCGTGTGTAATATTTCAGCAAGCTCTTCTTGAGTGAGTCCAGCCTCTTTACGAATTCTTATAAGTTGCTTCCGTAGAGCATACGCAGGAGACAATTCATTATACTCTTTTTCCACTTCGGAATTTTGCAGGGCTTTTATCTTAAAATCTTGAAAAGATGGTCTCATTGTTTCACCTCTTTTAATCTCTGGCGGGCTATTTTGAGTTCCTTGTTAGATGTTTTCTGCGACTTTTTAACATAAGATTTCAAAACTATTATTTCTTTTTCCTGAACCGCACAAAAAAATGATCTGCCAATGCCTTCCCTGCCTTTTGAACGAATCTCGAACAGTCCTCCACCCATCGCTTTTGTATAAGGAAGGCCGAGAGCAGGCCCGAATTCTTCTATCATTTCTACGATATGCAAAAAATTTGCTAAAATTCCTTTTGGAAACGACAAAGTCTCGGACTCAACTTTTTGGTTATAAAATGTTATACGCCACTTCATATCTGCTTATCAGTTACAAGTTTGAAGTTTCAATGCATGATTCCGTATGACCGCCGCCAATAAAGGGTGCTATATTAAACTTCTGACGGCTCACGTTTGACAAACTTGCCGCGACCGATTTCACCGACAAATTCCATCTGTTCACCATTCCACTGGGATACTTTTTTGCCGCGCGAATATACAGCACTGGGCATTCCGGTAATTTCCAGACCTTCAAACGGGGTGTAGTCAATGTTCATGTGCAGCTTGGGTTGAGTGATGGTGAACTTTTGTTCCGGATCAAACACCACAATATCGGCGTCCTTACCCACAACGATTTCACCTTTATCTTTTAAGCCAAACATGCGGGCGGTTCCTGTGGAAAGCACATCCACCATGCGTTCAAGACTGATGCGCCCCTTGACCACGCCTTCGGAATGCATCAGCATCAGCAGCGTTTCAATTCCAGGCGCACCGTTGGGAATCTTCTTATAGTCATCTTTCCCAAACATATCCTTTTTACCGTTAAAATCAAAGGGGCAATGGTCCGTGGCAACTACCTGAACAGATTTGTCTTTTAATCCCGCCCAAAGCGCATCATTGCTTGCCTGAGTTCTTAACGGTGGTGACATGACGTATTTGGCGCCATTAAAATCCGGTTCTTTATAACGTTCTTCATCTAACAGCAGATACTGGGGACAGGTTTCCGCAAATACCTGAACGCCCCTGTCTTGCGCCGCTTTGACTTGCCGGAGACCTTCCAAAGATGACAGATGCACAATATAAATACGGGAGCCGGTTAATTCCACCATCTTGGCCGCTCGCGCAATCGCTTCTTCTTCGGCAATATTTGGACGACTCTTGGCATGAAAATAAGGGGCCAGTTTGCCCTGTTTGGCCAAAACTTCATTTAAATGCTGAATGATATAGACATTTTCAGCATGAACCTGAACCAGACCGCCATATTTTTTGGTTTCTTCCAATAACCGGATCATGGTAGCATCATCCACGCGGAAATCATACACCATGAAAATTTTAAAACTCGGCGTGCCATATTCGAGGCAGGCTTTTTTGACTTCCTCAATCACTTCCGGTCGGGGGTCCATCACTGCCGGATGCAAAGAGTAATCAATCGCCACTTTGCCATCAGCCAGCGCTTTTTTGCGCTCAAGTGCTTCAAACAAAGTTTCCCCTTTTTGCTGCAAGTCGAAATCGACCAAAGAAGTCACGCCGCCACAAGCCGCGGCAATCGTTCCGGTTTCATAATCATCTTGAGCATGTGTGCCCATAAACGGCATCGCAATATGGGTGTGGGGATCAATGGCACCGGGAAGAATATATTTCCCCTTGGCGTCAATAATTTCATCTGCCGGATAGTCCAAATCCGCGCCGATAGTTTTGATCTTATCGCCTTCGGCATAGACATCAGCTACATAACGACTTGTAGTGCTGACAATCGTACCGCCTTTAAACAGAACACTCATGTATGGCCTCCTTTTATATAGTGTTATAATTAGTCTTTTTTGCTATTTTATAAAAAATTAAATATTTCACATTCACTATGTTATAAACGCCGAAAATTCAGTTTCTAAATCTTTTCAAATCATTTTTAGTAAAATTCCATTCAGGCGTAACAAGTATCTCTCCAAAATTTATACTATACCAAGGACTAAACTTACTACTGCTCATATTTTTCAAAATGTGCATTTCTTGTGCCGGCATATAGCTTTGCACAAGCATAAATATTTTATCGTCAGTTTCAGTGTTTTCGGCCATATCAACAACCGAAATCGCATGTCCATAAGGCCGCCCTTTTTCAATAAAAACATCACCTATTTGCATATTCTTTAATTTAACGATAGCCATTTCATTATGAAGCGAAGCAGTATTTGCATAAGCAAAAATATAATCCATATATTTACGAAATTTCTTATGAGAACGGTCAGAGCCGGCAAATTTTGTATAATAGCGTGGTTTCCCGTCACGCAAAAAGTTAAAGTGAATCTCACCATAGCGCTGATTTTTAAACAGATATTCGCCTCTTAAACGCATAACCGCATCAGCACATTGTTGTAAATCACGTTTTCCAACATCAATATCAATCACAACAAATTGGGCAGCTTGACTAAATTTTTTATCTCCATTATATAAAAATACGATGTTATTTTCTTGTTTTAAAGGTAAATTTCGTAAATATTCAGCATAAGAATTACTGCCTGCATCAATTCTTGTATATCCATCCGGTGTCGGAATATCCTTGATAACCTTGTATTGAGTTTCATTTTGTGGAATTATACGTTCTGCTTTTTTCTCCTGTTTTTCAATAGTAATTTGTATATCATCAGCTTGGCTGTTACTGCTTGCGCAGCAATTAAGATTTAGAATAACTACAATAAATAAAAAAGTATAAATAGGTTTCATTGTATTTTGAATTTAGCAATATAGCGACTTTTATGAATCACACGCTGCGGGAGCATCCATTATAAAAGGGTGCAAGTTTAAATCATTTTCCAAATTTTTTATCCATCACCGCGGTTTCCTGACGCTGCCACTCCGCGGGCATCTCTTTATAAGTTATCAAACCGGGAACCGGGCAAACAAATTGGCACAGCATACAACTCAGCAAGTAGGGTGCGTTAGGCGGTAGCCGTAACGCACCGAATTTTTTTCCTGACAAATCGCTTTTAATATTAATATGGTGCGTTATGCTTCGCTAACGCACCCTACTTGCTTTTTTTGGCAGAACTCCGAAGTTTTGCATCAATTCTTCATGCATCATCATATGTTTGACTGACTTGCATTCTATTCCTTCCAAATCTGACAAAGCTTTTTTCACTGTAGAATACAAATCTTCGATTTTGTTTACCCAGTCATTAACTCTGCTTTTAATATATTTTTTATCAATTTCTGACATATATTTATCTCTTGATTAGTGAATTACCATTATTGAAATTTGTTCCTGTTATTTTACAGTTTCTCTATGACATGCCTAACGACTGGCTATGCTTTTTTCAATACATTTAAAACGCTTAACGCAACCTGATAAGCAACCGGAGGCGAAACAGAATTACCTATTTGTCCAAGGATCTGATATACAGCTCCGGCAAATTTCCACGATTCAGGGAAGCCCTGAATCAGACCGACATCCTGAACTGAAAGTCTGAAATGACCATTTTTAGCGGGAAACGCTGATGCCTTTTTTCTGTCTGCCTGAACACCGTTAGGCCATATTTGCATATCCCCCCAGGCCTTCTGACCTGCTGCACTGTTCAGAACGGAAGTAGTGTTTCTTTTGCCTGTAAAGGCACTTCTGATAGTAGGTGCCAGGTTGTCAAATCCGATATTCGATAATCCCAGACATTCCCTGACCCCGCCTGTTTTTGTCAATCCGTCATCGAACAGGGAACGGCTATGGAATGAACCTTTTTTACCTAAATGACTCCAGGTATGAGTAGGCTGAGGGGGATTAAATTTGTTAAACTGTGTTTTACTTCTGAAGCCGACAAAAAACACTCGCTTTCTGATTTGCGGAACTCCGTAATCTGCGGCATGTATTTCAAATGTGGCTATTGAGTAATCTGAAAGCTGATCGAAAACATACCTCTTGACAAAACCTCTGAACTTCGGACTGAGTATTCCGGGAACATTTTCTGCTATGAAAGCAATTGGTTTTATTTCGTTAACAGCCCTGCTGAATTCTCCCCACATATTTCTTTTATCATCCGAACCTTTTTGTGATCCGGCAATTGAAAATGGCTGACACGGAGGTCCACCATGAACTATGTCAGTTTTTCCCTGATAACTGCTCCAACCCACGTTTGTAACATCTCCTTCCTCAGGGCCACAGCATATTTTTCCACATTGCAGATTTGAAGATAATGTATCCTTGCATATCGGTATGAGTTCGTAAGATGCAATATGTTTGTATCCCGCCCTGAAAAAACCCAGATCCAATCCGCCGCCTCCGCTGAAAAGACTGACTGCGGTCAGACCATTGCTTTTCAGGTGAGGCATTAACAAATCCGGATTAAAAGATGGAATATTCACTTCGTGGACACAATCAAGAAGTCCTTGTTCGGCAGCAAGTTTCGACAGGCGAGATTCGTATGATATTTTTCTGTATAACTCTCTTTTTTCATCGGTAATATTGTACACCCTCTGAGATGTGTTTTTATAAACGGATGTATTATTGAATGATTTAGCGGTTTCCATTTACCTCAACCCTTAAAGTATTCCCGAACCATAACTCGTAATTGTTCGGCATGATTTTTTGTGATTTCCGTCCACCCCTCAAAATAGGTAAACGGGATATGCGGATTATTCAGGGTACTTCCTCTTTCAATCAGATATTCTGCCCGGTCTTTTACTATTTCGAGCATCCTTCCCGGACTGTAACCTTTTCTTAAATCCTGTAGCTGTAAATATTGCTCTTTCTCATATTGCCTTTTCTGTACCGCTTTGGCATCGTCGTAAGTATATACATCTTTTTTTCCTATAATGTGATACATATCTTCAAGACTGATTTTGGCTGGTACAAGCTTTGCCAACCTGAAGTCTGATGCAATATATTCTTCCTTACTTTTAATCCAATTTTCCATCATGGACGGAGAACCATATTTATAGTATTCTCTGCCTTTGATAAAAAAACCTATAAGCCAATGTTTATCTTTCCACTTCAGTATGTGGTCAGGACCAAAGTCTCTTACTGTGGTAACAGAGCCTTGCGAGGTTGTTTTCAGTTCAAACGGAACAGTCTTTCCATCTAATTTCAGAAAAGCATCCACACCAGACCGTCCCTCTGTTTCATCTTTATAAAGACCAAACAGAGTAATCATTGCCTCTTCTCTGTCATCGTCTTGAAAATTCTCTGCCATTTTGCTCTTTATTGTTGTGGTCTGACTGGCATAACCAGTGATTATATGATTTCCGGCTAACATACCAAATTATGTTTATATGAAGCAAGATAAAGCTAAAAAATAATTGTTAATATTTTTATTAACCTGTTATTTTTTCAGTTGTTTTATTTCTGAAAAACTATATTTAATTCGCATCCCTTAGCCATCAACCGCCAAAGGACGCAATTTAATATTCAATTCATCCAATTGCGCCTTGACAGCAGTTGACGGCGCATCAGTCAATAACCCAGCCTACATTAGCGCCTATAACCGACTGTTATGAATTACGCTGCGGGAGCATCCATTATAAAAGGTTGATAGTTTAAATCCTTTTCCAAATTTTTATCCATCACCGCGGTTTCCTGACGCTGCCACTCCGCGGGCATTTCTTTATACGTGATCAGACCTGGAACCGGGCAAATAAATTGGCACAGCATACAACTCAGACATTTATCTTCGTTCAGGCGTGGAAGACGATTGGCGCTGTCCCATTCAAGAGCCTGGCCGGCGGCATCATTACAGACCGTATAACATTGCCCGCAACCGATGCACAAATCCGTATCATACTGGGTGATACCCTGGCGTGCAAAATCAAATTGATTCGTTTCGTACAGATTCGGCACAGCTTTACCAACCAAATCGCTGACTCTTTTGATGCCGCGTTCGGCCATGCAGTCGGACAACCCTTCGATCATATCTTCGACAATACCGTAGCCGTAGTGCATGATCCCGGTCGTTACCTGAATAGTTGACGAACCCAGCACGATAAATTCCAACGCGTCAATCCAGGTTTCTATACCACCGATTCCGGACAATGGTAATCCGAGTTCCTGGCATTGTGCCATGGTGGCTATAAAATTAAGACCGATGGGTTTGACCGCCGGGCCGGATGTTCCGCTGATAGCGCTTTTGCCAAACACATTTGGTTTCGGTACCCAATCATCCAAACCGACGCCGGATATACCTCTGACCGTATTAATTGCGGAAATAGCGTCCGCACCTCCATTTTTGGCAAACAGCGCCGGCTCGTTCATATCCGTTATATTGGGTGTCATCTTGGCAATCACCGGAATAGTGACACTTTTTTTGACAGCCGCGGTAAATTGTTCAATCAGATGAAAGGCCTGGCCGACTTTATAACCGGCGCCTTCCACCGATATATGCGGACAGGAAAAATTAAGCTCCAACATATCCGCGCCATTATCTTCGGCGGCCTTGGCAAGATAGCTCCATTCTTCTACGGAAAACCCCATAATACTGGCAATCAGAATGTTATCTGGATATTTCTTTTTAAGATACAGAAAATCCATCAAGTTATGTTTTAGCGGTCGATCCGAAATCATCTCAACATTTTGCACGGCTATTTCTCGCTTATTGCCGTAATTGATACAGTGCATCCGTGGGGATGGATGGATAATTGGAATACGATCCGAATTTAAAGTTTTAAATACAACACCGGCCCAGCCGGCTTCAAAAGACTGTGCCACCATTTCGGCACTGTTAGACACCGGTGAAGATGAAAGTAAAAAAGGATTTTTAAATTTTTTTCCACAAAAATCAATAGATAAATCAATTTTATCAGACATGCTTATTCCTCCTGTTTTCCCAAATAGGCTTTAATGGCCTTAGCCGCAATTTTACCATCTTGAACCGCATTCACCACCAAAGCCGGACCGCGGATAATGTCGCCGCCAGCAAAAATTCCTTGAACCGAAGTCAGGCCTGTCAGAGGATCCGCTTTAATCAGTTTTTTTGCGTCAACCTTAACATGCGGCCACCATTGGGTGGAATCGTCCGGTGCTTTATTGCCAATCGCCTCAATCACAACGTCGGCGTCTAAAGTCCACTGAGAGTCTGGGATTATTTCAGGTTTGCGTCGGCCCGAGTCATCGGCTTCTCCGAGCCGCGTGCGCATGATTTGCAATCCCTTGATTCGGTCAGCGTCATCGGTTATATAATCAACCGGTTGGTTTAACAACATAAAATGGACGCCCGCTTGCATCGCGGAATTGAGTTCTTCCGTTTCGGCAGGCATCTGGAGATAGGAGCGTCGGTATATCAGATAGACATCCTGAGCGCCCAGTTCGGCAGCGGATTCAATGCAATCCATGGCCACTGAGCCGCCGCCGATGACCGCAACCGTTTTCCCGCATACTTTGTTTTCCATTTCCAGCAACCGGCCATTGCGCAACGCTTCGAGATATTCCACTGAAGAAAATAGGCCGTCAATATTTTTATTTTCAGATTTTAAGCTAAAGGCATCCCAAAGGCCGGGTGCCAAAAAAACGGCGTTATAACCTTCTTCCAGCAATTTTTCCGCACCTTCCGGGCCATTTATCGGCGTATTGCACTTGAACTGAACGCCTAACGCTTTGACATCGGCAAGCTCTTTTTCAAGGAAATTCAAATCAAATCGGAAAGAGACCACACCGTAACGCAAAACGCCGCCCGGTTCCGGATGCGCTTCAAATATGGTGGCCTGATAGCCATCTTTGGCCAATTCGGCCGCACAACTGAGTCCGGCCGGGCCGGATCCCACGATGGCAACTTTTTCAGACCGCGGTTCGGCTTTCTCAAAAACTTTAAAATCCCGTTCCCAGGAATGTTCAATCAAAAACCGTTGGATTTTGCCGATTTGAATCGGACGATCAGCGCCTTCGGGACGCGCTGAAGATTTAAAACGCGCACTGCACGCTTTCTCACAAAGCCGTGCCGTTGGGCAGAGAACCCCGCATGCGCCTCCCAAAATGTTGTTTTGTTTGATTGTACGAATAGCGCCGGTGATGTTTTTAAACCGCAGTTTACGAATAAACACACCCGGTTCGGTATCAGCCGGGCAGTTTTGTGAACAGGGCGCATCGTGGCAAAGCAGACAACGATCCGCTTCGGCCATGGCCTGAGCCAAGTCAATGCCTTTTTTCATTTGCTTAAAGTTGTCAATGTTACTCATGGGTTCACCTCCTATGAATTAATCAACCAGAGTACCTGATGGATACAGGGTTGTCTTGAGCCGGATTGATTGTGATACGATCAAATTTCATCCAGTAATAATATTAATAAAAATAGGTATCACTCACTGTCTGAATTAGGATTTGTAAGATTATAGGATGATGAAGTACGAAGATATGACATATAAAATCAATGGTTGTGCCATCACCCAATCAATAAGTTTAAAAAAAATCCTGAAATCATTCAATCCTAAAAATCCTAATTCAGACAATAGAAGATAGGTATCACTCACTGTCTGAATTAGGATTTGTAAGATTATAGGATGATGAAGTACGAAGATATGGCATATAAAATCAACGGTTGTGCCTTCACCCAATCAATAAGTTTAAAAAAAATCCTGAAATCATTCAATCCTAAAAATCCTAATTCAGACAATGGAAGAAAGGATACCTATTTTTCATCAGCCGACTGAAGCATACTATGCAATAACACATTTGCGCCGGCTTCGCAATCTTCCCATTTGGTGTCTTCCACTTCGACATGGCTGCGTCCGCCGATGCTGGGGACAAAAATCATCGCAGTCGGGGCGATTTGGTTCATGTAACTGGCATCATGGCCGGCGCCGCTGATCATATAATGACTTGAATATCCCAGCATGTCGGCATTATCCAAAACACGCTGTACCAGTTCTTTATTAAAGGGCGAATGTTCCACGCGCCAGGTTTCTTCAATCCGAATCGGACAGCCGCGTGTCTGGGCAATGGCTTCAAAATCCTTGCGAAGGAGATTCCAGGCATTTATTGCCAGATCATCATCCCATGAGCGAATATCTATAGTAAAATGCACCTTATCCGGTATAATATTGCGAGAGTTAGGATAATTTTGAATCTCGCCCACGGTTGCCACCATGTTACCGCCCATACGATCCGGAAGAGCGTTTACTTTAAGAATCATCTCGGCTGCGGCGCACAGGGCATCATGACGTCCCTCCATTGGCGTCGGCCCCACCTGATTGGCTTCGCCCTCCAAATAAACATCATACCAATGCAAACACAGAATTCCTTTGGGAGCACCGATGATTTTTTGCTCGCGTTCCAGCATCGGACCTTGCTCAATGTGCAGTTCATAGTAAGCATGGAGCGGCCATTTTTCAGCAGGCACTGTGCCTTTATAACCGATGCGGACCAATTCATCTTCAAAGCGAAGTCCGTTAATATCCGTACGGTCATACGCCCAATCACGTTCAAGCGCGCCAACCCAGACGCCGGAAGCGACCATTGCCGGGGCAAAACGTGAACCTTCCTCATTTGTCCAATCGACAGCTATCATGGGACGCTCGGTGCGGATGTTATTTTCGTCAAGCGTGCGCAACACTTCCAGCGCGGTCATAACACCGAGAATGCCGTCAAAACGTCCGCCTTTGGGCTGGGAATCAACATGCGACCCACTTAACACCGGCGCAAGATCGTTATTTTTCCCATCCCGTTTCCCAAAAATGTTGCCCATTTCATCAATGGTGATTTCAAGATTAAGTTCTTTAAGCCACTGAACGAAAAGATCGCGAGCGGCTTTGTCTTCATCGCTGAGTGTCAATCTTTGGACTCCGCCAGCCGGTGTAGCGCCTATTTTAGCCATATCTTCAAGTGTTTGTTGCAGTCTTTTGCCATTGACTCTTAAATTTTCGAGGTTCATTTTTTTCTCCTTATAGAAACGGGATGATATGGATTTTTAAGATAGTATTTAAATTAAAGAAATCGGGTTTTTCCAAAAAACCAGATTTCTTATTTCAGTCTATTTAAACTTAGAACGCGGAACTTCTGGAAGCCGCAACATCAACAGAAATCGGGTTTTTCCAAAAAAACCCGATTTCTTACTTCAGTGTATTTCAGTTTAGAACGCCGAACTTCGGGAAGCCGCAACATCCGTGCTTACAGTTTCCTGGTCAGCCACCTCTAACGCTTTTGACAGAAGTTCCAAGGCTTCATCAACCTGCGCTTTGGTGATAATCAAAGGCGGTGCAATCACCAGAGTATCATACCAGGGCGCGATGTAAAGACCGTTTTGCATGGCTTGCCCGGCGATTTTGCCAGTCATCAGCGGTTTGCCGCTGATTTTATCCGCTTTGACATTAAAAGGTTCTTTAGTGGCCCTGTTTTTTACAATTTCAAGCCCCCAGAAATGACCGATACCTCTGACATCTCCGACGCAAGGATGGTTATCCGCAAGCTCATACAGTTTATTTTCCAGATGTTCAGCAACTTCCTGAGGTAAACCTGAATCCATCAGTTTGCGGTATTCAGCCATTGCCGGCGGAACGGCTGACAAGGCCAGGGGATGATAGGCATACGTATGCCCGTGGCAAAAAAGGTTATCATCGAAAAAATCGGCCACTTTTTGGGTTGAAGCGGTGATTCCTAAAGGCGTATATGCGGAGGTACACCCTTTGGCGGTGGTCATAATGTCCGGCATAACGTTCCAATGTTCCATGGCAAACGCTTTGCCGGTTCGGAACCAACCGGTCATCACTTCATCGGCAATGAGCAGCACATTGTTTTCATCACAAATTTTTCTGACCAAAGGAAAATATTCCGGCGGCGGAACGAGCCGGCCGTTGGTTCCGACAATAGGTTCGACAATCATGGCGGCCACATTGCCTTCTTCTTTGATCATGTAGTCCAGATAACGGGCACATTGAACGTTGCAGGCGGGGTATTCCATTGCAAACGGACATCGGTAGCAGTAACAATCCGGGGCGAAACAGACGCCGTCCACTGTATATCGCACTCGCTCCACCGGCCAACGTCGAGGGTCACCGGTGAATGCCATGCCAGCCGAAGTGGCTCCATGATAGGAATGGTAACGCGAAATCACCTTGTAATTCGGTGCTTGAGAAAGCCGGGTCATCACCAATGCACCGTCATTGGCTTCGGTGCCGCTGGTGGAGAAAAATAATTTAGTAAATTCGGGCGGCATCACCGAACGCAGTGCTTCAACCGCTTCCAGGGCCGCTTCGGTAGTAAATCCGGGCGCGACATAAGGTAATTTTTCAGCCTGCTTTGCAATGGCTTCGATAATCGCCTGATTTTTATGCCCCAGATTAGAACACATCAGTTGGGAAGAAAAATCAAAATAGGGTTTCCCCTTGCCATCGTAAAAATACACGCCTTCTGCATCAGTGACCAGCATGGGCGCTTGCCAAGCTTTTTGCCAGTTCCATGTGCCGTAAGTATGTGTCGCCATATCCTTAACTTTTGCATTCATATCTGTCATAACACTATTTCTCCTTCCATAATTCATTATGTATATTTTGATAAACTTGTATGATACGCTTGTTTGGATATTCAAAGATGTATCAATCAAACCTATATTTGAGCATACGCCAGCTTAACCTTTTCCGGGCCATATTTTCGCTCCAGCCTGAGAACAATAAAATGGCCGCGCGCCATCGCCTGAAAATGATTTATAAACAACGTATTGATAACCGCGCCGCCGATAGCGCCGGCTACGGGGATCGCTTGCGCTGCGACTTTTTCAGACACTTGAATACTGAAACGTTCCGCTACATTGATGATAAAGCGCAAAAGTACCGGCGCACCTTCTTCAATGAATCCTCTTTCAGCAATATGTTCGGTCGCTTCCAACAGGGATTTGGCTAAAGCGGCGCGTGTTGTAAAATAGGCTGAATCGACGCTATCGTCACTTTTTTCCGGCCCCCCTAAGGCAAACACTTCGATACAGGCCATTTTGGTTTTAATATCGTTAATCAGCGCGCCTTCACTCCTGGCAATATCTGCAATCGATCTCAGCATGATAGTTGTTGATACCGGGAGTTCCGCTGCCAATGCCGGAAGTCCGAAAAAGCCGCTAACGCCTCCGGTGAACATAACAGAAATTTTATGCCAGATATTATGAGATACTTCAGATGGTCTGTTTCCCATAGTCAAGAGGGCCGCATTAATTGCCGCTGATAGCGCCTTTTGTGTGGCACCGGCGACATTCGCGCTCCAACTTTGGGGAAGAAGCGCGAATCCCTTTTCGATAGGTATGCCGATAAAATTGGCCATCTTTATCGCAATGCCGGGATTATCAAGCAAGGCTTTGGCATCTCGCAGGTCTTCTATATCTTTTTGGGAAAATTCCATTAAACAGTATTAACCGGAAAATGAAGAATTTTTACAACTATTTAAGTTTGTTATAGTATTTTATATGTTTTTTGGCGAGCATTTTCAAGGCGCGGCTGACTTCGGACATAGCTTTCAATTTTTTAGCCGCTTCGCCATAGTAACGCACTGCCCGGTCTTCAAGTTTAAGCGCTGTTTCCATGGCCTGTTGAGCATTCATGGTATCAGCACCCTCATAAGATTCGCAAAAGGGATCCCTGGTAAAATCCCGAATCTGTTCCAAAATCATTTCCGTTACATTTTCACGACGCACGCGTTGAACATTTTTAATGTTTTTTTGGGCATCACGCACAAATTGCGCAAACAGGTCATGGCACTCAACGCACCCCGAATTCTGGGTGATAGTAACATAAAAATCTCTGTTTTGAGTTTCAATCTCCTCGGCAAAAGTGAGGATGCTCCCGAAATTAATCAACGGCATAGTGATCTCCTTTACTCTCAAGTTACAAGTTTTAAGGTAATAATTCAGCCACTAAGTCACATTTGTGTCTTTGAGTCTTAGTGGCTGAATTTTTACGTTTTAAGATTATCTTGTTCCAACGCCAAAGCATTGGAACGAGAATAATAAAAGTTAAATTAACTTAAAACCAGCGTTCAATGACAACCTTGGCGTCGGTATAAAAAAGCATCGACTCCTGGCCGTGGCCTTTAATGTCACCGAACATGGAGTTTCCGGCTCCTCCGAAGGGGAAGAAACTCATAGGTGCGGCAATGCCGATATTGACGCCCACCATGCTTGGTTTCACCCGGTATTTGAACTCACGCACGGCCGCGCCGTTCTGAGTATAAATACAGGCCGCATTGGCATACGCGCGTGTATTGATCAAATCAATGACTTCATCCAAATTTTTAGCCCGAATGGTGCTTACCACCGGTCCGAAAATTTCTTCACTGGCGATGGTCATATCAGATTTGACATTGTCGAAAATAGTGGGGCCTACAAAAAATCCATTGGGACATTCCGGCACAGTGAAATTACGGCCATCCATAATCAGATCGGCACCTTCCGCAAGCCCTTTTTCAATATAGCCTAAAACCTTTGCTTGATGCGTGGCACTGACAACGGGGCCCATACCGGTGGATTCCTCCAGGCCATCGCCCACTTTCATGGCTTTGGTGGCAGCGGTGAATTTTTCTAACAGTTCATCAGCAACATCTCCCACCGGAACCAACACGGAACCGGATAGGCAGCGTTGGCCGGAACAACCGAAAAATGAGGTGATTAAAGAAGGCATAGCAGCATCTAAATCCGCATCCGGCATGACAGCCACGATATTTTTGGCACCGCCCAATGACTGTACACGTTTACCGGTTTCGCCGCAACGTTGATAGATATATTTGGCGGTCGGAGTTGCGCCGACAAAAGAGATTCCTTCAATATCCGGATGGTCGAGCAAGCCATTAACAACATCGCGGGAGCCATGTACCATATTGACAACACCTTCGGGAAGACCGACTTCATCCAAAATTTCAAATATTTTGGTCTGTGTCATTGGCACTTGTTCCGATGGTTTAACAATAAAGGTATTGCCCGAAACAATCGCATACGGTAAAAACCACCATGCTACCATAGCAGGAAAGTTGTAAGGTACGATAGCAGCAAAGACGCCCATGGGTTGGCGATGAGCGTAACAGTCAATGCCCGTGGCAATATCTTCAAGGGTGTAGCCGGTCATCATGGTAGTGACTCCGGTGGCGTGTTCGACATTTTCGATCATACGCCGCACTTCGCCGCGGGATTCATCAATGGCTTTGCCCTGCTCGCGGGTAAGGGTACGGGCAATTTCTTCAAAATTTTCTTCAAAAGCATCTTTGATACGAAAAAGATAGCGGGCTCTGCTTAACGGCGGCGTTTCACGCCATTCGGGAAAAGCCTCTTTAGCCGCTTTGACTGCGAGGTCAACGTCTGCTTGCGTGCCATAAGCCACTTGGGCGATTTTTTCGCCTGTGGCCGGACACCATACATCGCCAATTGTTTCTGATTGGGATGACACCCATTCACCATTAATATAATTTTGCATTTGGGGAACACTCATTCTTGTCTCCTTTCAATTAAATATTAAAATAAATCGACTCCTTATTATATAAGGCATCTTTAAACCCAGTCTCGGATGTTTGTCAAGAAAAAAACACTACACAACGAATAAAATAATTATTAAGCCTTAATTCTACGAAAAATATAAATATTCTGTTTATAAAAAATATAATATGATAATTTACTGTTTTAATTTTGTTGAAATCAATCCTGATTTATTGTATTGATGAACTTATGCAAGACGAAAATGGAAAGATGTCAAAATCAGAATACTATATCAAAGATTGGTGCTGAAAGGGAAATAATGTCTGGAAACAATTTGCCGTCCAAGAAAAAAAAGCTTGACCGTATTGACTGTCTGATGATTGAATTACTTCAAAAAGATGGACGTATTTCCAATATTGATATTGCTAAAAAAATCAATATGTCCGAAGCGACCGTCAGAACCCGTCTGAACCGGTTAATTGATGAAGGATATATCCAGATTGTCGCTGTAAGTAATCCGATGAAGCTGGGTTTTAATATTGTCGGAAGTATCCGCATTCATGTTGATATTAAAAAAATGGACAGCATCATCGTTAAACTTAAAAAATTGAAACCGTTATGGTTTATAGTGCAGACGACCGGAGGCACCGGAATTGACACTGAATTTGTCGCCCGCTCACTTGACGATCTGAACTGTCTTATTTTTGAAAAGATCAACAAAATAGATGGTGTCATTCGGACAGAAACATCGTTGATGCTGAAGTATATCAAGCGGCAGTATGATTGGGGGACGGCCATTAAACACTGACCGCCATTTAAGCTAAAAATTTATCTCGCAAAGGCGCAAAGACACAAAGAAAAAAATCCAAACCGTTGTCGGCTTTGCGCCTTTGCGAGAGAACAAAACTCGCTACAACGATGATCAATTCAGAAAATTCCGCCGCGATTCTTCTATCTCGCCAACCATTGCGACCCTGCCGATTAACACCGTGGGTGCAGGCCGCTGCGCGTGCTGTTCGATGGCTTAAAGGCACGAAAGCGGTTCTTTATACATCGGTCGGAATACAAACTTATGAATTGCTTGTTTTTCTGGCGCTAAAAGAAAAAATACGTCAGAAAATCGTACTTCCAGTGGCAGCGGGCGCTTCGTTTAACCGTCTTCGAAAACAGGTACAAGAACAATTCCAAACAGACGATCAACTTGTCACATTCATACCTGCAATTAAGTGTCGCGACGGGCTGCATGATAAACTTCCGGTTGTGCGCGACCGCTACATTATATCACACGCAGGAACGCTTTTTCCCATAGCTGTCCGAGAGGGCGGTAATATGGATAAATTAATCACCCAAAGAGAAGCCGCGGGTGTTTGTGTGAATCGTCAATTCCAAACGGTTTATCAAAAGCGACAAACACCGATAGCCTATCATTTAGATGAAAAAACACTTTCATCGGAGATTACCAAATTTGATGAGCCGTATCTTATCCATTGGACTCGCGCCGCAAACGGCCCCTGGCTAGCTGAAAAGCGCATTGATTATTACAGGGCGATTGCTCAAGCGGATGTTTATCCCCACAGCGCTTTTGATACACTTAAAAATATCCTGAAACAAAAGTTAATCTGCGGATCATCAAAGCATAAAACCGGGAAGATCGCCAGTGTTTCATTTTCATCCCTTGCGCCGCGTGATATGCTCCCCTTAATGCGCTGGCGCTCCAGATATAAACAGATGTATTTTGAGCCTTACGGAATCGGCGTCAAAAAAGAAGATGGATTAGATTGCGGGATTCGCCCTGTTCATTACTATCAGGGAAAAACGGCTCCGGCTGACATTGAGCCTTGGCTGCTTCAATCCGTGGGCAGCAAAGGAGATTGGTTTAAAGAACAGGAATATCGTTTTCAAGGTGATTTTGATATGTCCGGTCTGCCTTTGGACAAAATGATCTGTTTTTGTCATACAGTTTCCGAAGCAGCTTATATCCAAACAAAATTCCAGATTAAGGCCATCGGATTTTACGATACTGTCTGAGCCTATATGGCTTATTCGGTTTTAATCATGCCAAAGTTATAAATTTATGCGATGCATTCACTTACATCTTGCAACATTGATGTTATCGTGTTATGGAAAATTAATTTTAAGCTCGTGCATACATATTCAGAAACAGCTTGTTAAAGTATTCAAATTTCTGATGGTCAATGCACTTATCAGCCCCTTTAACAGTTGATAGCTTTGCCTAGAGGAAGGAGGAGGTTCAAATGAAACTTATGCTAAAAAGGATTATTTTTATATGTGCGATTATCTTAATCAGTCATATTTCCATTCATGTTTATGCGAAAGAAACTGCTTTCAGCAACTCACCTAAGCTCAATGACGGTGAAAAATGGCGCATCGGATATTATGAAGGCGGCCCGTATATCAATTACAAAAACAGTCTTATCGGAACGATTCAGGGCCTGATGGAATTGGGTTGGATCGAACGGGCCGAGATTCCGAATCCTGAACCTGAAAAAGAAGAAAGCACCCCAATATGGGAATGGTTGGTAACAAAGTCGAAAAGCAAATATATCCTTTTTCTCAAAGACGGGCATTACAGCGCTGACTGGGATAAGAAGGTTAGAATCAAAATGATGACCGGTTTAATCAAACGTCTGAACGCAAAAAAGGATATTGATTTTATAATTGGGATGGGTACTTGGGCTGGCAAAGACTTGGCTAATAATAAACACAAGACGCCGACGATAATATGTTCTACTTCGGATGCGGTAGGTGCCGGAATCATTAAGAGTCCTGATGACTCTGGATTCGATCATATTCACGCTCAGGTAGATCCGTATCGTCATGTGAGACAGATTCATATTTTTCATGATTACATTGAATTTAAAAGACTGGGAATGTTGTATGAAGACACCGAGGACGGTAGAAGTTATGCCGCCCTGGAAAAAGTCAAAAAAGTTGCCAAAGAACGTAAATTTAAAATTGTGAAGTGCTTTACTAAAAGCGACGGTGTGAAACCGGAAGTCGCAACCGCAAGTGTTAAAAAATGCCTTAAGAAACTCGCCAAACAAAAAGTGGATGCGATCTATATCACCGAGCAAGGTGGGGTCAGTGCCAAAACGATCTGCGATCATGTTAAAATTATAAACGATAACCGTATTCCATCATTTTCTCAATCAGGGCAGGCTGAAGTAGAACGCGGCTTACTGATGAGTATCGCTAAACCGGGGTATAAATATGTAGGTCTGTTCCAAGCCAAAACAATGGCGAAAGCGTTTAACGGTGCTAAGTTACGGCAATTGGAACAAGTTCATGAAAGCCCGCCCAAAATTGCCATCAATCTGCAAACCGCCGAAAAAATCGAATGGGACGTGCCTGTGGAAATATTGGGTATTGCGGATGCTATCTTTACTGAAATTAAGGAATGTAAATAATTTTAACAATTTAGAATGCATTGATTGATTTGAGGGCTACTAACATAAGGCGGGACAGTTTAAAAATCGGGTTTCTTGGATATTGTAACTCCTGCGGCTTTTCCTTGCTTTAGAAATCCGATTTTTATTCCACATTAAGTTGGAAAAATATCAGGTTAGAATTATTTATTTGATTATGACTTTGTTTTTTAATTGTTGATAGCAGTCTTGCGCCAATTTGAGTTTCCAGTCTGTTTCGAGTAACGCCGGACGAATAATATCGGGAACAGTTTCAAACAAACCGGCTATGTGCGCTTCACGAACTGTCAGTGCGCGCATTTGTTCAATTTCATCGTGTGTTATGCCTCCACCGGCAATAATTTCAACGGGACCGGCCGGTGCTAATCCGTCCTCCATTGCTATTTTACTCATCACCGCCATCATTCCTGAAAGATAGCTGCCCGCTGATACGTTTTCAATCAAATGAGCGACATCGTGATATCCTTTAGTCTGGTGTAAAGCCGCGACGAGGCCCTGTTTTATTAAGGGCAGGTATTCCCCCTGGTGATAGCCGCCGACACATACAACCCCGCGGGCAAATGCGATGGTCAGAAAACAGGTAAAAAGAGATGGCAGCAACTTGCGCTGTTGCAACCCTTCCAAAAGCGATTGGCATGTAAAGGGAGTTTCAAATTGTTTGCCATGATCGGAAATTCCGCGAAGAATTGCGGTTGAAGCATTTGATTTTATTAAAGCAAGCGGAATGCGACGACCTGACGAATCTATCCCCCAGAAAAAAACAGTTCCGGCATTGTGGTTTGAATACTTTTGGTCTTCATTCGTAAAATGAGGGTATGCACGCCTGCAAAGTGTTTCATAGTTCCAGCATCCCGTTACACGGTTTAATGCTTCAAGGGTATGTTCGCGAAGCTCTTGTTCGAACATAACCTGATAAGCCAGACTTTGTGTATCGGCAAGGTCCCTGATTAACAATTGGCTGACAATTTTTTCAATTTCTAAGTAAATTAAATCAGCAGACGGTTTTTTGTTCCTGAATAGCTGTTTCCAAATGCGGTTGTTCAGAGCGGTTGCCTGATGAGAATAGTCGGGCAGCCTCATTACCGCAGGATTACAATAGTCGTTATCAAGGATTTCGGCGGCGATACTCCCTGAATCGGATGCCACTTGGTTTTTAAGAACCATTTGCTTCAAACGTTTTTTCAATCGTAACACCATGGCCTGATCAAACTTAGGGGTGTGGCTGACCATCCTTCGTTTAAGCCGATCTGGGAAAAGCGGTGCTTTAAGCGGCATTTTTTTTAGTTGCGATTGATTCACGCGGTAAAGAAGCATCCCCCTCGGAAAGGTCAAATTATTCAAAGGGACATTGCCAAAAGCAAAAACAGGTACAGTTGGCGATTGAGGTGATAATAAGCGGTTTAGAGCAAAGATAAGCGTTCCCTGAACAGACTGGGCGAAATAGTCTGTGCCTTGATGATTGGCGGTTAAAACAACAGGATTTGTCGCGAGATCGTGTACAAGCAGTTTAGCCACCCTGGCGTCAGTAAAAGAGTGGCAGTATTGTTTGATTATTTGATAAAGATCATCGCGTGATTGATATGCTTTGCTGTGATCAGAAGGGGTGAAACGATTAATATACGTGCCAAGGGAAAAATCACCGTATTGATGAATTGTTCGTTTTACAACAGTAAAACTTTGGCACGCTGCTTCCAGATACTGATTTGCCGGGCTATTTGTGCCGATGTTCAGCGTACACCGGTTTAGTTGCTCCTTTGGAGCTTTGCATAATTTAAGAGGCTTCACTTTCATCGTCTTTTTCTATTTTCAGCATACCATCCGCTTTCATTTTGCGCAACTCTTCGTATAAAGTATCTGTATCGCTCATATCATCAGATTCTTTATTTAATAGCGGCACATCGTCCAATTCTTCTTCGTGGTCAATGTCAGCGTCGAGCGTATCCGGTTTCTCGTCGTTATAATAATAAGAACCGGGTTCTTCAATCATATCATCGCCTTTTTTATTCAACAGTGACACATCGCTCAAATCTTCTTCATGGCCAATATCGACGTTGAGCGTATCTGATTCTTCATCGTCATAATAATAAGCACCAGATTCTTCAATCATATCATCATTTTTTTTATTGAACAGCGGCGCATCGCTCAAATCTTCTTGATGGTTAATATCAGCGTCGAGCGGCTCATCATCGTCAGAAGAAACGGGTTCTTCAATGGCATCATCGCCTTCTTTATTTAACAGTGATGCATCGCTTAAATCTTCTTCATGCTTAATCTCGACATCAAGCGTATCCGATTCTTCATCGTCATAATAATAAGCACCAGATTCTTCAATGGCATCATCACCCTCTTTATTTAACAGCGACGTATCTCTCAATTCTTCTTCATGGTCAATATCAGTGCCGAGCGTATCCGGTTCCTCATCGTCATAATAAGGAACGGGTTGTTCGATGGTATCATCATCCTCTTTATTTAACAGCGACGTATCCCTCAATTCT
>JAUCGF010000072.1:0-127270 GCA_030378005.1 Desulfococcaceae bacterium HSG9 | reverse complement strand
CTTCTTCATGGTCAATATCAGTGCCGAGCGTATCCGGTTCCTCATCGTCATAATAAGGAACGGGTTGTTCAATGGTATCATCATCCTCTTTATTTAACAGCGACGTATCCCTCAATTCTTCTTCATGGTCAATATCAGTGCCGAGCGTATCCGGTTCCTCATCGTCATAATAAAGAACGGGTTGTTTAATGGTATCATTATCCTCTTTATTTAACAGCGACGTATCCCTCAATTCTTCTTCATGGTCAATATCAGTGCCGAGCGTATCCGGTTCCTCATCGTCATAATAAGGAACGGGTTGTTCAATGGTATCATCATCCTCTTTATTTAACAGCGACGTATCCCTCAATTCTTCTTCATGGTTAATATCAGTGCCGAGTGTATCGGCTGTTTCAATTATATCATTATCTTCTTTTTTTTCAGTCAACAGCGACGTATCAATCGTTTCTTTTTTATCTAAAACGATGTCAAGAGAGTCGGCCTCCCCCTGGTCGGTCGCAATATCCTCAATTATATCGTTGTCATCGAATGCCGTAGCATCCAAGTCCACAGTATCCGGCATATCGGCATCCGGTTGTTCTGACAAGGCATCTATCTCAACAATTGCCTCATCTTCATTTAATGATGCCGTTTCCTTTGTTTGTCTTACACCAAGTGCCACAATAAGCGCATCTTTGGCTTCTTCTGAAAAGTGTTCTTTAATTTGATCAGCTAATTTTAACGGGTCATTTGTCAATTTGTAGCTCATAATGTAATCATCGGCAACTCTGCTATCTTTCAAATGGCTATCTTCTGCGATTATAAGTGTTCTCAGAAGATTGACCAGTTTAGAATCAAAACGCCTGTCATCCAGCATTGCTTCGATAACAATCTTGGTAGAGGCCACCTCGGCTTCGCGTTGCCTTAGATTGGTACGATCAAATGCATTATGGTCAAAATAGTTGCACATATTAATTATCTTAGCTTCCACCATGGACGGACGTCGTTGGTTTAAGTCATCGGTAATTTTTTTAGCTAATTCCACCATGGACGGACGTCGTTGGTTTAAATCATCGGTAATTTTTTTATCTGATTCTGCATCTGCGATATTTTGAGGGACCTTAATTTCTGTGGATACAAAATTTAAAAATTCAGCAGCTATTTTTCTCAACATTGCAGCATTGAACAGAAGGGATGCCAGTAAAATAGCGTTAAGCCTGGATTCATTCATTCCATGCAACAGCCCTACCGCGTATGCAAAGAGCGCTCGTCCACCAGCCAGATTATGGATACCTGTAATGTGTTCCAGGTAGGCAATATCCACATCCAATGATTCAGATAATTTACGAACTTCTTTGATCCGAATGGCACCCATTTTGACTTTTTCCATCAACATCGTCAGAACAGGTGGAATATTTTCATGGAATTTTTTATAAAACAGAGTCTCTGGATATATATTATCTGTTATCGGCTGGCATCCGATAACGCGGTATTCGTTCTGTTCGCCCAGACCTTTCAGCGAAACTTTACCTAACTCTCTTAACCGGTAAACATTTTCAACGAGACGTTTTGTGTTTTCGCCGATACCGATTTCACCGGGAGTGCCGCCGCTTTCCAAGCGAAACGCATAAATGATTGAGCCGCCCTGAGCGGTATAGTCGGTTTTTGTTTCGGATCCCATCATCACCATACGCATCTTGTCAATTTCACGGTCACTGTTAAGGTTGGGGCTGGATGTATTGATACCGATCCGGCATCGAAATTTGAGTTCATCCAGTTTGATTTTTTTTCGGTCTTCACTAGATAGTGATTTATGCCGTTCTATCATGGCCGTGTAATTTTCCTGAATCGTGGCATGCATGGTCCGGTTAATTCCCTGGGCGACTTCAACCAATTTGCGCGCGCATTCAACGGCATCAAAGGCATGGTGAAGGCTGACCTCTATATTATCTTTGGGAATGCCAAAAATGGCGACAATCTGGTCGCCTACGGTTTTATCGAATACACCGCGATATTTGGCCAACAGTTTATGACTCTCTCTGAAAAAAATTTTCATAAACTCACCCATCATATCTTCGCCAAGCGTCATGTTGAGCGTTGTATAAGTGCAGATATCAACCACCAGCTCGGTGGCGTAAACCAGTCCGAGTTTATGTTTTTTGCTTTCAATCAGTTTGGAAACGCCTGGGTTCAGGGATTCCAGGGTATCTTCCAGATTATCCATTGATTTTTTTAAATCCGCAGTGCGCGCTTTTACCCTTGTTTCGAGTTGCGCTCTGTTTGCTCTTACTTGCTTATCATATTTATCCAAATCATTTGTCATTTTATTAAATGATTGGGTCAATTCGCCGATTTCGTCATTTGATGACACTTCCAGATTTTGACTGTATTCGCCATCAGCGATCAATTCGGTGCCGGTTTTCAGTTCATTCAACGGTTCAACAATACGGCGTTCAATTATTTTTTTGACACTATAGGCAAGCAAGACACCAACCAGAAAGATACACAAAGAGGTGATAATGGCGATATTGCGGGTTCGTAAATAGGAATTAACTGATGCTTGAACCATAAACACGCCTACGGCTTTGTCATCGGCATTTCTAAGCGGAAATAGTTTTGAAATACTGCCGCCGCGGCTGATATCGGCAATGTGCTGGTCCGTCTCTTTCTGGTCAGTTTTGTCTCGCAAGACGGTGTTAAGCACATCTTGCGGCGGTTTGACAAATTTACTGTTTCCCGTATCAGTCGTGCATGATGCCACCAAACGGTTGTATTCGAATAAAGCGGCATTGGTTTCCAAACGTGTACACGCCTCACTGACAAATCGAGACTGCGGAGTGAGAAGGCGGCGGGCGATCAACGCACCTTTGACTTGATTTTTTTTGTCGTACACTGGCGCAATACCAGTCAATGCCAGTATTCTTTGCGATTTTGAAAAAAAATTTTTAAATTTGTCAAGATGCTTGTTTCCCTCTTCCCCTTTAAACTCATTTCTTAATTTTTCGACTGTCAGGCTCTCGACGCCGTAAAAAGTTTCCCCCGTAAATACTTTTTTAAAATAAGGTTTGGGTTCGCAAATGTCACCGATCAGATCCGGAGAATGAGATCGGGTGAATACACGGCGATCTTGATTCACCATTGTTATCATATCCAGATCATCCGAAGGCGCTAACTTGGATAAGTTATTGCCAAGTTTTCGGGCCATATTTTTATCAAATTCATCTTTGGCCAATATTAAATTGGTCAGAACCTGGATAGCGCTTTTTTTGGCATAGGAATCGGCAAGAGATGCCATTTCACTTTGCGCATGCTGATAAATCAGTTTGGCTATATTGGCATCCGAACTGATTTTATTCACGGCTTCTTCCTCTATCTTGTTACTGTAATATATAATCGAAAAAAGAGTGGCAATAATCATGGGTGCCAGCATAACCAAACCAAATGAGACATTGAGTTGAGTACCGAGTCTGTATTTATTCAACCAGATGTTAAGAAGTTCACCCAAATTTAACATTTTCAATAAAGACTTGCGTTTCACGCTTTGTTTTGTCTTGTTCAAGGTTTTACCCTTTCATATATTTGACTTTAATATTTTAAGTTACAAATAAACATTCCTTCTTTTGCCGGGCTAGTTTTCATTGGTCGAAAATATTAATGTAAACAAATTTTCTTTTTTGAAAAAAACTTGACGTACATCATAGCTTTTTCCCGGCGTAAGATCAACAGAGACTCGGAGAGATTCTTTGTACATTTCTGTCCGTATTCGTTTAACGAACTTCTGATTTATATCGATCAGAGGTTTAAGGTTCTCTGAAGATTGAATATCTGAAAAGTCACAAACAAGTGTTGATTTGCTTTCTTCCATTAGAAATACTTTGGGAGGATAAAATCCGTTCAAAGTGAAAAGGATTTTTTCTTCTCCGGCCGGTGTTGCTTCAAAACGAATGTTATTGACACGCTTTATATTTTTCGTATCGTCAATCTGTTTCTGTTTAGGAGTTTCGGCGTCAAAAAGACTCTTGTGCGCCCAACCCGTATCGCCATTGTCATTTTTAATCAGATACCAGCTACCCTGCTTTTTTTCAGCCGGGTAAGTCACACCTTTTTCCAAGCGAAATTTAACTTTAGAATCTAAGGATGGTTTTTCATGGGCGCCGCCTAAAATAACAACCGAAGTCAGTTTTTGATTGATACTAACTGCCTCACTTTTCTTTTTTTGATCATTTTTCCCCGCCAATGAGTTATTCATGTAAAGAGGCAGATGGGCCCAGCCCTCGCGGCCATCAGCAAGTTGAATATGATACCAGCCATCTTTTTTATCCGTAAACGTATAGGTTTTACCTTTTGTCAACCAAAACATTATGCGGCCATCGGTTGAGGGGTTTGCATATACCCGAACAAGGCTCACGGTTGGCGTAAGTTGGTTGCTATTTTTTATCGTCAGTTGCGAGGCGTTTTCATCAGAAGAAGATTCAGAAGAAAGTTCAGAAGAAGGTTCAGATTCTACCGGTTTGGTCTCTTTTTGCTCATCCTCCGAATCAATATCAATTACCGGCTCCTCATTTTCCACGAAAAGGGGCGGTTCATCTTGGGGTAAATCGGTTGTTTCCGGTTCCTTATCCGGTTTTTTCGCTGGAGGACTTAGTTCACCGGCAGACGTACGCGGCTCTTCGGGTAACGCTTGTTCGGAAGTTGAGGCCGCTGGTTGCGGCGGAGCCGTTGCATCAGAAACCGGCACATCAGAAGGCGGTGATACGTCAGGAGATAAAGCGGGCTTACTTTCTGGTGCATGTGCCAGAGGTGAATCATTTAAGTCAGAGCCACTTACGGCCGGAATAGATTTTTTAGTTTCTTGACGATCAATGGCGACTGTTATATCGGCAGTTTCGATTTTTTTCATAAACAGGGTTCTATGCCCCCAACCCGTCATACCGTTATCATCCTCAATATGAAACCAATCGCCGTGTCTTTCAATCAGAACATAACGCTTATCTTGTTTCAACCGAAAAAGAATCATTGAATCAATGGTCGGTTTTTCATACGCACGGGCAAAGCTGACTTTGGGGGTAACTAATTTTACCGTGCGTGTTGCTGTCTTGGCTTTTTTTTCCTGGGGGCGGGATAAAACAGAAGGTTTGGAAGGCTTGCTTACGGGTGCGGGTGCTGGCGCTGGCGTAGTCTCAGGAATAGGCGGTTTGGGCAATTTTGCAGATGCGGACATTGTTTCAGGAGATAGAAGCGTGTCACTTGTATCTGGACGCATATATTTTTGATGTGTCCAACCGATACGATCTTGATCAAGTTTCAAGCCTACCCATGCTCCTTTTTTCCTGACAACTAAGTAGGCTTTTCCTTCAGTTAAGCGCTCTGTTTTTTTGGAATCTGATGTGGGTGCCAGATAAAGCCATTCCAGGCTTGTTATCGAAATAACAGTTTGTCCTGTGCCAGATATCAGTGGGCCATCCACCGGCTTAATCCCGATCTGTTTGGTTTGTTCGACTTTCGGATCGGGTGTTTTGGGTGTAAAATAGCTTTGCTTTTTCTGAGGGGGCGAAACGTCTCTGTCAATCATTTCAGTGTTAATCCAGCCTTCCCTGGCATCTGCATATCTGACCTGTTGCCATCCACCTTTTTGTGTAATCACCTGCATTTCTTTGAATAACGATGGTGTGTGCATGAGTTTATTCAAATTGATCGTTGATTTTGAACCGGTTCGTTTGACAACCGGAGCAGGCGAAGCAGGATATTTGGGTACTGCCGGTTTCACCCGTTTCGATTCAACACTGAGCGGTTGGGTACCAAATAAATTTTCTTCATCTGATAGGGTGGGATCCCTTAAAGGTACGAATTTTTCAGCAATAATTTTATACATATCGTCTGATTGTATTAAGATGATCTTTTTTTCACCGACATCTGAAAGCGCCCCACTTTTATAACGCTGAATAAAAGTTACTATAATCTGTTCGTTTTGTGGGTTAATCTCCATGTCAAACAATTCAATTGAGATTGCACCGGGCGCAGCGAAAATTTTTTCCTTTTTATTCATCCACCTCTGATAATCAAAGCCATCTGATTTAAACTTTTTACTATAAAATAATTTATAGCGATTAATATCTTTACTTTGCCAAGCCTCCTGCCATGAATAAATCGTCGCGCGAATACTATTAATATCTGCCGCTGCAAAGCTTCCGGAAATTCCCAGAAACAGAAAGCATACTATTGTAAATATTGTATTTGTGATTTTCTTTTTCAAAGATAGCTCCTCTGGTAAGAATGAACGGGTAATCATAAACCAATCTTAATATACCATTTGTAATAAGAATGATAGTTTTTGTCAATCCATCAATTTGGAAAAAAACCAGAATCTTAAATTATTCAATTTTAAACATCCTTTATATAAGGCTAAAATTAACAATTATTATTAAAAAGTTATTAGGTCGTGTTTTCAAATTCACAAATCTAAAATATAGTCAGTAGGTTACATGAATCTGACAATATCGGCTTTTTCTTTGAAAATAAGAGAGTTAAAGCTAATTTGAAAACACGACCTAAATGTAATATGGAAAAACTGTCCGCATCAGCTTTACGGAATAACTTTGAACACCACACTTTCAATTTTGCACTGTTGGATTAATCAAAAATTCCTGTTTTCAATTTGACAAAAAGGTTGTGATGATTTATTTCAGATTATTAAGGGTTGTTGCAAACAAAATTTATCCGGAGGTTTTTTATGGAGTATAAAACGATTATTTTTCAGATTGAAGACGCGCTGGCGACGCTGACTTTTAACAGACCCAAAGCCCTCAACGCAATTAGCATAGAATTGTTGAAGGAGTTTTCATATATATTAGATGAAATTGCGGCAAATGAGACGATACGGGTTCTGGTCTTAACCGGAAGTGGTGAAAAAGCGTTTGTCGCGGGAGCGGATATTACCGAATTGGCCAAACTTAATGCCCTTCAAGCTAAAAATTTTTCGGCGCAAGGCCAGCGCACTATTAATAAACTACAGAATCTTTCGATACCGGTCATTGCCGCTGTAAACGGCTATGCCCTTGGCGGCGGTACTGAGATAGCACTGGCCAGTGATTTTATATATGCATCCGACAATGCTGTTTTCGGTCTTCCTGAAATTACGCTCGGACTTATTCCTGGCTTTGGCGGTACCCAGAGACTGAGCCGCCTAATCGGTTTGAACAGAGCCAAAGAGATGATATTTACTGGAAAAATGATTAAAGCGGATGAAGCTCAGACCATCGGCATGGTTAATAAGGTGTGTTTACCTGATAAACTCTGGGAAGAAGCGATCAAAACTGCAAAAATTATTGCCGGTAAAGGAGCTGTTTCTTTGCGTGCCGCCAAACAGGTCATCAATAACGGAGTCAATGCAGACCTTATAACGGGGTGCCAAATGGAAACAGACGCTTTTGCCCTTTGCATGGCAAGTGAAGACGCTTATGAGGGAACTCATGCCTTTCTTGCAAAACGATCCCCTAAATTTAAAGGCCGCCTTTTTTATACTTAGCGGAGCCATCATCAGTGATTTTGAATCTGTTTTTTTAATGGTATTCTGTTACAGATTTCAGGTATCAGGTTTCTGCACATTACTGACCCCTGAAATCTGCATAAGAAGATCACAAATTATGACCTTTTGAGAGTATAATAAATAACAATATACTATGGCTCGTAAAAACGCTCTTATTCAATTAATTTGGGGATTTGTACTTATATCTGCCGGAATTATGATGTTTATACATATTCCTCAAAAATTAGCCGAGATTCGGCAGCACTTTTCTTCGGGTATTTTTTTCTTACGCTTCTGTTTTTACATGATCAGTATCTTACTTGTGTTCGGCGGTATCAAAAAAATTTACGATCATTTTTCTGATATGGAACGAAAAAAATGACTATAATAAGGGTGCTAAAACAATTAAAAAATTTATTTGATAAAAACGGTGCATCAAATACAAGATATAGTATGATCTGTTGAATTTATAAGTTAAAATGCACATTGTTACACCCTTTATAATGGCTCTGTTGAACTAATTTCCCTTGAAATTAAAGATATTTAAAATTTAATTTTGTAGCATTAATTATCTGAACATCTATAAGATGAAGGATACCCACCCCTTGTTCAACACATACGCAGATTTTCCATAGGAGAATTTATGTCACTGAAAGGCAGCTTGGAAAGCTTTCATTTCGCCACTATTTTACAGCTTTTATGTTCAGAAAGCAAAACGGGTGTGGTGCAAGTTCAAAACGGACCATACAAAATTAAAATCATATTCAATCAGGGAAGTATTATTTATGCGCAGGAAATGGGAAAAAAAGATCGCTTGAGCCAATTGCTTATAAAAAACGGGATTATATCTTCAGAACAGCTAAAGGAATGCCTTATTAAAGCTCGGGAAAAAAAATTGCCTCTTGGAAGCCATCTTGTGGAAAAAGGATTTATCTCGCGTGAAACTCTCGTTCGCTTTGTAAGCATACAGGTGGAAGAAATTTTATATGAACCGTTTTTATGGGAAAAAGGTGTTTTTGAATATAAATCCGCCGGTTTAGATTTAAATGGTATGGTGGCGGTCAATTTAAATGTGATGAAAATCATTCTGGAAGGCTCACGGCGTATTGATGAAATGTCTATTTTAAAAAAACTGATACCCAATGATAAACTCATATTCAAAGCATCAGCCAAAGGTGGGCAAGGGAGCCTTAATCTTAATTCAAATGAATGGCGTATGCTTTCATTGAACGATGGTACCCGAACTGTCAAAGAAGTAGTTCAAAAGAGCGGTTACGATGAATTTGCCGTTTATCGGTTAATCAACTCTTTAAACGCCTCCGGTCTCATCGAAAAATTGGAAGATACACCTTTTGAAAAAAAGGCGGAAGTTACTGATCGGAATGATGACTATGCCGGTATTATCGCCATGTATAATGATATCCTACACGTAATTCGTAAAAATCTTGAACCGGTGTTGGGTGAAAAGACATTTGTTTTTTTGGAAGAATGCAAGCCGACCGCATCAACTATGCAAAAAAAATTGTTGCACAATTTTGATCCCCAAAAATCCGCATCATATAATATAAAAAATGTCATCCAATATATGCAAAGATTCAATGACTTTGAAGAAGGCTATAAATTCTTAATCAACAGCTTCAACGAATTTTGCCTTAACCTTCTTAATAAATTGGGAGGGGTTTTAGATAAAAAAATGTCCCATAATTTGGTGATTGAATTAAAAAATGTTCTGATGGACTCTTATAAATACCAAATGGGGGGTGCCCAAAGTAAAAAGCGCGTTATTAAAGATATTCGTACTACCGTTAGAAACGGTTTAAAAATAATGTCTTGACAATTGCTGTTTTTGAATGTTTACATAATAAGAAATGGGTACGAAATAACTTCCCCATTTAAATAAACGGCAACATATATAGCAATAGTTCGGTAAAAAATTAAAAATCTAATAATTTCAATAGGTTCTAAAAACGAGGTTCTAAAACCTTTTGTAATAATTTCAGATAGTTATGATTTTTAACACGTTGAATCAGAAAAAATTACCGAGCCATTGATATAGAAATATCCAAGTTATTTCGTCCTCATGCCTAATTATCATCAGATGGGATTTTTAAATGCTTTGATTTTATGCAATCTACACGGATTTAATTTAGTGAAGATTAGAAATTAAATAACTTACACATATTAACAAAGATGAGTGGCAGATTCAGCTTGCGTCACGGGTAAAGCTGACTGAAATCAACGCTCATAATGGGCAAGTTATTTAATTCGCATCATTCATAGACCTAATCCCTGTAGTTTCACAGGCGGGTTAAAATTTTCCCATATTAGGTCGTGTTTTCAAATTAGCTTTAACTCTCTTATTTTAAAAGAAAAAGCCGATATTGTCAGATTCATGTAACCTACTGACTATATTTTAGATTTGTGAATTTGAAAACACGACCTATAAGAAAAGATGATAATACACTGGTTAAGGTACTGCTATATTCACACATCACACCTATAAACGTTATTATGTAAATTCGCATACAATTGTTTGCAGTAGCGGCAAATGTATAAGTATTAGATTCTGAAAATTAAAAAATTGATGAAAAAAAAATAAAATGGCTAAATCCAGAGCAATAAAACGAGCACCCACGAAAAAAGTTGCAGTCGGCAAATCCAGCTTGAAGAAGACAATCCGCGATCAATCCGGCGCAGGAAAAGCAAAAATCGGTGAGCTTCTGAGTAAAGAGGGACAAATTACGTCTAACCAATTGCAAGAAGCGCTTGGTATTCAAAAAAAGCAAGGCGGTAAACTAAGCAGCATCCTGTTAAAACGTGGCTATATTGATGATGATACCATCGTCAACGTGCTATCACGTTCAACTAACATTCCAGTGATTAAAATCTCGGACATAACGCCGGACATTGAAGCGACCAAAACGCTATCTTATGAGAACGCTAAAAAGCACATGGCTTTTCCGGTTAGGTTTAAAGGTGACGGCATTGTCATGTGTATGACCGAACCAACGGATACGGATGCTGTCGATACGCTGCAAACGGAATTAGAACGAAGCATCATTGCGGTCGCATCCACTGAACGACAGGTCGTTGACGCCTATAAAAAGTTTTATAAAATCAGTGATGATGAATATCAAAGCTTCTTTAAATTAGTGGAAGAAGAGGAGCAAAATGATATGCCGGTGACAGCTGTGGATGATTTCGGCGCACTGGTAACCGAGGCTGCCGATGAGATTGAACTACAAAGTACAATGGAGGACGAAAGTGATTTTGATGATTTTAACGCAGGGGATGCGCCGATTATTAAATTGGTGAACGGTATATTAATCCGCGCGATTAATGAAGGCGTCTCCGATATTCACATTGAACCATTCGAAAAATCGCTTCAGGTGCGCTATCGTATGGATGGCTCTCTTTTTAAAGCCATGAATCTGCCGCTAAATATTAAAAATGCACTTAATTCCCGTTTGAAAATATTAGCTGATTTGAATATAGCTGAACGGCGTGTGCCTCAGGACGGCCGTATTAAAATGAAGATGGGCAAAAATAAGGCGGTTGATTTCCGTGTCTCCACATTGCCGACCCTTTTTGGTGAAAGCATTGTTATGCGAATTTTGGATAAGAGCGCGCTGAATGTTGATTTGACCAAAATGGGGTTTGAACCCGAAACGTTTGAAACATTAAAAAAATGTATTTTCCGGCCCTACGGTCTATTGTTGGTCACCGGTCCGACCGGTAGTGGTAAAACAACGACACTTTATTCAGTTCTCAGCGTTCTTAATAAGGAAGACACTAAAATTTTAACGGCCGAAGACCCGGTTGAGTTTAACTTCAAAGGCATTAATCAGGTTCTGGTGCGAGAAGAGGTGGGCATGACATTTGAGGCGGCCTTGAAGTCTTTTTTACGCCAGGACCCGGATATTATTATGGTGGGTGAAATACGTGATATGGGAACTGCCGGAATCGCCATCAAAGCCTCTATGACCGGCCATCTGGTCTTCAGCACACTGCATACGAACGATTGTCCTTCAACAATCGGGCGATTACTTGATATCGGCATCCCTTCCTATATGCTGGCTACCGCTGTAACAATGGTGCTTTCACAGCGACTGGCGCGAAGATTATGCGCCGCATGCAAGGTAGTCGATAATAGTAATGATTCCAAATACCTTGAGGAAATCGGCTTTTCCAAAGAAGAGATACCGGATTTGGAAATTTATGGACCTAAAGGCTGCGGTAAGTGCAACGGCACCGGCTATAAAGGCCGTGTCGGACTATATGAACTTATGGCGGTGACAGATGAGGTCAGTAAAGCAATTAATGCCGCAGTTCCCGAAGATCAGTTGCGTAAAGTCGCTCAAGCGGAAGGTATGGCGACACTACGAGAAGCAGGTTTAGAAAAAGTACGACAAGGGGTCACTTCTGTTCAGGAAGTTGCAAAAAAGACAACTGTTACGAAAGAGGCGTTACCCGCCTACCTGATTAATCCGGATAGAGAGAGATACGAAGATAAAGATGTCATTGTGCGTGAAGGTAACAGTGACAAGGATTTTTTTAAGCTTATTCAAGGTGCGGTTGCGGTTGTATCGGATGGCAAAAAAATTTCTGAAATTACGGAACCAAACGTATATTTTGGCGAGATTGCTGCCATTACAAACGAAAAACGGTCTGCATCCATCATCTCCAAAGGCCGTTCAACCGTTATTCGTTATCCGGGGGATAAACTGCCTGAACTGATCGACAAATATCCCGATGTGTCCAAACATCTTTTTAAAACTTTGGCCGGCCGCCTTGTAAAAGCGAACAATATTATTGTCAGTCTTCTTAATGACCGTATTCGTATGAGTCAACAACGACGCTGAGGTTTTATTTCACAGAATCAACAACATCAAACTCATCATAATCTTGTTTTTCATCGCCACTTATATAAGAGGGTAACGGTTCGTCTGTTTTATTAATATTGTCTATAAAATCGAACTCAGTGTATTCACCATCCGGATTCTCTTCCAAGTCGTCCTCAGATGGCGCTTTTATATCTATTGTATCAATAATATCGGAATACTCATCATCTGTAAATTCAAATTGCTTATCATCTAATCCGGTTTCGCCTGAATGATAGGGTGCGGGAATGTCGTAGGCCGCCGCCGAACCATTCGGCGCCGGAGGTTGCGTGCCAACCTGATGTGCAGCCACCACCCTCGTAGCAATTTTAATAATTCCTCTGCTTTCCAGAATCTTGCTGAGAATATCCCTTATAACATCTAATTGTTCCGGTTTAAACAAGTCTTCCGCCAGCCACGCTTCTAATTGGTCCACCGCTTTGCCGGCGGAACTTACGGCAGTCTGACATTCAAGCAACTTTCCGGCGGCTTCGACGCGATACGCTTCATCGTCCATCAGTTCTTTTAATCGAATCAACGCATCTTCAAATTGACTGTCATTCATCAGCGCAACGGCAGTTTCAAGGGGGGTGGCCGTTCTCGTATCTTTATCTTTCTTTTTGGCTCCTTTTTTTACCTTTGCACCGAGAACAAGTTCTTCAGTGCCTTCATTCAAGCCCGATAAAAGCTTCTCGGCCTCAGCTAATTCATTATCTATCCCCACTTCATCTTTATTGCCGCTATCCATTGATTTTAACTTGGATTCTATTATAGTGACTAAATTTTTTTTCCCCTTTATCGCATCATTGCTTTCCAATAATTTTAATGCCGCCATGTATTTATCTTGAGATTCGCTTAACAGGTCTTGATTCTGATACAGTTTAGCTTCTCTGATATATTTTTTAACTTCCGCTTTGATAGCCATTAATTCGGAGGCATTATCAAGGATAGGCGCTATATCGGTGTCATCGAACTGAGTATCTGTTCTGAATAACGATTCTTTGATATTGGAAAGTTCTTCAGGTAAAGGCTCTATGGCTTCATCATCTTGTTCAGCCGTTTGCGGATCTTTTTCACGCTTTTTTTCACCAATCGTATGTTTTAGCAGAATAATATTATCTTCAACTGTTTTTTTAGTCTCGGCATCCAATCTGGCATGGTCGGCCAGAATCTGTTCATAAATATCCAATGCCTCCACATGTAATCCCATGGTTTGGTAAACTGAGGCGTTATCAAGGAGAGGCGCTATATCGGCGATATCAAGGAAAGGCTCTATATCGGCAATATCATCTTGTTCTGTCGAATGTGGGTCTTCGTTCTGTTTTAAGAGAGCGATATTATCTTCAACCGTTTTTTTAGTCTTGGCATCCAGTGCGGCATGGTCGGCCAAAATTTGTTCATACGTATCCAGGGCCTCCACATGTAAGCCCATGGTTTGGTAAACTTCGGCATTGTTTAACATTGAATTTACAATAGCAGTGATGTCCTCAGCCATATTAGCGCTCGCTTTTTTACCTGGAGATTTTTGTTTAATTACGCGTAATACTCTTTATACCATTTAATAAATCGGGATATGCCGGTTTCAAGAGGTGTTTGCGGTTTAAACCCCGCATCACGAATCAGATCATCCACATCCGCATAAGTTGCCGGCACATCGCCCGGTTGTAAATCTAAAAATTCCATTTTAGCTTTCTGCCCCAAGGCGTTCTCTATAATTTCAATAAATTTCATCAGTTCAACTGGATTATTATTACCAATGTTATAAATTTTATAGGGCGCGTAAGAGGTTCCGGGATCAGGAGAAGCTCCGCTCCAATCCGGGTTCGGCTTTGGTTGAATAGTTATTATGCGGGTGACGCCTTCGATAATATCATCAATATAAGTAAAATCCCGCTGCATTTTACCGTGGTTGAACACTTTGATCGGCTTACCCTGCAAAATAGCGCGGGTAAAAAGGAACAGTGCCATGTCAGGGCGCCCCCAAGGGCCATAAACGGTAAAAAAGCGTAAACCGGTGCATCGTATTTTAAACAAATGACTATATGTATGCGCCATCAGTTCATTAGCTTTTTTGGTTGCCGCGTAAAGCGACACCGGATGATCAACATTATGATGCACTGAAAAGGGCATTTTAGTATTGGCTCCATAAACAGAACTTGAAGATGCGAATACAAGGTGTTTAATATCGTTAAAGCGGCAACATTCGAGCAGGTTGACAAACCCTGCAATATTGGCATTGATATATGCATGCGGATTTTCTAAGGAATAGCGCACACCTGCTTGAGCTGCCAAATTAACCACCGCATCAAAAGCATTCTCTTTGAAAAGATTCTGCATACCGTGCAAGTCGGCCAAATCAAGTTCAGCGAAACTAAATTCCTTGTGGTCAAGCAATTGATCCAAACGCGCCTGTTTTAACCTGACATCATAATAATCGTTTAAATTATCCAGCCCGCAAACCTGGTACCCATCGGCCAGCAACCTCTTGGAAAGATGGAAGCCGATAAAACCGGCCGCACCCGTAACTAGAATGCATTTAAATTGAGAATTCATTTTTCACAAACCTCCTCTTTAATTGTTTGCACAAAATTAAACCATAGCATGTTGTAAAGTAATTTCAAGTCCCTTTTCAAACGAATATTCAGGTAAAAAGCCTAATATTGATTGAGCGCGCTTAATGTCAGCAAATGATTCACGAATATCGCCGGATCGCTCCGGCCGGTATTCCGGTTTGATCTTCAATGCCGTCATAGTGCAAATCATTTTCCATAGTTGGTTAATTGTCGTGTTTTTGGCAGAACCAATATTAAACACTTTTCCGCAAGCCTTGTCATCAATAGCTGATAACAAATTTGCACGAACAACATCTTTGACAAAAATAAAATCGCGGTATTGATTTCCATCTCCGTAAATCACAGGTGTGTCCTTTGATGCCGCTTTGGACATAAAAATCGATATCACACCAGAATAGGGCGATGACGGGTCCTGACGCGGACCGTAAACGTTAAAATACCGTAAACAAACCGTTTTCAACCCATACAGATCATTGTAAACTTTAGCATTCAACTCTCCTGTCAATTTTTGCACAGCATAAGGGCTTAAAGGTAACGGTATCATTGTTTCAATTTTGGGTAGTTTGGGCGAATCTCCATAGACAGCACAAGAACTGGAGATGATCACTTTTTTCACATCGTGCTGACGCGCTACCTCAAGAATTGAAAGAGTTCCAAGATCATTAACCATGGCTGAATCAATCGGTTGTTCCACCGTTTGTGTGACAGAGACGACCGCGGCCAGATGAAATATAACATCACTCCCTTGAACTGCCTTCGTTAAGATATCATGATCGCGTATATCGCCTTGGAAAAAGGAAATACGCTCTTGAACATGTGCTAAATTTTGCAGATTGCCCGTGGACAGGTTATCAATAACCGCAACTTTGATTCCCCGGTCTAACAATTCATCAACGATATGGGAACCGATAAAGCCTGCGCCACCAGTAACAAGCGCTTTTTTGAAATGTAACTTCATATTGCCGGATCCTTCCTAAAAATAAGTTTGCCGTCCCTTATTTCAGACAAAACATGATATTGACTTTTATAATGAGCAGCGTTAAATTGGTCCTCAAAGTTAAATATAACTCCTAAACAGGTAAAAAATGAAAGCATACATTACCATCAAACTGTTTGCAACACTGAAAAAATATTTACCGGCATCGGCTGAACATTACCCGATAAATCCCGGAGTATCTGTTGACGAACTGCTGGATGAACTGCTAATTCCCGTCTCTCTGGCTAAACTTATCTTTATTAACGGTAAAAAAGGCGACTCGGACACAGTGCTTAACGGTGGAGATAGAATTGGTATTTTTCCACCGGTAGGGGGAGGGTGATAAAATGAACGCCGAAGCTTTAATCTTCAGTTTCTCGTTTCCAATTCAATGCCGCGGCATAGACTTCATTCCGAGGGACACCATATTTTTGGGATATTTTTTTGGTCAAGACAGATATTTTAACACCTGAACGCGCCATTTCTTTTTGAATCTCTGTCCGGGCTATTTTTAAAGCAGCGGTTTTATCTTGTTTAAAGCCGGAGACAAGAAGGGTACATTCTCCCTTAATGGTAGGACGTTGTTGCAAGTTTATCATAATTTCTGATAAACATCCCCGGATGAACTCTTCATAAATTTTTGTCATTTCCCGGCATAGAACGGCATTTCGATCACCCCAAATATCAATTAATTCTTGCAAAAAAGCTGTAAGACGCTTAGGCGACATATAAAACACAAGCGTTGCTGTTTCTGTAGTCAGGTTATGTAATTGCAGACGCCGTTTTATTTTTTTAGGGGAGGGAAAACCAATGAAAATAAAACGATCCGTGGGCATACCGGCGGCACTGAGCGCCGTAATGGGTGCAGATACGCCCGGTATCGGAATCACCTTGATGGTATTGGCGATTGCTTCTTTAACTAACCGAAACCCTGGGTCCGCGACTGTGGGCGTTCCTGCATCTGAAACCAGAGCAATTTTGATGCCGGTTTTCAATTTTTTAATCAATTCCGGTGTGCGTCGCTCCTCATTGTATTCGTGAAAAGAAATTAACGGAGTTTTAATATTATAAAAACGAAGTAGCTTACCTGTATGCCGGGTATCTTCAGCCGCAATCAAATCAGTTTGTTTTAAAATTTTGATCGCTCGTAATGTTATATCTTCCATGTTGCCGATAGGCGTGGCGACAACGTAAAGGCAAGTATCCTGATTATTTTTTGGGATTTGCCGCATTACTGGTAGGCGAGTTCAAACGCATTTTTCAAAATGGTGATTTCGGGCTTGAGTTTTACATTATCCGCTTTGTACATGCGTATAGCGATAACATCAAAACGTGCCTTGACATTGATCAAATGTCGATCTTTCAGATAGTGAAGCGCCGCCATGGAAATTTTTCTTTGTTTGGTTTTGGTAATCGCTCTTTCAGGGATGCCATAACGATCAGATCGACGGGCTTTAACCTCGGCGAATACGATCACACCTTTGTCTTTGGCGATGATATCAATTTCACCTGCCGGGGTAGAATAATTGGATGCTAAAATTTTATATCCCTGTCTGACTAAAAACTTCGCCGCCAGTAACTCACTTTGCTGTCCAAATTGTTGTTGGGTGACAGACATAAGAATAACCCATGATATTTAACTAATTGATTTGCCTAAAGCATCCTGAATTGAGACTGCCAAATCACCGATATTCAACGGTTTCATCAGAAATCCGCGTATCCCTAAATCACGCGCTTTCTGGAGTGTAATCAGTTTGTTGAAGCCCGTGCATATAATGATTGGTATATCCGACCGAATTTGCATGATTGCTTTTGCCAATTTGTCACCTGTCATTTTAGGCATTGTCATATCAGTGATAACAATATCAAAATTATCGGGTTGAGCTCGAAAAAGTGCCAGCGCTTCAATTGCATCAGTTTTACTGACAACATCGTACCCCAATCTTTCAAGCAGTTGTTTACCCATATCTGCCAGCATCTGTTCATCATCAATATAAAGAACTTTTTCAGTGCCTCTAGGAAGAAGCTTGTCGGATAACGATTCTGCTGCTACCTCTGCTCGGAGGCGGGGAAAATAAATATTAAAAGAAGTTCCGATTTCAGGTTTGCTATCAACACTGATCGTACCGCCATGTTTTTTGACAATACCCTGAACTACAGCCAGTCCCAAACCGGTGCCCACACTTTTATCTTTGGTTGAAAAGTAAGGATCAAAAATACGTTCCAATATCTCAGTTTTAATACCATGCCCCGTATCATTAACGGTAAGTTTGAGATAATGACCCTGCTCAATATCAGGAATAGCCGCCGCTTGCTGTTTATCAATTTCGACAGGTGCAAGGCAGACTTCCAAAATGCCCGTAGGGTCTTTTTCCATGGATTGAGAAGCATTGGTGCAAAGATTCATCAGCACCTGGTGAATTTTAGTCGGATTACCCATAATCACCATACCATGAGACTGAATCTGTTTACGGATATCAATCGTTGAAGGCAGCGATGCACGCAACAGTTTTAAGACTTCTTTAATAATAGGGCCTATCTGAATAGGGTTCATCTCCTGATCATTATGGCGGCTGAAAGTCAATATTTGCCGTACCAAATCTTTCGCACGGTCGCAAGCCCGGATGATCTGGCTTATATGATTTAAAGCCTTGCCCGGGCTGGTATTGCCATCCGGGATTTCAAACTGGGCTAACTGGGCGTAGCCATACACAGCACCCAGTATATTATTAAAATCATGTGCGATACCGCCAGCTAAGGTGCCGATTGATTCCAGCTTATGAGCCTGACGAAGTTGGTGTTGCAACCGCCCTTTTTCTTTTTCGGCAGTTTTGCGTTCACTCAAATCCCTGATAATGCCAACAGCATTCTGACGCCCTTTGAATTTTACGGCTGAAAGGGAAAGCTCCACCGGAAATGCGGTGCCATCTTTTTTCATCACATCCAATTCGATATGCCTTCCATTAGCACTGCCAGTATTACCATTTTTAAAAATCTCAAAGCCCTTGCGAAAGGTTGCCTGATAATCATCAGAAACAAGAAGAGACTGAAACTCCCGTCCTTTTATTTCTTCAGCAGTGTAGCTGAAAGCCCTTTCAGCGGACGCATTCATATAGGAAATTTGCCCTTCAGCATCCATCATTACAATCGGGTTAATCGCCGCAGTGGTGATTGTTCTGAATTTGGCCTCGCTCTCTTTCAATGCTTTTTCCGCCAGCTTCTGCTTGGTAATATCAATAAACATGCAATGTTTTTGTAAAAAGCGACCCCTTTCATCATGGCTGATGTTTCCTTCAAACAAGACAATCAGAGAGTTCCCATTTTTTTTAACGAGTTCAAACTCCTGACTATGAATTTCGCCATCATCGCCGAAATGTGAAAAAACCCGCCAGTAATGTTCAATGCAATCAGGCGCGATAAAATCACCGAACCAGCGGCCGATAACTTCTTCGATGGAATATCCCATGGTGTCAAGCCACGCCTGATTGACATCAATGAAGTGGTCATTGATATCCAAAGCCTGATAACCCAAAGGCGCTTTTTCATAAAGCAAACGGAATTTTTGTTCACTTTTACGCAACGCTTTGGTTCTTTCCTGAATCAATATTTCCAGCATATCTCTCTCTTTACGCAATATGCTTTCCGCTTTTTTCATACGCAGCATAACATTAATTTGCGCAACCAATTCATTTGTATGAATCGGTTTGGTAAAAAAAGCATCGGCACCGAGTTCAAACCCTTTTATACGATGCTGTACTTTCGCACGGATAGCTGTTAGCAAAATAACAGGGATATGGCAGGTGGATTTATCTGTTTTGAGTTTTTCACAGACTTCAAAACCATCCATACCGGGCATTTTAATATCAAGCAGGATAGTGTCGGGCAATTCTACGCGTGCTTTATCAAGACCGTCACGGCCTGAATGAGCTGTAATAACAGAGCAATCTGGTATCACTTTTTGTAATAGCAATGATAACGTGATCAAATTGTCCGGTTCGTCATCAATAACAAGAAGTTTTACCATTTTCTATACCTCGGTATTGCGGGTGTTAGTGCAGTATTCCCTGACTCCCTTATAACTGCGACGATGAATAAGGCTGATTCCGAACGTTCGGATCGACTCTTTATGTATTTTTGTAGGATAGCCTTTGTGTCTGGCAAATTCATATTGGGGATAATCCTGATGGTGTTTTTGCATCAGTCGGTCACGAGTGACTTTAGCAACAACGGAAGCCGCCGCAATCGAAGCACTCAACGAATCGCCCTTAATAATCGTCTGCTGTGGAAGCGCTGACGGAATGCTGAAATTGCCGTCTATCAGAAGGTAATCGGGACGCGGGCAAAGGCTGTTTACAGCAAGAGCCATGGCCTGAAGTGATGCTTGGAGAATATTGATGCGATCAATTATATACGGGCCGATAACACCGATACCGACCGAAACAGCATGAGTATATATTTGGGGATATAAACGGTCTCTTTGAGAAAGCGTAAGTTTTTTAGAATCATCCAATCCGGTAATTGAAACAAATGAAGGCAAGATGACGGACGCAGCCACGACAGGACCTGCCAAGGGGCCGCGTCCGGCCTCATCAACACCCGCAATACATGCGAAACCATTTTTTGCGGCAGCTTTTTCAAAATTCCACGAATCCGGTTTCATTGGCAAAAATTATGCTACGGCCAGACCAATTGATCAGTTGATACGCCGTTCTTTAAGACGCGCCGCTTTACCACGTAAATTACGCAAGTAATAAATTTTGGCTCTGCGTACCTTACCTCGCGTAACCACTTCAATTTTATCAATAATCGGAGAATGTAGCGGAAATATACGTTCAACGCCGACACCGTAAGAAACTTTTCTGACTGTAAATGTCGCATTGATTGTGCCGTTGTGTTTTTTTATCACAACTCCCTGAAAAATCTGGATGCGTTCTTTTTCACCCTCCTTGATTTTTACATACACTTTAACAGTATCCCCTGCGTTAAAACGCGGCAAATCAAGCCGCATCATCTCTCTTTCCAAATTTCTGATTGCTTCCATTTTTACTCCTGTATTATAAAGTTTCTGTCATTCGTCAGTCATCAAACTTTGCACCCGATCCAAAATAATAGATACTGCCGATCTCACGGATAAATGATTATAGCCGTTAACGCCTTCAATGGGTTCGAGGATATAATCAGCCTGATTCAAACATTGTCCGGCAAGCCCCCAAGCGGTGCCAAAAACCAGAACCAATGGCGCGGCGCTACCGGAAAGTATGTTACCCAATTGGCGAAAACTCGTACTGTTCGGATGAGACGCCGCACTTGTCACAACGATTTCAGGCGATTTTGCATTGCGTTGATAAACAGCATGACATACCTCATCAAAGGAATCTTTTACCCTCAATACTTTAAGCGCCTCCCGCCTTGAAGGGTTATTCGTAGCGCCAGGCCCGCCAATCCAATGCGAAACAAGCCGTTTAATCAATGTTTGCTGATCTGCCAACGGTGTTACCACATAAAAGCGACGAACACCATAAGTGCGGCAGGCTCTGGATATATCATGCAAATCCAGGTTAGTTACCGCTGATGAAATCACCTCATTGTTTTTGTTCACCACCGGATAGTGAACCAATGCCACATATAGTTTATCCTTGAATGAGGACATTGAGTTCCTGACGCCAATTTTTTAAGATTTCCCGTTCGTTGTCTGAAAGGGGCCTGTCAGCCAACATATCCGGCCTTTTTAAAAAGGTACGAATCAACGTCGTTTCTGCGCGCCATTTATCAATTTCCTTATGATTACCGGAAATAAGCACCGGGGGGACATCAATACCTTCAAAAGTGCGCGGTCTGGTATAATGCGCATGTTCTAAAAGATTATCGTTAAAGGATTCATTAACGGCGGAATCCGGATCGCCAAGTACTCCGGGAAGCAAACGCACAACAGCATCAATAATTACCATTGCAGCCAATTCGCCACCGGTGAGGATAAAATCACCAATCGAGATTTCTTCATCAACATAATTGCAATAAATGCGCTCATCAACGCCTTCATACCGGCCGCATATAAAAATAAGCCCTTTTGAATCCGCTAAAGTACATGCTTTATGCTGATTAAAACATTCTCCCTGAGGTGACAACAAAATTGTCCGGGCACCTTGCATTTCCAAACGAGCGGAACGAATGGCTTTGGCCAAGGGTTCAGCTTTCATTATCATACCGCTGCCTCCGCCAAAAGGCCGATCATCCGTCATACTATGCCGCCCCTGAGCATAATCCCTGATATTCATGGCTGATACTTTAATCATACCCCGTTCAACTGCCCGACGTACGATTCCATGATTCCAAAACAAGTCAAACATATCTGGAAAAATGGTTAAAACCCTAAAATTCAACCGCTTATACCTATGAATGAAAAAATCATAATCATCATTTAATCAGGATTATCAGCGGCCGGCTTTTACAATCCTTCGGGCAAATCCACAATCATAGTTCGTTGTTTCAAATCAACTGATTGCACTACGGATTCCAGCGCCGGGATTAACGTTTCTTTAATCGGATGGTTGCCGTCACTTTTAACAACATAAACATCATTGGCACCTGTTTGCATGATTGTTTCAATTCGTCCCAGATATTTATCTGTGATTGTAACAACGGAAAGCCCGATAAGATCTGACCAGTAATAAATCCCCTCTTCCAATTCCGGTAAATTCGCTTGTTTAATAAAAATCTTAGAGCCTGTCAGCGACCGAGCCTGTTCGCGTGTACAGATTCCATCTAAAGATAATAAAAATAATTGACGCTTATGCACTTTAATTCTTGCAATACGATAGCAAGTGTCATTGTCGTTCGTATCCCTGACAGTCAATTTGGTTTCGGAACGATACGTCTCAAGCGATTCTGCGTAAGAATATACTTTAAGATTGCCTTTAAGGCCATGAACGCCAATAATTTTTCCAATAGCAATCAGATCGTCAGACGCCACAAGCTTACTCAATAATTTCCAAAACCGTTCGTTTTTTTAACTTGGCGGAAGATGCGCTCAAAATGGTTCGCATAGCACGCGCTGTGCGTCCTTGCTTTCCGATTACTTTGCCCAAATCATCTTGCGCCACTTTAAGTTCCAATACCGATGTTTGGTTGCCGGTCACTTCTGAAACCTCAACTTGTTCAGGATTGTCAACTAACGCCTGGGCAATATATTTAATCAGCTCTTTCTCTTCCATAGCTCGCATCTCCTTTGTCGGCTATTAAAAATTAACAGATAGTTGAAAGACTGGGTTTACGATACGGCGTTTTTAAAAAAGCCCTCTTTTTTTAAAAGGTTTTTCACCGTATCAGTGGGAATCGCGCCATGTTCCATCCAATATTTAACACGCGCCTCTTTATAAGTAACTTCTGCGGAGTCTGGCAATGGGTTGTATGTGCCTACGATTTCTAAAAATTTACCATCCCGCGGACTTTCAATATCGGCGACAACGATTCGATAAAAAGGCCTTTTTTTAGCTCCGTGACGAGCCAATCTGATCTTCACTGACATAGTATCTCCTTAATTAAAAAGGCAGTATATCGCGCATACCGCGCATACCGCCTTTGTTAAATTTTTTCATCATTTTAACCACTTGGGCATAATTTTTCAGCAGTTTGTTTACATCCTGAACCCGCGTTCCGCTTCCTTTAGCAATGCGTTTACGACGGCTTCCATTGATAATAGTGTGTCTGCGTCGCTCCTTGATTGTCATGGAGTTGATAATCGCTACAATTTTTACAAGTTCATTATCATCCACATTCATGTTTTTCAACTGCGACCGCCCGCCTAATCCGGGAATCATGCGGATCAAATCGTTTAGTGAACCCATTTTACGGATTTGAACCATCTGATCCCGAAAATCTTCCAGCGTAAACTGATTTTTTCTTAATTTTTTTTCCAAATCAGCCGCTTGGTCTTCATCAACCATAGACTGGGCTTTTTCAATAAAGGTAAGGACATCTCCCATTCCCAGTATTTTGGAGGCAATTCGATCAGGATGAAATGATTCAAGGTCACCGGCTTTTTCGCCAATCCCAACAAATTTGATAGGTTTGCCTGTTACCGCCTTAATTGAAAGTGCCGCTCCGCCACGCGCGTCGCCATCAATTTTGGAAAGAATGATTCCTCCGATATCAAGCGTTTTATCAAAAGCGGCAGCGATGTTGACGGCATCCTGACCCGTCATGGCATCGGCAACCAGTATAATATCAGAGGGGCGCACCGATTGCTTGATGCGTACCAATTCTGACATAAGGGCTTCATCAACATGCTGGCGACCGGCAGTGTCGATCAAAAGTGTGTCATACCCTTCCTGTTGGGCAACGGTTTGCGCTTGCTGACAGATTGCAACCGGATCCGTATCCGGTTGCGAGTCGAACACCGGTACGGAAAGTTGGGCACCCAATTTTTTTAGCTGTGTAATAGCGGCCGGCCGTGATACATCAGCAGGCGCTAAATAGGGTCTGTGTCCCTTTTTGCGTAAAAAAAGGGCGAGCTTAGAGGCGGTTGTTGTTTTACCCGATCCTTGAAGCCCGACCAACATGACAGTTGCCGGCGGCGTGCCTGACAAATTAAGTTCCTTACTTTGGGAACCCATCAGAGACGTTAATTCTTCATTAACAATTTTAACGACTTGCTGCCCAGGCGTCAAACTATCCATAACTTCCTGTCCAAGCGCCCTTTCTTTTATATCGGCAATCAATTTTTTGACCACCCGATAATGGACGTCAGCCTCTAAAAGGGCCATCCGAACCTCTCGGAGACCGTCGGCAACGTTTTTTTCTGATAATTTGCCCCGAGCTTTGAGCTTTTTAAACGCTGAATTTAATTTATCGCTCAATGCGTCAAACATAGTCGCCTCATTAAGTTATAAATTCCTTTAAAATAAAATTTAATCAAAATACTTCCAAACGACATGAAATCCTTGAAATTAATCTTTTGAAAATGCTATGTCAAGAAAATAAAAGTTATAAGTTATATCTTATAGCCTTTTTCAAATGACTTGATACTGATTGGCAGTGCTTTCTCGACCTCTTTCACAAAGATTGGCGAGATTTTAACTATGATTATTTAATTACCCTAAGATACGACAACATCTCTCTTATGCTAACAGATATTAAAAATTTTTCTATTGATCAAATCAAAACATGGCTTGAAACTAACGGCGTGCAAGTATATCGTGCAGGACAGATTTTCAATCAGATATATTTGCATCAGGCTGACGATTTTAATAATATGACTAATCTCAGCAAAGAACTCCGTCGCTTGTTGGCGCAACATTATACAATCAGCCGTCTCGAAAAAGTAAAGAAATCCATTTCAAAAGATGGTTCTGAAAAGTATATTTTTAAACTGACCGACGGCAATCTCATAGAAACGGTGCTGATTCCTGAAAAAAATCATGCCACCATTTGTATTTCATGTCAGGTGGGCTGCGCTCTGGGTTGTCAATTTTGCCGAACTGCGCAAAACGGGTTTATCCGCAACCTGACATCCGGCGAAATTATCGCTCAAGTGCGAGATATCCGGCAAGAAATGGACAATCCCCAGCGTCTGACCAATATTGTCCTCATGGGTATGGGAGAGCCTCTGGCAAACTATCAAAATGTTGTCAAGGCGGTTAATACACTCACTGATCGTCATTTCGGACTTCAGTTTGCCAGTCGCCGCGTAACGCTTTCAACCGCCGGAATTATTCCCAAGATCGCTCTATTAGGCCACGACACAAATGTCAACCTGGCCATATCGTTAAACGCAGCAGATAATGATACACGCAGCCGCTTGATGCCTGTCAATCGAAAATATCCTCTTAAGGAACTGCTCAACGCCTGTCGAGGTTTTCCCTTGAAACCCAGACGCAGGATCACAATCGAATATGTGCTTATTAAAGGAATCAATGCTTCCACAGCAGACGCCCATCGTCTGGCACGCTTGCTGCGCCCTCTGAAAGTCAAAATAAATCTGATTCCTTACAATGAATATGGTAAGAACAGTTTCCAACGCCCGGAGTTCGATACCATTCAGGCATTTCGGGAAATCCTTGTCAATCATCACTATACGGTTATTATACGCCACAGCAAAGGAAGAGACATTTCAGCCGCCTGCGGCCAATTGCGTGCCCAACTTTTATAATTACGCATGAAAATCGTAAAATAGACCTTCAGATAATTAATTTGACAGGGGAAGGAGATAATACACACTATAAGTATATCTACGAACAATTATAGCAGAATTTTTTCACTTCCGGTGCTTTCTATTTTAAACCTTTCATCCGGATTTGATAAGGAAAGTGGAATCATCTATCAATAATGTGTGCATCAGCTTCCTGTTCTGATCATCAATCGTATTATAAACAAAACGTACCGGTGCATGGCTGTTGAGGTAAGCTGTGTCAGACCATGTTTTTGCCTGATTTTCACTTTGGTAAGAAACACCGGGTTGTTTGTCACCAAGTTGTTTCATCTTGGCAGCAATATTATCCGTAACTTTACGGATGATAACCAGACGTTTTTGGCGAGGAGACAGACACAGCGCATTTGGTTCCGATTCCGGCAAATAACCGTTTTTTTCACGACGTGCCAGCTGTTGGCTATACGCCCTTAACACATTATGAATATGATATTTTTGAAGCTTCATTTTGCATTTTGACCGTTTTAGCGAATTCCCAAATGTAGGGTGAGTGCAACGCAACGAAACCCGCCCTACACTTTGGGCATATTAATCTAACTTAATCATCAAAATCGCCCTCTTCCCCTTTATCTGAATCTATCAGGGACGCTTGATTGATAATTTTTTCCTCAGTCCATTCATCTGGATTTTCAATGCGATTGACCTTTGGGCCCGAATCGTAAGAGTCCGATTTTATAATGGCATCAATGGCAAGAGAGGCGGTGTCCTGGCCGTTGAAAACATTCACAAGCATATTGTAAATAAACGCTTCAACTCGGTTTACCATGCGATCTCGAACAGCTTGAGGTTGACCCAAAAGCTTGTTTTCAAATGGTAAATTGAGTTTTTTGTAATTCCCACCCTTTAATCCGGCATTTTCCGCATAAGCTGACATCTCCGCCCACATCTCTTCGGTAACACCTTCATCAACAACTTTGATAAAATTACCGTTATCGTCCAAAATAGCATTGCCGTAATCGTTTACCTCCAGCCCCCATGAAATCATCTGAAGCGCGGTGGCTACGTTTGCTTTGGTGGTGCGCGTTTCGCTGGCAATTTGCCTTAAACGGTCAGAATTATTTCCCGAAGTGCCATGTTGCGCACCGGAAAGCTGATAAGGTGCCAGGGCATCATGGATTTCGCCGGTTAATGGAACCTGGATGCCTTGTCCGCTGGCTTCAATCCCATGCGTTGTACCATTATTTAAAGCAATCCAATCTGGAAATATGTTATGGGCGTTCAATCCTTGAATCAGGAACAACGCTTCTTCCACAGTTGAAAGTCCTGTTTTACCTTTAATTTCCCCAACTTCAGTTTCAAGACCGGCCCATTGGGGAATATATGGATTTAACGCGATACTGGCTAATAAATTTTGATCATCCGGAAGATGGGAAGCGTCAACGGCTATGGATGTAACTCCGGCTTCAAAAAGTGTCGGAATTTCGATACGCGCCGGTTCGATGTCATCCAGATTTTTAATACCGTAATGATCCGCATGAATAGCCACTGGAATAGTGATTTCTAATTCATTACAGATAGCATCGACCTGGCGGGCAATATTCCAAAAATTGACCGCACAATAGGCATTTGCACCGCCTTCTGAACGGGCGATTTCAATTATAATCACAGAGTTAGCTTTTTGGGCAGCTTTAAGCGCGCCCCGTATGACAAAGCTGTTACGACCATTAGCGGCCATGGCAATGGCTTGGCCTTTGGCTGACAATGCCCGATCAATGAATTTTCCGCTAACAATCAGCGCTTTGGAATTTGGAAAAAGTTTTACGATATTGGGGGGGCGTCCGACCGCCAGCGCTTTTTTTAAATCGGATGAATTTATACTGTTTGGCATAGTGTATTTCCTTATAATTTTAAGTTAGTTATTTTTGATACAAATTGAGGCATCTTTCATTTTACCCTAAAAATAGTTTGCGCTTTTCGAAGGAGTGCTGAACTGTAAGTTCAGTACTCCTTATTGAATCGGCAAGCGGAAAATGAAGGATACCAAATCTCTATTAATTTTTTTTCTGGTCTTTCAATTCTTTGGCCACTTTTTTATTATGAGCATCTACTTTGGCATCATACACTTTTTTTTTCTCTTCGTAGCTCTCCACTTTTTTATTATAACTTCGTATTTCCTTTTGGCTTGCGCCACCTTTCTTTTTTTCTAAAGTTTCTTTTTCTTTTTGCAACGCTTTTATTTCCTCATGCAACGCCTGGCTCATTTCAAACAGACTGCTTTGGTCATCATATTTGCCTTTGGACTTTTCAGATTCTTTATCCTCAGATGATTTCGCGTCACCATCCTTTTCATCTTTGTTTTTATCCGATGGCACTTTATCCGATGTGGAAGGTTTGGCTTCATAAGTGGGAATAGGTTCGGTCTCCTTGCGCTGCTCTTTAGTCATCTTGCTAGGATCATCTGTGTAAACCGTATTGCCATTTTCATCAACATATTTATACATATCCGCAGATGCAGATACTGCCAACAACATTACTATTAAAAAAATAATCCATTTACCCTTACCCATCTGTTCCTCCTTTTTATTTAATTTAATTTGAGAATGTGTATTTTAGCCCTTTACCTAATATACATAGGTACTGATTTAATATTTTTATGTCAACTCAAAATGAAAATAAGTAGTCTTTTCTTCAGTATCCTTCATTACCGATCCTAATTAGATATCAAAGCGATATAAAAATAAATTTTACATATTCGGCGTTTAGGATCACTGGACGATTTTAACGGTTTTACTCCGGACGGCAAAATTTCCCCCATACCGACCGGATTAGGGTCAATTTTAAAATTTGAATCATTTTTATGATAATCTGACAATTGCAGAACAATATAATCACTGATTGACTTGGCTCTTAATTCCGAGAGGCGCTGATTTAAAAACTGCCGGCGCTTTTTGGGTTTATTTTTAGGCGGAAGTTGCGCTTTAACGGATTTTATCAATTTTTTAAACAATGGTTTTTTTTCGTTGAATCCGATTCGATCGGTATATCCCTTGATTTCAATTTTCATCGTAATCGTACTTTGCGGATATTTTTTCCGGTATCTGTTTTTGTCTGTAATAATATTTTTGATCACCTCTTTTTTAATGATACCTTTCCCTTTAGCGGACAAATTGTATTTACCGGGTTTGAAGGAAACATCAGCATTTAATTTTTTGCTGGTCAATGTGTCTTTACTGCGCTGGATGGTCTTAATTTTATCTTGTTTTTTTAAAAATTCATCAAGTAAAGCGGTTTCATGATCAGTTTCCAATTTCCTGCCATAATCTAACATGGCATTAAGTTCGGGGACATATTCATTCAGCGGATTATCGGTATCATCGCCGATTTTTTCGCCGATATCTTTGATAAGTTCATCCGCCTGGGGCGCAATTTCATCCAGATAATAACGCTTCAGGATTTTCTGTGAAGCTGTCATGCTATTTGCAGCAGCCTGACTGGCCTTTTTGGCCTTTTTTCTGGTAAAATAGCTTTGGGCCCGGTTAAGTTCCAGCTTTGCTGTTGTAAAAGAATCGGAGTATTTTTTATCCGCTTCCAATCCTTCTACGGTTTTATAATATTCCTCCGCTTTTTGAATTTTATTGCTGACTTCATTTAACAATTTCATGTTAGGTGCGCATCCGGACAACAATAAAATGACGACAGAAATAATCATAATAAACAAGTCATACGCCGTAACGCTCCCCCCCATATTTAATTGATGACTTAATTTGTTTGCAATTTTGCTTTCAGGTTTAAAATCAATCATGTTACGCCTCCTTTTTATTTGGTTTTGTTGCGGTTTAACAATTTTTTATATTTTTCTATGTTTATATTGAGTTGTTCGATTTCTTCTGAACTTCCTATACCGAACATAGCGTTTACTTTTTTTAAATACTCCAAAATGGTGACAATATTACTTAAAATCCGGCTGGTTTCCATATCTTTTGAAACTTCGGATTGTTTGTTATGATTAGGTTTTTTTTCATAACGGAACAGCTTTTTTAGCGCATTAATTCTTTTGTAAAGAAGGCGTTTTTTTATCTGTTTGATTTTTTTTACAACTGCCGGATGATTCGGTTCCAATTTGAGCAATTTCAGACAAAAGTCACACGTTTTCCAAATATGCGGGTCGTTATTTTTTAACTTTAACAATACTTGCAGACAACTGTTGCATGCCGCATACTGTAAGCCTCCCATCGGTACTTTGGATATTACATCAAGAGGCGTCTCTTGGGCACTCGTATTGACAGGTGCGATCAATGCCAATATGACGCAAATGCGCAGGAACCATCCGGTAAAATTTAAATTTCGTTGTGTTATAAATGGCGATGATTGAAATTGATCAGATTTAATCGCCAAATCACAAAAAGTTTGCATTACGCAGACTCCTTCGCACGCTTTTAAAAATCACGAACTAAGTAATTTTTTTCCTCGTGGGACTGTAAAAATAAAACGGCTCCCTTGCCCCTCTACACTTTCCGCCCATATCCGGCCTCCGTTTTTTTGGATAAACTCCTTGCACAAAATCAATCCCAGACCGGAGCCTTTTTCTTTGTCAGTCCCTTTAGTGGAATAATGAGTGTCAGTACGAAAAAGTTTTTCAATATTGTCAACAGCAATGCCAATTCCTGTATCCGCTACGGTTATTTCCTGAAAATCTTCGTTTGCCTTGCCGGTTATCTGAATTGCTCCGCCCGGATGGGTAAATTTAAGGGCGTTTGATACCAAATTGCGAATAACCATCTCAACTGTGTCAGAGTCTCCGTAAGCATATAGATCGTCGTTAATGTGGGAAGTAAGACTGATTTTTTTTTCTTTGGCCTGCATTGCCTGCATTAACATGGCGGTTGCGGCTATAAGGCGCAAATTAATTTTTTGTGGCTGCCATTTGATCATGCCCTGCTGCATTCTTGACCACTCCAAAAGGTTTTCCAGAAATTTGTACAGATCGTAAGCCGATTGATTTATTTTCTTAATATATTCGTTTTTTCGGGTTTCATCAAACGATTTGTCATTTAACATCAAAACATCGGACAATCCCAGCAAAATATGAAATTGTCCTCTTAAATCGTGGGCAATGACAGAAAAAAATTTATCTTTTGCGACATTGGCTTCTTCCAAGCTTTCCCTGGCCGATTTCAACTCTAAATGAGTTTTAACGCGCGCCAGCAGTTCGGCCGGTTGGAACGGCTTGGTAATGTAGTCCTGCGCGCCGATTTCAAACCCCATTACAACATTATCGGTGTCTTTTTTGGCGGTTATGAAAATCACCGGAATATCTTTTGTAAGGGGATTTTTTTTCAAAAGGCGGCATGTATCATAGCCATCTGTTCCCGGCATCATAATATCCAGAAGAATTAAATCATAAGCAAAATCTTGCGCTTGCTCAAGGGCTGTTTCACCGCTCATAGCATACGCTGTCTGATAGCCCGCATTTTCTAAAATATTAGCGACAATCTGTATATTGTGAGCAACATCATCCACAATCAAAATATTAAATTGGTTGTTATCATGTTCCATTTTATTTTCCTATTCGGTATTCCACATTACGATTCTGATTACTTCACCAATTTCGCCACATGCTTATATAATGCCGGATGTGTGCAGACTTCATAGTAACACCGTGATGTCATACGAATAATTTTAAGGCTGTCCGGTTGAACTTCGGGTATGCATTCCTCTCGAATCACCAGTCGTTGATATTGTCCTGACAGGGTCGGATATATACCGGTATATACTTTAAAGCTCTCTTCTTGCAGTTCAGGCATAGAACATTGCAACTCTTTGAGATCAATTTCCTGGGAAAGTTTTTTAAAGCCGGGGATGTTCAACTCAATGCCATTCACATTATACCGGAGAGAAAGATCATCGACCGTAGCTCGTTGCGCCTCCGCTTCAGATGGGTCCGGCAGGGGTTGAAAGACATACAGATTAAATGGTTTTTTTTGAGGTTCCAGGCGTCGCCGCACCATTTTTGAGCATCCGGAAAGCCTGTCTGCCAAATTGATTGCCGAAGATATCATAATACGGTGGTCGCCATCAAAAAGAAAAGTCGGCACGTTATTCGCAAAGCTTATGCCGATTCCCAACTCAAAAACAGGTAAACCATGTTGGTGGCTTTTTTTATTGGTCTGATGAATAATTGCCAACATATTTTTTGCCAATCCGCATGCGCATGCGACCGTGTGCCACCGGCCGCGTGTACCTTCGCGCCCCAGAATGGAAAGAATCATCGCATCACCTTCAATAAAAATTTTAATCGCCCCGTATTCTGTGAGAATATCAGAGATCGGATCAAAAAAATTCAAGCTGAAATAAGATGCCGGATTGAGCCCTTTTTGTTTCATCTGAAAGGTGAGGTCAGTTGAACCGCGCACATCCGCCTTAATAATCACATGGTTTTTAATCGGAGTTTTCTGTTTTTTTTGCTCATGCTTCAGAAGAAAATCATATAATGTGTTATTAGCGCGGGAAAGGCGGATTGTTTTTTTATCAGTAACAAGGTTGATTTGTTCTAAGATTTCATTGAGTAAGATAAAATTTTCAAAATCCCGGTGATAACGGGTAAAGTCATGCAGAAATCGCAGCAAATATTTTTTTTTGTGATACGTTTTTATTTTTTTAACATCATTTACTACCTCCCAAAGCGGCGCTAATGAAAATTGGCCGTAAAACTCTTTCATCCGATTTAATTGGGCAATAACAGCTTTTCTAACTTTCGGATTAACAATAAATTCCAAAACCTGTTGAGGTGCTAATGGCGGGCAATATTGTTCATAAACATGATGAATGAAATATGCTGCTACAATTTTATCTATCAATCCGGTGCGTTTAAAGTTACGATATAAAAAATTTAGAAGTTTGGCCTGTTTTTTAGTCTGTTTGTTGAGCGATATATATTCTTCCTTGCGTTTTTTGTCTTTTTTGACAATACGACAGCGTTGTTCCGATTGAAACCAGTCAAATAACACATTAATGTTATCGATTTGTTTTAAAAAGCTGCTAATTTCTTGATCCTCTTCCTGTTCATTCATAAAATCTTTGCGTTTGGCTGTGTGATGCTCTCCGGCACCATATTGCAAACCGCACATTTTGAAAAGAAGTTTTAACTGCTGAAGCACTGTACGGTAATTATGCGTGTCATCAGAACGCGAGCTTAACAGAACATAATTATCAATCATCAAGGCTTTGTCATGCAGGCATTCTTTATTCCGAATGGGGTTAGAGAAAACTTCATAGTGGGTAAATGCTTTCGCACCATACGTTGATATCCGCATGTTGTGTAAGCCTTCTTTTTGTACCTCAACAAAATACTGAAACAGTTCGCGATCTGTTTGCAATATAATGGCATTTTTATTTTGCTGAACAGCGGATAATTTTTTGTTAAGCTGAAGTGGAGTTTCATCCTGATTATGAGATAGCCCTTGCTCGCGGATGCCAATTCTGATGCGTTGCATTAATCTTTCAAATTGAATTCGGATCGTTTCCAAACTCATTTTGGTGATAGCGATTTGTGCCAACATATCAATTTCAGCCAATTGTTTGTTTTTTGATTTGGACTTATCAATCGCATCTGTCATAACATCCCGGCAAAAGCGCTTAAAGCGACTTCTGGCTTTGACCCAATGTGATGTTTCCACTTTCAGTAAGGCTTCACATTCACCGTATCGGGCTAAAAGACAAATAACCAGTTGAGTCGTGGCCTTATGGAGGCCGGGGCTTAAAAAAACATCGTAACGAATGTTATCCACGCCTGTCAAAAGGTTTTCCATATTAAACAGCACTGGATAGGGACGCAGTGTAAACTCCCACAAACCGGGAAGTTTATATGAAATTGGTTTGCGTAACAATTTTTTTCACCGGATTTTTTAAAATTCTGAATTTTAGGTGATTTCTAATAAAGAATACCCCACTTAAATACACACCTAACAGATTAATAAAAATATCCCAAATTCGCAAGTCTTTTTCAGTGCCGGATGCTGAAAATTGTTACGCTTGATTTTTGCACTCCTGAGCTTTCCATCTGCTGATCATAGATTGTCCGGCATCTTTCAAAACAGAAGGATACCGGGCAATTATAAAAAATGACGTATTATTTATTCTCGTTAGTCACAAGTTTCAAATCACAAGTTTCAAGTTATTTCGTAACTCCCTGAATTCATTGAAGTTCACAAAATTTGTATCATATTTTCACTTTCAATGATTTCAATAACTTACAAGAACTTATGACTGACGAGTTTATTTAAACACCTATATATTAATGCAAATTGAATGCCATGATATCAGATAAAAAAATAATGAATAATAACTATTTGAAACTATTCAATTTAAAATAAATATGGAGATGATTTTTGAAGAGACGGGTATATTATAAAATGGGAAAACATATTCACACACAAGTCTTTTTTGCTAAGATAACTATTTGTAATTATTGTAATTATTTTTATTTAAGAAAATAGATTCTCGTTTGGGAAAACAAGTTCTCGTTTTTATTCTGAGCCGAAACGACAAATATGACATTTTCGGTTCTCCGTAGATATTATGTCTCTGACAGGGCAAAGTGTAAGGTGAAAACAAAAATAAATATCTCGGTAAGAAATAAAATTCATTTTTACTAAAATAAGTGGGATATTCTTTAGACCTTATCGGAAATAAGCTATCAGGTACTTTTTCAGATACCAACTTACTGAAATCATTAAGGCGGCTTCAGAGGCTTTCTTATTTCTGATAAAGTCTTTTATTAAAAATCACCTTATCATTTTTTATACCACTGCCCGTCAGGTTTTTGCAGCCATTCGCCCGCGCCGGCTTTCGCCCGTATTTGTTGGGCGCGTTTTTGGCTGACAAGCGTCACATCAACCCCCTGCTGTTTTGCAATGGCCTTGTATATCTTTTGGCGGTCAGCGTTTTCGGCATTCACTATGTCTGCACCGTTTTTGTTTGCACCTCGAAACTCAAGTAAGCCTTGACTGTTTTCCCCGATAATGCCCTGGGTTTTGAGCTTGATAATTTGCGGCAGGCGCGCCTGCATTCGTGATTTGATATCAGCGCTCTGAACAAACGTTGCCATAAAAAATAAAATAAAAACGAAACTGGCTGAAATTTTTAAAAAACATCGTTTTTGCATTTTTTGCCTCTCCTTTGTATAATGTAATCTTTGGTTATCAATTATTAGATTTCGGAATTCATCATTCCACATTTGACCCATTTATATTTTTCTGGGTCTCAATTTTTTTTTCTTCCTGATCAATGTCAGAAAAAAAGTCATCTAAGGCTTTTTCAATGCGAACATTAACATCAATGGTAATATGAATCGGTTTTATTTCGACAGGCTCAACATTGATGTCATGTTTCGACTGGCACGCAAACAACGTTAAAAATAAAGCGACAGCAACTATTTTTCTTGCAATTGGCATATTCTTCTCCTTTTCCCATTTTTGATTACTGCAATTTTGTTCCATAATGTAATATTTTATTCAACGGCAGGCTGAAATTGACATCCAGCCGGATTCCCTGAAACCGTGATCCAGCACCTGTCTCTATGCGTGTGAAGGCACCTAGTTTTTTATCATAAATAAAAGGTAAAGGGTTGACTGGTTTGCCGTCTGTTTGCAAACGGGCTTTTAAGAGTTCACCTTGCGTTGTCAAATTCAGCCTGACCCATTTATAAGTATAATCTTTTAGCGCTTCTTTGGCAAGTTCAATCTGAGCGTTTTGAGCGTTGCCCGGTATGCCGGTCTGGCCAAACGATGAAGACGTGATTTGAATCGTGCCTTCTTGGCCGGGAGTTGAATACAAAAAACCATCTTGGAAACTGATTTTATTATTAACAAATCGCACCGGTAAACGTCCGTTTACGGTTCCCTGACCATTGGCGGTTACATCCCCCAATTGGTTCAAAAGCATACTGAAATTGAGGCGATCACAGTAAAGGATTCCGGAATAGTCCTTAACGCCGGCCTTAATGCGTATGGCCGGCGTGTCAACACGACCATTGCACCATGCGAATTCACCGGTCTCGATCAGAAATGATTGGGCGGATTCGATTTGAAATTTTACCTTGCCATTATTGAATTTAAGTTTGCCCAATGCCCCCTTTTTAAAACTGAAAACCTGGCCGGGCGCGCTTCGTAACTTGGGTAAATCCGGTATATTCATCCGTACATCAACACCTTCGAGAATCAATCCTGTTTCTTTCAGTTCAATGCGGGCCGCGTTGATTTCAGATTGTAATTTTCCTTTAATGCCGTTTGGGAGAATTTTTAAGCTGGCGTTCATACTTAATTCACCACTGAATGTTAAGCCTTCGGCCTGCGGTAAAAAACGGGTTATGTCAAAATCAGCACCAGCCTTCTTCGTATCAATTTTATAACGGGATATCCGAAATTTTGTTTCGACCTGATAATCAGTTAAAGAAGACAGGTTTAATTTACCGGAAAGTGATGCTCTCAGGTTTGGGGCGATGGTACTGAAATAAGTCCCCGTGAAAATGCCTCCCCCCGTCTTTTTATGATTCAGTGTTTGATTCAATGTTGCCTTGACCGACCCCAGGGATTTCTTTTGCCATTGCAATTTTTTAATCGTCAAAGTTCCTTTAGCACTTTTTTGCGAATAGGGCCATTGCAACGGTAATTTTACATTAATGCCATTTATTGCTGTATGAGTTCCGGAATCGTTTATCCGAGCATTTTTCAATTCAATCTGTCCGTTGAAATTGATTTTGCCCTGCTTATCCATGCCTGCCTGGCCAGTTGTAATAAAAGTCGGAATTTCAAACCGAATATTTTTGTTCATTAATCCGTTGACCGGTGTTTTTAAGGCAAACCTAACCTGCGGCATACTATCGGATGGATTATCAAAATTGGTCCATCCTTTTAAAGTTATCGCCTTACCGCTAAATGTTTTGTCATTCGCCAAAACTTGCCAATCACTAATATTCGCTTCCAACCGGATATTTGAAATGGGGAGTTCTGAATTTTGAATTCCAAATTCAGATACGCCCTGACCAGTGATTTCAATACTCTGTGATGGAGATGTAAAAGTCAGTTCGTTGTATTTGATTTGCGCTTTACGCGACGAAGCGGACGCAAGTAAATCCCAAGTGCCATCGGGTTTCATCTTGGTCTGATAATGCCCTTTGATTTTAAGGGGCTGAACGACATTTAACTTGGAAGCAGGTTCCTCGCTCGGTGTGACAGTCATGGTATAATTTCCGGTTGCCTGAATCTGATCCGTTTTAGTTTCTAAGATACCTGAAAAGGTTTCAATATCTAAATGCACTGGATTAGAAACAGTTAGATTCATAACGGCAAACTCCCAGTTTTGAGTGCTTTTACTCGTCAAACGGATATGCACAGGCGGTCTTAATGTGGGTTCTTTCTTTGAAGCCTTCTTTAAAATTTGGCTGCTTGCATGTAAATTTTCCAGCATTGTTTGCTTATAGCCGGCCTTAAAATCACGCAAATACAAATCTGCCTGTATATCAGTGAAATTCAAAGGAGCCAGAGCCAGGCTGACCTTGGCATGAACTTCCGTAAGGCTCCTCAATAACATATCATCTGGCGAAGGCAGATAATCTTTGAATTTGGCTAACTGAAGATTATTCGTATCCAAGGATAATGTGCAGGCGTTATGAACAAAATCAACAGCGACGTTACAAACCAGTTTTTGTCCATCCGGATAAAGATGGATGATACTGTCAGCCCGACGTAAAAATGATGAATCGTTTTGAGGCGTTATTTCGATATCAAAAGGCAATCTGAAATTTTGTGCCTGCCGGGTTACCACCAAAATCGCATTACGGATATCAATTTTTCCAATAGTTACAGGTGCGTGTTCAGATTCGGAAGATGATACAGTCCTTTCTTTTTTCGGCAAACTCTGGAATATTTTTTCCCAATTCAGCCCTTCAATCTGCCACTGACCGTCCCGATAGCGCAATTGGAATTCCAGGTTGCTGATAATTATTCGTTTTATATGTCTCTCATACAAACCTTTAATGGAATAATCCAATCTCACGGAATCAATCTGCACAGCATCTTTTACGGTACTTCCGATACGCAGCTCACTAATATCCGCATGATTCAATCCGATGCTGCGCACATCACAGGAAAAAGAGCTGATTCCAACCCGACGGGATAGAGATGGAAGCAAATCGGTTTCCAGATACATGGGCAGATAAAAGTTGAAAAAACTAAGGCATGTTGCGACACCAAGAACTAAAAGCACACCAGCCAAAAGCAGGGCAGCCCTACGGATAAAACCCCGCCATAAGCGTTTGGGAACCTTAGATATCATACTCATCATTCGTTCTTGTAAGTTGATGCCGATATTAAATCAGACACTAACTGAAAAAATATGGCTATAATTTTATTGGTTTCTATGCCATATCAGATTTGGGCAATATGTGATGAAATGATTTGTAACTTTAAACTTGTAATTTTTGAGGTATCATACATTAAAGCGGAAATTGATAATATCGCCGTCATTAACTTCGTAAGTTTTGCCTTCCAGTCGTACAACACCTTGCTTGCGCGCTTCTGCATAGCTGCCGGCAGCGATCAAATCCGTATAGGCGGCAACTTCGGCACGGATAAAGCCCCTTTGAATATCGGTATGGATAGCGGCGGCAGCATTAACAGCCTGGGTTCCGCTGTGAATCGTCCACGCCCGGACTTCATCTTCTCCCACGGTGAAAAAAGAGATCAGCCCTAATAACCTGTATGATTTTTTTATCACACGGTCTGTAACGGATGCGCTGATATTAAATTCAAGCATAAATTCGGCTGCTTCTTCGGCCGACATCTGCGCCAATTCCTGCTCAAGTTTGCCTTGAACGGCCATACAATTTTCACTGTCCGCCAACTCTGTTATTGCCGGAACGCTGTCATCTCCATCATCATTGTTAAATAGGATCAGTACAGGTTTAGCCGATAGCAGGGCGAAGCCTTTCAATAAAGGCGCTGTGGCAAGATGGGGATATTGCCGCAGGGGCCTTTCATTTTCAAGATGCTGATAACATTCTTCCAACAGTTCAAGTTCTTGCTGTTCGATTTTACGATTGCGCTTTTTTTCCTGTTCAATACGCTCAAGGCGCTTTTCAACGACAATCATATCGGCAAGGATTAATTCCTGATCAAGAGATTGCCAATCATCAGCCGCGGTTGGCGCTTCGCCCCCATAGATGCTGAAATTTTTAACAACATGAATCAACGCATCACAATCACGTACGCGCGTCAACGGATTTTGTGTTTTACCGGATTCCGCTGATTGTGTCGCCCGTCCGGGAAGAAAGTATTCCACCTGTGCAAAGACAGTCTTGCGAGGCTTGTACATATCGCTTAAAATTTCAACACGTTGCTCCGGAACTCGGACAGTTTGCAACCGATCGTCGCCCTTATAGCCAGTATCTGCCGCATAATGGGTCAATGCTTCTAAAATTGTGGCTTTGCCGGATCCCGGCAAACCGATGATACCCAGTTTCATAATTATAATCCTTTTGAAGTTTTAAGTTATAACTTCAACTTCCAAAACACGACTTAACACATCATGCAGTTTTTGAAAACTGTACGGTTTGGCGATTACACCGCAAAAACCGTATTTTTTATAATCCATCATAATTTCGTTTACAGAATAGCCGGTGGATATGATTGCTTTAGCTTGCGAATCGATTTTAAGCAATTCTCGCATCGTTTCAATTCCTCCCATCCCTCCCCTGATGGTCAAATCTAAAATAGCGGCATCAAACGGTTCCCCTATTTCCATAGCTTCCTGATATAAGGACAGAGTTTTAAGGCCTTCATCGGAACAGATCGCATCATACCCCAGACGACGCAACATTTCCGCCGAAAGTTCTCTGATCATCTCTTCATCGTCCATCACCAGAATTTTTTCTGAAACTTTCAGGGGCGTATGAAGGGATGGAATACGAAGCGTTCCGGATTTAACTGTTTTGCGAGATGAAGCCGGCAATAAAAAGGAAAATACAGAACCCTCACCCGGTTTTGATTTAACTTTCAAATAACCGCCGTGCTTTTTAATAACAGAGTGGCAAATCGCAAGTCCCAACCCCATTCCTTTTTGAACCCCTTTTTCCTTTGTTGAAAAATAAGGATCAAAAATTTTATCTGTCAGTTCAGGCGGTATTCCAACCCCTCGATCTTCAATTGATATTTCGATATATTCACCTGGGGAAGTAACCGATTTATTCTCTCGCGTTATCTTTTTATTTATAGCGCTGATTTTGATGGTACCTCCGAGAGGCATGGCATCCTCAGCATTGAGTACCAAGTTTCGAATAACCTGTCCGATTTGAGCGCGATCAATTTCCACAGACCAAAGATTATCCGCAACATCAAAATGACATTCAGATTCAGATTCGCTGGTAAAAAGCATTGCCAGACTTTTGAGCATCGGCGCGATAGCAATATTTTTTTTCATGGGTGTAAAATTTTCCGAAAAAGTAAATAATTGCTGCGTTAAGTCTTTGATTTGTATCAGCGCCTTCTCAGCATTGCTTAAAAGTTTGGTGTTTTTGTCATCAGGTTTCAAATAGGTTTGCGCAAGTGATATATTCCCCATTACGACACTGAGCAAATTATTATAATCATGTGCGATTCCGTCTGTCATAACCGCAATGGTTTCAAATTTACGCGCTTTGATGGCATCAGCTTCCATACGTCTGATTCTTCGTTTTAACTCCAGTTTCTCAAGACAACGCTCTATCCGAAAAACCATATCTTCGATTTTACAGGGTTTCAACAAATAATCTTCGGCATTTAATCTTAAAGCTTCAACCGCAGATGATAAATTGCCATAACCGGTAAATATTATCGTCATTGTGTCAGCGTATTTTTCTTTTACCGCTTTTAAAACGTCAATGCCATCAATTGCGTCCATCACCAAATCAGTAATCACCAAGTCAAAGGCTTCTTCTTCAAGTAATTTTAAAGCCTCCTCTCCACTTTCAGCGGTTTTAAGCTCGTAACCCTGGTTTATGAGAGCGATGCCGGTGAATTCCAAAACCAATGTGTCATCATCAACTAAAAGAATTTTATGATTATGCATAATTTACCTTTTTGAAATGTGGAATGGTGAATGGTGAAATCCGGCATTCCGCTACGGATCAGGGACAAAATAACCACCTCAATTGTGATTTTTAAAACATGATGCGTGAATTCGCGTTTCACGAATCACGTTTCACAGATGGCCGGGGAATTCATCCTTTTCCTACGCTTGCGCAATCTCCGCACCTCGATCCACGGCTTTCATATTAAGCGGAATAAATTTGGCTTTGGCGGCAAATTCATTTTTCACGGCTTCGCGCATCAATTCAAAATCAACGATATGGCTGCGGCTGACAAAGGCGGCCAATGCCACAATATTCGCCGCTTTGGCCGCGCCGATTTCTGCCGCAATTTCATTAACAGGCACATTCAGAGCATCAACATCTGTGCGGCCGGCGCCAATGTCAATTAACGAGCTGTTAATCAATATAACACCGCCGGTTTTCACCATTGGAGCGAATTTTTCCAAAGAAGGACGGTTCATGGCAACCAGATGGCGCGGATTACGAATGATCGGCGAACCGATCGGACGTTCATTCACAACAACTGTGCAGTATGCCGTTCCGCCGCGCATTTCAGGGCCGTAAGAGGGAATCCACGCCACTTCAAGCCCTTGTTCCATCGCAGCATGCGCCAGAATTTTACCCATTAACATAATGCCCTGGCCGCCAAAACCTGCAAACATCACCTCATTTTGCATCGTTTCCTCCGTTTGTCGGTGTTTTATATTCACCCAGTTTATAATAGGGTAGCAAAGTGTCTTCCGTCCATTTTAAGGCATCCACGGGCGTCATCCCCCAGTTCGTCGGACAGGTGCTGACTACTTCGACTAATGAGAAACAGCGTCCTTCAAGCTGGTATTCAAACGCTTTTTTAATCGACTTTTTGGCCTTTTTAACATATTTGGGTTTTATCACCGTCTGCCTGGCGATATAAGATGGTGTTTCCAGTGCGGCTAACAATTCGGCCATCTTTACGGGCATACCCACATCAAGCGGTTTACGCCCTAAAGGAGATGTCGTGGTGCGTTGCCCCGGCATAGTGGTTGGCGCCATCTGTCCGCCGGTCATCCCATACACAGCGTTATTTACAAAAATGGTCGTGAATTTTTCACCCCGATTGGCGGCATGAATAATTTCGCCCATGCCAATGCTCGCCAAATCCCCATCGCCTTGATAAGTGAAAACAGTCAGGTCAGGACGCACCCGTTTGATACCCGTGGCCATTGCCGGTGCGCGGCCATGCGCGGCTTCCTGAAAATCAAAAGTGAAATAGTTATACGCCAGCACAGCGCATCCCACCGGAGCGATACCCACAGTGCTACCGCGAATGCCCAATTCGTCGATCACTTCGGCTACCAACCGGTGAATAATCCCATGTGTGCAGCCCGGACAATAGTGCGTCGGCTGGTCGGAAAGGGCTTCCGGTTTTTTAAATGTTTTTCCCATATTGTACTCCCTGGTTTAATATTTTTGAATTTGAAAACAGCTTCGCACGGATACAAATAATACAAATGTTTCCAAATTTATTTATAGATTTGAGCGCCGGAAAAACTAATATTCGGCGATTAACCGCTTCACCGCGTCAATAACTTCTTCAGGTGTCGGCACATCCCCACCGCATTTACCATGCCATTTTACCGGCAAACGCCCCTTGATACAGCGTTCGACATCCTCAATCATTTGCCCCATACTCATTTCAACGCTTAAAGCCACTTTGCAGCTTTCACACGCCGCCGCTTCAAAAATAGCCTGTTCCGGAAACGGAAAGAGGGTTTGCGGTCGCACCATGCCGACTTCAATGCCTTCATCTTTCAGCATATCAATAGCGGTTTTGCATACCCGGCTCATGGTGCCGTAACTGACAATCAGCACCTGGTAGGCACTATCCAGATTATAGGGTTCATATTTGACCGCTTCCTGTTTCATCCGTTCATATTTGGCTTTAAGAAGCAAATTATGAGCGTTTAATTCTTCTGGATTAAGATAAAGCGTTTTAACCAAATTACGTTTATCGCTTTTGCGCGTATCCATTCCGTTGGTGGCCCAGGCATCCTTGTTAGTGGCCGGTATGCTGAGATTATCCGGAAATTCCACCGGTTCCATCATCTGTCCGATCAATCCGTCCCCTACAAGCATCACCGGATTACGATATTTTTCAGCCAGCGGAAACGCTTCCATCATCATTTCAACGGCTTCCTGAACACTGGCAGGCGCCATAACCAGAAGGCGATAATCACCATGCCCCCCTCCTTTGGTTGCCTGAAAATAATCGGCCTGGGACGGCAAAATACCACCTAATCCGGGGCCGCCACGCATAATATTGACAAACACTGCCGGACATTGCGCCGCTGTAATATAACTGATCGCTTCGCCCATAAGACTGACGCCCGGACTTGATGACGTGGTCATCACCCGTGCGCCGCATGCAGATGCTCCGAAAATCATATACCCAACAGCGACTTCGCTTTCGCCCTGTAAAAACACGCCATCTACTTCAGGCATGCGTTTGGCCAGATATTCAGCCACTTCGGATTGGGGGGTGATCGGATAAGCGAAATAGTTCAGGCATCCGGCGCGAATCGCCGCTTCAGCAATAGCCTCATTGCCTTTCATCAACACTTTGCCCATATTATGCCTCCATTTCCTGTTTGAATGCCGCTTCATCGGCTGATTCGGTTATTGTGATAGCCACATCCGGACACATCGTACAACAGATCGCACAATAAATGCAATCTTCAGAACGCGCCTGATACGCAGGGTAATAGCCCTTGCTGCTGACTTTATCCGCTATCTCTAACACTTTTTTAGGGCAAACGGTAATACATAACCCGCATCCCTTACAAATATTAATATCAATTGTGTGCTTGAGCTTCATTTGCTACTTCTCTCCGTTCAATTTTAATTTTCGGTCAGTTTTTACACTTTATAACGCCGGCTTTACGCCAGGGAGGCGTCAGTTGCCTAACAATGGGTAAAACAGGTGTCAGAAAACGATTCAAATTTAATTCCGGCAGCAACTCTTGCGCAGCCGTTACAAACTCAATCGGCAGATTCGTCAGGCGGCTCAGTTCGCTGACAAAATCATAGCCGCTATATAAATCATCCGCAGTCGTTTCGTCCATCAAATTGGCATTGCTGACCAAGCCGTTAATGGCGATTCCTGATGCCGCTTCGATTTCAGCTTTGATTTGTAAACATTTGTCAATTGTATCAGTCGTAGGACGATACGGATTGACCACCTGAAGCATCCGAACCGTCTTGCCGACAAATGCATCCGCCAAAGCTGCCAATACTGTTGCACCGGCATCATCGCCGCCGGCGTCGAGAATGGTCAATTGTCCGGCCTGACGAATCAAACCGGATACAGCCGGTGACAGAATAGGCAAATCGGCCTGCAACCATTCCTGTGCCGGAACAATTAATTCAATTCCCCAACGATTGAACAAGGCGGCGGCTTCGCGTGTTCTGAAATAGGGATTGACCAAATCAAGATCGGCGACTTTCACATCATAGCCCGCACGTTTCCGATTCACCGCCAAATTGATAGCGACCTCGGTTTTGCCACTGCCATAAGCACCTGCTATAATTACAATTCCGTCTAAGTCAGGTTCCAATATTACGTTACCGCCTATTTATATTGGGTTTATATTTTGGAAAATTTGTAATCACCATAAACTTACTAATTATTCGTAGTTATATAACATGTCAAGGATTTTAAACGGATTGCAGTAAATATGCTTATGCAAGTCTATGGTTCAGGCACGTCACACTTCGATTACATTGATCATTTAAAATATGCTATCATCACCGGTCCCTCTTTGAACGTGTTCATTATTGTCTTGACTGAATCAGCCTTGCGGCTGATAATCACATTTGCGTCAGACAATATTAAATTCAAACACTATTATCAGTAGATGGAAACTTTAGGAGCGCAAAAATTAAGTGAAACGATTTTCAGTATCCGATTCGACCCAGAGGCTTGCTGATTCAGGGGCCGGCAAAAAACCAAAACCGCTTCGCTTAATTTTTGCGCTCCATGCCGTATTCTCAGGCATTTTCCATCTACTGATAATGCTTTGTCATACCAAATATTGAGCGGGGATATACGTCTATCCAAGCATTTTTTACGGCCATTGGGTCCACAATCCCAAATATATAGAACTTATGACTGTCGAGTACCTATATTATCTTTCCATTTTTTATGAACCATACGAGCTAAGGGTTCAGTCTTTATCGGAATATTTGGCCCCAAACACGCGGTGACCGATTTTCATCCGTAACTTTTTATCCGGTTTTTCATCTTCAGAACCGGGCCAGAAAATTTCCCTGCGGACAACTCGGTTCATCCACCCCTTTTTTCGACATGCAAGACAAATAGGGGTGCCGGATCGAGACAGGTGATCTCTGGTCACTTCCGACATCTTTCCTACCGGATCGCCTTTGGCGGAGACACCGCTGACTTTGACACACCCGCAATCCAGCGCCATAAGTGCAACGCCGATCGCTTCGTGATACGATTTGAGGATCTCCATGCAGATCCGGTTCAATTTCTCCAATTGACCGCTCGGTATCGTTTTCATTTGATTATCCTTGCTACGCTTTTCACCATTTATCAATTCATTCAGATTCAGAATATTTCGCCGATCATACTCTGGTGATCGAAAAATTTCAACTATACGGACAGAGAAAAATTGAGTCTGGCTTTTTTTTCTTTTCTTTCGATTATCAGTAGATGGAAAGTTCAGGAGCGCAAAAATTAAGCGAAAAGTCGGATTCCGCCAGCCGAATCAATTTTTAATCGCCATGCGAACAGGCTTTTTGGCAAGAGGCTCAAGAGTCATCGCTGTAATTTTGCTGATAACCTGAAACTCATTCGCTTTCAAACCAATGAAAAAACCCATTTGTTGACCATTTCAGAATGGCGTTATGAAAGTGTCGCCTGTACATTGGGAAACCACAAGGGATTGCCTCTACATTTTTTCATATTAGCCTGCCAAAAAACGCAATGGCGGATAAAATTTGCACAACTGAGCCGGCTTAAAAAAATGTTTTATGTTATCACGTTCTTTTAAATTATTAATAAGTAGTTATATTTTATACAAATTTCGTTAATTTAGAAAAACAATCAAAATGCAAATCAAGACATAAAATCATTTTTCATCATTTTTTCATTTTCACTTCATCATTTTTTCATCTCCAATGCGCATTATCTAATTAACTTTGAAGCGCGGTATGAGGGCCTCGCAAAAATTAATTGCGCCCCTAAACAAACCGCATTGACACTAATTTTAATTGCAGCAAGGAGGAAAGAATGATGTCCAAACAACCCCAACTTTTTATCGTCGTCGTATTTATCGGCCTTTTATTGTGCTTCCCGTCGGTGGGAATGTGTAAAACGGCCCCGTCTAAAACCCTGTCACCCTACTTTTTTATCCAAAGCGAGGAAACCGGCCTAGAACAGTTTCCTTTAAAATCAACCCATGCTGAGGTCAATATCAATGGTGTGATCGCGGATGTCGTGATCCGGCAGACCTATTCCAATGATGGTCCTCAACCAATCAATGCGCGCTATATTTTTCCAGCTTCCACTCGCGCGGCCGTACATGGCATGACCATGATAATCGGCGAAAATGTTATCAAGGCTGAAATCAAGGAGCGCAAAAAAGCCCAGCAAACCTTTGACGCCGCTAAGAAACAGGGCAAGAGCGCATCTTTGCTAAAACAGCAACGTCCCAATGTGTTCAGCATGAATGTGGCCAATATCATGCCGGGCGATCTGATTGCGATTGAGCTGCATTACTCCGAGCTTTTAGAGCCTGCGGACAGCATTTATGAATTTGTTTATCCCACTGTGGTGGGTCCGCGTTTTTCCGACCAACCCGCGGCTACCGCACCCGAAACCGACCGCTGGATTAAAAATCCGTATCTGAAACAGGGCGTTACGTCGCCTACAACTTTCAGTATCAATGTCAATCTGGCAGCCGGAATGGAGCTTCAGGAAGCGGTGTGCACGTCCGCGGCCAAAATGATAATTTTTTCCTGATGATGATGCAGCCGCCCGCAAGGGTCAAACCGGCCAATCTGCCGGCGCGCGAGTATATTTTTGTGGTGGATATTTCCGGTTCTATGAACGGTTTTCCGCTCAATACATCCAAAAAACTGCTCACCCGTCTGATCGGCGGCTTGCAAGGCAAAGACCGGTTCAATGTGATTTTGTTTGCCGGCACTTCTAAGTTGAATTTGATAAAAAAGGAGCGCTCTTGCCGGCTTGGTACAGCATGATACTGGTATAAACGTTCAGATAAGGAATGAGGGCGACGCGTGATGCGTGAAACGTGAAACGTGAATTCACGCATCACGTTTCATGTTTCACGAATCACGTTTCACGAATCACCTTTCAAAAATTGTCATTGCACTTTTCTATAAAAAATACCGGATAATTGTTTTTTTGATTTGCCAAATTATCAGTAGATGAAAAATGCCTGAAAATATGGCACGGAGCGCAAAAATTAAGCGCAGCGGTTTTTTGCCGGGTGCCAGATGTAAAAAACCGCTTCGCTTAATTTTTGCACTCCTGAACTTTTCATCTACTGATAATTCTCAATGCACCGGGCCGGAACAAAAAATGTTTGTTATATATCAAACTGCTTGTAGGTGTCAAGTAAGTACTTGGCCATAGAGCTGTTTGAAATTTAAAATGATTTTCAGTCCTATATTGATGTTCTTGCTGAATCTTTAACAGCTTTCGCTCCATTTGAGGGGTGTTAAGCTTGAGTAAGTTATACCTATAAGCTCACATAAGATAGTTGAATTTATACTGGTCATACACTGTGGTGGGATTATACTGCCGGAAGTCGGTTCGGGATACTGTGTGATATACCCGGTCAAGGCGGCTTTGTCAAACGGCGGAATGATAGTTTTGTTCTCGACAGTTCGTTCTCTCCATCTCAATCTCTCCTTGTGCCAGATAATTATCAGTAGATGGAAAGTTCAGGAGCGCAAAAATTAAGCGAAGCGATTTTTTGCATCGCCACCCGGAAAGGCTGCGGATTCAGGGGCCGGCAAAAAACCGCTGCGCTTAATTTTTGCGCTCCATGTCGTATTTTCAGGCATTTTCGATCTACTGATTTTTGCATCGCCACCCGGAAAGGCTGCGGATTCAGGGGCCGGCAAAAAACCGCTTCGCTTAATTTTTGCGCTCCATGTCGTATTTTCAGGAATTTTCCATCTACTGATTTTTTGCATCGCCACCCGAAAAGGCTGCGGATTCAGGGGCCGGCAAAAAACCGCTGCGCTTAATTTTTGCGCTCCATGTCGTATTTTCAGGCATTTTCGATCTACTGATAATATCTACGGAAAACCGAAAATGTCAGATTTGCCGTTCCGGCTCAGAATAAAAACAGGAATCTGTTTTCCCAAACAGGAATTTATTTTCCTAAATGCAATTAAACATAATAATTACAAATGGTTATATCGACAAAAATGACCTGTGTGTAAATATATTTTCCCATTTCATAATCTACCCATTTCTCCCACAATCCCTCTCATATTTTTTTTAAATTCAGTAATTTCAAATAGTTATTATCTATTATTTTTTTATCTGACATCATGGCATTCAATTTGCATTAATATATAGGTGTTTGAACGCGTCATTTTTTATAATGGCCCGGCATTTTTCATTTGCCGGTTTACACTTTACGACTGTCGCCTGACGCACCTGCCGGCTGTTGATTTTTAAATTTGGTGCATTCTGACGCAAACATTTATAAATTTCAGTAGATCGAAAAGTTTTTGAAAGGTGACGACGGCCTATCTGTTTTCAGCTCCGTAGGAGCGGCATATTTGTAGAATCCGAATCCCCCGTATCTGCTACAAATATGTCGTTCCTATGGAACTTTTAAGGAACTTTTCGATCTACTGAATTTGCGTTGCCACACTGAAACCCAAGGAAGGAGGGCAATCGGGAGAAAAAGATTATCGAAAACAATGGAACTGTGGTTAAAAATTAAATTTACATAAAAACGGAGGTAACAATGTTTAATGGAAAAATGAAAAAAGACAGATTATCGTTTAAAACTGAAATCTCCCACAAAACACCGCCTAAGAAAACGCTGATATTTCTATGCGTTGCAATTTTCATGGCAGGGCTGATCGCATCCCCGGCTTCGTCGGATGAGTGGAGCACCCTGGGAGCCGGCTTGAACGCGAATGTCGCTGATCTTGTATTCGACGGCGACGGCAACCTGTATGCGGGCGGCGGTTTCACTGATGCCGGCGAAGTCACCAAGGCTGACTATATTGCCAAATGGGACGGCTCCGCTTGGAGCGCAGTGGGAAGCGGCATGGACAAATCTGTCTTTGCGCTTGTTTTCGACAGCGACGGCAACCTGTATGCGGGCGGTGAGTTCACTGATGCCGGCGGAGTCTCTGCAAACCGAATTGCCAAATGGGACGGCTCCGACTGGAGCGCCCTGGGAACCGGCATGGATTTTTATGTCGATGTGCTGGCGTTCGACAACGACGGCAACCTGTATGCGGGCGGCAGGTTCACTAAGGCCGACGGAGTCGCTGGTACTGCTAAAATTGCCAAATGGAACGGCTCCGCTTGGAGCGCAGTGGGAGGAGGCTTGAACAATAATGTCAGGGCGCTGACTTTCGACAGAGACGGCAACCTGTATGTGGGTGGTGAATTCACTGATGCCGGCGGAGTCGCTGGTACTGCTAACATTGCCAAATGGGACGACTCCAAATAGAGCGCAGTGGGAGGAGGCTTGAACGGTTGGGTCTATGCGCTTGCTTTCGACAGCGACGGCAACCTGTATGCGGGCGGCAGGTTCACTAATGCCGGCGGAGTCGCCGATGCTGACTATATTGCCAAATTGGACGGCTCCGATTGGAGCGCAGTGGGAAAAGGCATGGACAACAGTGTCACTGCGCTGGCTTTCGACAGTGCCGGCAACCTGTATGCGAACGGCGCGGGCGGCGGTTCCACTTCCATTATCACCAAATGGGACGGTTCCGCCTGGAGCGCAGTGGGAAACAGCGGCACGTTCCCTATGGTCTATGTGCTTGCTTTCGACAGCGACAGTAACCCATATATGGGCGGTACGTTACCATTGGATGGCTATATTGTTAAATTAACCGCACCTGAAATGAACCTGAAGCTGGGCGCGACAAATATCACAGACGGCGGCACACACAATTTCGGCGGTAAGACGGTGAATACCGATGCGAATGCGGTTTTCACGATTGAAAACACCGGTGATGCCGACCTGACGATGGCGACACCGCTCACCCTCGGCGGCACTGATGCCGATCAATTCAGTATTCAGACACAGCCGACATCGCCTGTCGCGGTGGGCGACACAACCACCTTCACGGTGCGTTTCAGTCCCACATCCGTCGGTGCGAAAAGTGCGACTGTCAGCATTGACAATAATGACAATGATGAAAATCCGTATAATCTGATTGTCACAGGCAAGAGCACGCCTGTACCCGCACCTGAAATGAACCTGAAGCTGGACGCGGCGAATATCACAGACGGCGGCACACACGATTTCGGCGGTAAGACGGTGAATACCGATGCGAATACGGTTTTCACAATTGAAAACACCGGTGATGCTGACCTGACGGTGGCGACATCGCTCACCCTCGGCGGCACTGATGCCGATCAATTCAGTATTCAGACACAGCCGACATCGCCTGTCACGGCGGGCGACACAACCACCTTCACGGTGCGTTTCAGTCCCACATCCGTCGGTGCGAAAAGTGCGACTGTCAGCATTGACAATAATGACAATGATGAAAATCCGTATAATCTGAATATTCAAGGAACGGGCACAGTTCTGAATATTCAAGAAACTGGCACAGTTACGGGCAGTCCTGCTCCCGTTGCAACCGTGATGTATGTGACTTCGACTGCGGCGGACGGCACACTCTCTATCGGCACTGCCGTTACGCTCACAGTTCATTTCAGCTATCTGGTCTGGGTTAAAGGCATGCCGTCGTTGGCGCTGAATACCGGCGGGCCTGTCCCCGAATATGCCTATTATAACGGTGGCAGCGGAACGAAAATTATCACTTTTGAATATACGGTCGCCTCCGGCGATGACATCACTGAACTGGATTACTGGAGCCAATGGGCTTTGGAATTGAACGGCGGTCAGATTCAGGATAACCTGGGTGATGACGTCATACTGGACTTGCCGGCACCCGGAACGGCCGGTTCCTTGAGCGGTGACATCGCTTTGAGCCTTGACCCCGAGGTGATGTATGTGACTTCGACTGCGTCGGACGGCACACTCTCTATCGGCACTGCCGTTACGTTCACAGTTCATTTCAGCGATTCAGTTTCAGTTAAAGGCACGCCGTTGTTGGCGCTGAATACCGGCGGGCCTGTCCCTGTATATGCCTATTATAACGGTGGCAGCGGAACCGACACGCTGACTTTCCAATACACGATTGCGGCCGGCGATATGGTCACCAATCTTGAATATTGGAGCTCATCGGCTTTGGAACTCAACGGCGGTCAGATTCAGAATAACCTGGGTGATGACGTCATACTGACCTTGCCGGCACCCGGAACGCCCGGTTCTCTGAGCGGCGGTGTTATCACGGCAGGCCTTGACACGGATTATCCTGTTTTTCGGCTTTATTGCCATGTCACGAAAAAACATCATTTCACGATGGATGAAAATGAAAAAAACACTCTGATTGCTCTGACAGATGCGGATGGCGCGGCTGTTTGGCGAGACGAGGGCATCGCCTGGCACGCTTTTCGTCAGAATCAATATAAAGCGGCGTCGCGTCAGCAGAAAACCACGCTTCAGGCGGTTCATCGTTTTTACAGCGAAACGTTGCAGACGCATCTTTTCACTGTGGATGAAAACGAAAAAGAGCATCTGATCGCTAACGCCGCGGATGTGTGGCGGTATGAAGATGTCGCCTTTTATGTTCCGGCCGATTATCAGGATGGAATGCTGCCGGTTTATCGTTTTTACAGTGAAGCTTTGAAAGTGCATCTTTTCACGGTCGATGAAAATGAAAAAAACACGCTTGTCGAAACGGCCGGGGATGTGTGGCGTTTTGAAGGCGTGGCTTATTACGTCTATCCATAGCAGGATAAAAATCGGGTTTCTGAAGCTGGGAAAATTGACATGAATTATAATTTTCGAGAAACCCGATTTTTATGGCTGTCCCGAATTATGCGGACAGCCTTCGTCAGACACTTTGCGCCGGAGTGCCAAACAGTAAGTCAGGCACTCCGGACCGCTGTTTGCCAAATTTTTTAACCCTTCCGCATACCCCACCCAACCCAGTGCTTTTTTCAAGAATACAACTCCGCAACATTCTCTGACAATAATAAGGTCGTACCATTTGCGTTAAATAATCGCCCAATCTGAAAAATCCAACGGACATCATCTAAAATGCTGATTTGATTACATAATATACCGTGAAATCCCGTGAAATCCCACAAAAAGCATATAAAAGTAAACGAAATTGACAAAAATAGCATATAAATCTAAATGTAAGTTAGTACTTGATATTTCCATATTGGCAGATAACTTGACAAATGCTGTCTTAAAAAGTACTATGTTTGTAATTAAAAGGGTTCTGATGGAATATTATTCGGATGCCACTCATTCCCAAGTTTGGGATAACGAAACGGGACGGCTTCCCACGCTACAACCTTTACGCACGGCGGATCATCCATGTAGAGCGGAAAGCCGTTCCATTCAGGGGGAGTGAACGGTTACATCTGAAAAAGTACCTGAATTTTACTGAAAACTTATAAAAAGGAGACGTGAAAATGAAAAAAAAGAATATTTATCATGTTGTTATTGTACTCCTGTTATGTATAGCGGCTTTTACGGGTATATTAAATGCCGCAGAAAAAGCGGATAAGGAGGTACTTATTGTTGCAGTGGATTACCCGCCGTATGAATTTGAGTTTCCAAAAGGTGATCTGAAAGGATTTGATGTGGAAGTGACCGAAGAAGCTTTCAGGCGGGCGGGAATAAAAGTCCGGTTTGAATTTTTTCCGTGGAAAAGAGCTATGCAGATGGTAAAAGAGGGAAACGCAACCGGTGCGCTTTCATGTGCCAAAATGCCGGATAGAGAAAGTTTTATCATATTTTCTGACCCTATAAGCAGGATGACCGATATTTTTCTGGTCAGAAAGGATTACAAAGGGCCTGATATTTCCTATTATGCGCAGCTTAAAGAACTGAAACTGATTGTCGGAACGGTCAGGGGCGAGGCGTACATTGAACGCTGCAAGACATTCGGAATTCCTTATGACCTGTCTCCGTCATACGAAGTCGCAAAGAAGAAACTGATAGACGGGCGGATTGATATTATGCCGACACTTCTGGAAAATTTTCTATACACAGGCCGCGAAACAAACCTGACTGACCGCTTCAAATGGTTTGAAATGAGAGAAGATTTTTTGGTAAAAGATTTTCACGTCTGTTTTTGCAAAAAATGGCCGGGGGTGGAAAATATTGTCACTGTATTCAATGAAAAACTGGCTGAAATTAAAAAAGACGGCACATACGATGCCATACACAGCAAATATCGTTAAAATATGGCCCATCCCGTATTTCGCAAAAAGAAGCGACTTAACAGCAAATTTCTGACAATTTTACTGCCGCCTGTTGTTGTATCCGTCCTCATACTCATGTCTGTCTTCGGTTTTCTTACCTATCGTGATATGCGGATGAATCTTTTTAAAAATGTCAGCCATCTCATCCGTATTCAGAAAGGCACCCTTGCATTTCATCTATGGAATTACGACGCAGACGGATTGAAAAACACACTTGACGCGTTGATTTTGTACCCGGGTATTTCAGGTGCTGCGGTTTACAATGCACAAAAGCGGATGGTTTCAAAAGCAGGTGTTGATGGAGGTGCGGCCGAACAAAGGCAATACCGGTACATAACACAGGAACTGATATTTAAAACTTCATACGGAACGAAAATACTTGGAAATGTGCGTGTATCATACGATTATGATTATATTTATGCACGTCTTAGCGACCAGTTGCTCCGGGATACCGTGCTTCTGCTGATGCTTGTGACCGTTATCGTGATTAGTGCCGTAACCGCAAACCGGCTGACCATAGGAATTCCGCTTCAGCGTTTTCTCGCTGCGGTTCGGCGAACGGATGAAAAAAATGTCCGTGAGCTGGTGGACTGGTCGGCACAGGATGAGATGGGCCAAACCATCGCCGCATATAACGCTTTGCTTCTCAAGCTGACAGCCAATGAGCAGGCCCTTATCCAAAATCAAAAAAAACTGAAAAAAATTTTTTCCAAACTGGAAATATCCCATGGAAGATTTGCAGCCGTGATGAACAGCGTAGAATCCATCATTTACGTTGCAGATATGGACACTTACGAGCTTCTGTTTATCAATGAATATACGCGCAATATTTTCGGTGATGTGGAAGGGCTGATCTGTTGGCAATCGTTACAGGCCGGACAGGAAGGACCCTGTCCGTTTTGTACCAACCGCTATTTGCTGAAAGATGGAATTCCTGCCGGCATTTACTCCTGGGATTTTCGGAATTCAATCACAGGCAAATGGTGTCACATTCAGGATCAGGCGATTCGCTGGATTGACGAACGCTTGGTGCGGTTTGAAATCGCCACCGATATTTCGAACCGGAAACAGGCTGAAAAAGATTTGGAAAAAGCCAAAGAAGCGGCGGAAGCGGCTAACAAGGCCAAAAGCGCGTTCCTTTCCAATATGAGCCATGAACTGCGCACACCTCTCAACGCGGTGTTGGGTTATGCTGATATTTTACAGCGTGAAGCCTCTGAAAATCAAAAAAAGGGGTTGAACATTATCAAACAAAGCGGAAACCATCTGCTTGATCTGATCAATGATGTGCTGGACCTGGCTAAGATTGAATCCGGTACAATCGAATGTTCGGGCACTGATTTTCACTTTTATCATTTCCTTATCGAAATCACCGAAATGATTCACCTTCGGGCGGAGCGCAAAGGGCTTTATTTTAAATTTGAAGCGGATGAAAACGAGCTGCCTTCCGGCGTTCACACAGATCAACAGCGTCTGCGCCAGGTGCTGTTGAATCTGTTGAGCAATGCGGTCAATTACACAGAAACCGGTGGGATTACGTTTAAAGTTGAACAGGTGGATGAATTGATCCATTTCACAGTTCTGGATACCGGAATCGGTATATCATCGAAATACATCGATAAAATCTTCGATCCGTTTTATCAGGCTGACGCCCTTAACGATCACGGGCATAATAAAGGAACCGGGCTTGGATTGGCTATCAGCCGCACCTTAATAGAACTGCTGGGTGGCAAATTGGATGTAAAAAGCAAACCGGGCCACGGTGCTGCATTCCATTTTGCGTTGCATATATCTGAAACATCGCCGGGCATTGAACCGACAGGCGCTCAAAAGCGGAAAATCATCGGTATCCGGGACGAATCTCCTTTGGTGTTGATTGCAGATGACAAACCTGAGAATCGATCTGTGCTGACAGATATGCTGATGCCTTTAGGCTTTAAAACCATAGATGCTGAAAACGGTCTGGACGGGTTTGACAAAGCTGTGGAATCACAACCCGATGCCATTATCACCGATTTGGTAATGCCGAAATCCGACGGATTGGAACTTATCCGCCGGGTCCGTGATTCTTCCCTGCTGAAAGACACCATAATTATTGTGGTGTCCGCAAGCGCTTATAAAGGAGATCGGGATAAATGCTTGGAGGCCGGCGCCGATGCCTTTCTCCCCAAACCGATTGACTATGAGAAACTGCTGTCGTATCTTAAAAATTTCCTGAATCTTGAATGGGTGTACCGGGTCCCCCCTGATGATGACAGAACTGCCGCATTGTCCGCGGAAATCATTCCTCCATCTCCGGAAATCCTGAAAGAGCTGCTTGATGTCGCCGAAACAGGCGATGTAATGCGGCTTCGGGAAAATTTGACCGAATTGGGAAATTCGGAGCAGGCCATGGTCGGCTTTGTCTCCCGTCTGCGGCAGATGTCAGATGAATTCCGGTTCGACAGCATCTGCAAACTGCTAAAGAAATATATGCAATGATAAAACATAATAATAATGACATAAATATATTGGTTGCAGATGACGACCGCAACAGTCTTGGTTTTCTCTTCAAAACGCTGGAGGAACTGAATTACAGAATTTTCGTTGCAGAAAACGGCAAAAACGCTCTTCGGCTGGCCCGTCAGGTAAATCCGGATATTATCCTTCTTGATGTGATGATGCCCGACATAAACGGCTTTGAAGTCTGCCGCAGACTCAAAGCCGACCCGGAAACCGCCCGAATCCCGATTGTTTTTATGACGGCTTTGACCGAAACAGTTGACAAACTCAAAGGTTTTGATGCGGGCGGAGCCGACTATATCACCAAACCCTTTGATTGTGATGAACTGACAGCACGGCTGCAAACACAACTGAATATTCAAAGACTTCAAACAGAGGTCCGGCAGGAACGCGACCGTTTCCGTCGTCTGTCCGAAGCCGCTTCCGAAGGAATTGTCATTTACGACCGGGAATATATCACAGAAGCCAACCGTGCGGCCGAAAACATTACAGGTTACAGCATCACGGAACTGACCGGCAGAAATATTTTTGATCTGTTCCAGCCGGAATCACACGATTTCATACGTGATAAAATGCGCGACAGAAATGAGCAGGCTTACCAAGTTCGCGGCATGAAAAAAGACGGCGGCACCACTGTTTTGAAGATACGGGAAAAGACAATGCCGTATCAGGAAAATGAAATCAGCATACTGACGATGAATGATCTTTCATATAAAAAAGCGCTGGAACAGGAAAACAGAGAACTCCGCCTGTCACTGGTGCAGGCCGGACGCTTTGGCGATATGGTCGGTATCAGTCCGGCCATGAAAAAAGTGTATGAAAACATCACACGGGCATCGGAATCGGATGAAACTGTCATTATCACCGGCGAAACCGGAACCGGCAAAGAATTGGCGGCGCGGATGATTTTTAAAAAAAGTATGCGGCATAAACAGGCTTTTATAACGGCCAATTGTGCTTCTGTTCCGGAAGCTTTGTTTGAAAGCCAGTTTTTCGGCTACCGCAAAGGCGCGTTTACCGGTGCGGATGACGATATGTCGGGTTTTTTTGATCGGGCTGACGGCGGAACCTTGTTTATAGATGAAATCGGGGAACTGAAGCCTGTGATGCAAGCCAAACTGCTCAGGGTTCTTGAAAATGGCGAATATACGCCGGCAGGTTCCCCTGACACCCGCACCGCTGATGTCCGTATCATTGCGGCGACTAACCGGGATATCCGGACAATGCTTGCCAAAGGCGACATGCGGGCAGACTTTTTTCACCGCCTGAATGTGATTGGTATAACACTTCCTCCTTTACGTCAGCGCAAACTGGATATCCCCTTGCTGGCCGAATACTTTCTGACATCTGAACCTCTAACCGGGAAAAACAAATCCGGTGGCGCTCCTCCTGCCATTTCGGACAAGGTTCTCAGACAGCTTCATTCATATACCTGGCCCGGCAATGTTCGAGAACTTTTTAACGTGCTGCGCCGTTATCGGCAAAATGGCAATCTGAATAATGAAGACTTTATGCCGGCGGCGGTTGAAACTGAGGACGTCCCTTTTATCAAGGACGATCTATCCTTAGGCAAAGCTGTCAAAGTGTTTGAACAATATTATATCAAGCGGATTCTCGACCGCTGCGGAGGCAAGAAAAAGCAGGCCGCCGAAGTTCTGGAAGTGAATCGAAGGACATTGTATAACAAATTAAAAGCGGACGGAAAATGACACGCCGGTCAGGAATCCTGACAATTCCTGTAGTTATATCGGTGATTGGCACCCCCTTGTTTAAGATCATACGTTCAACATCAATGCCGATAGCCAATCCAATCGGGGACCATGAGGCCTTCGGGGAACACCAGATAAAAGACATTCTTTAAAAAGCTCATCCTGGGGTTGAAAACCAGGCTTTATTACCAAACCTCTTCGAGGTTAAAAGCGAATATGGGGTGTTTATATAAAATGTAAGGATACGAGGGTATCTTAGAATTGCATAGTTCAAGGATGGCGGAGAGAGAGGGATTCGAACCCTCGGTGGAGTGTTACCCCCACACTCGCTTAGCAGGCGAGCGCCTTCAGCCAGCTCGGCCATCTCTCCGTTTTAAATTATTTCTGGCGGAGGAGGTAGGATTTGAACCCACGGAGCTTTGACACTCAACGGTTTTCAAGACCGCCGCCTTCAGCCACTCGGCCACTCCTCCCGTAACGCAATTTAATTATATAGCAGTTATTTTATATAAGGTCAATAGAAAAATTTAAGCGTCCTGAAGAAATACTGTACTTATATCATACTTTTAAAATATTGAATTGTTTTTAACAAACCCTCTTCCACTTCAATCAGAGGTACCCATCCTAGTACTTCGCGTGCCAGCGTTATATCCGGTTGACGTTGTCGGGGATCATCCGAAGGCAGGTCTTTATAAATTATTTTCGATTCAGAAGCGGTCAGCTTGATAATTTTTTGAGCTATCTCCAAAATTGTAAATTCTTTCGGGTTGCCCAGATTCAGTGGACCGGTAAAATCATCCGGCGTATTCATCAGTCGTATGAATCCTTCAATAAGATCATCGGCATAGCAAAACGATCGGGTTTGGGAACCATCGCCGTAAACGGTGATATCTTTGTGTTTCAATGCCTGGATGATAAAATTGGAAATCACGCGCCCGTCATTGGGGTGCATCCGCGGTCCGTAGGTGTTAAAAATACGCGCCACTTTGATTTTAAGCCCGTGTTGCCGGTGATAATCAAAAAACAGAGTTTCAGCACAACGCTTGCCTTCGTCATAACAGGAGCGCACGCCGATGGGATTCACATTACCCCAGTAAGTTTCTTTTTGAGGATGATTGTGCTGATCCGGGTCTCCATAGACCTCGCTCGTGGAAGCCTGCAAAATTTTGGCCTTGACCCGTTTTGCCAGACCCAGCATATTAATCGCGCCATGTACGCTTGTTTTGGTGGTTTGAACCGGATCGAACTGATAATGCACCGGTGAGGCCGGACAGGCCAAATTATAAATTTCATCCACTTCCAAATAGAGTGGAAAAGTAACATCATGGCGTATAAATTCAAAATTTGGCTCTTTGAGCAGATGGGCGATATTGTTTTTGCTTCCGGTGAAACAGTTGTCAACGCATAACACCTCATAACCGTCCCGAACGAGTCGTTCACACAAATGCGAACCCAGAAATCCGCATCCGCCGCTGACCATAATTCTTTTTTTAAAGTGCACAATAAGACCTCAATGGACGTCCGACGTCGAACGTCGAATTTAATAAGTTTTCAATTATTGAAACCGAGAAACAGACATTTAAATTGTCGAGCCACAGCATTAGCGTCATATAGGGGCGTCAATTTTTGCCTGACCGTTTTAACATGCTGTGCCATCAGTTTTTCTTGCCATTGATTGTATGATTCAATGATGCTCTGACAAATAATTTCGGGTTGCTCTCTTACATAAAAAGCGCCTTGGCGTTCACCGAAATGAGTGGCCGCGGCGTTTTCCAGATTTGCGGCGGTGATTAGTCCGATCCAAAATCCGCTGAAAGCCAACACCGGCCGGTCACTTAAGATGGCTTCCACAGCCGAAGTGGCCCCGGCGCACACCAAGTTGGCTTTTTGAATCCAGGACTGCGTATCGGTCGTAGCACCACGAATATGAATATAGGTTTCCGCCTGACGTCGATTGCCTTGCATAGCGGCCATCCAAAAACTGACACGACGGCGACCACCTCCCAAAATATCAATTTGCAAAGATGGAATCGCTTTTTTCAATTCAGACGCATTTTCAACAATTGCACGAAATCCCGGGGCTTTCCATTTACTTAACCGTCCGATACATAAAACCCGAAACGGATCTTTGGGCGGCAAAGCAGTGCATTGAACCACACCGGTTATGGGTCTTTGAATCAGTTTGACCGGCAGATCAGATTTGAGCGTTAGCAATTCCTGGTAAATTGATTCTTCCGATGTGACCCAGGCATCACTGCCGCCAGCAAGCGCTTCAACACCCCGTATTCCGGTTTTATCCGGTTGGGGCGGATCGTGAAATACCGTAATCACCTTGGCACCGGTCTGTTTTTGAATGCGTTGAGACAGCGGAAAAGATCGGCGTGCATCTGTGATAATAACATCCGGTGCAAATTTACGGGCCTGTCTTATGAACCATGGGTGATTGACTGTCAATGAAGGACATTGAATCACCCTAACACCGGCCTGGCGATGACGTTTTTGAAATCCCCCGGGGGCCCAACGCCCAATAATAGCGACGTTGTGACCGGCCTGTTTTAAAGTGCCGGATAAATAAAGATTATAAGAGGCCACACCATCAATGATAAAGCCTTCGCTACAAAAGAGAATGTTCATTTACAGAAAATAACGCCTGAAGGTTCATAATCAAGTTTGCTATCTCTTACTCCTAAATTAATGTATTGTAAACTGTTAAATCATAAAAATTGATTCAGAAAAGCAGTTGCAAAATGCTCCGCAATCTTTTATACAATATATAAAATATACACGGCAATGCTACCTCACTATTATCCTGAAAAGAATGTATGAACAATGAAGTAAGACAGTTATGGTCGCGACGCCTTGATCGCACCTGCGCCATAACCGGCGCGCTGACACCGGCAGGGCTGGTTATTGGCAATATCGGTTTTGAATTTATTGTTGCGATGGTAATTGTTGTCTGGTTTATCCGATTGGCTGTAACGTATGATAACAGTTTCCGTTTTTTGGGACGCCATTCCCTGGTTATTGCCTGGGCGGCCTGGTTTATTACAATTGTTATCAGCGTGGTTGTGAACGGGCCTGGGAGCAAAGGCTTTATCCATGATATCGCTTTTATGCGCTATCTTTTCTTTGGAATGGCGCTTTTAGATACAGCTCGCCGCGTTACAGTGTCCCAATACTTGGTTTACGGACTGGCGGCTGGCGTTATCTGGGCGGCTATAAACACTTTATGCGCGCATGTCAGCGGCTACGATTTAATCGGCAAACCGCTGGTGCGTTATACTGCAAAATTGAAAGAAGCCGCTCGAATCGCCGGGATGGCATCTTATGCGGCGCCTTTTTTTATGGCTTGGGGCTTGATGGATAAAGGCTTGGGCTTACAAAAAAAAATAGCCGTTATCGCTATCGGCCTTACAGCCTTTGCCCTGTTGCTGGTGATTCATATTCGCACAGACTTGCTGGCAGCGGCCGCAGGAATTTTTGTGATCAGCGCCTATTTTGTGTGTAAGCGAGTCTCATTAATGACTGCCGCGTTTTTGGCGATCATTCTTGCGAGTGTGACAGCTCTTTTTTTTCTTTCAGAAAACATGCTCGATCTGACCAGCTTTTACGACCGCATTTATTATTGGAAAGTTTCTTATGCGTTGTGGTTGGATCATCCCGTGTTTGGCGTAGGCGTTTCATCGTTTCAGGATGCGTATAAACATAAGGCGGCAAGTGGAACGATCAGCGCTTATATCGCTCCGACGGGTCAAGTCTTTAAAGAAGCCGCGGCGTACAGCGCACACAGTTTGATTTTAATGCTATTGGCCTGCACAGGAATTTCGGGGTTTGCCGCTTTTGTTTGGTTGTTTGTAAAAGCGTTTCAACGCATTTTAAATGATTTGAGCGGTTTTCGCATCGGACTGCTTACATGGCCGGCAGTTTTATCAGTTCTGGGAATTACGGGATGCAATATTTATCATAGCTGGTATCAGGCTTTATTTGCCTTTTTAATCGTTTTAATTGGCAGTAATATCGGAAATCAAAATGAATCGCAAAAAAAATACGTTTAAAAAAAAAGCCGATACACTGATTTATGCGGCCATTATGATAATTGTTCGATTGGGGGCGCTGTTTCCTAGACAGATGATTGTCAAATTGGCCGTTCCTATGGGAAAACTGTGGTGGGGGCTGGACCGCAGGCATCGTAAAATTGCGTTAAATAATATTCGTAGAGCATACGCAGCGACATACAATGAGCGTCAGGTATATACGGTTGCACGAGCTACGTTTGTCCAACTGGCGCGTGTGGCACTGGAACTGCCATCTTTATTTCAATTAAACAAAAGCAATCTGGATTCATATACGACCTTTGAAGGTCTTGAAAATATTGCCAAAGCCAGGAAATCCGGGAAAGGGGTGCTGGTTTTCACCGCGCATCTTGGTAACTGGGAACTCATGGCACTTGCCGTAACTCTGAAATTTGAAGGCAAAAGCCATATACTTGTAAGACCCCTTGATTTTGAACCGGTTGATCGCGTGTTGTCACAATTACGCAAACGCACCGGCAATATCTTACTTGATAAAATTCGCAGCGCCCGCTCTATCGGAAAATTGTTGCAAAAAAAAGAAGCTGTCAGTATTTTGATGGATCAGAATGCTTCGTGGTATGATGGCGTTTACGTCCCTTTTTTTGGTCTGACCGCCTGCACAAACAAAGGGCTGGCCCTGTTTGCCAGCCGCTATGATGCTGAAGTGTTGCCGGTGTTTAATATCCGCCAGCCCGATGGACGTTACAAAATTATGATTGATGCGCCTGTCAAATTGGTTCGTAGTGAAAATATCAGCGATGATATTATTGCCAACACCGCCCAATTTAACCGCATTATTGAAAAACATATTCGTATGGCACCCGACAATTGGATGTGGGTGCATCGTCGTTGGCGCTTAAAACCGGTTCCGGCGCGTGTCAAAAAAAAATTGAAACATATCAAAGAATTGAAAACATTATAAAGGAAGCAAAATATGCCAATTCGTAAAGAACTGCTTGATATTTTGGTTTGCCCCAAATGTAAGGGAAAAATATATTTGAATGATGATGAAAACGGCCTTATTTGTGATCATTGCAAATTACTGTATGAAATTCAGAGTGATATTCCCAATATGCTGATTGAGGATGCCAAACCGTATAAAGATTGAACACTGAATGAAAGCTAAGTGGCTTAACAAAAATTTTCCGTTTTTTTTAATCGGGTTTTTTGAAAAATCTGATTTACTGATTACTTTGAATTATGAGTTTACCCAAATCCCCTCGTCCCGCTAAACTTGTCGTCAGTCTTTTGATGAAACAAACGGAACTCATAACACCCATTGCGGAGGGTTTGATCAAAGAGATGGGGGCGATTGACATGGTCAGCCCGTGGATGCCATTCAATTACACCCATTATTATGAAGCCGAAATGGGGACGCCCTTGAAAAGACGTGTAATTACGTTCAAGCGGTTAATTGAACAGGACACTTTGGCTTATGTCAAGCTTGCCACCAACAAACTTGAGCAAAGAAATGCCATCGCCGGTCAGCGTCAAATTAATATTGATCCGGGGTATCTGTTGCGCTCCCGTTTTATTTTAGCCACCGGTAAAAATTATGCCCATCGCATCTATCTTGGCAAGGGCATCTATGCTGATTTGACGTTGATTTTTCAGAAAGGCGCATTTCGGAAACTGCCTTGGACCTATCCGGATTACGCTGACCCTGAGATGCTCGCTTGTCTTATGGCGGTGCGACGAAAATATGTGGAAGATATCAAGGCCGGGCAATGTGAAAAAAACACGCTGAATGGCCAAACTGCGAATGCCGAATGTGAGAAGAAATCTGATGATTAATAGCATGACCGCTTATGCCAGCGCCGAAAAAACGGAAAATAATATTGCCGTAAATGTTGAAATACGATCTTATAACCATCGCTACCTTGATATTGTTTTACGGCTGCCACGCTCCTGCCGGTTTATGGAAAGCCATCTGAAAAAACAAATTACGCAACGGGTTTCGCGGGGGCGCGTGGAAGTCAAAATTCATATTACGGATGATTCCGACGAAGCCGTGGCCTATACTTTTGACGAACCCAAAGCAGAGGCTTTAAATACGATTTTGCTTCAATTAAAAGAGCGCTTTCAAATCAACGGGGACATCTCTCTCGAAATGTTCACCCGTCAGAACGGATTGATTCGGCCGGCTGAAAAAGTACCGGATGAAGAAGCCCAGCTAACCTTGACAACATCCTGCCTTGATGAGGTGCTGGATAAATTAACAGAGATGCGGCGGCGGGAAGGTACTTTTATAAGCGATGATTTTAACAAGCGTATCGGTCGTCTTGAAACCTATCTCCAAACAATTCAAACCGAATCCCAAGGGCTGTTTCCCTTTTATCAGGAACGCCTTAAAGAGCGTATTCGAAACCTGACCGAGGGGATCGTGGAAATTGATGATACACGTATCGCTCAGGAAGCGGCGTTTTTCGCTGAAAAAAGTGATCTGACCGAAGAAATGGTCAGGATCAAAAGCCATCTGATACAATTCCGCAACTTTATGAATTCGCCGGAACCCGCGGGACGCAAGCTCAATTTCTTACTACAGGAACTGAACCGTGAATTTAATACGACCGGTTCAAAAACAGAAAAGGCCAATGTGGCTCATACCGTCGTGGATGCTAAAGCCGAACTTGAGAAATTACGTGAACAGGTTCAGAATGTGGAATAATATGCCGTGACGGGCATCTTTCAAAATAATCCAAAAGTGGTTCACTTTTAATTGTAAAACGATTTTGCGAATCGCTATGTCGCAACTTTCCATCAACCTTTTTCAGGCATTAAATTATGAAAAAATCAAAAAAAGAGCGAAGTTTGTTAAATGTAGGCTTTGGCAATATGGTGAGAGCCGACCGGGTCGTCGCAATTGCAGCCCCTAATTCATCTCCAATGAAAAGACTGAAAGATGAAGCCAGGGATGTGCGACGCCTTATTGATGTTACCCATGGCCGTAAAACCCGTTCACTTATCGTTATGGACTCTAATCATATCGTCCTTTCCGCTATTCAGACAGAAACAATTTCCCAGCGTTACGCGATGTTGGATAAAAACAGCAGTGACAATGATAAACAATCAGACTGATAAAGGCGTTCTGTTTATAATTTCGGCACCTTCGGGAGCCGGAAAAACGACGCTTTGCCGATATGTAAGGGAACGTTTTACAGATATGGTGTATTCGATCTCTTACACCACGCGTGCACTGCGGCCCGGAGATGTGGAAGGAGCCGATTACTATTTTATCACCAAGGATGAATTTGAACGCGGCATCCTCAACAGTCAATGGGCGGAATGGGCTGAGGTGCATGGCAATTATTACGGCACTTCGGCAACGTTTTTAGACCGTATCCTTAACAAGGGAGGCAAAGTTCTTCTTGATATTGATGTACAAGGTTCGCAACAAATTTTGAAATGCCATCCGCAAGCCGTAACAATTTTTATCATGCCGCCATCATTAGACGAACTCAGAAGTCGTCTTCAAAATCGCGCCTCAGATAGCCCGGAAATCATCGCCAAACGCATTAAAAATGCGATTCTGGAGATGGAAATGCGCCATCAGTATCGCCATATCATCGTGAATGATCGTCTGAATGATGCTGTTGAACGCTTGCTATCCGTAATCGAACGTTATTATACCGATACAATTTCGGTATTTCCACGATAGATGGTTGCACGCTATTTGATTCCGCCAATCGGATGTTATACAATAACTTGTAACCTAAAACTTCAAGCTGTCGAGAAAATAATCCTTGCTATTTTATAAAAAATAGCGTGCAATAAAAGCGTTTACTTTTTACCGTCCAGCAATTTTAGTAAACCATATAATAAGCCTTTCTGATCTAAAAGGAATAACATTTTTATGATCATTTTTTGTGAGGAATGCGGAACCAGAAATTATATTGAAGCGGCATTGATCACGTCACAATCTCATGAGTTTAAATGTAGGATTTGCGATGATCTGATTCCGATTCCGACAAAAATGTACGCTGATTCTGAAAATGTTCACGTTCAAATACCGGATCATAAAATTCTGATTGTTGATGATGTACCCAACAACCGGCTTATTATGGAAAAAATTTTGGAAGAACACTGCGCTGTTATACTGGCTTCCAATGGTGAGGAAGCCTTAAAGTTAGCAGTTAAAGAGAAACCCGACCTGATTTTACTGGATATTGTTATGCCGGGCATGAATGGCTATGAGGTCTGTAAAAAGTTAAAGCAAAGCAAAAAAACACGCCGCATACCCGTTATTTTTGTGACCGCTAAAGACGAGACTGTGGAAGAAGAAAAAGGGTTGAAACTGGGAGCGATTGATTATATCATCAAACCTTTCAAATTTTCCATTATTAAAGCACGAGTTGCTGTGCATCTTGAATTAAAACGCCATCAGGATAATTTGAAACAGCGGGCGCAAAAATTAAGCTTATCGAACAGACAGCTTAAACATCATATCGTTAAACGGCAACAGATCGAACAAAAAGGACGTCATTATCAAAATCAATGGCTGAGAGCATTTGATGCTATTGGAGATATTGTAACAATTCAAGATGTTGAGCGAAAAATTGTTCAAGCGAATCGGGCGGCATGCCTGGCGGTGAATGCCAAAGCGGAAGAGCTGATCGGCAAATATTGTTATGAAGTTTTTCATGGCGGTAAAGTTCCCTGCAAGAAGTGTCCGTCTATTGAAATGTTTTCCGATTCGACGATTCACATGTTTGAAATACACCATTCAAAAATAGAAAGAACATTTCTGGTTTCTAATACGCCAATATACGATAATACAGGAAAGTGGGTGGGATGGGCGCATACAGCAAAAGATACAATGGAAAAAGCAAAGATTGAATCCCAGCTTCACTATATACGCAAAATGGAGCTATTAGGAACCCAGACAGTTAAGATTCTTAATCATTTCAGAGATAATTTAAGCGGCATTTTGTCTCACAGCCAGAGTATCCGTAAGCGGCATGGAAGCCTTGACGGAATCTCCGACAACGTCGCTAAAATCGGCGAAGCGGTTAAGCAAAGTGCCCAAATGATCGATGGATTGGAAAAACGGATCAAACTGTCGCGGCAACAAGCGAATACTCAAAGGGAAGTAACCGATTTGTCACAATTGCTTCGACAATTACAGAACTCAATTCGAACTGCGAGCGGAAACATCATTGATATCCATATTGATACACTTGGATCGCTGCCTATAAATGGTGACGAGGCTGTGCTAAATCAAATTTTTTTTGTTTTATTTGATAATGCCCGTGAAACTATGGCCGCAGGTGGGACATTATACATTGAGGCTAAACGGGCGGGGAAAAATGCCTGGGTTTGTATTCGAGATACGAGCGACAATATGAACAATGAAACGTCCGGCCCTTCATCCGATTTTTTAACTATTCTGAACTATGATAATAACGATAGCGGTTTAAAGCCTTCTCTTATCTATGATTTAGTCAAAGAAATAGGCGGAAAAATAAGTTGTGAATCAGACCCGAATCATGGTATGATGACTACATTATATTTCCCTTTGGCTTCAACTGGCAAATAACCTTATTTGAAAGTCTGGGGTTTGTTTATATCTCCAGGCAAATATTACAGGTGATAAGTAAAAATGCACCCATTTTTTAAAAGTTGTCCAAGTGTTGCTCGTCGAAAAAGTCTTCCCCCAAAATCAGAACTAAGAAAATTGATGGAAGTTCGTTTTCCTGATACGGGTGAAATTATTATTGCAATGGGGATTTGTGAAAAAGGTCCCATTATTGCGCTGACTCACATGGGACGTGTTATATGTTTTCAGGTTGAAGATGAAAAAATATGTGAGGAAGATTTTGAAATATGTGAATTCGGAGCCGACCGGCCCGTTCCACCTGTATCTAAATGGTTAGGTAAAGTGCCCACTGAAAATTTTCTGGAAGGCGCACAAGGCCGCATGACTGTCAAACAGAGTACCGCTCCTGTTATCAGAAAAATGAAAGATACTCTCAAAATGAGTACTGATGAATACAGTGATGAAGATTTCGGCGGTGCCAATCGTGATGCCTTATTCCAGGAACTGGGAATCTCCGATGACGAAGAATCATGGGTTTTGCAAGATGTTGAATCCGATGAATCCGTACTTGAAGACGAATGGGTCAGTCTTGTTTTCCGAGTCAACCTAACCGAAAATTATGTTGAACGACGTAAAAGGGAACTCGCCCAGGAAGCCGAAAAAATATTCCTTACCACCCGTTATCGTTTCAATCTTATGAGCAACTATTTTTGATATTGTGAATTAAATAACTTACCCATCAGGAGTGCTGACTTCACTTATAAAAAAAGCAATATTCAAGTTCTCAATGGCACTCAGGTGCTGGGCATCTACCTGGAACACATTTATCAGACCCTTAATGCGCCAGCGTAGCCGACAGGTTCAATACGGCCGTTTTTTAACCTCATGCGCCGGTTGTAACCGTGCTGCTATGCGGATATTCCTGATGACACGGTGATTTGCCGGTGTGAAGAAGTTACTATGAGCACTATCCGCAACCAGTTGAATAATAATTTTACCACCATGAACGGTATTAAGAAAGCCACCCGAAACGGTATGGGTAATTGCGGGACTGACCTGTGGCCGATCCTTTGCAGCAACTAATTAAAAGGCTTCGACGATATGACGGCTCATTCCCATTGCAGTCAAGAGAAACCGGCCATCGGCATCTTGATGCTGGAGACCACTTTTCCGAGAATACCCGGTGATATCGGCAATCCGGAAACCTTCTCCTTTCCCATCATTTATGAAACCGTCAGCGGAGCCTCTCCTAAAAAGGTGGTCATTGACGCGGATGCCCGATTGATCGAGGAGTTTATCAATGTCGGCCATGCACTGGTTGACCAGGGTGTCAAAGCCATCACCACCAGTTGCGGCTTTCTGGCTTTGTTTCATAGACAATTGGTTCAGGCCCTGTCCGTTCCTGTTTATACATCAAGCCTGTTGCAGGTACATCTGGCCGGTACGGTAATCCGCAGGAATCAGAAAGTCGGAATCATCACGGCACGCCGTCAATCTCTGACCGATGCCCATTTCGCCGGAGTGGGAATTCAGGACTATCCCCTGGCGGTGGTGGGTATGGAAGATGCTGAGGAGTTCAGCGCCGTATTTATCGGTGGGAAACAGACACTGAATGAGAAAAAATGTCGGCGCGAAATGCAATCAACCACATTGAAACTGGTGAACGCGCACCCGGAAGTCGGGGCCATCGTTTTAGAGTGCACAAACATGCCGCCTTATGCCGATACGGTACGGCAGGTGACTGGCCTGCCCGTATTCGATGCGGTAACCATGGTAAATTATGCCTATGGGGCATTGGCGACAAGTTTTTCCTGAAATGGGGTTCAAGATAGCGACACCCACTATATCACAAAACAGCGAAGTGATCGGTGGACACGTCATAATTGCCTCCTGTACTGATTTAAAATTATTGAAACAGCCTGCCAAAAGCTCGGAAACCGTTTCAGAATTTTGTTGTTTGCCGGTTGTCAGATCGTATGGATGATAAACTTCTCCGATCTCTGCCTTTGCGCTACGAACGGTTTCATGGTTTAATCGGGCTTGTTCCAAGTCTTGTTCGGCCTTTTTTTCTATCTATTTCGCTTGCCTGATTTTTTCTCGAAGCGGGGTCTTCGTCCCCTCGGCCGTTTTTCAGCACTGTCGAACTTTTCTTTTTCGGACTCAATCCACGCAGTCTGTTTCATCGCCTTCTCGCGCTCTTTCTCAGCCTTTTTGATTTTGGACATCAAAGCGCCGCAAGTCCCTTTGCCAATCTCATATATGACGTGGAAACAGTCCGGTGAATGATGGACTTTCAATCCTTTGATGGCATGACTGATCAGGCTGCGCCCCTCATCGCCGGTGAACAGCAAATCGCAAATCGCTATTTGCCAAAAGCCGCATCATAAAAAAAGTGGAATTGAGTCTAATTCTCTTTGTCCTGGATTTGTGCGCCTTGCTGTTTCATTTCCTCCATTTTTTGAACCCCTAAAAATTTAAGAATATCAAGTGTGTCACCGTACATAAACGGGGCGTTGCCACCGCCGCCGCCAAAAATCATTTCGAGCGGAATCAAGCGTGCGCCCTGCAAGACTTCGGCCATTTTTAAAGCCACTTTGTTTCGGGCTCCCGGATTGTTCCAAGCTTCTATAATCACCTTATCGCCGTCGCCCTTCGCTTTTTTCCTTGCCAGGATGCCTTTGGCATCGCCGAGGGCGATAAACTCTTTCACAAAACGGCCTGCTATCCTGGACTCAGAACCGAAATTATCGAAATGGAAATCATTCTATGTGTGTGACAGCCATCCCTTAATATTTTTCAGGCGCAAATTTTTTGCGCATTCGTTTCGTATAAGGCCGCTGCCTCAGAAGAACGTATGTCGCTCCGGCACCACCATCATAAGAGCGCGCGCTGGTGAAAGCGATGATCCATTTACGCCAGGGGCCGCGGGTGAGCCAGTCTTGAACTTTGTTTTTCAAAACCGGCTGATGCGGAGAAGACAACCCACGGCCATGAACCACCAAAATCGCCCTTTTACCCGCAAGCAGCGTCTCTTTGAGGAAACTGTCAAACGCTTTCCGAGCCGCTTCGACGCCCAAACCATGCAGATCAATATGCCCTTGAATGGCGAAATCCCCCCGATGCAGGCGTTTGGTGATTTCCGGGTTGTCGCAATATACACGGCCTTCAATGTATTCCGGTGTATGCGCAACCACAAAGCCTTTCCCTTTTTCCACAAGTTCTTTCAAACGCAGCAGACTTTCGGAATCTGCGCGGCCATCAGATTTGCTTTTACCGGTCGATTGACGATGATGATGTTTCGGGGGCCTGCTCTCCGGAACATTGCGGATACAGTTTCCTTTTGCAAGGGGAACAACGTCTGACATGGCCGCTATAAAAAGCTTGTCTTCATATTCGGGATCGTCCGGATCGAGATCAATTTTTTTTACGGAAATTTTACGCGGCAAAGACGCAAGCGGCAGGTTTTTGTCTTGCAGAAGTGCTTTCAGGTGCTTAAACGGCCTGTGAGAACAGGAAGCGTTATTCTTTTTTCTTTTCAAACCGCCGCTCGCTTTTTATGATGATGAGAAAAGGGTAGAAGTTCAGGCCATAATGTGATTTTTGAAACGTGATACGTGAATTCACGTTTCACGGACAGTCAGGAATTTATTTTCTCCTCATTCCTTATCCGCCTCACTTTAACTTAATCACAAGCACGCTACAATCAATAAGTATCTGAACAAAATTTTTAAGGCAACCTGATTTTTTTCATAAGGGACAAAAAATCGGGTTTCTAAAACAAGGAAAAGCTGCGGAAGTTGCAATGACTGAGAAACCCGATTTTTAAGCTCTCCCGTATTTTGTTGGCAGCGAATGATAATCCTGACATTGACATCATCCGGATTATAATATAATCTTGGCTTTTAAGCGTTGATCGTCAAACACTTTATTATCACAAAATCAGAAAGACTGTTTTTATGATTGAAATCGAAGTCAAAGCCAAATTAAAAGAACCGGATAAGATTCTTCACAAGCTGGAAAACATGGGATGCATCTTTTCTGAAAAAATCACCCAGGAAGATTATATCTTTTTATCACAAGGGATGCGGTTCGCCGATATCACCGCCGGCGTCAATATCCTGCGTTTAAGAAAAGAAAATGACACGGTCAGGTTTACAATCAAACAGCACCGCCATAACGAACTGGATTGTATTGAAAACGAAGTGATCGTATCCGATTTTGAGAAAACAGGCGCTATGCTGGCAATGATGGGTTATTATGAAGTGGTGCGCTATCGCAAACAAAGAATGACCGGCAAATATGCTGACTATACGATCTGCATTGACAAGGTGGATAAATTGGGCGATTTTATCGAAGTGGAATGTATGTCATCAGAAAAAATCGACGGCGCACAGGTTCAGCAAGAATTGTTTGCATTTCTATCAGAATTGGGCATACAAGCACAAGACCGCGTTTTACATGGCTATGACACGATGATTGTTAATCTTGAGCAGGGCGCGTAATGATGCAACACTCAAACTTGAAATCTTCTGCGGATGATATTGCTTTCACCGCTAAAGCTGTTCATACGACCCATACTTATGGAAAATTTCAGATTTATATCGCCAAAAATGTTCATACAGCCCAAGAACATGTTGTGCTTGTCAAAGGGGATATACACAAGCAGGAAAATGTGTTATGTCGTCTTCAATCTGAATGCCTGACCGGTATTGCGCTGGATTCCGCCGAATGTGATTGCAAGGAGCAGTTGGAACAGGCACTGGCGATGATTGCCCAAAGAAACCAAGGAATTTTAATCTATTTAAACCAGGAGGGACGCGGGCATGGGTTGACCAAGAAGATTTTGGCGCTTGCCAATAAAAATAAAGGCATGGACACATATTCGGCGGTGGAAGCCTTAGGAGAAGCGCCTGATATCAGGGATTTCAGCGAAGCCGCAGCGATCATCAGGAAGTTACAAGTAGTTTCCATTGAACTGCTCACTTGCAATCCTGACAAAATAGCGGGAATGGAACAAAATGGCGTCCGCATCGCCGAAATTATTCCATTAACAGTCACACCCACATCTTTGACACGCAAACATCTATTAGCTAAAAAGGCACGGGGCTTCCTTTTAAACCTTTAAGCGGAAATGTAATCTGTAAAAATGCTTTCAGATAATAAAATAATCAACTCAATCTGATCCGGCTTAATCGAACTTAAATATTATTTTCTGCCGGATGATCAAGGCGTCAGATTTATCCAACACCCGGTTGATATTGTACAAGATGATGAAGCTTTCAAATTTTTTGAATCCAAAATAATCAGAAATAAATTGGGGCTGACCCTCGGCCCTTTGGTCATGCCCTTGTCCGGCCGCAACATTCACCGAAAACAACGTTTTGGCAACCACAAACAGATTTGTGATATGCGCAAAGGCAATGGCGCTTTTAAGCTGAAAGCCAGAGAATCCGCAGTTGTTTTCACCAACGAATGGATCAAAATCGACCGGCGCATCACCGGCATCATTCTGTCCCGCGTGACCAATTATTCCAAAGGCTTGCATGTCGAACCCTCATATATTGACAGTTTGTGGGAAGGCGTGCTCAAGCTGCATATTATCAATTTTTCCGACCGAGCCATTAAAATCAGATTGGGTGAAGAAATTGCGCGCCTGTTCTTTTTCCAAATCGACCCGGATTCAAGTGACGCAAATACCATCATCGACACCTGTCATCATTATGGCAACAACTGGTTTAAAATCTTAACCGATGAAATAGACCCGTTTGGCAGCAGCCGCGCATCGCAATCATGGTTTCAGGAATTGTTGGCTAAATTCAGAACCAAGTGGAAACTCTTGTTGCTTATATTTTCCCTGCCCGGCATTTTGGGGCTTCTATGGGGGTCTTTGCAATTTTACGTTGAACTGAATAAACAAACTTCAAATCTTGCGATTATCACGCAAAAAATCAAAAAGAATGAAGATGCCGCCAAAACCATCAGTCAAAATATCGCGTCAATGCGAGGTAAAGTCACTGATTCTGGCCTGACGCATGTTACCATTGACACAAATCAAAGCACCGCAATTAAAGAGATTGTCTTAAACAAACATGTCGTCCTGAATGTGGGCTATGTCCTGGTTCAAGCTGACGGCAACATTCAAGGCGTAAAAGTAAAAGGTGCCATCGCCAAGGGGACCAAAGGTAATTTATTAACCATCACAGTTGAACTGGATAAACCTTCGTCCCAAAAGCAATCAATCCCTGTCAAATGGGCGGTGATTCCTTAAATGACAAACAATATCAAACGTATTGCCTTTGAATCGGCAGGCTTTTTGAGAAAACCTGATTTTTTGTTAAGATGAAGAAGGCTTCAAATAAAGGCGCTTGTCAGCTAAATATTTTTCCCTGAAATCTTTGTAATCTTCATAAATGTAATTAGGATTAGTATGCAACCAGCCCTGATGATGCTCAGGATTGTTTTTGCGGCTTATAATAATACCGAAATGGTCACCCTGATCAGACTTATCTCTTAAACGTATCAGACCGGGTCTGCCATCCTTAATTGAATCAAATAGCTCCAATAATGAAAACCTTCTATCTTTTTCCGTAAAAAGGCCGTAGATGTCATATTCGGTCAGCCATTTAAATTCGTTAGGTTTTGGGAAAAACAAATCCAAAGCGAACGATAAGTCGCCTTCTCCGAAATAGGTTTCAGATAAATCAAGATATTGAAGATTATAAGCCTTGCACATCAACGCTATCATAGGAATGAAATTGGCTTGAAGGGCGTCTCGGTAAGTGAGTGAGAATTCAAACCGGGGTTTTGCTGTTTCACTTTCATTCGCTATCAGACCTATGTTTATTTCACTTTTAGTATTTTCTTCCTTTTTGATCGTTATTTCCAGATTAGCCATAAAAGATTTAAACAATTCATACCCGACTATTTTTCCGGATCTATCATATTGAATATCCAGATATAGATCTTTAACAATTTTTTCGTTATTCACTCGCTTACGAGACCATTCCTGAAGTTCATCGCAGAGACGCAGAAGACATGAGATAGGATGAGATTTAAAATGAACACATTCACCATGCAAATTATGATGCGCAATCGCATGGATCGCATAAAAATATTTTTCAGCTTGCTTATGATCCGATAGTTTCTCATTGAATGCTTGACTGTGTTCTGAGTTAATCAAAATTTGGACGATCCGAAGAGCGCTCAAAACACCATGGTCTGTAATAGAATCAGATAGTTGTTCGGGAAAGCATTTTTTAAGGCCATCAGAATTACAGATTTCTTTTACCAAATTTTTAAGATAGCCAATCCTTTTTTTAGGATTGATCTTATTTGCACTACCAGCAAAGGTGAATTCTAACCATTTGGCCTTTATCGGTTCTTTCAGTTTAAAAAAAACCTCCCAAACTTTTTGCTCTTGAGAAATATTGGAACCTTCCCCGATTTGATAACCGATGTCGTGCAAAAGTGAAGCGACAGCCCAATTTTTAAGGAATCCCCTTTCATCGGATAACGTTAATTGCTCATTCCTATTCGATAGCTGCTCAACAAACCGTTTTTTTTCCTTCTTTTGCCAGCATATATTTGTGTGGAGCAAAAGGTGTCCGAGTAAGAAAACATCAATGACATGCAATAAATGGTCGCGGTAAAAGGCTTGTGCCATATAATGCCTGATTTCAGCAGTGGTCTGATTGGCAAGAAGTTCACGGATATGGATTGTTTCATCAATTCCTAATTCAATATGCCCATAGCGGTCTACAATATATAACAGGCTATCAAGCTCTTCGGCAGGCGTGATTACAGTGGGTTCAATAAACATATCTAATTTTTGCTTTTGCAGAATAGCAACCGCCGCCAAGATAAATCGTGATAAATTTAAAATGAAAATACGCTTCAACTCATCAGGCGCTTTAGTACGTTTTTCTGTTGCTTCTTGGTTCAAATAAAGAGAGTAAAGACGAGGCGATTCAGCAATGATTATATATGCAAAGTAAAGGCGCAGGAAGCCTCGTCCGATTTCAATTTTTTCCTCGGTTTTTTGGCTTTCACCATCTTTTTTATTACACAGAGCGTATGCCAAAATTACTTTTGTCAATTCTAAAAGCGGTTCAATTTCATTAATCAGGTACTTATTGTCAACAGGTCTTAAATTCGTCTCAGCGATTCGAATATTTTTCCGAATGATTCGCCAACCATGCTCTAAAACTATTGCTCCAATACTGCTAAAAGTTTTATATTCACCTTTTGTTATTCTCTCTGCTAATTCACATAGAAAAGTCTTCGTATCAGTTTCAACAAGTTCGTTTAACAAGAATTGAATTGATTGTCCCAAGATTAAATCCGGTTCCTTGAGTTTAATAATTTCCTCTTTTATGCTCTTGAGATTTTTAAATTTTTCGTCGGCTCTTTTTTTTCTGACCTGGTATCCAACCCAAATGATATAACGTTTCCATTTTTCAATATGATCTAACTCTTTAACACTTTCTTCAATTTCTTTGTAGTTCATATTTGGAAGTATTTCATTGATATTTAATACTAATTGTTTTGAATGCAGCTTCTCTTTCGCTAGGATTTCTTTTTCTATTATGAAGTATTCATAATGTCTTAGAAGCACTGCTGCAGCCCAGCAATGATAAGACAAATACGGACCTGTGTAGGTCGGATTTTTAATTAAAATTAGTTCCCGTTTAATTTTCCCGGTTATAGGTTCTTGATTTCCAAAAGCAACAAGCGCAGATGGAAAAACTTTTTTTCCTATCCAAATCTCTTTATTTTCTGCAAAACCAGGATTATTTTCCGGAAGGTCTGAAATATCATACCATTTTCTAAGCTTTGTGATGTTAGATTTAAAAAAATCAATATCTTCTTTAGGATAAGCAGATAGAATTTCAGGCCTTATTTTGCCATTTCTATGATGACATTCCAATAGAATTGCAGCCTGTGCATGAAGCAAATGACATGATATTTTTAGTAGTTTTTCTTGATCGTCGCAATCTAACACTTTTCCCATAATTTTTTTACTCAGTTGCTCGAACTGCTCTTGATTCATTGTCTGTCTCCGTATCTGTTTTCAGGAACTTTATAACCGGATGGTAAAAGTTCAGGAATAACTTTACTTTCTTTGCCGAATACGTACAATATATCATTTACGAGTTCATCTTCATTGAAAGGTTTAGCATAAATCTTTCCCCATCCTTTTAAATATCTATTTAATTCCTGATGTAATAACGGTTCACTTCGGGCAGTTATGATGGCAACATACAGGGGATAATGCTCAAAAAATCTATTATCTTCGTCCTCTTTTAGTCTCAACTGCTTTAGAATTTGTACTCCGGCGTCTGTCATCATTGGATCGTCATCTGCATCTAAAAGCGTTCTAGTCTCCTTATTGCTTCCATAAGACATCATTAAATCAAGAATAATTGCATCCGGTTTTTTGGAGCTTTCAGCGTAAATTTTAGCTAAAGCTTCACTTGCGTCCTTGGCCTCAATAAACTTAACAAAATCGCAATAGCTTTGAAAAGCACGTTTAATACCGTTAATTATATTCTCTTCGTCTTCTATGATTAGTAGGTTCATAATTTATCTCCTGTCTCTCATCTATTTTGTATTAATTATTATTATTCGAGGTTTAGCTGCTCTAAGGTTTCCCTATTTAAAATTATTATAAATTTGGTCAAATGCGCGACATTCTCTATTACTTCCATTGATTCGACAACCTGGTTTGTATTTATCGGTTTATTTGGATAGCTTTCCGCAGTGACGGTACCTTTATGTATCTTTTCAATCACTTCTTTGACAATGCCAAGTCCTATGCCTGACCCGGACCTCTTTCCTTTTGCGTCCAGAACACGGGCGCGATAATAGGGTTCAAATATTCTGTTCATTTGTTCCTTGGGAATACCGACACCAAAGTTTGTTACTATTATCTTGATTTTGCCATAATGTTCGTAACCCCTTACATTAATATACTTATTTGACCATGAATACTTGCACGCATTGTCAAGGAGATTGATTATCACTTTTTTCATCAAATCTTTATGAAAAGGTAAAGGTTTCAACTGTTTCACATTGCAATAAATGGGGATGCCGTCTTGAGAAGCTTTTGAATTCATAAAATGGCACTGCTGCCGGATCAAATTTGAGAGGTCGCTTTTTTCAAATTGATATTCAATATCCTTGCCATTTCGATGGCTACTACGTGCAAGCCAACCGATATGATCCTTTGCTTCTATGGCAAGATGAAACCCATGGTATATTTCATTTTTAATGTTGATTAATTCAGGTTGTAAAGTAGGATTGTTCCACGGAAGCAAACGAAGAGCGTGTTGAATAGGTGAACGAAGAAATTGCAGAGGCTGTTCGATTGAATGGGCGAGTTCCAATACTAACCCCCCTTGACGTTCAACGAGATTCGCCATCTGAATTATCCGCTGTATTGATACGCATAGGTTGAGACAAAGGAGATAGTCCTCGTAAGTGAAGAGGGTGCTTTTTTTAACTGTTTTTTTTTCAAATGCTTTATCATCATCTTGTTTTAGCGATAGTTTCACCGGTCCTCTGATATGAAGTATTCCGATAATGGTTTCCTCATGGCCTGTACCTGTCATAATCGGAAAGGCCATTCTTTCAAAATTAAAATCCTCGCATATCACTTTTCTCAACTTTTTTGATACATGATTGTATGAATGATTTTTTTGGCCCGAATGAAATAAAATAGGTTTCTTGTTATAAAAACAGGCACCAAGTATTTCTCGGTTCGATTCATCGGGTTTAATCCAGTAATCGGTATGCAATTTATTTGTTTCAATAATTTTTTCCCGCGTTGTTGATTGAAGGAGCATTTTACGACCTCTTACAATAAACAGATCGCAATGTTCTCCCTGAAACTCCTTTTTCATGCGTATAACAATTTGGGAGTATATTTCATCAGTCTGGAAATACAGCAGAGAAGGTTTAACATTATAATATAAATCATCGGTTATTTTTTTTATACGACTTTTTTGGCATTTATCAACCGCATTGCAAAATCCATGTGACATACGATAAAATAGCCTTTTGAAAACAGGGCCTTCCTCTTCATAAAAGGGGGTATCTAATAAAAGATCGATAACTCCATGAATTCTGTCCGTTGCGTCAACTATCGGAAAACTTACAAGGATTTGACAACCTATATTGTTCAAATAAGCATGGCAAAGAGGATTATATTTAGATTCGATTTGTAGCGCAAATGTCCATAGTTGAAATTTTGAACGCAGTCTTGGGGGCTTATTTTTGGTAAAAAAAATCCCTTCCTTTTTGAGCATAGGGTGGCCATCACAATTGATATACAGCAGATTTTGTGTATTTTGGAATGCTGCCATTCCATTCCCTCGCGCTGATCGTACGATTAGGTTTTTATTGCCCCAGTCAAGGTTCCAGATTATTACGTCTTCAGCTAAATTCCAAGCCCCCATCTTTGAAAATGTTATTTTTCTACCCATTCCAGCTAACAAAATCCCAATGATTTCATCTGGATGTTTCGCTTTCTCAAAAGCTAACCGTCTTTGTTCAAACTGATCTAAATGTATTGTTTCTGAATCTTTGCTATCCAAATGCCTTATATGGCGCATTGTTTCGGCAATCAAAGCACCAATTTCATCAATGAGGTGTTTGTGGTAAAAATCTAAATAGTGAATTTTTGGCAATACTATTGTTACAGATGCCTTTAGGATAGTTTGATCGTTGTTCCATTCGGGAATTGGAAAGGTTATTACGGTTGAAGGAGTGTTGTCCCCTGTTAGCCAATTGGAATACTGCTGAAATGTTTTGCGTTTTTCGTTTGAACAACCATTATTGTTTACGATTCTTTCAATAGCATTGACGACATTTATAATACCATTATCTTCATTTCTTTGGTGTATAATGATAATCTTAGATTTAACACAAGCATCATGGCAAGGGCCTTCTAATTTAGCATTAATAAAATCATGGTTCTCGGAAAGTATCTCATTTTCGTCATCTCCCCTACAACAAATAAATCGCCTGAGCCATTCAGTACCGGTTTTAGGCTGGTAGTAAACAGTTATACTCGCCGCATTTGAATTTACTAATTTTACCAATTCTATTAATAGCTTTTCTAAGAAAATTGGCATGCGCCTTTCAGTACTTTGCTCCAGCGATTTACTAATCTCCTGAATAGTTATCCTAAGCCGCATCATTAAGTCTGAAAATCGTTGTCTAAGGATAAGGTGGCGCATAGATAATCGAGCCACCCACTTGACAACTTGATTTTCTAAGTTAAATTTCTCTTGATTGTTAAACAAATACCCTCTTGAAAAACACAATAATAACACACACACAGGCCCATCAATTATTTCCATCGGAAGTAAACAATATGGATTGCTCTTCTCTGATTGATTGCTCTCATAATCTGATGAATATATAGGCATTTTAGATTGGGCAACCTTATGAATGGTTTCTTCTTCAGATTGTACAAGAAAACGAACATCAGTGGATTTAGGTGCGCTTATCGGAGAGCCAAATAGCCAAAGTTTATCATTTTTTGAAGTAAGATAAGGTTTTGTTCTTTTAGTAAACCGGTAAAGCATGCAACAATTCGCACCAGAACAAAGTAATGCCTCATTACATACAGAATCCAAAATTTTATCATGGAATAAAGTGCCAACATTATTAATTGATTCAGCGATGTATAAAAATTCATGTTGAACGATAGTACTATCTAGGAGGCGAAGGGCGATATCTACAGCTTTTGCTGCAATTTTTGAAATGCACTTCAGATCGTTTTTGATCTCTTTGGGAAAATTTTTTAAATTTATTGGTCTATAAGTAAGCGAAATTGGTTTGCAGGGGATAAATTTATCGCTATCCACAGCTTCGCCTTTATCATAATTTTTTACCGGCATCCTTTTAGGCAGTACAAGCAATCCTTCATTTTGAATCGGGTATTCACGCAAACCGTGGAATATTCCTCCGGGAAATTCACATGTAAACTTTTTAAGGGCTGCGTCCGGCACAGAAGCTAAGAGGATTCCGATTTTGTCCAATATGCCTGAAAAAGTCGAATCATAAATTTGTTTACTTAATTCTAAGGCATGCTTTACCACCCAATAAGCTAATTCCTTGTTCCATGGAGACATACCCGAACCTTTCTTTATATAACCGAGTTCCAATGTGCCGTAGATTAGAGCTTGGGGCGGACGTTTTTTATTCCAAGTAAATTCAAAACGATGAGGGTTCTTTTTTGGGCTGAAATTCAAAAGGGTTTCAATCTTTAAGTTATCATAATTTTTGTTGTCATAGATATAATTGATAGGAAATAAGGGCATAAATAGGCGTATGTATTTATCATGGGAATACTTAGAAAAAATGGTCTGATCAAATCGCTTTGTGTCATTGCCAGAAATTATTTCGATTTTACGCGTCCTTAAAATATCCGCATGAATATCATCGGAAGAAAAAGGGATGGAATGAGCATATTCGTATCCCAAAGGCATCCCCACACTGTGAAGGCTGTTAATTTTTTGCTGCTGATGATCTACGATTTGAATGCCGATGAAAGGTGGAATAGGTTGTTGATCAGTTTTGAAAGCCTTCTGAAGTTTGGCAATAAATTCACTTCCAGTAGATTTCAGGTATGTCGGAGCTTCTCCCGTACTTCTTAAATCCGTTGTGATCTGTTGCAAACGAAGTTTTTTAATAAAACGACCGAGATTCGCAGATTTTGATTCTTTCCAAAAAGTTTTTACCGTTTTTGATTCCTGTTTATAAAATCCTTTTTTTAGCTTACCAAATGGAGGCTGATTTTTTTCATGATATTGGAAACAGATGATAGCAAATGGTATTTTATAAATATTCAGAGGCAAGGCAATAATGCCTCTAATTTTATCCTCTGGACAAGAATTAGCATCTAACCATTTGTTTTCAGACTCGTCACCATCACCCCACGCTAGCCGGCTTGTTTTAAATGCGCTCCCAACTGTGCCTTCGTCTGTTTTCAAAGATAACAAATATGGATTTATTTGGGAATGGAAAAACAATTCAAGCTTATCTATGGCACTTGAATAAAAAAATATAGATACACCATCGCATTTTAATCTTTTTTTGCAATATGAAAAAAATTGACGTAAAAAGTCGTCAAGGGTAAATGCGTCAGTAGACTTCAAAAAATGTGATATGGATTTTTTATAGATTTTCATAGTACCAAATTTACTTAGTTTTATAAAGTCAAGAAGGTTCATAAAATGATATGATAATGTTACTATTCTGCTAATAAGTTTGATTAAGCATTCGCATAATACTTAATAATATCAATATCAAGCCTTGTTTTTCAGATAATTTTCCAATTTTATCATAGTGCTTGGAACACCTGTGACAACTTGATTTTCATTTCCGTTCTTCCTTTGTTTCCATTACATTCATTCCTCTGAGAAAGAAACTCCCTAAACATTTAAGATAAATATTAATTTGAATAATAATTGTCAAGCTTCAAAAAAAGATTATCAGTGTGTACCGTGAATGATATGATTAAAATTGTTTAGTCGGGTTGGCTCTGCTCGTGCTAATGCCTACATCGGCCGTATTGGTGGGCCTAGCTTACTGTGCTGAAGGTAGTTAATAAGCAAGAAAATGGCGTCAGAAAACACAACCGTAACCTTTGATGCTGAAATAGAAGACACCAAATTTAAAGGGCAGCGCTTTGACTGCGTTGGTTTGACGGGAGGTTAAATGCTGTAACCATGCCAATATCCACCAGGGAATCTTCAACGGCTAAAGTGATATAAATACGGCTCATCCGAATAATTCCAGTTGTTCCACTTCAGGCGGTTTGCTTCGTGATAAAACGACTTCGCCCACGGATAGACCCGCTTCTAACAACGGTTTGACATCACTGATATTTCCGGCGATATATATTGAGGAACCTTCCTGACCGGGCGTTAATAATAGCACTTCACGGCCATCAATCCCTTTATCACTAAGGAGTGATTCGCTATGTGTGCTAATCAGGACTTGACGTTTACCTTGACGCTGCATGCGATATATCAGCGGAGCCAGTCGCGATACGATGCCGTTGTTTAAAGATAGTTCAGGCTCCTCTAATAACAGCAAAGAGTCACCCTCCAGCAGCGCCCAAAGTAACCCGATCAAACGCAATGTGCCGTCTGAAAATTGATCTTCACGTTGCCATCCCGCTTTAGGTCGCCAGTGTGAATAAAGAGCGGCAAGATGGGGTTTGCCCGTATCATTATCTCTTTCAAATTTAAGTTGCTGTAACTGGGGAACCGCAATTTTTAAAGCGTTTTCTATTTTGGCCAACCGCGATTTTTGGGTTCGAGGGGTCATTTTAGCCACTCTTACAAGGAAACCTTGTCCGAAAGGATCATTTTCGAGCGCACCGGTTTGGAAAAAAGCATCCGAACGCAATAATTGAGGAACCAGATGAATGTAACTGACGGAATTCAAATAGCGTGCAATATCCCTGAAATCGGCATTGGTGTTGACCTGTTCAAGGAAAGTTTGTTTTAATCTTTCCGCATCTTCTTTATCCGTAGGATCAGGTCGATTTAAAATCAGCTTATTGCGCTCCCAAACTTTTTCAAAAGATAATATGGGCTGCCTGTATCCGCGGGATTCTTGTTTAATCCCGATAGCATATCTCCATAGCGGTTCCACATCATCAGGATCATTTGAAAGCGAGATGTCAATAACGATTTCAGGATCGCGTCGGGCCGCCAGGCAACGCATTTTGGACACGCCGCCACGGTCTTTGACCGCTTTTTGAAAGCCGCCGCCGTCAAATTTGGCAATGTCCCTGAGAAATCGAAACACATCCAGTAGATTGGATTTTCCGGATGCATTCGGCCCGACAATAAACTGCCGTTGACGAAGCGGAATGTCATCAGCACGTTGAAAATTCCGCCAATTTTTCAGTTTTAAGCGTGATATAAGCATGCAACCTCCATAGGGTCAATATCCGTAATCAGGTAAGTGGGAAACACAGTGAAACCGGGGCTAAGTACTTGGACATATATTTTCAGGTTACAAATTCTGCTATAAATCGGATTTTTCTAAAAAATCCGATTTATAAAATACCGGAAAACTTTTGTTCAGGTACTTAATTTTCTTTGTCCTGGCTTTGTGCGCCTTGCTGTTTCATTTCCTCCATTTTTTTAACCCCTAAAAATTTCAGAATATCAAGTGTGTCACCGTACATAAACGGGGCGTTGCCACCGCCGCCGCCTTTGCCGCCACCGCCAAAAATCATTTCAAGCGGAATCAAGCGTGCGCCCTGCAAGACTTCGGCCATTTTTAAAGCCACTTTGTTTTTGGCTCCCGGATTGTTCCATGCTTCTATAATCACCTTATCGCCGTCGCCCTCCGATTTTTTCCTTGCCAGGATGCCTTTGGCGTCCTGTTGAGCCATATACAGATCGGCATCGGCCTGAATTTTTTTCTGTTTGGCGTCGCCGAGGGCGATAAACTCTTTCTTTTCCATATTCAGTTTTTCAACGTCGCGCTGTTCTTCGGCGGCGATAATCGCTTTGGCCTTGCGGGTTTCAGCCTTGATTTTTTCCGATTCAAACGTCACTTTTTCGCGTTCACCCGCCAGCACCGCATTGGCTTTTTGGGTTTCCTGTTCCTGCTCATATTTTTCCTGCATTTTCAAAGCGATGACCTTGGCTGTAATCGGTCCGCGTAGTGTGTCCGGCACCTCGAAATGCCTTACCAACGCCTGATTGACCTGGATTTTGCTTGACACGCTTTTCGCTCTCAGAGCGACATCCAAATTATTTTGAAAGGTTTCCCGGGTCTCACCGTGTACATAGTCCTCACCTTTGTATTTGGAACCGAGAATTCTTGCCAAGGATCGGGCTTGGGGCCGTATGATTTTATCACGGATATCTTTGACCGTCCGACCGACTGTGGCCACGACATGCGGCGTATCCTGGGGAAGCACCTGATAAAGGACTGTCAAATCGATGGCAATGATAAAACCGTCATCCGAATAAAAGACAATGGCATCGGATTGCTGTGTATCGCCCATGCCTTCAATATAAGTCATTTCATAGCGTTGCTGTCTGATATCCACAACCACGACTTCGGTTTCATACGGATTGATATAATACAACCCCGGCGACAAGGTTTCTTCAAGAATCCCTCGTTGACCGGGCTTGGCCAGCAACTGATCCACGGGCTTGCCATCACCGGTTTTGGCGATTTGCACGCCCACATGGCCGTCGGGAACCTGAACCGCATTTTCAATCTTGACATCTTGCTGATATGGATTGATATAATGCATGCCTGGTTGGAGCACCTCGCGCTGAATACCCTGGTATTCATCGTTCGCTTCCACCAAAATCGTTCCGCCGGGCGGCATCTTGCCAACTTTTTTGGTAACAATGCCCACCTGCCCTTTTGTGATTACAACGGCTTTTACAATTTGAACTTTTACCGCTTTGGGATTGAAGTAATAGGTTCCCGGATTCAAGATTTCGCGCACAATTCCCCTGTACTGCGAATCCTTATTCACCAACACGGTTCCGATTGGCGGTTCATCGCCGATCTTGCGGGTCATTATGCCGATATTACCTTCCGGAATCTGAATGGCCGGTTGTAATTTGACTTCCAAATACTGAGAGTTAATCGGATAGTGGCCAGGCTCTAAAACTTTCAACCGCGGTCCCTTTTGCCCTATTTTAAATGCGGTCGCCTTTTTGCCATCTACCATATCTCCCGGATAAACATCCGGATCGGCAAGAATTTGTCCCGGTCGCATGGATTCGCCGTCCCTGGCGTAAACAATGCCGACTTTGCCGGCCGGCACCCGGACAAACGGTTCTTCCTTGATTTTATATTGCCACAACGGTTGGAGAAGCCAGAAGAAATGAGTTCCCGGCATCAGCGGTTCCCGCCACCAGCCTTTTTCGCCCTTTTCGACGATAAAACGGCCTGCCACTTTGGATTCTGAGCCGAAATTATCGAAAATAACGCCCACATGGTTTCGTTCAACGGTATATAAAATATTTGGAAAAATAACAAAAACAAAAAACAGCAAGCCGATTCCTGTTACAATAAATCCTATTTTACCTGTCAATTTTCCTGCGATTTCGCCTATTTTACTAATGATTTCACTCATCTTCACACCTCCGTTTATTTTTCTTCGGTTTCAATTATTAATTCTTCGGATTCGGACGGGTTGCCCTTATCCCAAACCTTTACCTTTATATGGCCCAAATTATCAATTTTCAAATCCACTTCAAAGTTATCGGGCAGTTGCGGTGCAAAAAACAACATATCCTCATCATTGAACTTTTGAAGATGCTTTTGAAGCTGTTTCAATGTTTTTGCAACGGCTTCTTTCTTCGTCAATTGTTTTATTGGTTCAACAGGTTCTTTTATTTGTTCATAATTCGACCGTTTGTTTACTTTTTCTTTCTTTTCATCGCCCGTTAAAAAGTTGATAATCATCGGCAACGCAAACATTGCCCCAAAAAATATATATAGAAATATTTTTAATTTTTTCAATGACCTCACCTCCTGACATATTCAAAAATTTATTTTATCATTGGAAAGCAAGTATTTGAAGTTAAGGAATTTCGCGATTTTAATTTTATTTAATGATGATGGCCTTGAGAGGTACGGAAGAAAAATCACGATTTGAAAGTAGAAATCGAATTTATCCTTGAAAAACAACATATAACAATTCTAAGCAGGTATCAAGAAAAAATTCAAACGTATGTGCTATGCTGGTTCGCTTCGATTACGACTTTCCAAACAGGCTCTAAACCTGAGAGCAGCGGATTAAAATTGCCAAAATTTGAATCCTGTGGTAATGAGCAGAAAATATTCTACTGATTGGAGCGAAAAAATGAAAGACACCATATTATTAGACCACGGCAGCGGCGGCAAAGCATCCCACAATCTCATTCAAAACTTGCTGCTTCCGGCTTTCGGGAATTCTATATTAAACCGGTTAGATGATGGTGCTGTTGTGACTGTGGGTGAACAGCGTCTGGCCTTTTCAACGGACAGCTATGTGGTTGACCCGATTTTTTTCCCCGGCGGCTGCATCGGTGATTTGGCGGTGAACGGCACGGTCAATGATATTGCAATGTGCGGTGCCAAACCGCTTTTTTTAAGTGCCGGACTGATAATCGAAGAAGGCTTTTCCATGCAGAAACTTAGCGATGTCATAAATAATATGGCGACTGCCGCTAAACAAGCTGATGTCACTCTTGTCACCGGCGACACCAAGGTGGTTCCCAAAGGGGCGGCCGATAAAATTTTTATCAACACATCCGGTATCGGACAGCTATTCAAGAATGCCGCCATAAGCGGTTCCAACGCCCGGCATGGAGATAAAATCATTTTAAGCGGATCCATTGCCGATCATGGCATCACTATTTTAATGCAACGTGAAGGACTTGATTTTGACGCCGCCATTCAAAGTGATACCGCGCCGCTCAATAGGATGGTTGAACAGATGCTGGCTGTTTCTGATCAAGTGCATGTTTTACGTGATCCCACACGCGGCGGCGTCGGCACGACTTTGAATGAAATCGCCATACAGTCAAACGCAGGGATTAAAATCTATGAAGACAAGATTCCGGTAAAAGGCGCGGTCGCCGGGCTATGTGAATTGTTGGGATTGGACCCGCTTTATGTCGCTAATGAGGGCAAACTGCTTGCTTGTGTGTCTGCCCGACATGCCGAAGATGTACTGGCCGCTGTCAGAGAAAATCCTTTCGGCCAGGATGCGTGTATCATTGGCGAAGTGACAGATGATTTTCCCGGACAGGTGTTTATGCAAACCCGCATAGGCGGCCGACGCATTGTCGATATGCTGACCGGCGAACAATTGCCGCGGATTTGTTGAATTTTACAGGAGTTACGCAGTTCGACAAAATGGTTATAATATTCACATTATGAATCCTCCTCGTCAGTTACAAGTTTTAAGTTTAAAGTTTGAAGTTATTTTGTAACTCCCTGAATTCATTGAAACTCACAAAATTCGTGTCATTTTTTTACTTTCAATGATTTCAATAATTTACAAGAATTTATGACTGGCGAGAATCCTCCAAAATACAATGAACTCCCAACTATTACAATATTTAAAAAAACGTGTCAGTCATCAACATTTAAGCAAACGCCTTAAACGACAGATAAATCGCTATGACGATACGTTTTACAACAGATTTCGCCTTTATCGGCAAAATTTCAAATACAGTTCTACGATATTAAAACATATTTTATATGCGTTCGGGTTATTAGAAAAAGGACGGCGCAATTCACTTGACCTGCGTATTGAAAAACGAACAATTTTTTTCGATGATCTTCCTCCTGATTTTGACGGTCTGCGCCTTCTGCAACTTTCCGATATTCATATTGACGCTATGATTGACAGCGGCGCTCATTTAAAGCGAACAATCGCCCAACAAGATTTTGATCTTTGCGTTATTACAGGCGATTTTCATTCACGCACTTTCAGTGTCAATGGCCGCAGTCATGCTAAAATGGCAGACTTGGCATCTGTTTTGAATTGCAAGTACGGTATTTTCGGTGTGTTAGGTAACCACGATTATATTGAAAGCACATTTTATCTGGAAAAAATGGGAATTCGTATATTGCTGAATGAAAATATCGTTCTTGAACACGGCCAATCCAAATTATGGTTGGTCGGCACAGATGACGTCTATTACTATAAAACGGATGACCTTACGAAAGCGCTGCAAAGAATACCACACAGTGACTTTAAAATTATGCTTGCGCATTCTGCGGAGTTGGTTATAAAGGCGCATCAATGCGGCATGCGTTATTATATCTGCGGTCATACTCACGGCGGCCAGATATGTCTTCCCGGTGGCATTCCGATTATCACGAATACGTCCGGCCGCCGCAAATTTGTCAGCGGTTTATGGCGATATAAGCAAATGCGGGGATATACATCCAGAGGAACCGGTTCTTCAGGTCTGCAAGTGCGCTTCAATTGTCCGCCGGAAATCACGATTCATGTGTTAAAGAACAGCACCTCTTTCACCGGCAACCGGAAATAATCAGCATGACGCATCACCACGCCTATTTCTCAATGATAGTTTCATCAATTTTATGACCGAAGTGCCGGCCACCATCTTCGGCGGCAACTAATATTCTGTCACCGGCCTTGAGATTGACCACCGAAGTCGCGCCTCCTTCCGGGGTGACTAATCGGACTGTCTCGGCGTTTTGGAGAATCGTATTGATGTTTTTTTCATCCACTATTGCTTTGACCATTAAAAGCGGACGTTTTTCGATCTTAACACGTCCGACCACTGATATAATCGAATTACCCTGAAAATCAGTCAGAAGCACTTGGTCGCCGGAGCCACATTCTGATAAATAACACGTTTTGCCACCCGGAGTGCGTGTATAACCATGGACAGCGCCGGCATTGACTCTGAATGGCCGGGGCGCCACATACGGATTGGATAAACATTCCGAGTGAACCAGAAACAATGCATTGCTGGTGTTGCCCGCTAACATACCTTGTCCCGGTAACATGGTTGTACATGTGTCCACGCAAACCCGGTCGCCCATGCCCACAGAAATAATATCGGTAACCTCCGCAACTTTCAGATCAATGTAATCATCATTAAGACGCAACTGAGTCAAGGCATGTTTCAGTTCACGAATATTTGTAGTGTGGAATAAAATTTGGCGCACGCCTTTTTCAAGAATGCCAAAAGCCGTGCGTGCTTCCTGGAGTGATGTGACCGGAGCAATCACGTCAACTCCCTGAGCGACAAGATTTTCCAGCGGAATGATCGTCCAATCATCGCTTTGCAGGATTACCATGCGATTTTGGCTTAACCTGATAATCTTATCTTCATCTTCACTGCTCTGAATATTGAAATAAATCACATCTTCACCGAGTATTAAATCACCATCTTCGGCAATTGTTTTAATAATGCCCAATTCCTTGACTTTGGCGGAGCATCCCCTATTCACCATAATACCATCGGCACCGCCCTCAATTGCGGCAACCACCAGGTCTTTATCCCACGGATCCGCTTTGACCCAGATTTTACGCATTTTGCCCTCCTTATAAACAATAATTTTTAATGATCACGTCAGTTATAAATTAAATTTATTCGTAACACCTTTCATTACGAATAACAACTGGAATACTATCAGGAATGAGGATGAAATAAATTCCCCAAACATACGTTTCATGTTTCAGAAATCACAAATGGGGTGATTATTGTGACCTTGTTCCTTAGGTATATTATTTTTTTCGACTTGCCTTAGATTGCACCCATTCAGGCACTTTGACGTCAACTAAAGATCGACGCGATGGGATAAAGGGTTTGATGTCTATCACCGGAGTTTTGTCGAAAGCGTCAATCTCGTTGACAGTTATTTTCAGTTTATCAATCGCAAGCAACTTGCATGTTGAGCATGCAATCAGATTGGGTCTTAAAGGGGCGCGGGTGGCAAAAACACCGCTTAAAGGATTGGATTTATCTCTGCGCGGATAAACCTGCACTGTGTTTCTTTTTTCAGGTGTATCGTTTTGATGAAACCAGTAACAAACTATAATATGTGAGAATTGATCAAGCCCCAGTAGGGCATCCTTGTAAGCGGTGCGGATAGTGATAATTGTTTGGCTATCCTGTTTTTTAATAAAGCCGATAGGATAAACTTGAAAACAATCGGAAGTCATTATGCTTCTCCTTCATTAAAATTCTTCTAAATCTTTAAAAACGTTGATCTCTGCCAATCGTTGTATTTCCATAGCATATAAACTTTTCCAGCCATGTTTGCGGATTTGACGGGTGTGGAAATATTGTAACACCGGTTTCATTGCGTAGCGCCATATTCCTGTCCATAATTTACCATCCCTTTGCACCAGTTTCGATGGATTCCACCATCCTAACACTGTCTGTCGGTAAAACCACACCAGATACTGCAACTGTTCAGTACTCAGATGTTTGGTGCGCACATTGGCCCATAAACCGGTGTAACGTCTGAAATCATCAAAATTTGACACCAAGCCCGCTTTTAAAAGGTTTTCCCTGATACCGGTTTTAGGATAAGGTGTAAGAATTTGACAGATCGCGGCATCAATATCCTGTTCATTAAAGAATTCATAATTTTGTTTGATGGTCTCTTCATCATCATCCGGGAATCCTAAAACCAACCCGCCGATAATCATCATGCCATATTTATGGCAATGTTTAATCGCCGTTTTGGAAGCTTCGACAATATTACCTTTATTGGCAGCAGTCAGATTTTTTTTCGATATGTTCTCGATTCCCAGAAAAACGATTTTAAATCCGGCTTGAGCCATTTTTTGAACCATGGATTCGTTTTGCGCCATAGAAACGCAATCCGCCTGCACCACCATTACCAGTTTTTGATAGTTTCGTTGAATAATCGCATCACACAGGGCGATCACTCTTTTAGGGTTTAACACCATATTATCATCTGTCACAAACACATTATATGCTTTTTTTTGGTAATAGATATTATCCAGATCGGCCAAAACACGCTCAATGGGAAAGGTGCGGAAACTACGGCCATACATCCGGCGGATACTACAGAAATTGCATCCGCGGGTGCATCCACGGGATGTCTCAATCACCTCCATCTTTTTATTCATCAGGTGATACCCACATGTTAAGCGGCGTTTATCGCGTATAGGCAGCTTCAGATCGGAGAGGTCACATAATTTCCCACGAGGGTTGTGGATAAATCGACCGTTTTTTTTGTAGGAAAGCGAAGGAATATCTTCAACTTGATCGGAACCTTGCAATGCGTTCATTAAACGGCGGCAGGCTTCTTCGCCTTCCCCACGAACCATGAAATCAAACAATGCAGCATCCGAAGTGCGCGCAATTTCGGAGGCCATTAATGTGGCATGATACCCGCCAATAACGATTTTGACGTGGGGTAATAAGGTTTTAATCAGCTTGGCGATTTTCACACAGGTATCGTATTGCCAAGCCATAGCGGACAATCCGATCAGATCGGGTTTCAATTTGGGCAGGATTTTTGTCAAATAGCGACGCACCTTATTCCGTTTGCGCACCAGGTCGATAATAAAAACATCATGACATCTATCAAGATGCGCACCAATCGTGGCAATCCCAAGGTTGGGGATATGAACAGCAGTTTCATGAATAACGATCGGAGCCGTGTCCGGCATGGATATCAGAACAAGTTTCATCGTTGCATTTCCCGTTGCATCAAATTGCGTGTTTGGGTTATTAAGGCGGATATGGTAAAATCAGCACTATCATAATCGGGGTTGAGTGATCCGATTAAGCTGACCGTGATCGTTTGAGGATGCGTATTAAATAAAAACTTTCCTGGTTTAAAAAGTGTATCCGTATGGCGAATAAACAAAACCTTAACAGGTGTCCGACACAGTCGGGCAATTTTAAACGCGCCCGGATTGAATTGACCCAATTCACGATTACGGCTGCGGGTACCTTCGGGGAATACAAAAAAATTCCCTCCGGTTTGCAGATAGGCCGGTAGGTCTTCAATTTGTTGAATCATCAGCGTATGTAATTTTCCTAAAGCCGCAGAAGGAATATAACCGGCAGCTTTAAGCATCTGACCAAAAATAGGAATTTTAAAAAAGATGCTTTTTGCAATCGTTTTATGTTTGGTGAACATTGAGATTAAAATAATCGGATCAAGAAAAGACAGATGGTTGCATAAGATTACAGATGAACGAATAGCCAACGCACTTTTATCAATCTTCAAATTCAGTTTAGGTATGAACAAACGTATAATCCGGATAAAAATACGGTAAAAGCGACAATTCAATTTTTGAAACGCAATTTCATGATTTGGAGAAAATAGGGCGGCCGCCAAATAAAAGGGGGCGAAAAAGCATAAAAAGCCCAGTGTAAAATAGAGCCACAAAGTTAATGTAAGTAATAGGTTCATCATTAAAATTTGGAACGCGGAATTTTGAATTAGGAATGAAGGAAACGGAAATACTATTGGTGACATTTCGCATTCATCATTCCGAATTACGATAATCCAACCGCTTTAAAGTACTCATAATGGTTCGGCGCAAATGCTCCACACGTCTCAAGGTGTAGTGGGTGATTGGGTCCCGTTTTAAGTCTTTAACTAACACTAAGATGCCGTAACTATCAGTTTTCAGTTCAGATGGGGCGTCTGTCAGCAGCGGCAGTTCCAGTTTCATATCGCTTTTATTAAAAATGTTCTTACCATTATAAAAGCCGTTTCGGGTCCATAAAAATCGGTTTTCATCTGAACGTCTCCCGGTTTTTGGGTCGAAAATACCGGCTTTAAGGTTAAGTTCAGCCCGGTCGAATTTCAAACGTTCCAGGGCTTTAATCATATTGAGCCATAGCGATTGAATATCATCGGATTGGCTGATTTCCATTTGCAGGTTTAAAAAACTGCGCCGTTCATACGTAATACCGGTGTCATCCGTTAAATCTTTAAACCATCCATAGATTTTATCAGAACCGAAATATTCAAAATATCCGAGTTTGCGCACAAAAATAATTGCACCGGCACCCAAAACGATCAAAAATAAACCGGAGCGTTCATCCTGATAATTAACCATGACAATTGCGAACAGGCATAAACAAAATGTAAGGGTATAAAGCAACCATACCACATTTTTATCTGAGATTCCCATATTCAAAAGTTTATGATGAATATGATCGTTGTCCGGTTGGAACAGTTGGCGGCCTTTTAAAAAACGCCTTAAAGGGGCCAACAGGGTGTCAAAAAGCGGTACGCCCAACGCCAATAACGGAATCAACATAGCGGCTCCCACCTGATTTTTAGCATTGCCGATAATGGCAGAACCCGCAATGATGTACCCTAAAAAATAACTGCCGCCATCGCCCATAAAAACAGATGCCGGGTTAAAATTATAGCGCAAAAAGCCCAGTACGCTGCCAGCCAATACGGCAAATAAAAGGGCGCAAACATAGTTGTCTCTTAAAATGGAAAGCATAACGATCACAACTGATACAAAAAAAACGATGCCTCCGGCAAGACCGTCTAATCCGTCAATTAAATTAACCGCATTGATAAACAGAACAAACCATGCCACGGTTGCAATATAGCTGAAGACAGCGGACTGGATGTTCAAGGAGAACATATCAAATCCGAGGTTGCCCATATAAGCAAAACTGGCAGCAATGATTTGAAAAACAAACTTAATCCCAGGATGCAGCCGTCGAAAATCATCGGCCAATCCGATTCCAAAAATAATAAACGCGCCGCCAAAAAAATAAAAAAAGTGTTGATCAATTTCAATCTGAACAGAAACAAGAGTTTGCAACTCTCCGTTAATTAACAACGTCACAAAAAAGGTGATGAAAATGGCCAAACCGCCGGTGCGAGGGATTAAGCGTGTGTGAACTTTACGTTCATCTGGCGTATCCACGGCTCCATAGCGCATTCCCAGTTTACCGGCCAGCGGCGTAATCATCAGAGATAATGCCAAGGCAACTGCAAAGACTACAAGAACGGTGGTCATAAATAATTTCCTATCGGAATGTCGCTACTATTATTTCCGAATTTTGAATTCAGCATTTTCAGGCTGTCGTATATACTGTACGATTTTAGATAGCGGTTTCAGGTACAATGTCCATGGAAACGGTTTGAGGCCGTTTATACGCCAAGCGCGTCGATCGTTGTAATTGGCCAGAAGACGGTTTTTAACAGATGCGTTGCTAACCCCGCCAGTGCGCATTTTAACCAAAATACGCGGAATATAGCCGCAGGTAATACCATGTTTCAATAAAAAACGCAGCATCAGTTCATAATCAGCGGACGTGCCCAGTTCAAGGTTAAAACAGCCGTATTTCTGATACACCGATTTTCGCACAAAAAAGGTTGGATGCGGAGGCATCCATCCGTAATAAAAGCGGCGTTTGTCAAATTCTGATGATTTCCAGTAGCGCACAACCTGTTTTGTATAATCTGCGCGAACATACACCAGATCACCGTAACAGGAAGCCATGGATCCGTTTTTCAAAGATAGCTCAAACATAGCCGCGACATCAGCCAAAACATCGCAATCTGCGAAAACATCGTCAGCATGGAGAAAGCCGATAACATCTCCGGAGGCTGATTGAATACCTTTATTTAAGGCATCGTAAAGCCCCCGATCCGGCTCGGAAATAATCAGAGCATCCTTTTGGCTCTCTTGATTAAGAATTTCAATTGTTCCATCGGCTGACCCGCCGTCAATAATAATATGCTCGAATTTATAGGTCTGTTTTTTCAAACTTGTCAAGCAAGATTTAATTGTATGAGCGGAATTAAAGGTCGCTGTTATAATTGAAATACGGAGTTCGGAATTTGGAATATTGAATTCAGGATTCAGAATACCACTACGATTATTTCCGTATTCCGAATTCAACACTCTCAATTCCCAGTTCCATAATATTGCGTTTATGATTGTAACAAATCAACAAAGCCGTGATTATCGTTGCGAACCCAGCTATCCCGTTCCATGGTTGTGATGTGGCTGCGCCGACCGCAAGAACGCATACCATAATAATAGAGGCGACAAAAGGGATACACCAGACGCAATAAACCAGTATCCAGGCCAATAATGCTGCGATTGTCACTTCCGGTGCGGCCACAGAGGTAAAACCGATATAGTGCGCCACTCCTTTGCCACCCTGAAAATGATGCCAGCAGGGAAAGCGATTGCCGCAGATCATCGCCAACCCTATCCAGGGGATATGCTGCCGCGGCAGCAACCAGTCAGCGCAAACCGCTATTATGACAGCTTTGCTGACATCTGTCAACAAGACGAGAAACGCCCAAAACAGACCCGCCTGGCGATATACATTGGTGGTGCCGGCGTTTTGGCTGAATTGAGCGCGCGGATCAGACTTGCCGCTTAGTTTGAATAGCACAATGGCACTGTTCAGTGAAGCAAACAGATAGGTGCCGATCAAAAGCAATAAGAACTCGGAACTCGGAACTCCAAACTCCGAATTCAGCATTCCGAGTTCCGGGTTCCGAATTCCGAATCAACAAGCAGCTTTTCGATACGTGCAATATCTTCGGGTAAATCGACTTCGGGGGAATCATGAGGCGTAATGATCACTTGAATAGAATGGCCATATTCCAAAGCCCGTAGTTGTTCTAATTTTTCAATATTTTCAAGATGCCCCGTGGGCAACTGGCGGAATGTATCCAGGAAACTACGTTTGTAGGCATAAAATCCCAGGTGTTTGTAAGTTGCGAAATGCTCAGATGCATCCCGTGCGCATGGCACCGGTGAGCGTGAAAAGTATAAAGCAAAGCCGCGGCTGTCAAAAACCACCTTTACATCTTTGGGATTGGTGATCTCTTGTTTATTGACAATTTTGAATGCTAACGTACTCATTTGAACAGCGGGGGGTGAATCCTGCAAAGTCTGCTTTTCAAGTGGATACAGGTGTGGCTGTACCATTTCATCAATGCTGCGAGGATTCAGCAGAGGTTGATCGCCCTGAATATTGACAATCAGATCATCCGCCGCGAGATTCATTTTTTCAGCCGCTTCGGCCAGACGGTCAGTTCCGGAGCGATTAGCGGCAGACGTTATAATCGCTTTGCCGCCGAACTGTGCCACTGCGTTAAAAATCCGCTTGTCATCCGTGGCCACCATAACATCTTCAATCAGTTTCGCTTGACATGCCCTTGTATATACATGTTCAACCATAGGTTTGCCGGCAATCAGCGCCAAAGGTTTGCCTTGAAACCGGCTGGATTCGTAACGTGAAGGAATAATTGCGACAATTTTCATTATTTGTCCTTCGCCGTTTTTTGAGTGTATGTGTTCCAGATAACGACCGTATTATCCCGGCTGGCGGATGCCAATTTACGGCCATCAGGTGAAAAAACAACATCTGTCACCTGCGCCGAGTGATCTTTGAGCGTCAACAGTTCACGCCCGGTCTTGATATCCCATATTTTGGTAGTGTGATCTCTGCTTCCGGTTGCCAGACGCCGGCTGTCAGGTGAAAAGACGGCGGTCTGGATACTTTGGGAATGTCCTCTGAGTGTTTTAAGCACTTTGCCATTGACGGCATTCCATATTTTTGCCGAACCATCCCAACTGGCGGAAACGATCTTTGTTCCATCCGGTGAATACGACACATCATATACAGAATCATCGTGTCCCGGAAGGGCTTTTAATTGTTTACCACTTTGCGCATCCCATACGATCACGGTTTGTTTTTTGCTTGCGGCTTCCTTGTCAGTTTTTCTTCCATCAATGCCAGCGCCGGTAACGATATGGCGTCCGTCCGGAGAAAGCCCGATAGCCAGCACACCCCCCGTGTGACCTTTCATGGTTTTGAGGTGCTTACCAGTCTGAGCATCCCATACACGCACGCTTTTATCCCAACTTCCAGTATATAAATGACCGCCATCAGGCGAATAAGCGACCGCATAGACCGCACCGGTGTGCCCCTTGAGGGTATGCAATTTTTGGCCGTCAGCCGCATTCCACAGGATTGCTGTTTTATCACGGCTTCCAGTTAAAACAGTTTTACCGTCCGGGCTGAAAGCGACTGAATAAATATAATGCGTATGTCCATTCAGTTTTCGCTGTATCTTGCCATTGATTGCATCCCAAATAATGGCAACCGGTGTGCTGACGGAACGGCTGCCGCTTATGATTTGCCGGCTGTTCGGTGAAAAGGCGATTGAACTGACATAGACCGAATCCACATCTTGGAGTTTAACATCCGTCCCGCTTTTAGTTCCCCAAACACGCGCAGTTTTATCGTTGCTTCCAGTGATAATTTCCTCTCCGTCAGGGGAAAAAGACACTGTGCTGACTGTATGCGTATGCCCTGTCAAGGTCATGATCGCTCGGCCTGTTTCAACATTCCAAATTTTAGCCGTTTTGTCAGCACTGCCAGTGGCTACGCTTTTGCCATCCGGTGCGAATGTTACGGCGATCACTTTGCCTGTGTGTCCTTTAAGGTTCATTAACTCTTTGCCTGTGGATATTTCACTGATGGTAGCGCTATTTTCACGATCAAGACGAGTCATCAGTTTTAAGGTGCCATCTGGCGAAAAAGCGACCGAACGCATTGTATCTGGCAGTTTAATGTCTAAGTTCGTTTCCAAACCTGTTTTAATATCCCAGTTTTTAGTAACACCATTGGTATCGACTGAATTCAAGTGCTTACTGTCATCAGAAAACATAATCGCTTTTATGGCGGAGCTATGGCCTGTCAGCGTTGTTCGTAATTCGCCATTTGCTCTGACCCATATTTTAACAGTATCATCGCCGCTTCCGGTGGCCACAAGAATACCATCCGGAGAAAAAACGGCGGTAGTTATCGTGTCAGTATGCCCTTTCAGTGTAGCGCGTTCTAAATTGCATAAATGCATCAAACGACCCCACTCCCACGCCCGTAATTTGGATGATGGCGTCAGGAGTAATTCTTTGGCCTGACTGATTAGTGAATCGCCGATTTTTTGTATGGCAATTGTCACAATATTAAAATAGTTCTCCTGCTCCGCTTTTTGCCTCTGCTGTTCCGCTTTTTGCCGCTGCACGGATTCTTGTTTCTGAGCGGTGCGTGCTTCTTGTTCAGCAACAACCGCGCGTTCTTTTTCACCTTTAATCCAGAAAAAAGCGACTCCCAGAATAATGATAATAAGGATAGCTAAACCGCTGACGCCGAAAGATAACAATTTCAGACGTTTTTTACGGTCTTCACGTTTACGGCGGGCTTTTTCCACACGCTCGGCAAGATCGCGGTGTTCATCATTTTCCAGAGTTAAGAGGGAAGCCGCCAAATCGAAATCATCTTTTTCAAATGCACATTGGGCATAAGACAAAGTGCCGCGAGCCAATCCTTTTTGGGCAGTCTCATTTTCAGGCCACATTTCTAAAGCTTCACGACAACGATAGAGACCGTTGGCAAAACGGTCGTAATCGCTATGTGTTTCAGCGTTTTTAATGTCTTTAAGGGCGCTGTCCGCCAGAGCAATACTCTCAGCGTGGGCCTGATATTCACGGATAGCGTCCTGAAATTCTTTGACGGTTTGATAACGATCTTCGAGTACAGTCGCCATAGCTTTAAGGGCAATATCTATCAATTCGCCTTTTTTTTCAGTTGGCTGAATATTGTTTTGCATAGCCTCATGGACGCATTTGACAACGCTGTCGCTTTCATGGGGTCTTAAACCGGTGACGACTTTGTAAAGAATTCCACCCAACAGATAGATGTCACTGCGGGTATCTATCCGGCGGCTGTCGCACTTGGCCATTTCCGGTGCCATAAACGCCGGTGTTCCGGCCATTCCCATTTTACTGGACAGACGCTCGGCTTTGCCTTTTTCATCAAAACTGATCGCCAAGCCCCAGTCCATCACCAGCACTTCACCGTAGTCGCCAAGCATTATATTTAACGGCTTTAAATCCCGATGCACAATGCCTTTATCATGGGCAAACGCCATGGCGTCACATACGCTCAACAGAATATCAAGATTATCTGCCAGAGATTTTTCAGGAAGAACGCTTTCCCACTCAACGCCTTTTACATGTTTCATCGAGTAAAAAAGGACATTATCCTGGCTCAGGCCAAGATCATGAACCGGTACAATATTGGGATGGTCCAAATCGCCGGTAACCACAGCTTCGGAGATAAATTTGTAACGTGATTCATCATCAACTGTCTTATCCGTTTTGATCATTTTCAGAGCAATAAGTCGATCAACAGAAGCCTGACGAGCGGCAAACACTTCAGCCATACCGCCTTTACCAATGGAGTGCATAATAGAGAAATCGTCCAAGGATGCGTCTTTTGTATCATCAAGGATGACATTGAGTGGACGAATATTCATCTCCGCTTTTTTCTGTTTCGCGACATCAGAACGATCAATTTTTATGGTTACATTCAGGCTGCTATCTTCGTCATCCATTGCTGCGAGCAAATCCTGAGTGTCTTCAACAGAGCCTGCCTGTTTGGCTAAATCCGCTGTACCTTCTCCTTCAGCATTAGAGGTTTCTTCTTCATGGATGTCATCTGACCGGTCAGACGCTTTCTCGACATCCCTTTCAACAACCGGTGGCTGTTCGGGCGTTTCTTCGCCAGAAGCAACGGCATTATACTCCATACCGGCTAAAATATTCCTGACCTTGTCAATCGTATCCGTTGGGTTAGTTTCAGATTTATCAACCGTTGGAACAGATGTTGGAACAGATGAGGGTGTATCGGCCGTTTTATTCTGGGTTTCAGGGCTATGTAGCCGCAGTTTTTCTCCGCATTTTTGGCAGGCAATTTTTCTTTCCGGACGGTAGTTTTTAATTTTATATTTGGCTCCGCAGGACAAGCACATCATGTAAATTCGGCTTTCATCAATCTTTTTCTGATGCAATCGAATTTTAAGCACCTGCGCGCGGGTAAGCAGTCCTTTAGCCGCCGCAATTGCACCAATATTTGCCATTTGGCCTTTTTGAGCCAGTGCTTTTTGCACATGAAACACTTCGTTTAACTGTTTTTCGGTGATATATCCGGCTTTGACAGCCAGTTTACCAAAAAAAATATCTTTACGCTTAGACATGTACGCCCCCCTCGAACGTCGAACATCGAACGTTGAATGAAAGCTGAATTAGAATTTTATGAATTTTCCTCATTCATAGTCCGGCTTTAGCCCGTTTGCAGAACTGAAACAATTTTTCATCATCCGGAATTGTTATAATATTATCGGTATTATCAATAAGTTGTATTTTAGCAGCATGACTGACGACAATATTCACTCTTTCGTATGGAAGTCCGAGGTCTTCGGCAATTTCAGCAATTATTGCGTCTGTTTCAATGCCTTCATTAAAAGCAGTCGCATCCGATTTATTTTTTAATTTATACTGATAAAGCAAGCGAAGCTGTTTTAAAATGACGTATGTGCAATCCCGAACTAAATGCGGATGAATTTTTTCATTTGCGACCCGTAATCGGTCATTCATGGCAGATACGATTTTTTCCATGTACGGTGGCAATTTTTTAAGATTCTGTGAAAGCACTTCCCGGTTAAGCACCGCCGCCTGAGTCAGTTCGACCGCTTCAACGCTGGCCGAACGTTTTTCTTTACGTATCAGGGACATTTCACCGACAATATCACCGGATTTCAACAGACCCAGAACAATTTTTTTGCCGGCGCGTTCTTTCACCACCCGTACACTGCCTTTTAAAATCAAATAGGCTTCTTCACCGATTGCGCCTTCAGTCATTAACATTTCACCTTTTTGAAAATCTTTTTTTGCCTGTTGGGACCATTTCCCGGCAATAATATCATCTATATCATGACTCATCGCATCCACGGTTTGATAGCGGTCTTCTTTTTTAAAGGCCATGGCTTTTAAAATAATCCGGTTAATTTCATCGGGAATCTGGCGTTGCGGATCGCGCTTTTGTGGCGCAATAAAATCGCCCGCACGGGCTTTCAAAATAACTTCTCGCATGTTTTTACCGTTGTAAGGAGGTGCCATTGTGAAGATATGGTATAACATAGCTCCGAGAAGAAAAATATCACTCCGCTCACACATTTTATCAGGATCACCATAAGTTTGTTCAGGGGACATATAGGTTGGCGAACCTGTAATGCGATTATTCGAAGTAATCACCAGATCGTTAAGCAGGTGAGCTGATTGGTCAGTCGGGGAAACTTCGGACAGATATTGTTTTAACGGTTGCGCCAAACCCCAATCCATCAAAAGAACCTCCCCATATTTTCCGATCATGACATTATGTGGCTTGATATCCTGATGAATGATGTGGCGTGAATGGGCGAACGAAACCGCATCACAAACCTTGCGAAATATATTAAGCAAATGATAGGTGTTGTATGTTTCGATGTATTCAGCGTCATTGTTCATCAGTTTATTTAAAATATCATTTAGCGCCTCGCCTTCGGCCAGTTTCATAGTGAAATAAAGCCCGGTTGCATTCATCAAACCCAATTCATGCACGGGAATAATATTCGGATGCTCAAGTAGCGAAGTGATTTTAGCTTCGGCGATAAACTGTTGTAGAGTGGAAGCATTATTTTTTTTTTCAGGCAAAATAACTTTCATCGCCGAAATGCGGGATAAATAGCGGTCTTCAGCCTCAATGATCGCACCCATACCGCCGGCAAAAAGCTTTTTATTGATCGTGTATTTACCGCCACTGAGACCTTTGCAGACGTTTTCGTGAAAATATTTTTTTTCAAGCCGGATTGTTTCAAATGAGGTCATTGCAGGAGATATTTTAAAGGCTTTTTCAATACTCTGTTCCGGACCGGATTCGAGCATTTGATCAATTTTAACTTGCGGAATAATTACAGCCTCTTTATTTTTGCTTTTGGCATCCTCACTAACTAACTTGTCAAGTTTGTTACGCATTGCAGTAATGACACTTATATCATCATTTTCCCTGTCAATAACTTCTTGGTGAATAGCTTGGCGCGGGAATGATTTGGACGCTTTTTCATTTTTCTGCTCATACTTGGCTTCATCTACAGTTGTTTCAACTTCTTCAGCGTCATCCCTGACATCCTCGTTCGGCGTAAGCATATTTTTTAACTCATGAGGCAAAATCGCAACGGTTTCCTGCATTTCATTTTTATTCATGGCCTCTTCATCCGCCATCATCCGATCCAATTCATCGGGCGGAATTGCCAGAGTTTCTTGAAATGCCTCTCCATCTTCGATCATTATCATTTCTAAGTCTTTGCGTGAAATTGCGACAGTTTCCTGAAATTCCTCTTCATCCATCGGCATACACGGTTCCGATTCGTCGGGCGGAATCGTTGCGGTTTCATGAAACTCCCCCGCATCCGAAGATTTCATTTGCTCTAACTCTTCGCGTGAAATCGCGACGGTCTCCTGAAACTCTTCACCTGGAAGTTTCATCGGCTCCAACTCTTCGTGTGAATTTGCGACAGTTTCTTGAAATTCCTCTTCATCCGAGAGTTTCAACTGCTCCAGTTCCTCACATGTAATTGCGACAGTTTCTTGAAATTCTTCTTCATCCGGCGGCTTCAGTTGCTCCAGTTGCTCGCGTGTAATTGCGACAGTTTCCTGAAATTCTTCTTCATCCGGCGGCTTCAGTTGCTCCAGTTCCTCGCGTGTAATTGCGACAGTTTCCTGAAATTCTTCTTCATCCGGCGGCTTCAGTTGCTCCAGTTCCTCGCGTGTAATTGCGACAGTTTCCTGAAATTCTTCTTCATCATCGAATTTTTTTACGGTAGCGGTATCTGAGTCAAGCTTCGATTTCTGTTCGGAAATTATGATGCGTTTCGAATCGTACTCTTGTGTATTGGTGTCATTCAGCGGCGTATTCATGATAATGTTTTTCCCTCTTACTAACATCTGACAATTGGGTTAAGAGATGAATATTATGCAACAATGGGGCGTATTTATCAGTTGGGAGGCTTAGTTTTGGATCACCATTTGGAGGGCGAAAATAATCGTGAGTCGCTTTTTTATAAGCGAATTGTCTGTTTTTTGCTGAACAATCTCCAAATTATGGTTTTTCCCCAACTGCCGTATGCACCCGTAACAATGTTTATAATACTTTTATACTTAATTTAGCCTGTTATTGTCAATGGTTTTCAGTTTGCGTTTCTGTACATGCTTCCGCATACACGCCGTCAGCGTTTATTCCACCCAGAAAAAAACAAGGATCGTTTAAAAAATGGGAAAACAGAACGATAAAGGCAATCGCGGCTTGTAACATCAATGGTTTATTTTGATATAGGATATCCAATTGCTGCGCACGTTTTTGATCAGATAACACGCCAAATGTATTTAAAAACAAGCCATCAACCATTTGATCGCTATCCGGAGCCGTGATAAAGCATGTTTTTCCGCTATGACAATAATTCATCACATCCAATAAAAGTTCGCGTTGAAGTTTGATATCCGTGTAATGATAGCCGATTAGATGGACAAAAATTCGTTGAGCTTCTTTTAAGCTGGCTTTAGAAATAGTCGTGACAAGGTGTTGAATGGCCGCTGTACTATCACCCACCCCTTTTTTGCGAACCAGGGACAATAAAACCACATTTTTAAACAGTTGGTATAATCTTTTAGAACCATTCATAGAAGCAGTCGGCGGATGAACAGTTTCGGGTGTGTAAACTTGTTGCTGACCTTCAAACAATATTTGAAAAATAATATAATAAAAATCAATGTCATCCAACGGGTCTTTAAGATCAATTCGCATATCCAGGGTGTTATCCAAGCGGTCGGCCAATTTAATCTGAATGGCATTATAACTATGGTCAGTGGTTTCCAGCAAACGCCAAATATAGTGAAAGTAGGATTCGCCATCTCTTTTGGTAAGGCTTTCCAGGCACTTTAACAATGTTTCTTCCTCCTGATTGTCCAGACGGTCAAATAGTGAATAGATTTGTTCTTCCATTTTTTTCCAGATTACATTATCAAAATCTCCCGGATGAATATCTTCAGGAACATCGTGAAACAGAATACTTAAAACATCCACCAGAGTGACTTCATCCAATGCCCGGGTAAACAATGCGGTAGCACGCAACGGATGCAAAACAGCCATGGGCCCCAAACGCCGGCGTTTTTGACTATATGCGCTGAAAAGATAGTTCAGCGCTTCCATAACGATGCCCTTTTGGTCCAGGTCTTTTTGATGATTATGATGCAGCCGCTTACCTTCAAGAATCAACCTTAAAATATTATGCCGATTTAAAGAGGATGCGCTTAAATTATAGTTGATAACCGCGGATAGCCGTAAAAATGAGGTCAAATCATATAGTGACATGATGTTATCCTAAGTGGCAAATTTTAAGTTATTCCTTATGGGATAACTTGATACTTTCAACTTCAAACTTGTAGCTGATAAGTTTACGCCTCAATATATCCAGCGCTTTTGTGGCAAAAATCAATTTTCGCATACGTCGATCTCCAAAAGGAAAATGAAATCGATAACCTTCTACATAATCAGGCGCAGCCAAACCGATACAAATTGTTCCCACCGGTTTTTCATCAGAGCCACCGTCCGGCCCCGCAATTCCGCTTACAGCGATTCCGTAAGTCGCACCGGATATCCGTCGCACACCTATCGCCATCTCTTTGACAGTTTCTTCATGCACGGCTCCAACCCGGTTTAACGTATCAGGCGAAACACCCAAAACATTAATTTTCGCTTCGTTAGCATAAGTGACGGCAGAGCAGAGGAAATAAGCGGAACTTCCCGGTACGTCAGTCAGCCGATGGGCGATTAAACCACCTGTACAACTTTCGGCTGTTGCCAGAGTCGCTTTTTGACGACGCAGCAACCTGCCGACCTCATCTTCCATTGAATGCTCTTCAAAGGAAAACACGTTATCGCCAATTCGTTGATAAACCCATTTACCAGCACTTTCTATAAGGTTTTCCATTCGTTTGACATGATTGCCTTGCAAATAAAACTTAATATGAATTTCAGGAAATTTGGCACGAAAACCGAGCGTGATAGCCGGATATTTTTCGTTAAAATCGACAAGATGCTCATTCACTGCCGATTCGGTCAAACCAAAAACAGATATGGTTTTAACCATGTAATGATCATCTGATTCTCCCCGAAGAGCTGCAATTCGTGGCAACACTTTATCTGCGAGCATCAGACGCATTTCAATCGGCACACCGGGAAGGAAAAAAAAAGTACATCCAGATATGGCCATACAAAAACCTGGCGCTGTTCCAATCGTATTTTCCAGACATTTAGAACCTTGAGGCAACAATGCCTGTTTTTTATTCATCCCCTTGATTGGGCGATTTAGTTTTTTGAAAAAGGCGTGCATGGTGTTAAGTGCCTCAGAATCTTGTGCCAGTTCAACACCCGCCGCTTTCGCGGCTGATTGTGATGTCACATCATCTACGGTAGGACCGAGTCCGCCGGTAACAATGACAATGTCCGCACGTTGCGCCATGTTTTTGATTGCACCGCTCAACGCTTTAATATCATCTCGAACACATGTTTGCCGTTCAATTTTAATTCCGATTTCTTCTATACGCGTGGCGATATGGGCCGCATTGCTATCAACAATGGCTCCGGAACAGACCTCATCACCCGTAGTAAGTATTTCAGTATGCATAAGTTATAAGTTTGGCCCCTTCATTGATTAGTTTATACTTTGGTCCCGTTAGGGTACCAAACTTCATTTGCCTGTGTCAATATTATGGATCGTACGGGATCCCCATTTCCCTTTTGAGGATAGGGTTGGAATGTTCCTTTCGGCAAAAATATCTCCTATCTGCTGATAGGTGAAACCTTTTTTTCGCTTATAACGGATCCAGGTTCGAAGATATTTTATTTTGATTATACGCCTTTCATCTTCCAACTTTTTAAACGGAATGCCGATTTCGATTTTAAATTTAAGCTCATTCATTTTAGTTTCAATTTCATTGAAAAGAGCTTCCGCTTCTTTATCATCCATCATGCACTCCTATTTACAACTTTTCACTGTCAAGTTCAATATTTTTAATCAGAGCCGACACGCTCTGCCTGTGCCATTTACCTTTACCGCTTATCGTCGGAAAGCCATTTTCATTCAGATAATCAGCAATCCATGGCCAGGTCTTGTCCCCGGAGCGAAATTTTTTTATAGTTTCCTGAATTACAGATATGCGCCGCTCTTTATCTTGTACGGTATTTGACGAAGAGCTTGCGGTATCATCATCAGATTCCTTAGTTACCTTGATTTTATCCCAACATTCAATCACTTTTAACGGGTCATCGGTTTCTTCAAACACTTTGTTTAACGTATCATTGAGTTCTTCGTCCTCTTCTGAAAAATTTTCACCCAGCGGTTCCGTAAGACAGTCGCGAGCCACCAGTGTTTCCAGAGATGTCGCAATTTTTTCCAGACTATTAGCGATACGATCCACATCCTGAAGCAATGATTGTTCATTTTGATCTTTTGCGGTCATGGATTTGCCTCCTGTTAATGTTTGTTAATGACAAATAGGATCAGGGATAAAATAAATTACCCATTTTTATAAAAAGTTCAACTTGTGATGATAGTGACACAAGCTGAACCTTGCAATCCGAATGATGGTTATTTCGCACCCAATGACTATCTCACTTTTCATATATATCATTTATCTTGGGTTCATACAATAAAGATATACAAGTAAATTCGATTTTTGTGTAATGATGTGAAAAAATGTCAAGATGCTAATCTCTTGTAACTGACGAGCCTTGTAGAAGAGCGCCGAATATCTGATAGAATCTTAAAAGGTAAAAAAAGGTTGCTCTTTCCCATGAAAAATGACATAATTGTTGTATATTATATAAAATTTAAAAGTTTGTGGGACGATTTTACAAATTGACGCTGAACTTTTATTTACGCGTTGCGATGTTTCAGCCTCGTATTAAGCTGAAACGCTGACTGATGTAGGTTAGATTGATTTATAAAAACAACACAAGGAGACAAGATGATTCTTCGTTTTTGGGGCGTACGGGGTTCAATTCCGACTCCTGGACGAGACACCATTATCGTTGGCGGTAATACGACATGTGTCAGTCTTCGCCTGGATGATTATATTTGTGTTTTTGATGCAGGGACTGGATTGCGACTGTTGGGGCAGTATTTGGCTAATGAAAATAGCGATTGTTGGCAAGGAAGCATATTTTTAACCCATTATCATTGGGATCATATACAGGGCCTTCCATTTTTTGCACCGGCTTTTCGGAAAGAAAATCGTTTTCGTATATATGGTGAGCCAAGGGATGGAATAATGATGGAAAAAATCCTCAGCGAACAAATGCAACATCCCTATTTTCCTGTAAAGATAGATAACTTACAAGGATTATTAAATTTTAATGAAATTCGTGCAGGTGATAATTTGGAGGTTTTACCCGGTGTTTTTGTCCGTACTGTGAGGTTGACACATCCGAACGGAGCCATCGGCTACCGCGTTGATAGCCCTAAAGGCTCAATGTGTATTATTACGGATCATGAACATCCTAAGAAAGGCATCAGCTCAAAGGTGGTTGATTTTGTAAAAGGAGCGACAGTGCTAATCCATGATGCGCAATACACGCCAGAAGACAAAAAAGGGCTTAAAGCCGGATGGGGTCACAGTTCATGGGAAGAAGCGGCGCTAACCGCGCGCAAAGCCCAAGTGAGCAAACTCTATCTTGCCCATCACGATCCTGAAAATAGTGATGCCGATCTTGAAGCCATCCTGATTAAAGCCAAGAAAATTTTCCCCGAAACCGAACTCGCGATGGAATCCTCATATTTTCAATTCTAACGACAAACGTAAATCACACTATAAATGTAACGCGGTAACAAAGAACTACGAATTGATTTCACATAATTTGGTGAAATACTCCCGACTTCTTATAATAGTTGCCGGGTCATACCCGATATCAAGCACCTCAAGCGTAACAATATGCGGAAAAGCGCGAATAAATCTCATAAAACCGGAATAGTCAGAGTTGCCATCCCCAATAGGCAGATGATCATCTTCGATTCCATTATTATCCGTAAAATGAATATGACGAATATTATCACCCAGCACTTTTAGACCTCTTTCAACCCCTCCTTCAGCCCATAAACGTGCATGGCCAATATCCAATGTGAATTTTAATGAATCACCCACAGATTGGCGTATTTCCAGCAAGTGTTCGAATGTTTTGTCAATCGCCCTGTCTCCGATATTTTCCAAACAGACAATTAAGCCCTTATCATTCGCATAATCGTTAATTTTTCTTAGGGACTCAATATTATTGTCCCATTGTATTTTCATCAAAGGATAGTTGTCCGGTGTCGTTCCCGGGGGAAAATTATAGATATAATTACCCGCATGAACAATAAGAATGTTTCCACCCAAGGCGGCACAAAGATCTGTCGCTTTTTTGATATAACGCACCGATGTGTTTCTGATTCCTTGACAGTAACCTGCAATATTGAGTTCAAAAAAAGGGGCATGGACGCAAATTTCCATACCTTTCTTTTCAGATATAGCTTTGGCCTTTGTGATTTCATGGGGAGTGATGCTATCTAAATCGGCTGAAGGATAAACAATAACAACTTCAAAGGCATCAAAGTCGTTAGCAGCAGCAGCCTGAATCGCCTTTGTCCAGGGAGCTAATACCATTGCGCTGCTTGGCATACCTATTTTGGGTGTGGTAAGTTTGAAGTTTGAAGTTTGAGGTTTCAAGTCAGTCACTCCTTTTCAAAAAACATAGCGTCAGGCTTCGAGTGTCAGGAGGTGACGAACATAACCTGAACACTGAAACCTGCACAATTTAGGTTTTCAACACATCTGTCATTGTATATACTATACCATGCGCTCCCTGTTTGACTTTGTCATGTAAATAACTGACTGCATCAAGGGTGCCGTACGCATACACATCACGTCCGTTTACATTATGTGTGAATTCAAAATGCACGGTGCTGTCTTCAGAAGTAAGCGCATACGTATGCCATCCATGCCCTTTCAGATGCTCTCCAGGGATGCCCCACTCTTTAAGTTGAACCTCAGGTTCTCTTTCCTGGATAATTTCGTCAGACGAAAATGAAACACCCATTTGGTTAAATACCTTAACCATCGCTTTAGCGGTTCCGCTCGTGTCCGCTTTGCCTTTTTGATGACTTTCCCTCACAGTCAAAGTGTAGCCTTCGAAAAGGCCGGGAAAAGATTCGGCGGCATATTCCATCATTGCTTGAAAACCGACAATTTGTTTGGCCATATTCGGGGCGATTACAGCCACATTTGCTGAATCCGAAACTGTTTTTTCAAGTAACTGACGTTCTCCGCCTGTTGTTCCCATTACAAATGGCAGGTTGTGCAGACAATAAAACTCGGCATTGTCATTTACAGCGGACGGATGTGTATAATCAATTACGATGAAATCCCCCTTATTTGCTCTGATTTCATTAATAGCCCGTTCACGTTCATCCGGTTGAATTAAATTAATCGTAATTCCGGCTACTTCATGTTGATGCGCAGTAATTTCCGGGCCGGTAAACGATTGCGCAACCAATTCAAAACGCTGATCAGCTATAACGAGCTTCGCGACATTGCATGCCATATTGCCCGGAATGCCGTTGACCATGACTTTTGTGCTATCCATCAGATGCCTCCTGTTATACTAAGTTAATAAACAGTTTTAACCTTACTCGACTTTAGCCATTTTGGAAAAAGCGAAAACCCTTTAACATCAAGGTTTTGTTTGTGTAAAATATAAATAGACGAAGCCATACCTTCCAAACGAAGACTATGATTTCAAATATTACAATCATTTGAATTAATTTACATTAATATTTTTAAATTGTCCAAAATCAAGCCAAAAAATTTTCAGATTAGCATATAACTGTTAAAATAGCAACTTGATTTGATCATTAGACCAGGGGGATTGCATCAAAAAGTAGTTAACAACCGTATTGATGGTGATTTATAATAAGCTTTGTTTTGAACGAAATGCAATAATTATTAGAAAGGAGCTTATTATGAATAAGATAGCGGAAGCATCAATTAATCAGTAGATGAAAACTTAGGGGCCGGCAAAAAACCGCTGTGCTTAATTTTTGCGCTCCCTGCTGTATTTTCAGACATTTTCCATCTACTGATAATAGGACGGTCATGATCTAATCTTCCGTGAAAATGTAACAATCAATTTTAAGAAAAGCCCGATTCTTCAAACCACATCATTCCACATTTTTTTCCCCCGACCGATTCATCTGTTGATAAAGATTCCAGGCCATGAATCCGAGGAAGCCGACTCCGGCAATTAGAATCCCCCACAACAACCATTGTTTCCAGGGCACGGGCGGCGGCAGCGGTGTTAATCTGGATGCACCGCCGAGTTCGATGCGTTTTTTGATCTGCGCCGGACGGATAAATTCAGCGGACTTGTTTTGGTTTTGCAACGGCTCGATAAGGAGGTGGGCAGTTGATGATCGCGGACGTATCCGGGCGCTTCCAAATGCCAGGGTAAACGGTGATTCGCCGCGAGCCAGAAATATCAGATCATCAGGCGTCCAGCCCAATTCCATAAGTGGCGGACTGTTTCCCATGCCGCCGGTATCTGACAAGATTTCCAAACGCCAGTAGCGGTCGGTAGTTAAAGCGGATGAAAAAACCGGATTTTTCAGATCAGTTTGGTTCATACGAAGATTGTAAAATACCCCTCGGCAGCGTACGCGCCAGGGGGCATCCGTATTTTTGCGTGATTTCACGACCGCTTGTATCAGGCTGTTTATTTGAGGCAGCCGGATATTTACCCGGTCGGTCGGAAATACACCTTTACTGTCAAAATTATACGCTTTGAGATTGTCAGCATCGCGGACGCCGGAGAGTGTAATCACGCGACGCTTTCTGGAAAGCGCCTCATGAAGAACCTCGCCCCGAACAGATGTTAAACGGACATCCATTGCGCCGGCCTGCCAGGACAAACGCAGGTAAGGCGTTTTCCGCAACGGAAGATCGATTGTGCGCTGTTCCAATTTGTGATTGCCGTACTGCATCTCAGTAAGGGTTGCGGCCTTAACCAGTGTTCGCCAATTCGTCAAATCCTTACTGTAAGATACTTTGACTGTCGTGATAAAATGTTGATCAGCACCTTCCCAACGCAACTCCAATTCTTTGATGTTCTTTTTTATATGACTGACATCAATCAGATATGCGCTTGTCTGTAAAGTTTCATCCTCGTCCGTTTTGCCGGTAACCATAATAATGGCACCGGCAGCATTGGTTGTGAAATTCATAGATAAAGGTGTATCGCTTTTGCCTTTGGGATTAAAAATAGGAAAAAACGGCAAAGATATGTACTCGGTCGCTTTGGTACGCACGCTTTGACGTCTTTGAATTTCATGCGGAACGACCTCACCATAATTATTGAACACTCTTAAATCTCCCAGATCGCTCCGCGTTACGTTTTGGTAAATATCTTCCGGCAAAGTGATTTTATAAAGCGAACCGTGGCTGTCCACGGTCAATTGATAGCCAAAGGCAAAGTCATCCGGGCGCGGGCTATCCGCCTGAATCGCAGGGGGCCATATCAAAACAATAAGCGTTATCATTACTATTTTCATTTACTTATCTCCTTGTTCATAATCATAATCTTAATCTTAATCGCTTTTCGATTAAGATTATGATTAAGATTAAGATTAAGAAATTTAGCTGGAATCCTCATAACGTCGCGGCGGCAAAGGCGAAAAATAGCCGATAATAAGAATCAGAACACCCACCGCCAAAAATGATACAATTCGGGAAATCGTTCCGATACCGGAAAGATCCACGATAAACAATTTCAGCACCTCAAGCCCCAGAAGCGCAGCGCCGACAAACCAGACTTCACGCTTTCCTTGGCGCGTGGCAAATCCCATCACACCAAAGGCTGTGAGACTCCATACAATCGAGATAGCGGCCTGGAACAAAACGGAAGCGAACATGGAACGCGCTGTGAAAGGCGTATCTCCCCAGAAATGGACTGTGCGGGACACCGCCGCATTGATAAATATGAAGATAATCAGCACTAACGCATATATGAACATTCGATTCGGCAGTTTCACAATCAGCGGCGGTTTTGCTGCTCGGATATATTTAATCCACACGCTGATCACCAGAAAAATAAACAGTTGAACCATATCTAATGGGTTTAAAAGGGGAATATAGGGCAACGGATGCGGGTTTCCGGATTTGAATGTGGAAACAAAACTCTGTATCCCGATAAAAAGCACCAACATGGCCGCACCGGTACCCGCATACCATTCATAATATTTGCCAAACGGCCAGCGGATACGCTCGCCCTTTATGATCAGAGCCAAAATCACCAGGCCGGGAACAGTACTCCAGACTGCAAAAGACCAAACTTCTGCGCCTTTTATCACCTGATCGACGGCCCAAGCAAACTCCCATGTCAGAATCAGCACCGCCAGCCACAGGGCAGCCTGATGCAGTATCAGAATCAGACGTTCGTGCCAAAGCGTTTCAAAACGATGCAACAGATAATACCAAACCGTAAACGCGGTCATCCACGGAACAGCACCCCAGCGCGTAAACGGATGCTTAATCGAACTGCGGGCATAGCTGGCAAAAGCAGTCATCATCATTGCCGGCAGCAAAATTAACGGCGGCCATCGCATGGCGCGCCAATTCAGCTTGCGTGCCAGCAATCCCATTGTCAGGGCGCTGACGGCAATAAACAGCAGATTGGCATGAATCTCATTTTTGCGGGTCAGAAATTCTTCAATTTCATTCAAACCGCCGCCCAACCACCAAAGCAATCCCCAAATAAAGATAGGAATATAAAAATATTTTTCCCATTTGCGCAACCGGTCGGCATGAAGTTCAAGATACCTTGCAGCACTCAACCCGGCCGAACTGATAATCAGACAGCCGAGAAAGATGCTGTTGGCAATCGGGATGTGGGGTTGTATTTTGTGAACGTTGCTGAGAAAGGCGATACCGGCCCCAAATTGGAGCAACAATCCGAAATTGCGTGCCAGACAACGGGATTGGCGCACGCCGATCCAAATCAGAGCGAACCCTTCTAATGCCCACACCGCTGCTGTCCAACGCCCTTCCAGCGCCAACGGGATCGCCAGACTGCCAAACACCACACCGAGTGACAGAAAAGCTTCGGTCAGCAAACGCAGGCCATCAGTCTGCTTTTTCCATAAAACCGTTGCCATAACAATATAAAAAGCAGCCGCACCCAGAGCGGAATATGCCAGGCCGTATTCAAAATCACGCACCAGGGCGTACTGGAGACTGAAAAAAATCAAAGGCAGCCCGAAAACAAGCGTGCCATCAATATAGCCTTTCAGGTCAGGTGCCTGGCGAAAGGCAAAAAGCACGGCAATGGCCGCATAAAAAACAAAAAAGAGAATCAGAAAAGGTTCGGTTGAAGCAAAAAAAGCCGGTGTGTAATAATTATAGCCCCAGGATGCGCCAATGCTGAAAGTGAACACAAAACCGATTAAATTCAGAGCGCGCCAAGAACGGAACCAGGCCACGCCCAAAATACCGACATTCAATAAAGCGTAGTAAGAAAAAAGCATAATATGACTGCCGCCGCCAGTGGACATCAACACCGGAGCCATAAAGCCGCCGGCCGAGCCGAACTGCGCCAAAGCGGATGCGTCTTGCAATACCGCCAAAACAGCGGTAAGCACAACCATCGCAACCATCAAAGCCAGGGCCAGCCCGACCGGTGCCAGCGTGTACATCTTGGCGGCCGCGAAAAGCGTGAAATAAAGCACGCCGATACCGCCGCCTTGAATCATCAGTGCGTAGTTGCGCCGCCGGTTGCGCAAACGCCATCCCATAGCCAGCATGAAAAGACCGCCCAAGCCCGAGCCGATAAGACGGATTTCAATGGGAAGCATATTATGTTCAGCGGCAAATTTGAGCAAAAACGCCACTCCGCAAAACAGCACCAGCAGGCCGATACGCACCAGCACATTGTCTCCGATGATGATCTCTTTCAGCCTGTGTATAAATTCAGATGCGGTGTTTTTTTCCGAAGAATCAGATGCTGTTTTGCTTTTAGCGGGCGATGCCAGAGGTTCCGCAGCGTATTCATATTCAAAAACCAACGGTTCGGGAGGCGGCGTGGTTTCTTCTGTGACTATATCCGGAACAGTTTGTAATGGCTGGACAGATTCCTCTGTCGGCGATGAAACCGTTGACGTTTTTTCAGGCTTAACTACCGACGGTGCGGGCGTTTCTACGGTCAGTTTCTTTACCTGATATTTTAAATCATCCACGCGCTTTTGCAGTTGCGCAAGATTGCGTTTCAATTCCCAGACAACACCAAACAGAAAACCGAGTGCGAACCCAATGACGACGCCGGCAAATTCAAGCAGTATTCCTCCGATGATCGCGCTGATAGTGCCTATAATATATTTCATAAAAAACCTTTCTGTTTGAGTCGGTTAATTCAAAACATTACCGAAAGACAAGCAGCGGTATTTGTTCTGCTATGATGTTCCCACTTTGATTTCGTTAATTCTGTATTCTTGAGCCAATTTTGCATTGTAGCGCGCTTTTCTTTCTTCACAACGCTTCCGAGGACACAATTGACAACTATAAAAAGCAGTCTCCGCGGGGAAATAAATACCGGATTCAGACTTTCGCGGAAACATAAGAAGATATTCACTCAACCTCACGCCGATGGCCTCTTCAACATCACCAAGAATTGAAAATAAATGTGTCTGTTCTGTGAGCGGCCAATCTTCAAGTGAACCGGGTGCCATGAATGCCATCTTCTCCAAGGCGAATTTTGTTTTAAGATGCGCTTCAAGATGCCGGATAGCTTTGGTAAGGGCGATGTTTCCAATTGAATCAAGATAATATTTTTCCAGAAAATCATCGGTGGCATCGGATCTTTTTTCCAATTCATCGCCAATGGTTACAACGTATGGAAAAACCCGGCCGACGTTATCCAAATTTTTCCGTAATACGCGGCTTTGCAGACGAACTCCGTTGATAACAACAGCAGCTTCAGATTTTTCATCAATATAAGACACTTTATACAACGCTTTGGGTGTGAGCAGTGGTTGCGCGATCTCAAGCAATGTCTGTGCCATGTCCACATTTCCTGTACGCCGCATACGCAGCTTTGACGCTATTTCTTTTGCTTTCAGATTCAAGGGTATATTTTTCAGTATTTCCATTGGCAGGTTTCCCCGTTCATTTATTGTAAGAGTTATGCGGTTGAATAAAATTTTTTAAATTGTTATGGCTAACTGAATCGTATCAGAGGTGAAAATGCGGTTTCCGCGTCCTTATATAGCCTTTCAGATAATTAATGTCACAAGGCTGGAAGGAGGAGATAATACCTCAGTCGTATATCTCCGACTGATAACGCAGTGACATTATTTATCTGAGAGTCAATAATCAGGGCACTGGCGGCCTGTCACCTCTTGGAGGCGGTCCTTTGGGTGCCTCGTTTTCAGAAATATAACCGTCATTATTTTTGTCATGGAAACTGAAACGATTTTTGGGCCCGTCAAACTCTGATCGGGATACTTTGCCATCCCCGTCTTTATCTAACCGTTTAATAAATCTTCTCCCTCCGAACGGGGAACCGGGTCTTCCTGCCGAAATTCTTTGCCCTTGTTGACGGGTGATTTCCGATGTTTTGACATTGTTCGGGTATTTGTCTTGATTCTGTGAAACTGCTGAAGTTCTGATTTTGATCGAACCGCCCCGTACGCATCTGACAAAATTTTTAACTCTTCGCGCATCTCCTTGGGGGCCATGCCATTGAGTCGGATTTCCGCTTTTGGGGTCGCTGCGTTGAGCGCCGGCACCATGCACATCCATAATCTTGCCGCGCATTTTGCCGAGCGCTCTTCCGAATGCGACATACGCCGCATTTTTTCCCGGATTCGGACCGTCCAGGTGAGTGGTTGACGACCAGAAAAACGGATAATCTTTTTTCCCGGCCTCGTTGACAATAGATGTGGTGACCAATATGGGGTTAATAGCCGGGGAATCCGTAGTGTCAGGAGAACGGGAATAATCAACGATATATTGCAGTTCTTTAGCATTCGGAAGACGCCAATCATCGTATCCCGCATATACCAAACTTTCGGCATATTCAAGAGCGTCCTTCCAGTTCATGCCCCTGCCGCTGTCTCTCTGCGTCCACATAAGCCCGCTTGCCCGATCTGTGACCGTGCCATCGCCATTGTCTTTAAAATCATTTTCCCCATAAGCATTGCCACGCACATAACGGGCATAGAATTTTTTTTCCCTGGAACTTCCGGGCATGCGATACCCGTATCCTTTGATACGGCCATCGGCAAAATTGACTCCGAACAGTGTTTCATCTCCGTTCATGGTGGTACTCACATATTTTGTATTCGACAGCCACTGGGCGTCTATATATCTTTCCCCTTTGCTAACGTCCCCGTATTCGAAGTCAAAATAATCTGTGTTGATAAAGGGGATGGCATTAGCCGGCGCTCCTCTTTTGGATCTTGTCCGGCTAAATCCCGTATAGCCTCTGAAATCTATCAGAGAATACAATTCTTTTATATCAGGTGTTCGCCAATCAGAATATCCGCCAAGTGTCATCCTTTGTGCAACCCTTTTTGCTTCGATTAAACTCACCTTGCCTTTATCAACCGCTTTAGACCACATTAAACCTGTATTAAGATCGGTTACCGTTCCATCGCCATTATTTCGGTAGGATGGAACATTGCCTTCATATTGGGCATCCTGTCCATAAAATGGCACGCCGGAATTACGGCAGGGAATTTCTCTCGAATTGTTGTAACATTTCACTTGTCCTGTATCGACAATCGGGTGGTTTGATGTCTTCTGTGCGTATGAAAATTGGGCCTGAATGATAAAAAATAAAGCAGTGCATACGAAAATAATTGAACGGGTCATTGTCATTGTCATTGTATCGCTCCCTTGATTGTAGTTATAGATTTTCAGATTGATAGCACAGTGGCATTATTATCCTAAGCCGAGGCACAACTAAAAAATAATACCTGACTTCGGCTATTTTTTCAACTCATTCCTGACAGCTATTCCAATTTTTTCCAAAGTATCAGGCGTCGCTTCAGCCGCATTGGAAAGCAAGTTCATAACTGTCTTGGAAATGTGAACCGGCGAACCCAAGATGTCTATCAGGTCTGGGCAAGGTTGATATGAATTTCCACGCCTGGATGGAATGATTTCAATTTTTCATGCTCAGGGCTTTCAAGATAATCGCATATAATATCATTCAAGTTCACCACATTTGTTATAGCGACACCTCTTCTTACTAAAGTCAACATGTCCTGCACGATAACAGCGGCTTTCTGATCTGATTTTTGTATGGTCAGGATAGGTTCGACCGGTCGTAGCTCGCAGAGTGATTAAGATTAAGCAATTTAAAGCGGTATAATATCCAAATCCCCCCAAAAACCGATGCCATCTTCCACAATCACAATCAATCCCAAGACATTATCAGTAGATGGAAAATGCCTGAAAATATGGCACGGAGCGCAAAAATTAAGCGTTCCTAAATTTTTTATCTATTGATTATCAATTATTTTGCCGATTAAATTAATAGGTTAGTGGAAAATCCTAAAAAAAATTGTATTGTCAAGCGGTGTTTAAAAAGGAGCGAGCGCCAGATTCAAACGTGCTTATACTTAAAAGCATCAACAATCCTGAACAAAAAGATGAAATAACTTGTAACTTTGCACTTTTGAGTTTTTTTGATATGGATTTAAATATTTTGAATTATGATTTCTTTGCGAAGTTTGAATAAGAGCACCCAAAGCTTCTTGCATTTTCTATCTTTTTTCGCTATAAATTTCCAAGCGGCAGCAGTTTTCTACATATAATTAAGACACATCCCATAAACAAAGAGGATAACAATCATGTCTGATGATACCTTTGATGCTTTTGTGAAGGCATACAACAATTTTGATTATCGACCTTTAGAAGGTGAATCCATGCAGAAGTTTTATGTGGATGACTTTACTAAAGACACTACCAATAGCATTGTCAAAACCGTTAAAATCTCCGAGCGTTTCAAAAAGATTTTGATTATAGGGCACCGCGGGTGCGGTAAATCGACGATATTAAACAAGGTGGCTGAAGATTTGCAAAATGAATACCATATCGTTTCATTTTCGGTTACCGAAGAGTTGAATATTATGGATGTGGAAGCCATTGATATACTGATGGTTATCTATCTACAGTTGATCAATTCTATAAAATCGAACGAAATACATGGAGTGAAAGATAATAACGATTGGAAGGAACAAGTATTAAAACCGTTTGAAAAACTAATTTCTCAAAATCTGAAAATAAAAGAAGCCGAAGGGGCTATCAGCCTTTTAAAAATCGTTTCGTTTAAAATTAAAGTAGAACCGGAATCCCGCGACGCCATCAGAAAAGGATTTAAAAAACAGCTTCAAAGACTTCAGCAAAATATATCCGATGCTTGTAAAGAAATTAGCAAACTGAAGAAAAAGGATATGCTAGTCATAATTGACGATCTTGATAAGTTACAAGACGAAGAGGCCTGCGACAAAATTTTCTTTAAAGAAACCCATTTGCTTTCCAAGCTGGAATCCAAGATTATTTTTACCTTTCCGCTGTTTGCTTATTATTCTCCGGCATTCAGGCTCATCTCCGACCAGTTTGATAATAAATTTATCCAATTGGTGAATCTTTATGATATTGACGAAAATATTAAGGAATCATCTATGACAATATTAAAGAAGCTGGTTTTGAAAAGAATCGACCCAAAGCATGTCTCTGATGAAGCAATGCAATATTTGATTGACAAAAGCGGTGGCCTATTACGTGACCTGATACTTTTTATGCAGAATGCTTGCAAAATCGTTATTGATAAAGAGGCATCGGTGATAAATGATGAAATTGTCCAAAAAGTGATTCACGACAAAATCAACGAATACAATCGTATTTTTAATTTTCCTGGATATAAAGATAAAGTAAAGCAGATCATCCAAGACAAAAATAAAGAAGGTACTAAAAATGATGATGTGATCTATTTGCTTCGTTATCTTTTTGTAATGGAATACGGCAGTGCAGGAGAAAAATCATGGTATGACGCGCATCCTTGCTTAAAAGCATGTCTCGAAGGCTGAAGCTGATGGAAATCTATGAAAATTCATATTATAAGGAATTAAAAACCGAACTTAAAATCTGCCAGATAGGCGGTTTATTTCTGGCGTTATTTCAGGATGGAAGGGTCATCAACGCCATAATAGATCAGCTTCACAAGGACTTGCCTGACTATTTTATTTTTCGACTACAAATGACCGAACAAAAAGTGGGCTTCCCGACTTTTTTTGAACAAACATATCAACAGACGGGCCTGAAAAGCAACATATTTCATGTCATCGGGATTGAAACCCTGACAGAAAAATTACAGGCTAATTTCATTAATTATCTGCAATACACCCGTGAGCCTTTTAAAGCCAAACCCTATTCCCTTATTTTCTGGATAACTCCCCAATTTGAAAAGCAACTCTTTTTTTCTGCGCCGGATTTCCATCACTGGACTTCAGGAACATACGATTTTTCTAAAATGCCTATTTCAGAATCATTAGCGGAAAAATATGAAAGTAAAGTCCCATCGGTTTATCTCGACAATATTGCAGCTTATCTTAAAAAAGCGATCTGGCAATATGAACATTGGCAGGAAGTTAAAGATAGTGAAGAACAAGATTTTTTATTTGAAGTCATGGCAAGGGCAGACTTGAACGAATACTACGTTCCTACCTATTGCACCGACAAGAATAAAAAATCATTTCTATTAGATGACCTTTTTAAAGCGTTTCTACAAGATAACACGAAAAGCTTTCTTACACTGCTAGGTGATTTTGGAACCGGTAAATCCTCTTTTTCCCTATACTACTATATCCGTTTAGCCAGACAATATTTAAAAAATCAGAATTCACACATTCCCATTTTCATCTCATTAAAAGATTATAATGGCAGGTTAAATATAGAGGAATTTGTTGTTAAAGAATTTTATGAAAAATTCCAAATTGAAATATCCTTCAGAATATTTCAGGATTTGGCTCTGCAAGGTAAATTTGTTTTCTTTGTGGATGGCTTTGATGAAATGGCGTCTCTGGCAGATCACGAATTAACTGAAAAAAATTTCAAAGAACTGACCAAATTATCATTCGAAAACGTTCTTTTTATGACCGATGACTGTGAAAAAAGCCAAACAACTAATAAAGTTTTTTTAACAAGCAGAACCCACTATTTTTACTCCGAAATTCATGAAAAGGAGATTTTAAAAGCGGATTACACCATTCTTTACCGGAATTACGCTACCAAAAGCGATTATGAGATTACCAGAATTCATCTAAAGCAATTCAACGATGAACAAATTGAAGAATACGTTTTTAAAAACACAAAAAATGAGCAAACCACCAATAAAATACTAAAAACGATAAAAAGCACTTATAACTTGCAGGAATTGTCCACGCGCCCCCTTCTCTTGGAGATGATTGTCAAAACTATCCAAACATTAACCAATAAAAGCGAAATAAATACTTATGTTTTATACCAAACATATACTGAACAATGGATTTATCGAGATGACTGGCGTTCTCAGATGAAACCGGAAGGAAAAAGAGCTTTGATGTGGGACTTGGCGTTGAAAATGTTCCGCAAGGGGGGTGATTTTGCACTATATTATTCGGAGTTAAATAAGCCTAAAAAAGAGCATTTAAAAGCGAGCTTTGAAATTATTGGAGACGATTATTACAAGTATGAAACGATGACATGTTCATTTTTAAATCGTGATAAGGAGGGAAACTATAAATTTATTCATAAATCCCTAATGGAATATTTTTTGGCTGAATATTTTTTTCATACTATTAAAAGAAAAGAAAAAAGAATTATCCGGCCTTCCGAATTAAATAGAGAAACAGAATATTTCTTAAAATTAGCGATTTCATTAGAAAAATCGAATCTGAAATCTTTAGATTTGAGCGGTTTAAACCTTAATAGAATTGATCTAAAAGAGGCAAAACTCAATGGGGCAAATCTTATACGGGCGAATCTCGAAGATACATTTCTCGGAGGGGCAAGTCTCATAGGGGCAAATCTCGGAAGGGCAAATCTCGGAGGGGCAAATCTCGGAGGGGCAAATCTTGAGGATGCAAATCTTGTAGAGGCAAATCTTGTATGGGCAAATCTCGTGGGGGCAAATCTCATAAGGACAAATTTTATGAAGGCATATCTCGGAGGGGCAAATCTCGAAAAGGCAAATCTCGGAGGAGCAAATCTTGATAATACATATCTCGTAAGGGCAAATCTCAGAAGGGCAAATCTCAGAAGGGCAAATTTTGTAGGGGCAAATCTCAGAAGGGCAATTCTCGAAGGGGCTATTCTAAAGGATGCAACCCTCAGAGGGGCAAATTACTTACCTTAAAATATTGAATCAGAGGAATTGAGATCCCCATCATATCCTTATGATTAAAGACTTTTGACAAAAGCCCAAATAATCTATAACACGACTTGTGTGTATTTCAATTTATGTTGCATTATAATTGGCCAATCGACTACCTATTTCCACAAACACCGGTACCACCTTCACGCCAATCTCTTTATCCTTATACGCAACTTCATATTTAACCCGATTATGTAATGTGGCATACTTCAGCTCGCAGAGTGATTAAGATTAAGCAATTTAAAGCGGTATAATATCCAAATCCCCCCAAAAACCGATGCCATCTTCCACAATCACAATCAATCCCAAGACATTGTCAATTGTTTTGCCGAATCCAATGGCTTTTTGAATATCGGCTTTGGAATGCGCATAATTGCCGATTGCAGTGGCTGACGCATCGGCGATGGTTCCGGAAGGCGATACGACACAGACACAATCGGCGCGTCCCCGGCTGAAAGAGTGTCCCACTGTGCCGGAAGATGTGCACACTGAGACAGGTGTCAAGCCGGAATCTACCCTTATGGCCAGACGCATACTCAATGGTGACGAACCGGCGAAAACAGCAACATCAGCCGGAGTGTTCGTTTTTAAAAACAGATCGCCGCCATTTTCCACAATCACTTCATCAGAATTGTCCAGGAGGTCGCGCCCTGTATATTCGGCAATCGCTCCGGCCACTGCTGCCATCGGCCCGACACCGGCACTGGTTCCGGCATCTGTCATACTTCGGATAATCGGCGCGCACGGTTCGTTAAGCGGCCACGGCGTCAGTGTTTTTGCAAAAGCGGGATATTTCTTAATATAAGCTTCAATATAGCCTCTGTATTTCAAAACGGATTCTTTGGCCAACGTGCTAAGGTTTTGCCGAGTGTGAATCAGCAGATCGGTTTCTTGCACCACGATGTTGAAAGAAATCAATCCGTGTCTGTGAACCTTTTGGCGGTATGAACGTTTTTTGTATGCCAGTGCTTTGTTGTCAGCCGTCATTTTATTTCACACATCATTTTTAAAAAGCTCATTACGAAGTTTTGCGGGACATTGTCTTAAAAAATAGCGGTCCGTCATACCGGATATAAAATCGCGCACAATCTCCGGTTTGCGATGTTGTTGTATATATGATGCCGACATTTTTTTTAAAAATTGGGTGAAAACAACTGATTCACGATTGTCTTTTTCCAAATCATTCAAATAAGTTTCAAATAGAACCACATAGCTTCTTTGAATACCGGCGTTGTGTTTTTTGATTGCCGGATTCAGATAAATATTTTTCACATTGAATGCTTTAAGCTGTTTCAGTGCCTGAGCCGCTGTGTCACTATATGTGATACAGTCGCTTTCAAAACTGTTTTGAATAATATCGCTGACCAAACGATATACAATCGATCCGTTGGTGTTTCCAAGCAGACTGACTGATTCGCGGGGAAGATCATCACGCCGAATCATATCAAGGCGAATGGCGTCCTCAATATCACGCCCGATATAGCCAATCGTGTCAGCCATGCGCATAACGCATCCTTCCATTGTCATGGGGATAAAATTTTTTTGCACAGCCTTTTTTTTCTGTACTATGGCATCATCAAAAGTTTCAAATGATTTTTGCGTATCCGGACGAATTGAACGGTTATGGCGCTCACCATCATGGCAAAGGATGCCGTCCAGGGTTTGAAGGCACAAATTCCATCCCCGGCCTTTACGTTCCACACAATCCAAGAATTGAATGCTTTGGACACTGTGTACAAATGCGCCGATACCGTTTTGGCGGCATAATGCGGATAAAAATCGTTCACCATCATGGCCAAAAGGCGGATGTCCGATATCGTGTCCCAGGGCAATGGCTTCAATAAGGTCTTCATTCAGCCCTAAAAAACGGCCAATCGTGCGACCGATTTTAGCAACCAACTGAACGTGCAACACCCGATGCGTAAGATGATCATTGTTAATCAGAGAAAACACCTGGGTTTTGTCAATATAACGGGTATATGCAAGTGAGTGCAGAATCCGGTCGGCGTCAATCGCGAATGCCTGCCGGTATTCAGAAGAGCGCTTATTTTCTTCAGAGCGACGCACCCCGGTTTCACTCAATGTCGCATTGACTTCCAAAGCGGCCTTCTGACGTTTTGCCATTTGTTTTATGATTGCATTGTCGATCATTTTTGCTTAACTTGTAATTTTAAAATGCCAAGAATCATTATAAAAGGACACAAAAACGTTTTTTCAAATTGCCTGCCAGGATACCGATATAACCGAAATGACAGCCCCATATTTTTTCACCTTTGTCGCTGTCAGCGGAATGCAGATGCATTTTTTTTTACCCCTGGCATCCGGAAGGCCTCTTTACTTATTTTGATACCATCTCCTATCAAAAGCGGACGACTGTTGAATTCAATAACCGGAAACAAGGTGATTGTCATGGATATCCATTGGACTGACAGATTATCTGGTGTTCAGGATGATGTTTTAAAAAAAGTGGCAATGCTTCATAATGTATTGGGTCTAAATGGAGCCATCGGATAAAACTGGAAACGCCCAGATGATCTGAACGAACCATAAAACCGATAACAACAATTACAAACCAGTTAAAGGCAGCCTCATAAGTGAACACAGAATAGAATCTGAACAAAATCTTACCTATTATTATCAACACGATGAAATCTTCTTGCGATATAATCAAATATTTCATCGTATATAGTGAAGATTTTTGGGCTTGTTCAGCTATTTCGCAGCTTTATGATTTTTAGGTGCTCTTCCGCTACTACTTTGATTATGGAGCATGGTCTGATTTGACGGTCAGCAGTTCTCTGAATGACCAGACATGATCGGTTAAACCGGCAGCCATGCCCGGTGTTATGGAAGTCCATTGCTGCACTGATAATTGGTCCGTCACGTCAATCTTTTCTCTGAGGCTCATATGAGGGCGAGCAAAATTATAGTGAGCTTGAAAGAAAATCGTCTGTTTTTTCAAATTATCTCTGTTTTTGCTAAAATTAAGTGTTTTTCCACCGAGCGGGGCTGGAGAATGACGAATCGTCTGGTTCGACCTTTCAAGAAGACCGGTGCTTATTTTGAGTCCCTGGTCAATGAATCTTTCCGCACCACATATTATGCGATGCGTAATCCCCACGATTCCGCCTTTTTTTCTTTCCTTACAACCTGACCATAGACCTGGTCTTTATCTGGCTCTTTCACCGGCTTTTTCGGCCGACCTCTCAATCTCGTTTTCAGGAAAGTTCAGATTTTATGGTAACACTCGATCAATGCTGGAAGATAGCTGCTGAATCCGTCAGCCTACGGGTGGTGCCGGATGCTGAAAATCGTCACACTTAATTTTTGCACTCCTGAACTTTCCATCTACTGAATATACATTTCATAGAAAAAAGGCACATTGGGATAGGCCGGGTTTATAACCAATCCTTTTAACTTTTTACTTGCCGGCCACCAACCGACATTATCAACAATCCAGGCTACCGGTGCATCTTTCTGAATGAGGTTCTGGGCTTTGACATAAAGTTCCAGAGATTTCTCAGAATCAGAACCTGTGGTTTCATAAGCTTGGCGGATCATTTTGTCATACGCTGCATTTTTGTAATATGCCAAATTCCAGGCCGGTTTTTCGCCTTCATCATGGAGTAATGAATAAAGCGTCTCATAAGGGTCGCTATAAGTAGGCCACCAGAGAAGCAGAAAAATATCCTGAGCTGTTTTGGGGTCTTCCTTTGCCTTTGTCCATTGAGCGGTCCAAGCCAATGCTTTAATCTCAACCTCAACCCCTATTTTTTTAAATTCACTCTGAATCAGAGGGGCTAATCTTGATTCCGCCACATTTTCAGCAGCATAGGTTAAGGTCAGTTTAAATCCGCCGCCTTTGTGGCCAGCTTCGGCCAGAAGTTTTTTGGCAAGTTCCAGATCATAGTTGTATTGTATGACATCTTTTGTACCGCCGAACTGTCCCTGAGGCACAGGGCCGCGGGATTGGGCGCCTAAACCATTGAAGGCAACGTTTATAATGTCTTTGTATGGTATGGCATGGACAAGAGCTTTTCTAACCTTGACATTATCGAGAGGAGGACGTGTTGTGTTGAAAAATGCCATATAATTTTGGTAACTCGCTCCATATACAATCTGAGTTGTTTTTCCATTTTTTACAGACTTGATACTGTCCACAGGAATCCTGCCGACAAGCATTGCCTGATTAGCCTGAAGCATCTGGAGTTGGGTCAGAGATTCCTTGGTATATTTAACCAGGATGTTTTCAACATGTTTACCATCCCAACCGCCCCAGTAATCATCAAACTTGGCCAGCATCCAGGATTCACCGTCTTTATAATTTTTAAGCGTATAAGGGCCTGATCCCGCATCGTTTCCTTTACCAAACCATGCCGCATCTTTGTCGCCGACTTTCGGACTCATGATATAGGATGCATAAGCCGATGCCGCAATTTGAGGCAGCGGCACAGGAGTTTTCAGCACGAACGTTACCGTATAATCATCAATAACCTTGATCTCTTTCAGATCAGCCCAAATAAATGCGGCGCCTTTGCCGATTTTCTTAGTTCTTTCAATGGAAAACTTTACAGCCTGGGCTGTGAAAGCTGTGCCATCATGGAATTTCACCCCTTTTCTAAGAGTAAACGTATATTCCAGACCATCTTTAGATGCTGTGTAGCCGGTGGCAAGCACATAACTGAACAATTCCTTGCTGCCAGGAGGATTCACTTTGATCAAGGTTTCATACATATTTGCCATGTAACCCAGCTCCGTGGAATAAGAAACACTGGGGTCAAGGGTTGTAATTCCATAAGGTGATGCAAACACCATATTTTTTTCTGCCGCCCAGGAATTCGCAGCCAGTAAAAGTACCATTAGTGCCATTAAAACGATTTTAAATAAACGATGACTCATTTTTTACCTCCATATCAATCAGGTTGTTAAAAATTAACGAAAAATACTAAATTTCCTCTTTTCTTCCAAAAAATCATCCTCCTTTCGGCTTTTTCTAAAAATTATAACATTGGTTTTGCAAGTTTCTATTAATTCAATATGTTACGGAACAACTTAAAACTTGTAACTTAAAACTGACGAATTATTTCCAATTAATGCAGCAATGGGTATCTCTGATAAAATCAGCAACCGCCTTTGCATTGCCCTGTTCAATCAGATCGATCAATCTGAAATGCTCTCTGTAATTGAGTTTACACACTTTTTCCATCCATTCGCCTTTTGCTCCGAAATCAAACAACCGCTGACGCAAAATACTGAGTTGGTCAAGCAGAAGGCGGTTGTCGGAAAGCATCAGATAAACATTGTGGAAATCGGTGTTTAATTCAAAATAACGGTTATATTCATCGGTTGTATCAGCTTTGTACATATCCTCATTGATCCGCTTCATCCGAGCGATATGATCCTTAGTGATTTTTTTGAATACGGAAAGAAGCGCTCTTGAATCCAGCGCCCCCAAAACCTCATAAATATCTTCCAAATCTTTTTGGGATAATTCGTTGATCTGAATCCCTCTCTGGGGAAGAAAAGTCACAAATCTTTCAACCTGAAGCTGTAAAAGAGCATCCCGCAGAGGTGTCCGGTTAATCCCCAATTGCTGGGACAATTGGTTGATAGTAACAAGCATGCCCGGTTTCAAATTCTGTTTTTTGAGTTCCCTGCGAAGATGGTCGTAAACCTGGGTTCTCAAAAGTTGGAAATTTGTTTGCAAAGACATCTTCATGAGATGTTCCTTTATTATCTACATTAATAAAATTACTGTGC